>DASTBU010000170.1:0-29686 GCA_035711845.1 Vicinamibacterales bacterium
GCGTCGGCCGCAGGCCTGGCTCGACCCGCTCGCTTGGCAGCGGACGGCCTACCCATCCGTAGATCACGGCGCCGAGCACCGCCCCCGCGATGGGAGCGACCCAGAACATCCACAACTGCGCCAGCGCCCAACCGCCGACGATCACCGCCGGTCCCGTGCTCCGCGCCGGATTCACCGAGAGGTTGGTGACCGGGATACCGATCAGGTGGATCAGCGTCAGCCCGAGGCCGATGGCGATAGGGGCGAACCCGCGCGGGCTGCGATCGTCGGTCGCGCCAAGAATGACGAAGAGGAACATCATCGTCAGGACGATTTCGGCCAGCAGCCCTGCCTGTAGCGAGTAGCCGCCTGGAGAGTGCGCGCCGTAGCCGTTCGCCGCGAGCCCGCCCTCGAGCGTGAATCCCGGACGGCCGCTCGCGATCGCGTAGAGGACCAGCGCCGCGAGAACGCCGCCCAGGACCTGCGCCACGACATATGGAAGGACCTGCGACGACCGGAAACGGCGGCGACCGCAAGGCCGATCGACACTGCCGGATTCAGGTGACAGCCGGAGATATGCCCGATGGCGTAGGCCATCGTCAGCAGCGTCAGGCCGAACGCGAAGGCAACGCCGAGCAGGCCGATTCCGACGTCGGGAAATGCGGCCGTCAGCACGGCACTGCCGCACCCGCCAAACACCAGCCAGAAGGTGCCGATGAGCTCCGCTGTCAGAGGCTTTGCCATCATGTCGTTCACTCCTCGAAGCACGGGATGCGCCCACTTTGCAAGGTGCTCTCCAGCTGCAAAAAATCGGCGGACCAGGGCTCGTTCTGGAGTAGCATCGTCGGCGCCATTATTGGCTTCTGGTAGTTCTGAGTTTTGAGTTCTGAGTGCTGAGTTGAGTGCTGAGTTGAGTGCTGAGTTGAGTGCTGAGTGCTGAGTCTCGAGTTCTTACGAGGTGAAAGATCATGTTGCTGCCGATCGGTGTAGAACCGCATTGCGCGAGGAACCGGATAGTCAGCTGGCTGCTCATTTCGGCCCTGCTGATATCGGCTCCCACCGCCTCCGGCACCACCTATATTTCCGCAGAGCCGGTTCCGAACAGAGATATTGTCGGCGAAGATAACCTCGCCAGGATCCGCGGCATAGGCTACGCGAATCTGGAACGCTGGAGCCAGCGGCTGCTCGAGGAGTGCGGCGTCGTCGACAACGTGATCGATGTGCTCACGATCCATGGAGCCATCAGTTCGGTAACGGCGGCGAACACGCGCTTCGTCGTCGCGGCCGGTGGGTTCGAAGGCGCAACCAGTCCATCGTTCGTGTTCACGATTCAGGACTCCGGACCGGACGGTGTGAGCGAGGCGGACGTCGATGTGCTCGACAACGCGCTTGGATATGTCTTGAACCAGGGCGCTACTGTACATTTCAGCACCGACAACAAGAAAGCTTACGCGTTCTTCCTGAACTATGCGGTCGTGACCTTCGCCGGACTGTTGACTGGCGGTGACGCGCGCGCGTTCTTCGACCACCTGGGTACGATCGACGAGGCGCTGTGGAGCGGCCAATTCGCCGGTTTCACGCAGATCGATTTCGAAGGTTCATCGACGAACAACTCGATGCTGTTCCTGCAACCGGCCGTCAGCAAGCACCGGTTCATCTCCGGCCTGTCCGAGGCTGCGAGCACCGACACGCGGGCGACCTACTCGCCGCTCAAGGTCAACGGCAAGCCTATGACGTCGGCCGCGGGCGTCACATTCCCCGGCAATGACTGGCTGGCTTTTCCCGACGGGGACGGGTATCTGGTGAACGTCGGGGACTCCTCTCAATTACTGAGCGAACTCGCGGTGCTCCGGCAGCAGCATCTCACCGCCGCAGCGAATCTGCTGACCGCCATCGACGGCGGCAACGTCGAAACGTATCTGAGCAGTCAATTCAGTTGCCCCAACTGACCCGCGGCGGGCAACGGGGTCAACGTCGGTCAGAGGTCGGCCCCCGGAAATCGGCTCTTCCGCGATGGCCCGCCTCCGCCAAGGCTTCGGCGAGGTCTCGCCCCCCGCGCGCGTTCGCAGTATTTCATCGCTCGAAAATGATCGCGGTTCGGCTGGGTTCGAGTTGACCAGCCGCATGAGCGCCATCAAATCGACGACATCTTCCCGCTCAACGCCACTTCTGTTGACATCCAACATGAGCGAGGCATATGCTCATGTTGGCATTCAACATGACCGGGCGAAGCCAGAAGACCGACGTCCTCCAGGGCACCCTCGACCTCATGGTCCTGAAGACGCTGGACTCGATGGGGTCCATGCACGGGTACGGCATTGCCCAGCGTCTCCGGCAGATGTCCGACGACGTCCTCCAGTTGAACCAGGGGACGCTCTATCCGGCTCTGCTGCGGCTCGAACAGCGCGGCTGGATTGCCTCGCAATGGGCGACGACCGAGAACAACCGGCGCGCGCGCTATTACGCGCTGACACGGACGGGACGGAAGCAGCTGCGGCGGGAGGCCGACGACTGGCAGCGCATGGCCGTCATCATGGCGCGCCTGCTGGCCGGCGTGCCGCCAGGCGAGGAGGTCCCATGACGGTCCGGGAACTCGTGACGAGAACCGCCGGCGCGCTCGGGTTCGGCCGCAGGAACCGCGACCTGTCGGCAGAGCTCGAGTTTCACAAGGACATGCTGGAGGCGCATCACCGCGCGGGCGGGCTCGATCCCGCCGCGGCGCGCCGGGCGGCACGGATCGACCTCGGCGGCGAGGCACAGATATCCGATGCCTGGCGCGATCAGGCCGGCCTGCCATTTCTCGAGACGCTCGGGCAGGACTTGCGCTACGGCTTCCGGATGTTGCGCCGGGCGCCGGGCTTCACCCTGGCAGCGTTGCTGACGCTCGGTCTCGGCATCGGCGCCAACACCGCGATCTTCACGATGGTCGACGCGGTGCTGCTGCGTCCGCTGCCATACCGCGATCCCGATCGGCTGGTCACGGTCGGCGACCGCGCGCCCGACGGGTACTCCGCTAATGTCGGCTTTGCCACCGTTCTCGACTGGCGGCAGCGCAGCCGCACGTTCGAGAGCTTCGCGATGATGCGCTCCTGGGTGCCGACGCTGGTGACCAGCGGAGAAGCCGAACGGGTGCCCGCCGTCCGCGTGAGCTGGAACTACTTCGAGATGCTCGGCGTCCGACCCTCCATCGGCCGGCCATTCACGGCAGATGACGATCGGCCCGACCAGTGGCGGGTGTTGCTGTTGAGCGATGCGCTCTGGCGTCGGCGGTTCGGCGCCGATCCGTCCATCGTCGGACGGACCTTGACGATGAACGATCGCGAGTACCGGGTGATCGGCGTCATGCCGGCGACGTTCGAGCCGCTCAGCGCCGAGCGATTCTTCAACCTGCGAGCGGAGCTCTGGGCGCCGATCGGGTACGACCGGAACGGGGACTCCTCGTGCTACAGCTGCCGCCACCTGCGCGGGTTCGGCAGGCTGAGGCCCACCGTGACCCTCGCAGACGCGACGGTTGAGATGAACACGATTCGCGAGCAGATGCGCCAGGAGTTTCCCGACCAGTTCGACAACGGGAGCATCGCTGTCGTGCCCCTGCGCGAGGCGCTGACCGGACCGGTGCAGATGCCGCTGTACGTGCTGCTCGCCGCGGTGGGCTTCGTCCTGCTCATCGCCTGCGCCAACGTCGCAAACCTGTTGCTGGCACGCGCGGTCACGCGGCAGCGTGAGCTGGCGCTGCGTGCGGCGCTCGGCGCCGGGCGCGGACGGATCGTCCGCCAACTTCTCACCGAAAGCTTGATGCTCAGCCTCGGCGGCGCCATCGCCGGCGTTGCGCTCGCCGCGACGGCCGTCCACGGGCTGGCCGCTCTTGCGCCGGTTACGGTGCCGCGGCTGGACCAGGTCGCCGTCGATGGCCGCGTGCTGGCCTTCACCGCCGTGCTGACGGTCCTCACGAGCCTGTTCTTCGGGATGGTCCCCGCGTGGCGCGGCGGGGCCGCCGGCGCGCAGCAGACGCTCGCCGTCGATTCACGCGGCAGCGTGGGCGGCACGTCGCGCGCCCAGGCCATCCTTGTCGTCGCCGACCTGGCCCTCGCACTGACGCTGCTCACCGCGGCGGGGCTGATGCTGCGCACGGTCGCCGCCCTGACGAACACCGTTCCTGGGTTCGACGCCGCCCGGATCCTCTCGCTCCAGTTCTCGCTCGTCGGAAAGGCCTACGCGGAAGATCCTGCCGTCGTCGCCTTTCAGGATCGAGTCCTCGAGAGACTGCGCGCGATTCCCGGCGTCGAGGACGCGGCGCTGGCTGGTCAGATTCCCTTCGGCGGCGACAGGGATTGCCGGGGCTTCCACACGCAGGGCCGGATGAAGGCGAACCCCTCCGAGGATCCCTGCATCGAGCGTTACGGGGTCACCAGCAGCTATCTACGGCTCATGAACATCCCGCTGCGCGCCGGCCGTTCGTTCACCGAGGCCGACACGGCCACCAGCCAACCGGTGCTGCTGATCTCGGAGTCGACGGCGCGCGCCGTCTTCGGGAACGACAACCCCATTGGAGCCCAGGTCCGGGTCGGCGCATCGGACGGCGGCCCATGGCGGACGGTCGTTGGCGTGGTGGGCGACGTGGAGCACGACGACCTGACCACACCGCCGGCGCCCGCGATGTACAACCCGCAGACGCAGATCACCGACTCGTTCCTGACAGCGGTGCTCAAGTCGTCGACGGCGGACGCGGAGAAGCTCGCCGCACCGGCACGCGCTGTGCTCCGCGAGCTCGACCCCGCCGTTCCCGTTTACGCCGTCGCGACCGTCTCGTCCCTCGTCGCGGCGTCCTCGGCGCCGCAGCGTTTCGTCATGCGATTGCTCGGCGGATTCGCATTCGTGGCCGTGCTGCTCGCGGCGCTCGGCCTCTACGGGGTCATCGCGTACGGCGTTGCCCAACGGACGCGCGAGGTCGCCGTCCGCGTCGCCCTGGGCGCGCGAAACAGCGACGTTCTGCGGCTCGTGCTGTCGAGCGGTCTACGGCTCGTGGGATTCGGCGTTGTCGTCGGCCTTGCCGCCGCGCTCGTCGCCGCGCCGTACCTCGGCGCGCTCGTCTACGGAGTGAGCCCGGTCGATCCGCTGACCTTCGCGTCCGCCGCCGCGCTCCTGACCGCCGTCGCGCTCGTCGCTCACTGGCTGCCCATGCGCCGGGCGCTGCGCATCGATCCCGCAATCGCCCTGCGCGCCGAGTGACTGACCTCCAACGCGAACCTCGGTGGCGGAGGCGTGGAACGCGAACACCGTGATGTCGAGTCCTCCCGTCCTCCTCGGCGTGCCCTTCGACGCCGCCTCCTCGTACCGTCGCGGTGCGGCGCTGGCGCCGCCGCGCATCCGCGAAGCCCTCCGGTCCCCAGCTGGCAACAACTGGGCCGAGCGGATCGTCGAGGTCGTCTGCGACGACGGGTTCGAGGATCTGGGCGATCTCGATCTGCCCGGAGCCGACGCGGCCCGTACGCAGATCGAGGCCGCCATTGCCGCGCTCGCCGGCCGGCCCTTCATCGCACTGGGCGGCGACCATTCGATCACGTACCCGATCGTCCGCGGACTCGGCACCGACCGAAGCAGCCTGACCATTCTTCACGTGGACGCGCATCCCGACCTGTACGACGAGTTCGGGGGCGACCGTTTTTCGCACGCGTGTCCGTTCGCCCGCATCATGGAAGCGGGGCTCGCGCGGCGCCTGATCCAGGTGGGCATCCGTACGATGACCGGCCATCAGCGCGATCAGGCACGCCGGTTCGGCGTGGAGCAGATCGACATGCGTGCGTGGGCCGCTGGCGCGCGGCCCCACGGCATGACAGGGCCGGTCTACGTATCGATCGACCTCGATGGCATCGATCCGGCGTTCGCGCCAGGGGTGTCGCATCGCGAACCTGGCGGCCTCAGCGTGCGCGACGTGCTGGGCCTGCTGGACAGCCTCGACGCGAGCCTGGTCGGCGCCGACATCGTCGAATTCAATCCTGCCGTGGACGTCTCGGATCTCACCGCGCTCGTGGCCGCCAAACTGGTCAAAGAGTTGCTGGCCGTGTGGCGCACGGCGAGCTGAAGCGACATCAGAAGAGGCGTTCGACTTCCCTCTGATTCACTTGAGTTGAGCATACGACGCGGGTGGCGCACGGCGGGGCCGCCCCGCCCGCCGCGCAGGCGCCACACGCGTGACAAGTGCTTTTGGCGCCGAGGACGGGTGGGGCTGCCGGGCGCCAGGACCCGCGTTCATCTCAACTCAAGTGAATCGCGGAGTACGGATCCCGATCATGAGCAGAATCAACAAAGTGAACAAGGACAATTACGTTCAGCGCGGCCGGCTCACGCCGGACGAAATGGCGCGCGAGCGGAGGAATCAGGCGCAGGCGCGGGGACGGGCGAAGCCTTCGCAGAACGTCATCGAGAAGGCGCGCGCCGCCCGAGCCGTACGGAAAGCCAGCCGCTCGCCAACCGCCGGCGGAAAATCAGAGTGACGGCCACCGCATCCGCTACGCCATCTGCTTGAAGAAGTCCGCCGCGCGCTGATTCAATTCCTCCCGCGTCAAATCTTCCTTGCGCGTGGAGATCCACCACGTGTACCCCGCTGGATCCGCGATGGCGCCGCCCCGGTCGCCCCAGAACTGATCGGCCAGCGGCATACGCACTTCCGCGCCCGCGCTCACGGCCCGGTTGAACAGGGCGTCGCAGTCGGTCACGTACAGCCACAACGATGCTGGCGATCCGCCAAAGTCCTTCGGCCCCTTCGCGCCCATCATCACGTCGTTCATCATGAAACGCGAATCCCCGATCTTGAGCTCCGCATGCATGACCTTCCCCTCGGGGCCAACGCTGCGGCTCAGTTCCTCTGCGCCGAGCGCCTTCTTGTACCACTCAATCGTCGCCGCGGCGTCGTCCAACGTCAGGCTCGGCGTAATCGTGTGATAACCCTCGGGCACGGCCTTCGCTGCTTTTGCCATTGAACCCTCCTACGACAGCAGAAGAAGATGTCGCGCGAATCGCGCGACAGAGGATCACTATCGTTCGAAACAGACGGCCGATGCAAGCTGGGCATTCGTGCCTCAGCCGCTCGTGGCCGCACGTCGAAGGATGTGAATCTCGAGCGGAACGCCGGCCGCTCTGGCGGCCCCGACGATGGTGTCGCAGTATGGCGCGAGCTCTGGACGGGAGAGTGATTCGGTGAAGTACGAGAGCGCCTGCACACCCGTCCTGCGCAATTGCCCGGCGACACGACCGATGAGCGCAGGCACCTCGTAAGGCTGGAGCAGATGGTCGTAGAAGGGAATCAGGTCCTCTCGATGCAGGAGCCCGAATTCGCCTGACAGGATGATGAACGATGCGCCGTCCCGCACGGCCCGTTCGGCCACGTCGAGAATGCGCCGGCTCTGGTATCGCGCGATGGCCGGGAGGAGTTCCGGAGCCCTGTCCTTGCGGCCGGAGCAGTAGGTGCAGTATGCGATCACCGACGCGCCCCCGACTGTGTATTATCCCGCTATACCCACAATGGTGACGAGCGACGCGATTCGCTCCCGGGGACCACGCACCGGCGTCAGGGACAGGCTGCAGGGTCACCGTCGCTTCAGCTCCGCGCTTTCGAGCAGCAGCCAGGTGTTGGGATCGAGCGATACCGACGCCGGTTCGGCCTCCACGGGTATCGTGAAGGTGCCCCGGGCGCCGGTCATCTCCACTCGATGTGCCCGCGAGGCGCCCGTGGCGAGGCTAACCCCTACGTCGAGCGGAAGCCGGTAGGGCGCCCCGGACTGTGTCTGCGCGATCTCGACGTCAATCCGTCCAGCGGCGCGGTCGTACCCCCAGGTGCCGGCCAGCTTCGGCATGCCTGGCCGCGTCAGCCACTGGTCGAAGAACCACCGGAGGTCCATGCCCGACACGCGTTCCATGACCTGCCGCAGGTCGCTCGTCGACGCAGTCGAGTCGCGGTGGCGCCGGTAATACTCGCGGATGCCCTCCCAGAATGCGTCGGTGCCGATCGTGCCGCGCAGCATGTGCAGCACCCACCCGCCTTTCTGATACACGAACCGGTTGAGCACGCCGCGCATGTCGTCGATGTTCCGGTGGATCACCGCCTGCTCCGGCAGCTTCAACTGCGCCTGGAGAATGGTGTTGACGTCGTTCCGCAGGCCGCGGACGAAGGCCTCGCGGCCGCTGAACTGCTCCGTGAAGAGATGTGTGAAGTAGGTCGCAAAGCCCTCGCTCAGCCACACGTCGTCCCAATCCCGCTCGGTGACGGCGTTCCCCCACCACTGGTGCGCCACTTCGTGGACGACGGGAGCGCGGCCGGCCGCGACGCCGTTCTCGCCGTAAAAGATCGCCGAGGCATGCTCGGTGCCTCCGCCGAGCCCGGCAGCCTGGACATGGGCGAGCTTCTCGTACGGATACGGACCGATCCAGTCGCTGAAGAACTCGAACGCGCGCCGTCCGGTGAACTCGAACACGCCCGACGCCGTTTCCCGATCCTCCGGGAACGACCAGACCTGCTGCGGAATGCCGCGGACCACGGCATAGTGATGTACCGAGAAGCGCGCCACACCCAGCGCGAACAGCCACGAGGCAATCGGTACGGATTGCCGCCAGTGTGTTGTCCGCTCGCCATCCGGACGATCGATCTCGGAGACCAGCAGCCCGTTGGCCACGACCTGGTAATACGAGGGCGCCGTGACAATGAACTCGCCCGTCGCCTTGTCGTACGGGTGATCGATGGCCGGCAGCCAGTGGCGCGCGTTGTTCGGCCAGTTTTCGCTGAACATCGAGCGGGCGCCGTGGATGTTGTCGATGAGCCGGAGGCCTCCGGCTGGAATCCCTGAATAGGTCACGCTCACGGCCACCTCGCTGCCCGGCACCGGTGAGGCGAGCGGAATGCGAAGGCGGTTCCGCTCGTGCGAATGCTGCACGGGCTTTCCGGCGACGGTCACGCCGCTGACGGTCATCCCCTTGCCCTCCTGCGGTGACGTCAGGTCCAGGTACAGCGCCTGCACACCGGGCGCCGTGATCCGAACCGTCGCCGTGGCTTCGCCGGCGATCTCGTTCGAGCCGTCGCCCAGGCGCAGGCGGAACACGTAGTGGACGGCATCCACGCCCGGTTGGCGCGGATACGTGTCGGCCGCGGCGCCGGCAGCGTGCGCGGTGATCAGCAGAGAAACGGACGCAATGCGAAAGAGGGTGCGCATGGCGATGGAGTATATCGATTCGAGCAGCTTCTTTGCCGCTTCGTCGCGCGGGAGCTGCAGCTGCGCGTACACCTGGTGGTCGAGCGCATGCAGGTCCTCCGAAGCCGCGTTCGCCTCGCGGACGCCGACCTTGGCCCGCGTCGTGCTGATGGTGCCGGGCAGGTCAGGATCGGACACCCAGCGAGGTGTCCTCTTTTGAGCGTGGAGCGTAGAACCGGAGTGCTCCTGGAAGGAGCGAGAGCCGAATGTCTACAGGCCCGTCGTGGTCCAGGGTCTCGCCGTCGACATGGAGGCGCTCGCCCGCGGGGGCGCGGAAGCGAATTCGGCGCGCGCGGCGGATCGGAAAGGCGGACGCCGGGGGCGAATTGGCTTGTCGGCAGATGACGCTCAGCAGCTTCTCCCGCTCGTCTGCCTGTACGAGAAACACGTCGAGCAGCCCATCGAACGGCACGGCATCGGGGGACAGCAGCAGATTTGGCCCAATCACACCGAAGTTCGTGATCTCGATCATCACGAAGTCTCCCGTGGTCTCTTCGTTGTCGCGCTCGATCGAGGCGTGGCAGGCGGTGCTGCTCAGCACCGAGTCCCGAAGGACCTGAAGATCGGCGGCGAGCTCCTCCTCCCGGTCGGTGTGCTCACGCTGATCCTTCATTAGCTCGAAGAGCGCTACGGTGTCGGCGAAGGGACCGCGGCCGACGCCCTCGAGAAACAGCCGGGTTCCGGCAGACCCTTCCATCATCCCAAGGTCGAACGACACGATACGACCGTCTTCGAGACATTCGACCAGGTTGTCGGCGGTGGCTCCGAGGGTCCGCGCCAGGTTGTTGGCGGTTCCCGCCGGCAGGATGGCTATCGGCAGCTCGCGACCGGCGAGCGCACGTGCGACCGCGGCGACGCTGCCGTCGCCGCCGGCGACCACGACAGTATCGTAGGGACTCCGCAGTATCGACGCGAGGTTTCCCGCCTCCCGCTCGAACCACGTCACGTCGTGGCCTGCGCGTTGCAGCGTGCTCGTCAGGGCCTCGCGCGACAGTTCGTCGTGCCCGGCGCTTGGGTTATGAACGACCAGTATTCTCATCCGTAGCGCGGCTCCTGCATGACATCCCAGCTTCTATGCACATTCTGATCACGAATGACGACGGCATCTACAGTCCGGGGATTCTGGCGCTGGCCAGGGTCGCAGCCCGATTCGGCAAGGTGCGCGTCATGGCGCCCGACGTGGAGCAATCTTCGATGAGCGCGGCCATTACCTCGACGCGGCCGCTCTCGTATCGTAAGACCCCGATCGAGGGTTTCGAGGCCTACCGTGTCAACGGCACGCCATCGGACTGCGTGGCACTGGGAACGCACCTGTGGGAGCGATCCGATGTCGTGCTCTCCGGGATCAACCTGGGGCCGAACCTCGGCAATGGAATCTGGCATTCAGGAACGGTTGCCGCGGCCCGCCAGAGTGTGCTGCTCGGCTGCCGGGGGATCGCATTCAGCACATCGGTTGTCGACGATGAGCCGAAGTTCGATGCGCTCGAACCGTTCGTCGAGCGTGCGCTCGAAATGGTGCTGCCTGATAAATCGCTTCGTCTCGTGAACATCAATTTCCCGCCGCAGCCGAGCGGGATGGCCTGGACGCGCGTCTCGGTGAGGCAATACGACGGCTGGGTCGTTCCCGGCAAGGATCCGCTCGGGCGGCAGCATTTCTGGTTCACGGTGAAGGCGCTGGATCCTGCCGACGAGGGGACGGATCGATGGGCTGTCGAACAGGGGCTGGTGTCGCTGACGCCGCTCCGGCTCGATCTGACGGATGAAGCGTGTCTGCGCGAGGTGAGCGAGGCGACCGCCGCTGTCAACAGATGAGAGTTCCACAGCCGTGAGGGTATCGGATCGCGTCCGCGGCCGCGAGCGCTGCCGCACTTCACGGCGAAGGTCGGGATGCAGTGAGGGGGCTTCGCTGCCGCCGTCCGCCATCGGTCGTCCGCCGACGGATCGATCCCGGTCATTTCTCTTGGGCATTTCCCGCCAGTTTGGCGATAATCGGCCGGAGACCGGCAGCGCGCTCGTGGGGAAGGGCTGACGGGGTCTGAGAACGGCATGAGCTGACCGAGAACGGGGTTAATATTCCATCGTCTTTCCGTGATTCCCGCCCTTCACCCCGTACCATTGTCCGGCGGCACGTCGCCGTCCCTGCATCGATACCCCCGCATCATCGTCGCGTGCCTGACGGCCGCATTCACCTACGTGTTCCTGGCGAACGCCTGGCTCGGCGACGACGCGTACATTACGTTTCGTGCGGTCTGGAATGTGCTGCACGGCTACGGCCCGGTGTTCAACCCGGGCGAGAGAGTGCAAGCCTTCACGCATCCGCTCTGGTTCCTGATCATGATTCCGGCCCACGCGGTCACGGGCGAGTTCTTTTTCACCTCGCTGGCGATCTCGTACGGATTCTCGCTGGCGGCCGTCCTGACCGTCGTCAGAAGCACCCGGCATCTCTGGAGCGGAGCGATTGGGTTTCTCTGGCTGCTCAGCTCGAAAGCGTTCGTCGATTCTGCTGCTGGCACTGTTCTTCGTACGTTTCTGCGCCTTGACCGGCGAACCAGTGTCCGACAGCAGCCTGCGACGGTTCGGGTTGGTGGCCGGATTCGCCTTCGTCAATCGGATCGACAGCACCCTGCTGTTCGCGGCGCCGCTCGCGTGGCTGGCCATCCAGGGGTTGCGTGGGCGTGATCACCGGGTCCGGCCGCTGGTGATAGCCTTTGGCGTGCCGGTGGCGGCCTGGCTGCTCTTCGCCACGCTCTATTACGGCTTTCCCCTGCCGAAGTCGGGCGTAACGGGCCGCGCGTCAGCGCTCGGGCGCGCGGCTGAGAACGCGCTCGATGCGCGGGTCGGGGATGAGCCAGATGAGCGCAACCGTGGCGTACAGCAGTCCCGAGATCCACGGGTGGATCGACGTTGCAAGGATCGCGATCGCATAGATCAGCGGCGAGAGCTTGCCCTTCCGATCCTGGCCCACGGCCGCGGCCAGCAGCGAGCCCGGCCCTTCGCTCGCGAGAATCGCGTGCTGGAGCAGCCAGTAGGCGATCGCCGCCACGAGCAGCACGATGCCGTACGCAGCGGTCGGAACGGCGGCGAAATGGTTCTCCCCCATCCAGCCGGTGACGAACGGGATCAGCGAAAGCCAGAACAGCAGGTGGAGGTTCGCCCACAGGATGCGGCCATTCACCCGCTTCGTGACGTGGAGCATGTGGTGATGGTTGTTCCAGTAGATCCCGAGGTGCACGAAGCTGAGGACGTAGCTCAAGAACACCGGGAAGAGGGGCCGAAGCGACGACCACTCGGTGCTGTGCGGCACGCGGAGCTCGAGGACCATGATCGTGATAATGATCGCCAAGACCCCGTCGCTGAACGCTTCGACCCTCGTTTTACTCATCTTCGCGGACAGGCTGACGACTCCAGTCCCTCCCGCATGCGACTTCCGTTCAGACGCGGCGGCCTGTCATCGGCTACCTCCGGACGGGAAACCGAAAAGGGCTATCACGAGGCCGAAGGCGGGCCACGAGACACGCGGTCATTATCTCAGATGTGCAGCGACCGAGTGAACGCGCCGGCTGCGCCTCATCTCCGCCATCTCGATCACCATCACTTCAATCGGCACCGAGCCGCGATTCAGATCGCCGTCCTGCTCTCCAAGGGAAGCGCGATGCAGCGTACGCGATTCGTCTGGTGCCGTCACAGGTTTCGTGGACCCCGCAGGACACGATATCGTCTAGCGCAGGGTTCGTTGATCTCGCAGGCGAACCGGAAACGCGCGATGAGCGTACATGACACCACGATCTGCCCGATCAGGACGCGGGCGGCCCGAGCACCGTCGCAGCTGTACGCGCGTAGGCAGCCGCGCACTCCTGCGGCTCGAGCCGTCTACTGGTGTTACGACACTCTTTTCTGCCCCCGACTCGCGGGCGGCAGGGTCTCTTTCATGCGAGACGCGACGCTCAGACCAGAGATGAACGTCAGTCCCGCGACGATCCAGAACGCGCCGCCCAGGCCGAGCAGATCAGCAGTCACGCCCGCGATCACGGCACCGATCGCGTAGCCCAGATCGCGCCAGAAGCGGTAGACGCCCATCGCCGATGCGCGCCACGCTGGCGAGGCCACGTCTCCGATGCCGGCGAGGAGCGTCGGATACACCATCGCCGTTCCAACACCGAGCACCGCGGCGCCGGCTGCGAACGCGGAGAAGGTCCCGGACATCGCGACGACACCGATCCCGGCGGCCTGCGTCCACATTCCTGTCGCGATCAGCCATTTGCGGCCGATGCGATCGGAAAGGGCTCCCGTCCCAAGCTGCACGAGTCCCCAGGTCGCGGGGTAAATGGCGGTGAGCGCAGCCGTGCGCTCCAGACTCGAGCCCGCAGCGGCGAAAAACAACGGAAAGAGTCCCCACGCCATCCCGTCGTTCAGGTTGTTGACGAGTCCCGCCTGGTTGATGCTGGAGAGGTTGCGGTCGGCGATCGTCGTTCGCCAGAAGATCGATTTCGGTATCTCCTGTGGGCCGATGTGGAGGCGCGACTCCAGGCTCACGTGCGAGCGGGTCTCACGGACGAAAAGCACCGACAGTCCCAGGCCGCACATCGCAAAGAGGACGCCCAGGTAGAACGGCTCTGGCCGCAAGCTCCAGCGCGCGGCCACCCAACCTGTTGCCAGCGCCGCCCCCGCCACTGCAATGTAGCCGGCGAACTCATTCAGGCCCATTGCCAGACCGCGCCGCTCTGGCCCGACGAGATCGATTTTCATGATCACAGTCGTTGACCAGGTCAACCCCTGGCTGATGCCGAGCAGCCCGTTCGCGACGAGCACCCACGTCCACGTCGGAGCCCACATCAGGAGGAACGGCACCGGGGACGCCACAAGCCACCCGGCGATGAGAATCTGTCTGCGTCCGATGCGGTCGGCGAATCGTCCGGCCGCGTAGTTCGTGATCGCCTTCGTCACACCAAAGACGACGATGAACGACAGGATCGCCGTCCGGGCGGCGAGCTGGAACTCCTCCTCAGCGAGGAGCGGCAGGATGCTGCGCTCCATCCCGACCATCGCGCCGACGAACGCATTGACGACGACCAGCAGCGAGAACTGCCCGACATTCTCGCGGAGCCCGAGACGAACGCCGGATGGCTCGCGATCGGCTGCGGCGATAGTCATGCGCTCGTTTCACCTCGTGTGGATGCCGTTCCGCGCGAGTCCAAGAGGCAGCCGCTGTGGCGGTGTGAGCCAGAGCGCGCGGCCAACGTCCGTTGAGGCTCCGCTGCTGGGCATTGCCCCCATCGTCCACGAGACGATACCGACGCTGACCAGGCGTCAGCCCTTAGAGGACGTGCGTGCGCGTTTCTTCTCGAGCACGCCCGTTCGACGCGCGTCCCAGGGCACAATCAGGACGGGCCAGGCGGCCCGTCGCAGAACCCGTTCGGCGACCGACCCTTCCCTGAGCCGCCGCCAGCCGCGACGCCCGTTGGAGCCCAGGATGACGATGTCGGCCTTTCTGGCGTTTGCATGAAGAACGATGACGCGAGCGGGATCGCCGTGTTGCTGCTCGACGCGAACCTTCACGCCTGCGGCTTCCGCACGTGCCCGAAGCTCGGTCAGGTACTTGAGCCGTTCAGCCGCGCGCCACGAGAATGGAACGGTCGCCGGCGTGGCGTGCAGGATGAACAGCTTGGCATTCCCCAGAACGGCCAGATTCAGAGCGCGGTCGAATGCCCTCTCGCTGGACTTCTCGAGATCGATGGCGCACAGGATTCGCCCAAGGCTACTCATCTACCATCAACTCCATGTTCTTCTGCCCGGTGGTCATGCCTCTCTCCTGCCTCTTCAGCGCTCCGGTCGAACGCGGACACGGGTGCCCCAGGGATCCGTCGCCGTGACTTCGTTCCCGGCCTCCCCTGCGCTGTATGCGGCGTCCCGTAGACTCCGGGCCACGGCCGCGACGTCGGCGTCAGAGGGAACCATCAGCTCCCACTCGAGGAGTCGCGCCTGATCGGCTGAGGGCGAGGGGCCAGGTGACCAGGTGTTCGTCGCCAGATGGTGATGATAACCGCCAGCCGACATGAACAGCGCTCCGGGATAGCTCCAGACTGTTTTGTCGAAGCCAAGCCCACGGTGATAGAACGCCTCAGCCTGCTCCAGGCTGCCCACGTGCAGATGCACGTGGCCCATCGTGGTCCCCTCCGGTGCGCCCGTCCATGCCTCGCCGCGACCGGCCGCAACGACGCCCTGGATGTCCAACGGATCCGTTGCCATCGCGAGTTCGCGGCCGTTGTGCTGCCAACTCTCGCGAGGGCGGTCCGCATAGACCTCGATTCCCAGACCATCAGGATCCCAGAGGTAGAGCGCTTCGCTCACCAGGTGATCGGCCATTCCGACCTGCTCGTCGAGCGATGCCAGATGGGCCGCGAACCGCCCCAGGGCAGCACGTTCAGGCAAGAGAATCGCGAAGTGGTAAAGGCCGAAGGCGCCGCGCCACGCTCGGCTGATACCGGGCCGTGTGTGCAGCGTCACCAGAGGCCGTTCGTCGTCATGTGTGCGGAGAGTGGCCGAGCTGTCGGTGACGTCGTGCGGGCGCAGTCCGAGCACGTGTTCGTAGTACGACAAGGAGCGCTCCAGGTCGCTGACTTGAAGGTGGACGGCGGCGACATGTGCCGCATCGGGCAAACGAAACGTCGGAGGCGGTATCCCGTGGCACCATTCGACTGGTGTCTTCGTCTCGACCACGGCCTGCCTCCTTCGTCGCTCCGCGATGGCATGCTGGCGCGAAGAGAGCCTCTCCAGACTGCTCCCGCGCGACGCCTGAAATCTACGGCTTTCTTTCCGGTCTGCCCGTCACTTACTCCGTCGTTTGCCCGCTGAAGTGTTCGGTCGCTCGCAAGGCGTCCGCCTTGGTCGAATGTACTGTGCCATCCTCGTGCTCAGGTGGCCCGTAGAGCGTGTACAGCTTGAGCGGCTTCTTGCCCGTGTTTCGGATGTTGTGGCGCGCCCCGGCTGGCACGAGGATTCCGAAATCGCTCTTGACGTCCATCGTGTGGCCGTCGATCGAGACTTCGCCCTTGCCTTCCTCGATTCGGAAAAACTGATCGCGGTCGGAGTGTACTTCCTCGCCAATGTCTTCTCCTGGCTCGAGCGCCATCACGACAAGCTGTAGTTTCTTGCCGGTGTACAGCACGCGCCGGAAGTCCGCGTTCTGTTCCGTCAGGTCTTCGATATCTCCTACGAACCCTTTCATGACGTCCTCCCTGGCTTACTTTGCGGTCAAGGTCGTCCTGACCGCGGATCAATTCGTGCGGTTGTTCGTCAAGCGGCGTTCGTCGCCACTTGCCGCACCGCCTCGATCTCGATCGCGATGTCGATGCGGTCTCCGACCATGACTCCGCCGGTCTCCAGTACCTGATTCCAGGTCAGACCGAAATCTCTACGGTCGATCGACGTCGTCGCGCTGAAAGCGGCGCGCTCGTTGCCCCACGGGTCCTTTGCGAGGCCGAGGACCTCGACGTCGAGCACCACGTCCCGCGCGACGCCCTTGATCGTCAACGCTCCAGCCACGCGGAGGCGGTCGCTCGCCGCGCGCGACACTTCGCTGGACTTGAACGTGATCTCCGGATACCGCTCCACGTCGAAGAAGTCGGCGGAGCGCAAGTGCGCGTCACGGTCGGCAACGCCAGTGTCGATGCTGGCGGCGTCGATGACGACATCCAGGGACGCGCGGCCGAAGTCGCCATGGGGGGCGGTCACCGTTCCGGTCCAACGGCTGAACTGACCACGGACTTTGGCGATGACGAGGTGACGCACGGTGAACTGGATGCCGGAATGGCTGCTGTCTATTTCCCAACGTTCGGTGCTCATGTGCTCTCCAATCTGCCGCCGAATGCGGCACACGCCGCCCTTCATCGCAAAGGTGCTGCCAGCGGCCTGAACCAGTGTGTTCAACGGCTCGAGACGGCAGCGCCGTTCAATAGTCTATCGCTCTGATAGGATCGGCTCTCATTTTGAGAGGCGACAATGCGAGCGAGCGACCTCGACCTCAAAGAGCTCCTCCAGTTCGACCCCGACGGCGGGATTCTGCGTTTTGCCAACGAGCGAGTCTTGCTCCTCGACGCCGTGGCGTTGGGGCTCCTCCGCCGCGAGCTGATCGAGTTGCTGGGCGCCTCCGGCGCCCGTGCCGTGCTGACGCGTTTTGGCTATGCACATGGCTGGCGCACGGCTGAGAACCTGCGCAGTGGGCTGCCGTGGGATAGCGAGGACGAGTGGCGCCATGCCGGGGGGCGACTCCATACGCTCCAAGGTCTCGTGAGGGTCGAGTCCCCAGGCCCCCGTGAAGGGCCAAAGCTGATCGGCGACTCGATTTGGCGCGACTCGTACGAAGCGGAGCAGCACCTGCTGCACCTCGGTCCGTCCGACGAGCCGGTGTGCTGGACACTCACGGGCTTCGCCAGCGGCTATCTGTCGCGCGCGTACGACACCGAGATCTACTGTCTCGAGGAGCGCTGTCGGGGCAAAGGTGACGCGTGCTGTCGCCTGGTCGGACGGACTCGGGAGGACTGGGGCGACGCCATCGCGCCGCACCTCCCGTACTACGAAAAGGCATCTCTCGATGCCGCGCTGTCGCAGGTGACGAGCGAGCTCAGGCAGGTTGAGCGCGGCCTGCGCGCCGGGCGGCGGAAGACGCGCCCGGGCGGACGGAGCCATCCCTCGGGATTGATCCTCGAGAGTCCGGCGATGGAGCGCGTGCTCGATGTGGCGCGGCGCGTCGCCCAGGTGGATTCGACCGTGCTCCTGACCGGCGAGAGCGGCGTGGGCAAGGAGCGCGTCGCACGGCTCATTCACGACGAATCCGCACGCGCGGCAGGACCGTTCGTGGCCATCAACTGCGGGGCCGTTCCCGAGAACCTTCTGGAGTCGGAGTTGTTCGGACACGTGCGAGGGTCCTTCACGGGCGCAACGCAAGATCGTGTGGGATTGTTCGAGGCCGCGAACAGTGGAACCATCTTGCTCGACGAAATCGGGGAAGTCCCGCCGTCGATGCAAGTGAAGCTGCTTCGCGCCCTGCAGGAACGGCAGATCAGGCGCGTCGGCGAGAATCGCAACCGGGCCGTAAACGCGCGCGTGCTCGCCGCGACCAATCGCAACCTGGTGGAGGAAATCCGTGGAGCCAGGTTCCGGCAGGATCTGTACTATCGCCTTCGCGTCGTCGAGATCGAGATCCCCCCGCTGCGCGAACGGCGCGAGGACATCCTGCCGCTCGCGCGGTCGTTTGTCGTGGCCGCCGCGAGCCGAACGGGTCGAACGGTGACCGGCTTCACGCCGGCTGCAGCCCACCAACTTCTGCGCTACCCATGGCCCGGAAACGTTCGAGAGCTGGAGAACGCCCTCGAGCGAGCGGTCGTGCTCACACGCCGGAGCCGGGTCGACGTCGAGGATCTCCCTGCGGAAGTCGGTCTCGCAGTCCCCGATGCTGTTGTCGCCACTGACGTGCGCCCCTTGGCGGATGTTGAGCGCGACTACATCAGATCGGTCTTGCGCGCCGTCGGGGGCAATCGGACACAGGCGGCGGCGCAGCTCGGAATCGGAGCGGCCACGCTCTATCGCAAATTGAAGCAGTATGGGACCGACGGGAGCTAATCGGCGACGGTGCCAGAAGACAGCTCGTCGTAGGTACGGCGCTGATCCGCGAGCACCTCCTCTGACAGCGGCTCCCACGGGGGGATCGGTGCGCTCATCCCGCCATCTTCGCACGGCCGGCGCCGCTCAGCGGCCGGCGGGATTCACGCGCGCGGCCTTCGTGATCGGGACCGGCGGTGTCAGCGCCTGCTTCTCCACCGGCTGCCGCTGGATCCTCTGCACCACGTCCATCCCGGCCACGACCCGGCCGAACGCCGCCGCACCCTGTCCGTCCTCGAACCGCAGGCCGCCGAAGTCGAGCGATGGCTGGTCGTCGAGGCAGATGAAGAAATCCGAACGCGCGGAGTCGGCTTCGGGCGACCGGGCCATCGATACCGTGCCGACGACGTGCCGGAGACCGGTGCCGGAGGTGCGCTCGAGCGGAATCGAAGGGAACGCCTCTCGGCGCCGTTCGGGATTGATGCCGGCCTGGATGACCTGCATCATCGGGCGGTTCGGCGGCGCGGGCGTGTAGTTGTCGGGCCGCGTCGCGCGATGGAAGCGGCCGCCGCCGTAGAACCCGCCGTCCACGTACTTCAGGAAGTTCGCGGCCGTGATCGGCGCACGCTTCGTATCGATGGCGAGATCGATCACGCCCAGCGGCGTCTCGAGCCGCACCAGCACCTCCCCGGGCTGCAGCTCGGGCTGCTGCACGGCTGGCGTCACAGCGATGAGGATGAGGAGGCAGATAGCCAGGCCGGGCGCGCGTGCGGGCATGCGCGAGATTGTAGCGCGACCGCGCCTCCGAGTTCGACCGAGCACCCGCTGGGGCTGCTCACGGCCAGGACTCGAGCGGAGGGGGCTCATGATGGCGCTCCTTTGCGAGCGCCGCTTGCGAAGCGTCGGGTCTACCGGCTGCGTGGAAGAACCGTATAGACGCGCTGAATGAACCCATGAAACTCCGCCATGTATTTCCGCAGGAATTCCTCCGTTGAGTTGTCGGTGACACGGCCGTCCTCTGTGATCAGACCGCGCTCGAACTGAATGTAGGCTTCGACCGAGTTCATCTGCGGCGAATTGCAGAATGCGAGGATGCTGCGCAGGTGCTGTTGTGCTATCGCCGTACCGATCTTCCCCGGTGAGGTCCCGATGACGGCCGAGGGTTTTCTCGCGAACGCGTTCTTGCCATACGGCCTGCTCGCCCAGTCGATCGCGTTCTTGAGCCCGCCCGGAATCGAGCGGTTGTATTCGGGAGTGACGAAAAGTACGGCATCAACGGCGGCGATGGCATCCTTGAATTGCACCGCGGTCTGCGGATAGTTCGCGTCGTAGTCGTAGCTGTAGAGCGGCAGATCCTTGAACGCAATCTCCGCCATCTCGAGCTCCGCTGGCGCCAGACGGACCAGCGCTTTCGCGAGCCGGCGATTGATCGACGCGGCCGCGAGGCTGCCGACGAGATATCCAACCTTGTAGCGGGTCATGCGCACATCCCTCCCTCGACAGTTGTCAGCCGCTTCGTCCGAACTCAGGAGCCGTGCAAATCGAGAGCCGCCTCCTCACAACACGCGCGTGATGAGGTTGGATCCCCACTCTGCGAGCCGCTGAAACCAGGGGCGTCGACGGAACACGACAGGGGTAATCTCCTCGGCGTATCGCAGATCGTCGAGAAAAATGCGATTCATCTGCTCGCCAACGGTCGGGTCCAGCACCATGAGCGTGGCTTCGTCGTTGAGCGCCATCGACCGATTGTCGAAGTTGATCGAGCCAATCGTGGACCACTGACGCGGACCCAATCGCATCCTCCACCTCATGCGTCCCTCTGCGTAACACCGATCGCGATACCCATCGCGGTGAATGGCGGGCCGCGCCTTCAGGAGGACGCTCTCAGCGACCTCCGAGAGTCGAGTATGGCGTACCGCTTGCTACGGTTGAAACGCTGGGATCGGTCAGCGTCATCGCGTCGGACAAGACAGCACGCTCACCAGGAATGAGATGGTGAGAGGATGTGGAGAGAGGAGCCAGGTCACCATGCGAGCCGTAAGATTCGTCGGTGTAGGCCATCCACCTCGAATCGAGGACGTCCCCAGGCCGTCGCCCCGCCCCGGGCAGGTCGTTGTCAGGATTGGCGGCGCGGGCGTGTGCCATTCGGACTTGCACGTGATGGAGGAGGATCTCGGTTTCAAGCCCCCCTTCACGCTGGGCCATGAGAATGCCGGCTGGGTCGCCGAACTCGGAGAAGGCGTCACCGGTTTCAAGGAAGGCGACGCGGTGGCCGTCTATGGTCCCTGGGGTTGCGGCCGGTGTCACGCGTGCCAGCTCTCGATGGAGAACTACTGCGAGAACTGGGCCGAGATCGAGGGTTTCGGAGGCGGACTCGGTCTCGACGGCGGGATGGCCGAGTACATGTTGGTTCCCGCGGCCCGCTTGTTGGTTCCTCTGGGGAATCTCAGTCCGGTCAAGGCCGCCCCGCTGAGCGACGCCGCGCTGACTCCGTATCACGCCATCAAGCGCGCCTTGCCGCATCTCAACGCGGACAGCACGGCCGTCGTCCTGGGCGTCGGAGGCTTGGGACACATGGCGATTCAGCTCCTGCGCGTCCTCGCACCGGTGCGGATAGTCGCGGCCGACGTGGACGACAGCAAGCTCGCGCAGGCGAAGGCGCTCGGCGCGGACGACATCATCAACAATCGCAACGTCGATGAAGCCGCCGACCGCATTCAGCATATCGCCGGCCCGCGCGGCGCTGGTCTGGTGCTCGACTGTGTGGGGGTGCAACCGACGGTTGACTTGGGTGCACGGCTGCTCGGTCGCAACAGTGTATGGACCATCGTCGGATTGGGCGGCGGTCATCACGACTTCCATCACGGCAGCACACCCTACGGCACTTCGATGAGCATTCCTTACTGGGGCTCTCGTGTGGAACTGATGGAGGTGATCGCGATGGCGCGCGAGGGTCGGATCCATGCGGAGACGACCGACTTTCCGCTGACGCAGGCTGTTGAAGTCTATGACAGGCTCAAGGCGGGGCAGATCGCCGGTCGCGCCGTGCTGGTACCGAGCGGCGCATAGCGCCGCCCGCAGCGTCCGCACCGTCCGATTTCTGTAGGGACTTCACATCGTATCCCGCGGCGATCAGAGGGACTTCAGGTACTCGACGAGGTCAGCCTTCTGCGCGCCTGTCAGGTTCAGCCCGAACAGCCTGTCGTAGTGCTCGACGACGGAGAGCAAATCCCGTGCGCTTCCGTCGTGGAAATATGGCGGATGCTGCAGCAGACCCCGAAGGGGTGTCGTTCGGTACTGCCTGGTGGCGGACCTGGCTGCATAGCGCGGATTCATGCCGACCTCCGCTGGCTGGTGCAGGAACGGCACTCGCGGGTCTGGACCGCTCAACACGTCGGTAAACGTCCGCCCCTGGTGGCAGGTGGCGCAGCCGGCCTCGTTGCGGAACAGCGCCCGGCCGCGGTTGGCCGCTTGCCGGTCAAAGCTGCCCTTGGGCGGCATCGGCGCACGCAGGCTCAGTTGATAGTCCAAAAGCGCCGCCAGCTTCGGGGTGACAAGGTCCGGCGACTGGTTGATGAACAACCCGATACGAGCATCGTTGAAGGTGCCCTGCCCACCCATCTGGCCGACGCCAACGTAGCTGTTCCAGTACGAGATGGGACCATCGGCGGTGAACGTCTCGAACCCGACACCTCTCAGCCCGTAGATGGGCGGGATCACAATCGGCAGCGATGGGCTGTTCAGCGGAATGAGATTCATGCCGTCGAATGCGTGGTGACGCGGGTCGTACTTGCCAGGTCCCCAGGTATTGAACTCCGCCTTCGTGGCGTCATCCAAGGCGGGCGACAGGGCGACGATCGCCCCGACGTTCAGGTCCGTGTTCGCCCACCCGTCCATGCGGCGGCCGATGCCGGTCGTGAACGAGTCGTCCACCGACGAGTGGCAGAGCGCGCACGTGATGCCCACACTGGTGAGCTGCCCCAGGTCGTTGACCTTCCCCTGAACACCCACGACGGCGTCGAGTCTCAGCAGCTCGATGGTCACGGCGGGGTCGGTCAGGTCGACTTGGCCGGCCCGCAGGGCTTCGATGACCGCGGGCGGCAGCGCGTCAACGTCCACTTTCAAGCCGACCGCCAACGCCGTGGCCGGAGGAACGGTCGCGACGACTTCGTGCATTCGCAGCACGCCGGTCCACAACTGCTCGTCGCCGAAGGTGTCGTAGCGAAAGATCCGCCGGCCCGCAGCGATGCCGCGCTCTTCACGTTTCTGTCCGGGGGCGAACGCCGGCGTATGTGCGGAGACCAGCGCGATCGGAGCTGGAGCTTCCTGTTCCAGAGCCGAGGCTGGCGGGCCGGGTTGCGACGCGATCAGCGTCAACAGTGCGAACGGTACGACCAGGGCAAGCGAGTAGACGCGTCGCATGGGTTACTTCTTCTCCTCCTTCTCAACAGAGTCACGAACTCCCGAAAGGTTACCGACCGCGCCGCCATGACGCGTCTCGACCGTGGCTTCGCTCGAGCGAAGCCGTTGTGCAGTCCCGGCCGCATTCGAGCCAGCGATCTCGCCTGGGCTCGTTTGGCTGCGAGCCTTTTCGGTCTTGCGGGATCTCTGAGCGGGTCCGCTCCACGTTCTCAGGGGCGATTCCGAGGCCGCGGTATTTTCGACCGCAGATAGTCTTTGAGCGCGACGGCATTGTTGTGCGTCGTGTCGCGCGAGCTATAGACGAGCGTCACGGTACCTCTGCGAGCGGCCGACACGATCGGCCGCCACGCTTCTGGCCGCGAATCGAGCTCGCGAAAGTATCGAGAGCGAAATCTCGGCCACTTGTCAGGATCGTGGCTGAACCATTGACGAAGCCCGGTGCTGGGCCCGACATCCTTGAGCCATGCGTCGATGCGCAGCGTCTTCCTGGAGAGGCCGCGGGGCCACAGACGCTCGACGAGGACACGCGTCCCGTCGGATCGCGATCCCGGCTCGTAGGCACGTTTCAGTTTCAGCATCACATCGACCTGATTCTTCCAAACGGCCCGTCAGTCGGCCGCTCGAATATAGGCGCCGCTCGCCGTGCGCTTCAGAAAGCTCCGTTCCAGGAGCAAGGTCAGGGCGAGGCTGCAAGTGTTGCCGTCGAGATCCCACAAGCGCCGGGCCTGCGCCTCGGTCAGCTTCAGCCCGGGCATCTCACGGTACTCGCTCTGGATTCGCAGAAGCAGCGTCGACATCCCGGGAGTCAGTCGCGTCTCGGTGACAGAAGAGTGTTCGAGAGCCTTGGCCGGCATGGCCAGTCGTGGCGCTCGCGCGGAACGTGACCGCTCCCGGGAAGGCCCAGCCAGTGGAAACCGTCGTGTCGCTGCTGGCTGACTCGGGGGCGAGAGGAGTTGGGTAGCTTCGATTCCGTCGGCGGCCATACCTTCATCTGAGGCAAACCGCGCTCCAGGAGCCACACTCGAGGGTGAGCGTGTAGATTCCTCTATTGGAAGGAGTTGCGGGACGCGCCCCATTTCCCCAGCGCGTCGCGCCGCGCACGCCTCTTTCAGTGTGAAAGGCAGGGTGACATTCTGAAAGGCTGCGCTCTATCTCCGCGCTTTCGAACCGGAACGCCCCGGCCTGCCCTGCCCTGCGTGGCGTTCACTCGATCCTGACGACGAAGTCGGTTCCCTCCCATCGGTCGGCCTGGGGCCAATAGAAGGTGAGGTCCACCCGATCCCCATGACGCAAGTCATGCGTGTCGAGGTCCGCCACGTTCACGCCCATCATGGTGTCGCGGGTGGAAGTGTCGTGCACGGTGCGCCATCCATCGACGCTCCAACGCACAGTGGCTGGGGCCAGGGTCTCGACTCGGAGCGCCATGCCCGGCGACATGGTGCGCACCTTGTGGTTGAAGCGCCAGACGACGAGATGCGAAGCGACCCTGTTCACGAGGTAGCGTTCGACGGTCTGCGGCGGGCGGTCGAAAATCTCGCCGTCCCACAACGAGCGACGCAATTTGACGTACTCGGCATGTGCCCACACGAGCGGCATAGCGGAGCCCGACGGGTGGCCGGCGAACAGCTCGCGATCGGGAATGTCGGCGCCATCCCATACCTGCTCGGGGAGGAGACCAGTGTCGCCCGCAAGCGCCTCCATCGCCTCGGCAAGTCGACCGGCGGCGTCTGCCCGGCCAGCGGCGAGCTCGTAATGCCCCCGCTCGCCCGTCAGAAGCGGCCAGCCGCGGCCTATGCCAGTCCCGTCGAATGGCCCTCCATCGGCATGTTCGCCGTATCCATCACCCTGATACCGATGCCAGACCGGGCCTCGCGGCGTATCCACCTTGAGGGTGGCATCGATCACCTTCACGGTATTCAGAATCCGCGGATCGTCCGGAGCGCGGAGCCCGAATCGGACGAGCGCGAGAGCATCGAGGCTGACCATCAACGCTGCCGGGCCGGTGGCCTGGTCCGGAGGCCGGTTCTTGATCGGGACGAATCCAAGGCACGGCGACGGCGCATCGGCGCGATCGGGCTCGGCCACACGAACGTAGTAGCCCTCGACGCTGTGCTGGTGCGCCAACTCGGTGCCTGCGACATACAGCCACCGTTCGATGTTCGCGTTCCAGGCGTCGGCCGTCTCCAGGAGGTACGTCGCGGTGGCCTTCTCGCCAACGGCGCCGGCCAGCTCGGCGGCGACAACGAGCGCGGCCACTTCGGTCGCGACGGTAAACGGCGCATAACCAGGCTCTTCTTCCCAGCGATCCTGCGGACTCACCGGTCCGTTACGCACAAGAAAAGCGGCGGCGCGCCGAACCATCGGCCAGAGTGCGTCTCGTTCCGCGATGTCGATGACGCCGTTCCGGCAGGCGAGATCCACGAGGAGGATGGGCAGGGCCGTCTCGTCCATCTGGATGCCGTGCCAGTAGGGCGTGCCATCCAGCCACATGTTCTGCGACCAGTGGCCATCGGCTTCCTGTGTCACCTGGAAGTATCGCAGCACGCGCCTGACGTGTTGGTGGGCACCAATGGCGATGAAGCCCCCGGCCGTTTCCGCGAGGTCGCGCGGCCACACCAGGTGATACCCACCCAGGTCGTCGTCTGGCTTGGAAAAACCCCAGGGGATTGACAGGCTCGCAATGATCCCGCCTTCGACGCGCTTGGATTCGTGCGTTCGCAAAAGCGCGGTGCTGACGTGATAGAGCTGGGTTTGTGCTTCGGGAGGCACGCCGCCCTCCAGGCGCGCACGCCACGCCTGCCAGCCTCGAATGTAGGCGGCCTGCACGTCGTCGAAGTTCTCCAGGAGGCTGATGAGCGCGTACTGGCCCGCTTCCATGGCCGTCGGGCCGAAACCAAGTGCCATCACGAAGGTGCCGTCCGTGGATCCGAGGGCGATCTCGCCCGTGACCGCGACGTTCCCGTTCTCGGCGCGCGTGTAGGTCTGCGTCAATCGCTTGTTGGCGGCCAGGTCCTGCCATCCGTCAGAAATGCCCACGAATCCGACAGACCTGACGAGCCATGGCGCCGTGCAGGCCAGTGCGAGCGCATGGTGATCTCGCTCGGCGAACAGCATCGGACTTCCCTTGTAATCACCAACCCACGCGGTATTGCCGCCGCCTCGATTTGCGAGGTGCGGCGCGAGCAGCACGTGCACGTGAAGATCGGTCAGGGCGCCCTCGAGCGGCACGAAACGGATCCGCTGGAGTAGAACGTCCCGCCAGGGGTCGGTCAGCACTTCCTTTTCGATGCGATAGCGTCCGTCCCTGGCCGTGTTGTGAATCCGATAGGCGGGAATTCCGGGGGCCACCTGCGAGGTGTCGGATCGGGCATCCCGCTTCTCCTCCGAGAAATAGGACTGCCCATCGGTGACAATGAATCCGAGGTCGCGCGTGCAGGCGTGATCGATCCGTGGATAGTAGACCTCGTTGATGATTCCGTGGCTCAGCGTGAACCAGATTCGGCTGTCGCGACTGACCGCGGTACCGACACCAGTCTTTGCGCTGGAGGTCCAGCGCGCTGGGATACCGGGCCAACCCGGTGCAAACCTGTCCGGAACATCGGGCATTCCCACCTCCACCCACCACGGGGCGACTCAAACAACCGTGCACCCAATCGCTCCGTCGGCTGATCGAGGGCATCTGTCGTCACGGCACAAGATCTCCGGCGGCTTCCTTATCGACCCACCAGATGACCGCCCCCTCTGAGAGCCGGATGCGGGCGGCTGGATAGACAATCGGGTCGGGGGCCTCACCGATCACCTCGCTCAGCGCATGTGCTTTGTTCGACCCGGCGACAAGAACGTAGATGTTGCTGGCACTGGTCAGTGCAGGCCACGTGAGCGTCAGACGCATTGGGGGGTCTGCCGGCGCCGATACTGCGCGGACCCAACGCGTCGTTTCCGCCAGCACCGGCGATCCAGGAAAGAGAGAAGCGGTGTGCCCCTCCGCCCCGAGACCGAGAAGCACCAGATCGAAGCGCGGGCGCTCGCCGGAGAAGAATGCCCGCAACGTGGCTTCGTAGTTCCGAGCCGCGGCGTCGGGCGACGAGAAGTGCGTCGGCATCGGATGGACATTCTCAGGGGGGCACGGAACACGATCCAGCAGCATCTCCTTCGCCATTCGGTAGTTGCTCTCGGGATCGACGTGCGGCACGTAGCGCTCGTCTCCCCAGAAGACATGTACCAGGGCCCACGGGATCTCTTCCTCGAAGCGCGTGGCCAGCACACGGTAGAGCGTGCGCGGAGTGTTGCCGCCCGACAACGCGAGCGAACATCGACCGCTGTCTCGCGCCGCCGAGCGGATGGCCCTCGCCGCCGCCTCGCCGGCGCGAAGGCTCAAGTCGTCGACGTCGGTGCAGATTCGTACATCCGGCTTCACCATTGGTTCCGACACCCGTGTTGGAAAGGACCGCTGTTGCTAGCGCGCTGACCCGTCGCCGAGAACGAATCGCTCCATGGCCAGCGCGAAGCCTTCATCCGTGTTCGACGCGGTCACGAACATGGCCGCCCGCCGCACGTCCGCGTTGGCGTTGGCCATGGCGATACTCAGACCGCTGCGCTCGAACATCGGCACGTCGCTCGGCATGTCGCCAATAGCCGCAATCTGGGTTGTCGGGATTTCCAGCCACTCCGATAGCGCGCTGACGACCTCACCCTTGTTGGCTTTCGGATGAGTCACATCGAGGTAATACGGCTGCGACAGAGCCGCCGACACCTCTCGGCCCGACGTACGGCGTACCTCGTCGACACTGCGGGCCATCAACGCTCGGTCATCGCTGACGCCAACGATCTTGACGACCGAACCCGGCACGTTATCGAAGGTCGGCGTGACCGTCGGGCTGATCTTGACGGTCCAGGACTCGCGGTCGACGTGCGGTCCGTGGCGCGACGTCACATACCAGTCCTCATCCGTGTAGAGCCACACGTCGAGGCCGCCTCTCGCCAGAATGCCGGTCACCGCCGTCGCGACCTCGCGCGGGATCACATGCCGCCGAAGCACCGATAGATCCGGCCGGACGTACAGGCCACCGTTGAAGGCGGCAATGGGTGTCCGCAGCTCCAGGTCGTCGATGAGCGCCCTCATCCCCTTCGGCGGCCGTCCGCTCGTGATGGTGAAGGCGATATGCGCTTCCATGACCTGGCGAACAGCTGCCCGCGCGCGGCTGGTCACAACCTTGTCCGGCGTGACGAGCGTGCCGTCGACGTCCGCCACGACCAGGCGGACACGACTGGGTCGTCGAAGTGGCGCTGACGATTCAGGCATGCTCCTGTTCACCGCAACGGCGCTACCCCGGCGCCCGCTCCAGCTCGCTCCGTCGATTCCTGCCCAGGGCCGCCAGCAGCGTGTCGAACGCCTTGCTGAACAGCATGATGCCGTCTTCCAGGAGACGGCCGGTCACCTCCTCCAGCGAGATTCCCGTGCGATCGAGCGCTTCGAGAACGTGACGCGCACTCTCGACGTCGGCTTCGAGAGCGCCCCGCAACCGGCCATGGTCTCGGAAGGCCTCGATCGTCGCGGGCGTCATCGTGTTGATGGTGTCGCGCCCGATCAACTCCTCGACGTAGCGGACATCTCGATAGCGCGGATTCTTCGTGCTCGTGCTGGCCCAGAGGAGACGCTGTGGCCGCGCGCCCTTGGCGGCCAGAGCCTGCCACGCAGTCGAGCGACACACCGCCAGGTAGTGTTGGTATGCGAGCCTGGCGTTGGCGATGCCGACTTCTCCGAGCAGGCTCGTCAGCGCTGCACGCGCATCCGGATCGGTCACCGTCGCCAGGCGCTCGGTGATCATGCCGTCCACCATCGTGTCGATGCGGCTCACGAAAAAGCTGGCGACACTGCTCACGGGCCCTGGGTCTCCCCCGCGGTGAACCAGTTCCGAGAGGCCCTCCAGGTATGCCTGCGCGACGGCGTCGTAACGGTCGATGCCGAAGAGCAGCGTGATGTTGACGTTGATGCCCTCGCTGGTCAGTTGTCGGATGGCAGGCAGCCCCTCCAGTGTCGCGGGCACCTTGATCATCAGGTTGTCCCGATCGACGGCTTTCCAAAGGCGGCGGGCCTCCTCGATCGTGGCGGACGTATCGTGCGCGAGATACGGCGAGACTTCGAGGCTGGCGTAACCGTCAGCCCGCGCCGTCCCGTCGTACACGGGATGGAGCCAATCTGCGGCGGCGCGAATGTCGCTCGTCGCCAGCGCCTCGTACAACGCCATCGGTTCCATCCGCTGGTGTTCGAGTTCCTGGATGGCGGCCACGTACTCGGTGCCGCCGGCGATCGCCTTCTCGAAGATCGAGGGGTTCGACGTGACGCCGCGGAGCCCGTCCTCGTCAATCAGCCGCTGGAACTCGCCGCTCGTGAACAGGCCGCGACGGAGATAGTCCAGCCAGACAGACTGGCCGAACCCCTGCAG
>DASTBU010000171.1:0-48666 GCA_035711845.1 Vicinamibacterales bacterium
GCTGATGCTCAGCGTGCTGACGTTGCTCGGCGTGTGGGCCGCCTACGGGCTGCGAGACGTGATCCGCCGCCGCGCGTGGCGGCCCGCGCATGGCGCCGAGCAGCTGTACACAGGCGCGCTCGCGGCGCTTAACGCGATCAGCCGCACGATCGCCCCTGCGCTGCACAGTGCGCCGCTGCGATCGTACGTGATGGTGATCGTGGTCGCCACCATGGTGGTAGGGGGCGCCGCCCTGCTGACCGCCTCTGGTGGTCGTGCGTTGGGTCCGGCGATGAACGTGCTCGTGCACGAGATGCTGATCGTCCTGCTCGTGATTGCCGGCGCGCTCGCGGCCACACTCGCCAAATCCACCATGGCGGCGGTGCTGTCGCTCGGCGCGGTCGGCTATGGCGTGGCTGTCACGTTCGTCGTGCTCGGCGCGCCGGATCTCGCGATGACGCAGTTCTCCGTCGAGACGCTGACCGTCCTGATCTACGTGCTCGTGTTCAGGCATTTCAGGGATCTCGGGGCGCTCTCGCCGCGGCTCGTCCGCTGCCGTGACGCCGGCATCGCCATCGGGATCGGGACGTTCATCAGCGCGCTGGTGCTCTCGGTCGCCCGATCGGAAACGGCTCCGCGCCTGCGGGAGTACTTCGTGGAGCACGGTCCCACGCTCGGGCACGGTCGCAACATCGTCAACGTGATCCTGGTCGACTTCCGGGCGTTCGACACCATGGGCGAGATCACGGTGCTGGCGACGGCGGCCATCGGTGTCTCGGCGCTGCTCCGGCTGGCCTCCGTCGAGAAGTCCGAATCCGGTTCAACCAGGCCCGAGACCCGGCGATGACGTCGCAGATCTTCCGGGCCGCCGCTCGCATCCTGATGCCGCTGCTCCTGCTCTTTTCGATCTTCCTGCTGGTGCGCGGTCACAACCAGCCGGGGGGCGGGTTTGTCGGCGGCCTCGTGGCCTCGGCGGCATTCGCGCTGTATTCGATCGCCTACGGCGTGGAGCGTGCGCGGCGTGCACTGCTGGTCGAACCGCTCACGTTGCTCGGCGCGGGGCTGCTCATCGCGCTGGTGAGCGGTCTCCCGGCGGCGCTCCGGGGTCAACCGTTCCTGACGGCCCAGTGGATGTTGCAGCCAGTCGTCATCGGTACGCCCCTGGTGTTCGACGTCGGCGTGTTTCTCGTGGTGACCGGAGTGGTGCTGATGATGGTCTTCACCCTGGCCGAGGAGCCCTGAGTGGAAGTGCTTCTGGCTCTCGCGTCGGGAGTGCTCTATGCGGCCGGCATCTACCTGATGCTGCGGCGTCGTCTGGCGCAACTCATCGTCGGCCTCGGCTTGCTGTCGAACGGCACGAACCTGCTCATCTTCACCGCCGGAGGGCTCACGCGCGCCAGGCCGCCGGTGCTGCCCGAAGGGACGGATCGCCTCGTTCCGCCGTACGCCGACCCGGTCCCACAGGCGCTCGTCCTCACCGCAATCGTCATCGGGTTCGGGCTGCTCGCCTTTTCCCTTGTGCTCGCCCACCGCGTCCACGCCACGTTGGGCACCGACGACGTGGACGAGGTCGGGAGGGAACGGTGAAGGCGCTGGTCCTCCCGATCCTGGTGCCGCTCGGCACCGCCGCCATCCTGATGCTGGCGCCGAAGCGTCCGCTGCTGCAGCGGTGGATCGCCCTGGCCGGGTCGGTCGTGCTGTTGGGCTGCGCCGTCGCGCTGTTCCGGCGCGTGGAGGCCGAGGGCATCCAGGCGTTGCAGATGGGCGGATGGCCCGCGCCGTTCGGCATCACCCTGGTCGCCGATCTGCTCGCCGCCATGCTGGTGGTGGCCGTCGGCCTCGTCGGCGTGGCGGTCACGTCCGCCGCATTCGCCGGGGTGGATCCGCGGCGCGAAGCCTTCGGCTACCATCCGCTGATCCAGATCATGTTGATGGGGGTGGCCGGCGCGTTCCTGACCGGCGACCTCTTCAACCTGTACGTCTCGTTCGAGGTCATGCTCGTGGCGTCCTTCGTGCTGATGGCCATGCACCGCACCAGCGCGCAGGTGGAAGCGGCGTTCAAGTACGTCACGATCAACCTCATCGCGTCGTCGATCTTCCTGACGGCGCTCGGGCTGCTCTACGGAGCGGCCGGGACGCTGAACATGGCCGACCTGGCGACCGTCTGGCCGGCGATGCGCACGCCGGGCATCGACATCGTGCTCGCGGTCCTGTTCCTGATCGCGTTCGGCATCAAGGCCGGCCTGTTCCCGCTGTTCTTCTGGCTGCCAGCGTCGTATCACACGCCCCCCGCGGCGATCGGCGCGGCGTTCGCCGGACTGCTGACGAAGGTCGGCGTCTACGCGCTGATGCGCGTGTTCACCCTGCTGTTGCAGGGCGCGCCGCCGGCGCTGTTCTCCCTGCTGCTGGGCATGTCGGCGGCCACCATGGTGATCGGGCTCGTTGCCGCCATGAACGAGCGCGATTTCCGCCGAGTCCTCTCCTTCAATCTCGTCGGGCACATCGGCTACACGACGGCGGGCCTCAGTCTCCTGACACCGGCCGCGCTTGCCGGCGCCATCTTCTACCTCCTGCATCACATCGTCGTCATCACGAACCTGTTCCTGGTGAGCGGCGTGCTGCTGCGCCTGCGCCGGACGACCGACATGGCGGCGCTCGGCGGGCTGTACCGCCATCAACCCGTCTTCGCCGTCCTCGCGATGGTGCCCCTCTTCTCGCTGGCCGGCGTGCCGCCGCTGTCCGGCTTCCTCGGCAAGCTGGCGATCCTCGAAGGCACGTTCGAGGCTGAGGCGTATTGGGTCGGGGGTCTGGTGCTCGTCGTTGGACTTCTGACGCTGCTGTCGATGGCGCGCGTGTGGGCGGAGGCCTTCTGGAGGCCGTCGGCGGGAGCGCACGACATGGCGGCGCCTGGCCGGCCGCTCCTGCTCACCATCTCGATCCTCAGCCTCGTGACGCTGGGGATGACAATCGGGGCCGAGCCGCTGTTCGAGCTGGCGGCGCGCGGGGCGCATCAGCTCCTGCAGCGCGACGACTACATCCGGGCCGTGCTCGGGGGCACGCCGTAAAATGCTGCTTGGAAGCATCCTGCTCGCGCTCGCATGGACGGCGTTGCAGGGCGAATTCTCGCTCGCCAACCTGCTCGTCGGATACGCCTTCGGCTACGTCATTCTGGCGCTGCTCGGGAAGGGTGGCGTGATGCCGTCGAGTTTCGCGTCGCGGGTGGCGCGCGCCGTCGGCCTCGCGGCGTTCTTCGCCTGGGAGCTCGTGCTGGCCAACGTGCGGGTGGCGCTCGACGTCCTGCGGCCGCGGACCGGCATCCGGCCTGCCGTGGTGGCGATCCCGCTCGACGTGACGAGCGACGAGGAAATCCTGCTGCTCTCGATGCTCATCAACATCACCCCGGGCAGCGTCACGATCGACCTCTCGGACGATCGTCGTACGCTCTACGTCCATGTGATGCACATGAAGAGCGCGGAGGCGAGCCGGCACGACATCAAGGACGGCTTCGAACGCCGAATCAGGTTGCTGTTCGAGCAGCCGCGCGGCTGAAACGGGACGGAGGGACATGATCGAGATCGTTACGCAGTTCGTGCTCGCGACGCTCGGTGTCGCCCTGCTGCTGGCGATGGTGCGCCTGGTCAGGGGGCCGACGTTGCCGGACCGCGTGGTCGCCATGGATCTGATCGGCGTGCTCGTGGTGGGCTTGATCGTGATGCTCGCCGCGGCGACCGGCGTCAGGACGACCCTCGACGCGGCCATCGTGATCGCGCTCATCGGCTTCGTGGGCACCGTCGCGTATGCGACGTACGTCGAGCGAGGGCATCGGGAATGACCGACATCTTGACGGTGGTGAGCTGGGTGGCCGGGGCGGCGTTCGCGCTGCTCGCGGCGCTCGGCGTGCTCCGCATGCCGGACGTGTTCACGCGCATGCAGGCGTCCACGAAGGCCTCGACGCTCGGCCTCGGGTGTCTGCTCATCGGCGTCGCCCTGCAACTGGGCGACTTTGCGTCGGTCATCCGCGTCGTGAGCATCATCGCGTTCGTCCTGCTCACGACCCCGGTCGCGGCGCACGTCATCGCGCGCGCGTCGTATCGGGCGGATGTGCCCCTCTGGGATGGGACGGTGCTCGACGAGCGCCGCCGTGACTCGGATCGCGTGGCGCAGGAAGGGCAACGCGAGCCAGACTGATCCGGCTGGCCGATGGGTGGTCCTGTTTCCTGTCGTCAAACGAAAGGGCCGCGAACATCCGTTCTACCGGAGCGGCTTCATCCAGGCGGGAGCGTGGGCCAATCGCGCCGGCCGACGGTACCTGACCTCTCCACCCACCTTCGTTGCAGCGGATTCGCCTCGAGTCCGCGCGTTCGCGAATTCCCGTCCAGTCAGACTTCCTGCCTTGCGTCCCCTCACCGGGGCGACTCGCTGAAATGATCTCCCGTCTCTTGTCTCATCTGGATGGTTCCCGTTTGGACTGGCCTGAAGGAGATGCTCGTCGGCGAGATGACGGGCGAGCTGCGCGCGGTTCGTTATCAGGCGATTGCCAGGGCCAATTCAACGCGGGCGTGAGGTGAAACGACCGCTGATCACAAAAGACTGTCGTAGGGGGAAGGAGCTGACCGGGGACCGAGAAGGGGCGTTACGTTAACCGCGAAACGGTGCTAATGTTTCCCACCGTCCCGCCGAAGCTCCACGCGATTGTGCGCGAGCGGAGGCGGATGGAACGAGGGTCCACTTTCGCCAAGGTTCCATGCGTGTCCCATCGGTCTCTGCGCTCTTGGCGCTCTCTTCGTCCGGCATCTCATCGTCCAAACGAGGTGATCCATGACACCGACTTCCCGCGTCACCCCGCTCGTCTTTCTGACAGTGTTCGCGAGCGCGCCGTTCGTGTTCGCGCAGTCGCCGACCGGCACCCAGGCGCGTGAAGAGGCGCTGCGACGGTTACGGGCCGCACATGGGAGTGCCGTGCAGGTCTCCGAGCACAAGGCGACCGGCGCCGCGCGATTCATCCGGGTCCTGCCTGGAAGCGCCCGTGGACTCGGCTCCGGGCCGGCGACCACGGCGCGCGAAAAAGAGCAGCAGTCGACGGCGTTCTTCCGGGCGTACGGTGCGCTGGTAGGAATCAGCGATCCGCTCTCGCTTCGCCTCGCCTCGTCCATGATCGACGCGCTCGGTGAAACACACCTGACGTGGCAACAATTCCACGGCGCCGTTCCAGTCTTCGCCGGCACCATCAAGACTCACTTTGACCGATCGCATCAGCTCAAGGCGGTGACTGGCACCGCGATACCCGACATCCTCGCGGATACGACGCCGTCCTGGACGGGCGAACGCGCGGCAGTGGTGGGGCGGGCCGCGGTGATCGCCGACCGCGGTGACTCGGACGCGCTGCGGATCGGGCGGACGGAGCTCTACGTCTACCGCGAAGGACTGGCGCAAGGCGTCCCCGGCGTGAACCATCTGGCGTGGGAAATCGAGGTCACCGACGGAGCGGGGATACGCGACCTGGTGTACGTCGGCGCGCACAGCGGCAAGGTGATCAACAAGGTGACGGCCGTGCACGACGAGATGTACCGTCGAGCCTACGACGGCCACAATCTGCCCTTCGTCCCCCAGAACTACCCGCAGGGGGCCTACTGGCTCGAAGGCCAGCGGTTCCCGACGGGGTCGCAGGAGGCGGACAACATGCTCGTCTCGTCCAAAGAGACGTACGACTTGTTCAAGGAGACATTCGGCCGCGACTCGTTCGACGGAAACGGCGCGATCATGGACGCGATCTTCAATCGTGGCTACAGCTGCCCGAACGCGTCCTGGGATGGTTTCCTTATTTCGTTCTGTCCGGGGACGACAGCCGATGACGTAACGACGCACGAGTGGGGCCACGCGTACACCGAGTACACGCACAATCTGATCTACGAGTGGCAACCCGGGGCGCTCAACGAGGCGTACTCGGACATCTGGGGCGAGGTGATCGATCAGATCAACACCCGCGGCCTCGACCAGCCGGCGCCGCACCGCACAGCGGGATCCTGTTCTTCGTTTTCCCCTCCTGTCGGACAACTGCGCGTGGACGCACCGGCGGCAATCGCCGGCGAATACTTCGGGCAGGCGGCCCTGTTCGGACCGCCGCTGGCGAGCCCGGTCACGGGGGAGGTTGTCGCCGCGCTCGACGCACCCGATGCCAGCGAATCCGCGGCATCGACGCTGGACGGTTGCACGGCGCTGACCAACGCGGCGGCCGTGAGCGGCAAGATCGCATTGATAAACAGGGGGACTTGTGATTTTTCACTGAAGGTCTACAACGCCCAGCAGGCTGGCGCCGCGGCCGTCATCATTGCGAACAATGTCGCCACAGGTCTTCCCGGGATGGGTCCAGGGCTGAACGCCGCGCTCGTGACCATCCCTTCCATTGGCGTCCAGCAGTCGACGGGGAACTTGATTCGCGAGCAACTGACGGCGTCCGTCATCGTGAATGCCACGCTTCACGCGAAGCCAGGCAGCGATGTCAGCTATAAGTGGCTGATGGGTGAAGACGCAGAGGCCTTCAACGGGGCGCTGCGCGACATGTGGAATCCGACCTGCTATTCACACCCCGGAAAAGTCAGTGACACCGCGTTCTACCTGTGCAGCGCCTTTGACGGCGGCGGCGTGCACATCAACTCCGGCGTGCCAAACCACGGGTTCGCGTTGCTGGTGGATGGCGGCACCTACAACGCGCAAACGGTGGCGCCAATCGGCCTCACGAAGGCGGCCCATGTCTATTACCGCGCGCAGAGCGTGTATCAGGTGCACGACAGCGATTTCGCGGATCATGCGGATGCACTGGAGGCGTCATGCGCCGATCTGATCGGGCAGCCGCTCACCGCGCTCCCCGGCGGATCTGCGAGCGAGCAGATTACTGCCGCGGATTGCTCCGAGGTAGCCGCCATGATCGACGCCGTGGAGCTGCGGACTCCTCCGACGTTCTGCAACTTCCCGACCCTGCTCGATCCACGGACAGCGGCGACTTGCAGCGCGACCACGACCACCGGGATCACGATGCCCATCGTCTCGTTCACCTTCGAGGTGGACCCCACGTCCACCTGGATCGCGACGCGATCGGCCACGGCGGCCGGTTTCACGCCGCGCGACTGGACATGGGTGAACGAGCTGCCGATCGGCGGGACCGGCTCCGGCTTCTTCGCGCCGGATCCGAACATCGGGTCGTGCGAGTCGCAGAACGAAGCCGGCGTGCTGGAGCTGACCAGCCCAGACATCGTCCTGCCCGCGACGGCGGATTTCGCGCGCGCGACATTCGAGCACTGGGTGGCGACCGAGCCGGGATTCGACGGCGGAAATCTGTCGATCAGCGTAAACGGAGGCGCCTTCCAGCTCGTCCCGCCTTCCCAGTTCTCGTTCAACAGCTACAACGCGCTGCTGTTTTCGGCTGACGGCAACACGAACCCGCTGGCGGGTCAGCCCGCGTGGACCGGCACGAACGCGGGTACGGTGACTGGCGGATCTTGGGGCCGGTCGCACGTGGATCTGGGGAACTTCGCGACGGCGGGCGACACGATTCGACTCCGCTGGAATTTCGGCACCGATGGCTGCGTGGGCAGAACTGGCTGGTATCTGGACAACGTGAACGTGTTCAGCTGCACGCCGAAGGTGCCGTCGATCTCGGTCGCGGACGTGCAGATCACCGAGGGTGACGCTGGCGAGAAACAGATGACCTTCACCGTGCTCCTGTCGACGCCGACGATGGTCCCTGTGTCAGTAAGGTACGAGTTGGTGGATGGCACCGCGCGGCACGGCAACGACTTCGACCGTGCCGAGGGGACCCTCGTCATCCCGGCTTCGACTGCAACGTCGCTGGTTGGCGGTGTCCTTGTGTCCGTCACCATCAAAGGGGACATCGTGCCCGAAGGCAACGAGACGTTTTTCTTTCGGCTGAGTGGAGCAGTCAACGCGACGATTACCGATGGCGAGGCGATCGGCACAATCGTCGATGACGACGCCCCCACGGAGGCCTCAGCAGCAGTGGTCTCAGGGTCGACGGCGCGCCCTCTGCACGAACGCGCGCCTTTCATCGCACATGGCCGCCGTCTGCAATAGCTCGCGTGTCGGTTGCGCCGTGCTGGCACTTGTCGTCAGCCTTGCGCCGGCGCCTGGCGTCGCCCTGCCGCGCGGTGCTGCATCGGCCGCGGCGCAACCCTCCCAGGCCCCGGCGCCAGTCGCGGCAGTGCTCTCCAGTTCGGAGATTTCCGTCGTCGAGAGCGGCGGCATCGCGGGCCGTGTCCATTCGGTGCGGCTCGTCGCGGCAAACGGGCGCGTCGGCGTGGAGTATCGCGCGCGCGAAGCGCCCGCGACCGCCCGGCCCTTCACAGGCACGCTGGACCAGGAGCGGTACGTCGCGCTCTGGCGCCAGCTCGAAGAGTCGAGCGTCTGGAGCACCAGATCGCCCGCGCGGACTCGCGGTGCCGATCTCGTGCAAGTGGAACTGCGGGTCCGTCTTGGCGAGACCGTTCACCTGGTGCGGTGGGATGAGGCCAGCCAGCAGTCGCCCGGAATTCGAGACCTCCCGGAAACGGCCCGGCGCGCGCTGGCCGCTGGACGAGAGTCAGCCTTCACGCGGTGAAACGTCGACTCTCTTGCTGTTCGAGGATTTCACCGATCTTGCGAGCCGCACAGCTTGCCAATGACCGCGAGACCAACTGTGCATCGAACGTTCAGAAGCCTTCTCGTGAGCTCTGACGCGAGGCGCTCAACACGTCGTCGATACGATTGCCGTTCGAGTTGCACAAGATCTGCGGACGTTGACCGCGTATACCCGCTGCCGCTGCCGGGCCGGGTATCAACGCGTTCGAAACACAACGTCCTCTGAGGACATGGCGACGGATCAAGAAACGACTCGACATGGTCACGACTGGGCCGACGACGGCAACCGCAACTTTCTGCTGATCAGCAGCGGCATGGTCTCGACGGCATGGCTCGTGCCAAATCAACCGGGGCCGACCTGCCATCGCGGATCGGCGCGAACCCAACCGCGGAGCTCCTCATCCGGCTCGGCGGACACAAGGTGCTGACCGCCGACTTTTTCACCGAGCCCTTCCCGGGACCGGATTCCTCCAGTGTCGTGTACTCGAAGGTCGAGAACCGATCCAAATTGTTCCAACTGGCCCTGCCCGAATGAGAGCGTTGCGTCCATGCTCGGAGCGATGCTGCTGAGTCGTTGGCCGGCAATTTCAGCGTTCGATCACCCATGCATTGCTGTTGCTCTGCTGCACGCCGAGGAGCAGCGATCGACCGTCGGGCGAGGGTCGCGGCGCGAAGAGGCCCTGGCTCTGGAACCGGCGCAGGAGGGCCGCCCTCCCGTCGAGCATCACTCGGAGCAGTTCGGCGCCGTGGAGCGTCGACGTCGTGGCAAACAGGCTGCGTCCGTCGGGCGCCCAGGCGATGTCGGCGATGTTCTTGAAATCCTTGACATCAACGACGCGAGTCTCGCCGGTGCCTGCGGTGACGAGCGTGATCCGGTTTCCGCCATCCCACGCGAATTCAGCGAACGCGATCGTGTGGCCATCCGGCGAGGCGTCCCAGGATGTCACGCCGCCGCCGTTCTCTGGCGTCACGCTGGCGAGCGGTCGCGTTTGCCCCGTAAGCGGCTCGAAAGCCGACACCACGACTTGGGAGAGCGGATTGTTGCCTGACTTGTGCGCCTCCGCGATCACGCATGAACCGCCGAACGCCGCCGGGCAACGAATGTCGGGGAAGGATCGCGCACCTGTTCCGGCCGCGCCGGGCGCCGCCACGAAAAACTGCAGGTTCGCTGTCGCCACCGTGCTCGACACCCCCATCACCTGCTGGCCAGGACCTCCTGCGATCGGGACGCGCATGATGCGGGCGCTGGCAGGCTGATACGTCACTTCCACGTAAACGATCCACCGCCCGTCCGCCGTCATCTGCGGCGAACGAACGGCGGCGCCGCCTGTCCCGATCCTCTGCGGTGCCTCGCTGACGATCGGCTGGCGAAACGCCTGGAGCGAGCCAGTGCGGCTCGAAACGAAGAGAAACGATGAGCCGTCACGCGTCCACTGGGCGGGCCAGTCGACCTGTGTGTCGGTGGTCAGTTGGCGCGACGTGTTGACGGCTTGTCCTGCCGAGTCGAGCGTGAGGAGGTAGATGTCGCTCTGGGCAAACTGCTTGGTCAGTGCGATTCGGCGCCCATCGGCGGAAATAGTGAGCGGCTCCGCCGCGACGACCCCGGGCCACCGTGCGAGCAGCACAGGCTGTCCTGCCCGCGCGCCGCTATCGGGTTCGATGGGGACAGTCCAGAGGGATGCGCTTTGCTGCGGCTCGCCGTCCCGGGTCGTATAAAAGACGTTGCCATCGGGCGCGAAAACGACGCTCCACACGTTCGCCTTGACGATTGGCCGAGCGTCCGCGCCGCCTATGTCTCTCGTCTCGATCCATGCGTCCGGAGCGCCATCGGCACCACGCAAATAGCCGATCCGCTTGCCGCCAGGCAGCCAGTGCGCGCTGGCGAGGATCTCGCCGTCGGCGGCGCGAAAGAGCGGGCGTGGCGATTCGCCGCGGCTGCCCGCCAGCGTGAGTTGCCGGCCGTAATCGTCAACGAGGAGGATCTGCTTGCCGTCCGGCGACGTTTCCGCTTCACCTCCCGCATCGGCGACCGACTCGACCACGCCGGTCAGAACGGAGATGCTGCGCACGCGCGGCTTTTCGCCCAACTGCGACGGCCCGGCGGCAAACAGCCTGGTCCCATCCTGGGACCACGAGAGCTGCGCTCACGTGAAACAGAACTCGGACGGGACCGACACCGTTCTCGTCTCGCCAGTGTCGACAAACCGGATATGCAGCCCGTGAATGTCACTATAGGCAACGTAGCGGCCGTCGGGTGAAATCGCGGTGAAGAACACGGGCGCCTCGGATGGATTCGACGTCACCTGCCGTTCGCGAATCTCGATGTTCTCGGCCGGTGAACTGCCGCTCGAGCGGCTCCGCACGGCCCACACACCAAGTGCTGTCAGCGTCACCGCGGCGGCGGCCGCGGCGATTGGGATCCAGCGCCGTCGCGGGCCTGCCGGCGCCACTGGTGCCACAGCCGACGCCGAAATCCCGGACTCGCTGTCCTGTTTCACCTCCTCGAGCGCATTGCGCAGATCCACTGCGGTCTGATATCGCCGGTCGGGTTCCTTCTGGAGACACCGTCGGACGATGCGGGCGAATTCAATGGGCAGCCGCGGTTTGACGTCGCTGACGGTGGGCGGAGTGTCGCGGAGGATCGACGTGATCACCGACATGCTGCTGTCGCCGATGAAGGGACGACGGCCCGTGGCCATCTCGAACAACATCACGCCCAGGGCAAAGATGTCCGAGCGTGCATCGGTTTCCCGGCCTTCAGCCTGCTCCGGCGACATGTATGCGACCGTGCCAACGATATGGCCGAGATCGGTTATCGGTGCGGTGCCGGTCGCGGTCGCCGTATCCATCACCACGCCGTGCAGCCTGGCGAGTCCGAAGTCGAGCACCTTGGCGCGGGCGCCGGGGGCCGTCAGCATCACGTTCCCGGGTTTCAAATCGCGGTGGACGATACCAGCGCGGTGTGCCGCAGCGACGGCGTCAGCGATCGCGATCGCCACTGGCAGGAGCCGATCCAGGGGCATTCCGGTGTCGGGGATGTGGGAGGTGAGCGCTTCTCCCTCCACGTATTCCATCGTCAGGAAGGCGATGCCATCTGCCTCTTCGAGCGAGAACAGCGTGACGATGTTCGGGTGATTGAGGCGCGCGGCCGCCTGCGCCTCCCGCTCCAGGCGCCGTCGCCGGTCGTCGTCGCCAGCGAGGCTCGCCGGTACAACCTTCAGCGCGACGCGGCGTCCCAGCCTGGTGTCGTAGGCGAGATACACCTCTCCCATACCACCCGCACCGATCCGGCCGGCGATCTCGTAGGCGCCAAGGCGGGTCCCGGCTTCAAGCGCGGGTCCGCCCGCTGTGTTGGGGTCCATCATTACAGTGGTGCCTCTCAACCGGGAACTGCCCGGAAGAGGCGCGCGCCATTTTAGGACGATCCGTCGCTCAGGGCCACATGACACGCCGACGGCCCTGATGCATCGAGGCTTTTGTCTCAAGTGTCCGTCCGTTTACACGGTTACCGGACCTTCGGAGCAGTGGCGCTCGTATTGCGGCTCGGACGGTGCGCCAGACTGCCGCCGTCAATCCAGGCGGCCGCGATCGCCCGTAGAGAGATCGAGAGGCGGACACGGTCACGAGATCCCGATGGCGACCCTGAAGACCGGGCTTGCCGCGCAGTGCCTGGCTGGCGAGCCTTCAACTCGTCGGTTTTGAGGCACAGCTTCGTTTACGCGTCGCCCCGCAGCGCAATGACCGGCTCGATCAGCATGGCGCGGCGCGCCGGGATCCAGCAGGCCGCGAACGCCACGACAAGCAGCGCGCCCGGGACGACGACGAACGTCAGCGGGTCGCTCGCGGTGACGCCAAACAGCAGGCCCGAGAGGACATGCGTGAGTGCAAGAGCGCCGACGACGCCAATGGCCAGGCCCGTCGCCGCGATTCGGAGCCCGCCGATGAGCACCATCCGAAGGATCATCCGGCGGTCTGCGCCGAGCGCAATGCGAATGCCGATCTCCTGCGTCCGCTGCGCAGTCGCGTGCGCGATGACGCCGTATGTTCCAATGATGGCGAGCACCAGAGCGACCGATGCGAACACTCCGAGCAGCAGCGTCGTGAAGCGACGGTTCAATTCTCGTTCCGCGAGCAGCTGGGGCACGGTGCGGATGCCGGCGATCGCCTGATTGCGGTCGATCGACCAGACGGCTGCCCGGGCCGCCGCGATCAGCGTGATGGGATCGCCGTTGGTGCGCAGCAAGACGAAGGCTCGCGGGTCCGGAGCCTGGCGCATCGGGAAGTACGTTTCCGCCCAGGGCTCCCGCTCGAATCCGCCCCGCTTGGTATCCGCCACGACACCGACGATCGTCTGCCATCGAGTGCCGGGCCGCGAGGGATCGCCGAATGTCACGCGGCGGCCGAGCGGGTCCTCGTCCGGAAAGAACCGTCTGACGAACGTCTCGTTGACCATGACGACTGGCTGGGACTGCGGCCCGTCGGCCCGAGTGAACATGCGACCTCTGCGCAAGGGGATCTGCAGCGTGGAGAAGTACTCCGGGGTGACCGAGTCGTACGGCACGGGAATGTTCCTCGCATTTGCCGGCAGCGGCGGCCTTCCCTCGATGCTGATGCTGGCAGAGCCCGGCAAACGCGAGAGGAGCAGGGATGACCCTGCGGCGGCAGACTCGACGCCGGGCAGGCCCTCCATACGTTCGACCAGTTGCTCATAGAAGCTCGAGATGCGGGCAGGTTCTCCATAGGCCGCCGGCGGCAGCTGCAGGCGTAACGTCAGGACGCCTCTGGTGACAAAACCAGGATCCTCGCTGTTGAGCGAGATGAAACTACGGATCAGCAGGCCAGCACCGACGAGCAGCACCAGCGCGATTGCCAGCTCACCGACGGCAAGCGCCGCACGCACGCGGCCGCCTCGCCGGCCGTCAGCCCCTGAGCGTCCGCCTTCCTTCAAGTGCCCACTCGAGTCGCGTCGGGACGCGTGGAGGGCGGGAACGAGACCGAACAGGAGGCTCGTGAATACCGATGCCCCAACGACGTACGCCAGTACCTGCCGGTCGATGGAAATGTCCGACAGCCGGGGCAATTCAGCCGGCGCGAGCGTCTGCAGCAAATCCGTGCTGAATGCGGCGAGGATCAGCCCCGCGGCTGCGCCGAGGAGCCCCAGCACGACGCTCTCGGTCAATAACTGTCGCACCAGCCGTCTACCGTCCGCGCCGAGGGCGGCTCGGATCGCGAGCTCCCGCTGCCGCGATGCGGCGCGTGTCAGCAGCAGGTTCGCGACGTTGGCGCACGCGATCAGCAGAACGAAACACACGGCGCCAAGCAGAATGAGCAGCGCCCGCTTCACATCGCCGACCAGCTCCTCGTGCATCGGAACCAGTCGGATGCCGATGCCGGCGTTCGCCGGATATGCCTTCTCCAGACGCGCGGCAATCCCATCCATCTCGGATTGGGCGGCGGCCCGTGTAATGTCAGGCTTCAGCCGGCCGATGATCGTCAGCCAGTAGGATCCACGGGCGCCGAAGAGCTCCTGGAACCGACCGACGGGCGCGAGGGGCATCCAGAGCTCGGCGTCGGCAGGATGCTTGAAGCTCGCGGGCATGACGCCAATGACCTCGTGGGGCACACCGTCGAGCGCGATGCGTCGGCCGATGATGGTAGCGTCCGCACCAAAGCGACGCATCCAGAGGCCGTGGGCGACGATGACCACGCGCTCGCCGCCGGCCTGACCGTTGGCGGAACCGAAGGCCCGTCCCTGAAGCGGCACGACACCCATCGTCTCGAGGAACTCAGGGGTGACGCGGGCGCCACGGATCTGCGCTGGGTCTCCGCTCCCGGTCAGCGTCACGCTCGCCCCGAAGTACGCGGACATCCGCTCGAATGACTGACTCGCGCGGCGCCAGTCCTCGAAATTCGGGTAGGTTCCGACATCCTTGTCGAAGCCCTGCAGAGGGTTGTGCGTCCAGACCATCATCAGGCGCTCTGGGTGTGGGTATGGGAGCGGCTGCAAGAGCACGCCGTTGACCACCGTGAAGATTGCCGCGTTCGCGCCGATTCCCAGGGCAAGCGTCAGAATCACCACCGAGTAGAAGAGTGGCTTCTTCGCGATGCCTCGAAGAGCGTACCGAACGTCAGACCACATAAGAAGACCTCACTCCATGCCGCCCACGCCGAGAGGTGCGAGGATCTCATGCGCCCGATGCGGGCGCCCGGCGACAGGGGCATGCTCGAAGGCTCGGATGATTCAGGCTGATATTAGAGCACGCCGTGCGGCCGGTGGTAATAGAGGGATACACGCCGGCGTTCTGCGCGCGCCGTCCTGGCAGGAACTGCCGTCCACCTGCGTGAGGCCTTCTGTCCAGAACCGCACGATGGCTGGCGGCTCGACTGGCTACTGCCGTGGTGGCGACGCGCGTTTGATGGGCGCCGGACGCGGCACCCGCCGGCTCGGGTGTTGCTGCAGGAGTTTCAGCGCTTCCTGCACGGCCCGTTCGAGCTGCGGATCGCGTCCGGCCATCGCGTCGGCCGTGGTGATTTCCACTTCGATGTCTGGCGGCACGCCTTCGTTTTCCACCGCCCATCGACCGTTGACGTCGTAAAAGGCCAGCGACGGCGCCGTCACCCCGCCTCCGTCGATGGTCGACGGAATCTGGAGCGTGCCGATCAGGGCGCCCCACGTGCGCGTGCCGACCAGAGGACCGACCTTCTGCTGCTTGAAGTAGTAGGGCAACGCATCGCCGCCGGAGCCCGCCGATTCGTTGATGATCATCACCTTGGGCCCGTAGATGCCGACGGTGGGCGAGGGCGACGGCGTACCGTCGCGGCGCGCGAAGTACCCCATCAGCGGCCTGATCAGCTCGTTCACGATGTAGTCGGCCACCATCCCGCCCTGGTTGTAGCGTTCGTCGATGATCGCGCCTTCCTTGTCCTGCTGCGCGTAGTAGTACCGGTTAAACGCGGCGTATCCCGGGCCGCCGGTGTTCGGCAGCCACACGTACGCAAGGCGGCCGCCCGAGAGCTTGTCCACGAGGCGGCGATTGCCCTCGATCCAGGCGCGCGTGCGGAGCGCTTCGTCGTTCGCAACCGGCACGACGGTGACGAGGCGCGACCCGTCGAGAGACGGGCCGCTGTTCACGCGCAGCAGCGTCTGTTTTCCAGCCGTTCCCTGGAACAGATGATACACGCTCGTCGGTGGCGCCAGCGGACGGCCGTTGACCTCGAGTAGATAGTCGCCCTCCGCGACCTGGATCCCGGGCCCGCTGAGCGGCGCCTGTAGCTCGGGATTCCAGTTCTCGCCGCCATAGATCTTCTTGATTCGATACCGCCCGTTCTCGATCGCGTAGTCGGCGCCGAGCATGCCCACCAGCACCGGCTCGTCGGCTGGCAGGTCGCCGTCCCCGAGAAGATACGAGTGGCCCACGGCGAGTTCGCCGGCGAGCGAGGCAATCAGATAGCCCAGATCGGCGCGGTGCGCCACGTAGGGCAGCAGCGCGCGGTACTTCTCGTAGAGCGCCGGCCAGTCCGCGCCCTGCATCGCCGCGTCGTAGAAGTACTCCCGCTGGATGCGCCATGTTTCGCGGAAGATCTGGGCCCACTCGAGGCGTGGATCGACCAGCGCCTCGAGCGTTCCGACGTCGATGGCGCCGTCGCCCACTCTGGGCGGCGTCGGGCGGTCGGTGGGCACGATGCCCCATCGATTGCCGTCGGCGCGATAGAGCAGTCGCCTGGTGTCGGCAGAGAGCGTGTACGAGCGAAGACCCTCGAGGTACGGCGCCGCCTTGCGCTCCTTGAGCTGATAGCGATGGATGGTCAGCGCGGGGTTTCCGGCGGCGCGCGGCGTTTCCGCGAAGAACAGGGTGCCGGCGCTGCCGGGCAGCAGCGCGCCGTAGTCGGCGGCAGGAACGGCGAGCGCCAGGATGCGCTGGCCGATACCCTGCACGTCGACGTGGACCGTGACTGGACCCTGCGTCTTCGGATCGGCGGGTGGCTTGCCAGCCGGCTGCGAGGACGGGCTCGCCGGCGGCGCGACCACCTCGTCTCCCGTTTCCGGCAGGAACGGTGATGGCTCGCTGGCGCTCAGCACGGCCAGATAGATCGCCCGCGTGACAGGACGATCCATGGAACTCATCTCGAGCCAGCCCGTCCGCAGCGCGTAGTTCGTGCTCGCCAGAAAGTACAGGTACTTGCCGCTCGCGTCGAAGACCGGCGAGACGGCGTCGGAGAGCCCGTCGGTGATCTGATGCGAAATGCGGTCGGCGACCGAGTATACGAAGATGGCCCGCAGGTGGCTGTTGAGGCTCTTGGAGTACGCCACCCATCGCGAGTCCGGCGACCACGCCTGGTCGAACCGTCGTCCGGGATCGTCGTAGGTGTCGGTGTCGAGCTTCGCGGGAGTGCCGGTCGCGAGGTCGATACTCCACAGGTTGAGATGGTTGTCCTCGAGCAGCAGCAGCTTGCCATCGGGCGACCATGCCGGCGCCGAGAAGAACGCGTTCGAGGGCAGCGGTATCGCACGCGGCCGGGCGGCGCCCGTCTGCTCGCCGATCATCAGCTGATACTCCCCGCTCGCGTCGGAGAGCCAGGCGATCCGGGCGCCGTCTGGCGACCACACGGGGCTGCGATCGTGCGTGCCGGCGCTCGCCGTGAGATTGCGTGCCTGACCCTTCTCGGCAGGGAGCGTATGGATGTCCCCACGCGCCTCGAAGGCCGCACGCACGCCGGTCGGCGACAGCACGGCGCTGCGAATCATGCTCGCAACTTTTTTCATCTGGGGGCGCGCCCAGGGAAAATCGGCCGTCACCTCGATCGACAGCCGCCGCGCCGTGCGCGTGGCGGTGTCGACGAGATGGATGTAGCCGGCCTGCTCGTAGACGATCGCGTCGGGGCCCGCCGACGCGCTCATGATGTCGAAGTCGTCATGGCGCGTCAGCTGCGCGACCTGTCTGGTGCGAGCGTCGTAGCTGAAGAGATTGGTGGTGCCGCCGCGGTCGGAGAGGAAATACACGGTGTCGCCGACCCACATGGGCGAGGTGTCGTTGCTGTCGGTCCAGGGCAGCTTCTCCACCGAGTTGTCGTCGAGGTCGATCACCCGAATCGGATGCGTGCGGCCGCCGCGGTAGTGCCGCCACTGGCTGCTCTGCTGCTGCGCCCACTCGGCGGCGAGCGCGACCGAGATCTCTTCGTACGCCAGGCGCCGGCCGTCCGGCGAATACGTCCCGGTGAACGCCCGAGGCATCGGCAGCCGCTCCGGCAGGCCCGCCGCGGCACGCGGCGGCTCCACGGTGTCGAGCGCGATCGTCCACAACTGGAAGTACGCGGTGACGCTGGGTGTCGGCACCGCGCCACGAGTGGACGCGAAGACCACCCGTCCGCCGTCCGGACTCCAGCCACGGGCCGCATCGATTCCCGGGTGATAGGTCAGGCGCAGCGGGTCGCCGCCCTCTGCCGGCATCACGTAGACGTCGGTGTTGCCGCCGACAGTCGCCGTGAACGCGATCCGAGAACCATCCGGCGAGAGGTGCGGATCGGTCTCCACGAATGGCGTGGCGGTCAGGCGCCGGGCCTGACCCCCGGTCCGGCCGACGGCCCAGAGGTCGCTGGCATACGCGAAGACGACGACCTCGCGCCCGACCGTGGGGCGGCGCAGCAGCCGCGTCTCTTCAGCAACCGCGAAGGCTGGCAGGAGCACACAGAGCAGGGTGGAGAGCAGACCGAGCTGTGACACGTTCGACCTCGTAGCAGGAGAAATCGCAGCCGATGGCCGTCAGCTTAGCCGAAACGAGCGGCGTCGCGGCGAACCGTCAGGTCATCGACGAACCCTTCGTTGACCTCGAACCCGATGCCGGGGCCGGCCGGCGCCGTGATCGTTCCCGTCCGGCTCACCGACACCGGCGGCTCGATGATGTCCTGTTCCCAATACCGTGCCGATGCGGAGACATCGCCGGGCAACGTGAAGCCTGACAGCGTCGAGAGGGCGATGTTGTGCGCACGCCCGATGCCGGCTTCGAGCATGCCGCCACACCACACCGGCATGCCGTGCGCCTCTGCGAACGCCTGAATGTCCTTGGCCTCGGCGTATCCGCCGACGCGGCCGAGCTTGATATTGATGATTCGGCACGCGCCCAGCTCCTGAGCGTGCTGCGCGTTGGCGAGATTGACGATCGATTCGTCGAGACAGATCGAGGTCTCGAGCCCGCGCTGCAGCCGGGCGTGATCCAGGAGGTCGCCAGGGGCCAGTGGCTGCTCGATCATCAGCAGGCCGAAGTCGTCGAGACGCGTGAAGAGCGGACAGTCCGTCACCAGCGAGTAGGCAGCATTCGCGTCGACCGAGAGGGTGATGTGCGGAAACCGCCGGCGGACGGCTTCGACCAGCGACGCGTCCCTGCCCGGTTTGATCTTGATTTTGATCCGCTGGTAGCCCGACTCGATCTCCCGGCTGACTGTTTCGAGGAGGGCCTCCGTCGAGTCCTGCAGGCCGATCGAGACGCCGCACGCAATCTCGGCCCTCGTGCCACCGACGTAGCGCCACAACGGCTGTTCCGCGATCTTCGCCTCGAGGTCCCAGATGGCCGCTTCGAGCCCGGCCTTCGCCATCCGGTTTTCCCGAATCGGGGCCAGCGCGTGACGAACCTGCGCCGCGCACCGGATCTGCGCCGCCTCCAACAGGGGCACGATGTACTTCGTGGTCATCAGCCACGCGGTATCAATCGTCTCGTGGTTGTAGAACGGGCCCTCTGCCGCGACACACTCGCCGTAACCGGCCATGCCGCTCCGATCGAACACCTTGACGAGCAGAATGCGCCGCCTGGCGACGCGCCCGAAGCTCGTCTCGAACGGAGCCTTCAGCGGCAGCTGAATCTCCCTCAGTTCCACGCGCTCGAGATGCAGGTCCATGTCGCGCACCGTGCCGGCGAAGACGCCTACTTCACCCGCTGCGCGGGCAGTTCGCTGCCGTCCATCCGCAGGGTCAACCCCGTGACCTGCCCCGCGGCATCCTTGACGAAGGTGATTTGCGCGCTCACGTCCCGGGAGAAGAACGTCGTGTCCGATTCCGCAGCCAGCGCCAGCTTCATCTGGCCGCCGATGTCTGCGACCATGCTCCCGCTCTCGTACGTGACGACAACCTCGACCGGCGGTGCCGCAATCTTGTAGGTCCCGACGTACTGTTCCAGCACGCCCGGCTCGACCGTGATCGACCTGCGCTCCCGGGGCAGCGCGTACGGTGCGCCGAACACGATGGCTGCCAGATCGTTCGCCATTCGGCTGGCGGACGCGCCCTCGACGTTGCTCAGCACGATCACGGTGAGGCGATCGGCGGGAAAGCGGGCGATGTGCGTCGCGAACCCGTAGATGCCGCCGCCGTGAGCGATCACCTGACGATCGAATCTCGTGCCGATGATCCAGCCGTAGCCATATCCGTCCTTCTCCGGCGTGAAGATCTCATCGAGCGACTTCTGTGACACGAGCGTGTTGGTGTACAGCGCCCGATCCCATCGCAGCAGATCTTCGGTCGTCGAGTACAGCCCGCCCGCGGCGTAGGGAACGGTCATGTCCATGTACGCGGCGTTGACCGTCTCGCCAGCCTTCCGCGCGTAGCCTGCCGCGCGGTTCCTGATGATGCGGGAGCTGTTGTCGTACCCGGTCTGATGCATGGCGAGCGGGGTGAAAATGCTCTTGTCGAGGAAGTCGGCGTACGGCAGGCCGGACGCGCGCTCGATGATCAATCCGAGCAGGTAATAGCCCGAGTTGCTGTAGGCGAACTTCTCGCCGGGCTCGAACTCCAGCGGCTTGTCTTTCAGCCTGCCGACCATCTCGGCTGCCGACGTCGGCAGGACGGTCGCTCTGGGGAAGTCGGGGAACCCCGTGTAGCTCGGAATCCCAGACGTGTGCGTCAACAGGTGGCGGATCGTGATCGGCTGCCACGCCGCCGGGCACTCGGTCAGGTACTTGCAGATGGGATCGCTCACGCGCAGCTTGCCGCGCTCCTGCAGGATCACGATCGCCATCGCCGTGAACTGCTTGGTGATGGAACCCAGGCGAAACACGGTCTGCGGCGTGTTCGGCACGGCCAACTCGATGTTGGCCATGCCGTACCCCTTGCTGACGACCGGCTGACCGTTCTTCGCCACGAGGATCGAGCCGCTGAAGCCGTTCACGCGCACGGCGGCGTTGATGTACTCCTCGACCTTCGTGCGGATCTCGGGCGTCGTGGGCGCGGCGCTCTGCGCCGACGGGGAAGACGCGAGAAGCGCGCAGATCGCCACGAGCGCAGCCGCCCGCTCGAGGGCAGGAGATCCCTTCAGTACTGACACGGTCCCGACAGCCGCGTGCCGCATGCTCATCGTCCTGTCTCACCGGGCGTCTCGACGACGCGAGTGTCGTCTCCGGAGGTTGGCTAGCCGTGCTTGCATGGCGTGAATGTGTACGAATGTCACGTTTGCCGTGCAACCACGGCTTAGCGCGTCGCTCACCGGGCGGCGCGCGCTCGCGCCGCGCCGCCTGCGTTGCCTCGTGGTCCAGGTCCGCTCGACGGCGAACGAGCCGTCAGAACTCGATTCGGAATCCGATCTGTCCCTCCCGGCCGGGCAGGACCTGTATCGCCTTGCCGAAGGGCTGGAGGGCGACGCCCTCCTGTTCACCGACCGCGGCCGGGTTCTGGCGGTTCAGCAGGTTGAAGAACTCGAGGAGCACGTCCGCTTTGACGCGACTGCCGATCTGAAACCGCTTGGTGAACCGCATGTCGAGATTGACGAAGGGTGGAGCGGTGAACGCGTTGCGGCCCGCATCGACGTCGATCCCATTCACCGATCCATCGCCGTCCGGGTCGACCAGCACGCCGGTTTCAGGACTGCGGCTGAAATGGAACCCGCTTTGTGCCCGGAAGATTCCGCTGACATGAATCTGGTACGGCAGCTCGACCAGCCCGTTGATCTGGAGTACATGGTCGATCGCCAGATCGGACGGGCCCTTGTCGCGGTCGGGGCCGTTCAGGAACGTGCCGGCCTGCTGGACGAGCGTGCCGTTGGCGCGGGTGAACGGACCGTCCACGTTCGAGCTCCCGGTGTCGGGATCGGTGACGGGCGGCACCGTGCCGATGAAGCTGTCCGAAGCGGTCGACTCGATGCCGAGCGAATTGTCCGTCGCATCGGCGTACGTGTAGCTCGCGCCGAGCGCAAAGCGGCGGCTGAAGCGCTTGCGGAACTCGAGGACCAGCGCATCGTAGGTGCCTTCGAAGAACGGCCCGAACGTCCGGATCGGACCTTCCGTGAACGGCGGCAGGAACTGTCGACCGAGCACGCGGGATTCGAAGGCGATATTCGAGTTCCTGAGACCCAGGAGATCGCGGATGTCGCGGTGGAAATAGTCGACCGAGATGGCCAGATCCTGCGTCAGCTCGTGCTGCACGCCGACGTTGAAGCCGAGCGTATGCGGCGTGTCGAAGCTGTCGTCGATCGCGGTGGGGCGAAGTTGCGGCGGAATGATGACATTGGTCAGCAAGCCGGTCGGACCGAAGACGAAGTATCCCGCCGGCTGGCCGACGGCGGCGCTCGCCTGATCCGCGTACTGCTGCGCCGTCAGCCCCGTCAGGGTCTGGACGTTGTCGACCGTGATCGCCGTGTCGGCCGGTATCGGCGAGCGGCCGGCGGCCACCACGCGGTTAAGCCGATCCACGCCGATGAACGGCAGGGGCGGTGCGACCGGACAGGGTATGCCGGCGGCGGCGATCTGGGCGTCGGTCAGGTTGCCGAGCAGGTTGTTGGAGAAGCAGCCGCCCGGGAGACCGAGCAACAACGCAATGCTGGAGACGAACGACGGCGAGCCGTACAAACCGCGCGGAAAGACCAGGTACTGGACGATTCGCTGATCGGTGCCGCCGAAACCCGGCACGTTGCGCGCCAGCCCGAGGCGGAACTGATCGTAGTAGACGCCGAAACTCCCGCGCACGACGGTCTCCGGCCTGATTGACCACGCGGCGCCGACCCGCGGCGAGAGGTTGTCGGTGTCCTCGAACTCCGAATCGTAGTCCCAGCGCAATCCGAGACTGACGGTCAGATCGTCGCGCAGCTGCCAGTCGTCCTGGACGAAGAGGGCAGTGTAGTTGTTGCGCATGTGAATCTCATCGTCTCGAGGCGTGAGCCCTCCGGCGGCGGCGAGCAGGTACACGCCGGCGGTGGCCGCGCCGAACCGCGCGAAGTCGTCGGTCGTCGCAAACAGCTGATTCTGGAGCAGCCGCGGGTCGATGCCGTCGACCACGGTCCGCAGGAAGTTCAGGCCGAGCTTCACGTCATGGCCGCCGAAGAGCCTGTTGATGCTGGCATTGACCGCCGTGTACTGCTGATCGAGATGGGACGGGGTATTGATGTTGCCGAAGGACACGGTCGGGAGATTGCCGAAGATGAGGCAGGTGGCGGGCGTGCACGCCGAGTCGTAGGGATTGAAGAGCGTCGCCCCGGTCAACGTCGTCTGTGAGGGCGTCGTCGCACTGTCCTCGCTGCGGAACGCGGCGCGCAGCGTCAGGACGTAGGGGTTGGTCTGATCGCCCAGCAGCGCCGTGTCCCCGAACGCCAGCAGCAGCCGGTCGGTGTCGGTGTCGTTTCGCGCCGACGGCAGGCTGGACGCCGCCGACAGCGGTAGGAAGTTGCGGAGGCGATTGTCGGTGTAGTTCACCTGCTGGGTGAGTCGATGCTCACCGACCAGCTCATCGACCTTGCCGAACACCCGCGTCTCGGAGAGCCGCGTCGGCACGTCGAACGGCGCTTCCTGGTCGCGCAGGAGTTGGTTGACGACCTCGCTGCCGGTATCCGGATAGTCGAAATCGAGTTGGCGTCGCTCGCTGACGTGCTCGGCTGACCCGAAGAAAAAGATGCGATCCCTGACAATCGGGCCCCCGCCCGCGGCGCTGGAATCGTAGCGGCGGAGGGGCAGGTCCGTTTCCTTCTCGTCCAACGAGTTCGACGAATCGAGCGCATCGTCGCGGAAGAACAGGGAGCCGACTCCCTGGAAATCGTTGCCGCCGCTCTTGGTGATGACGTTGACGACCGCTCCCGACGCCTGGCCGAACTCGGCCTTGTAGCCGTTGGTCAGGACCTGGAACTCCGCGATGGTTTCCTGATTGAACTGCTGGCTGGGCCCGCCGTTGACGGTGTCCTTGTTCGAGACCCCGTCGATCAGGAAGTTGTTGTTGCCGCTGCGCTCCCCCAGCACCGGGTTGGACCGGTCGCTGTTTGGATCCACCTGGCGGTTGATCGCGACGCCGGGCACGAGCTGGAGGAGGTCCAGATAGTTCCGGCCGTTGACGGGCAGCTCCGTGATCTGGCGGGGCGTGATTGTCGCGCCGGTCGCGGTGGTCCTGGCCTCCACCATCGGGGTGCTGACCTCGATGGCCTCCTCAACGCCCTCGACCTGCATCGTCACGTCGAGCACGACCACCCGGTTGAGCGTCAGTTCCAGGGCGATGGTGCGCGTGGCGAAGCCTGCCGCCGAAATCGTCACGGTGTAGTCGCCGGCGGGCAGGGCCGTGACGCGGTAGAGCCCGCTGGCGTCGCTCGTGGCGCTGCGCTCGGACACGAGCGTGATGCCGCTCACCCTGACTTGCGCGCCGGCCAACACGGCGCCGGTGCCATCCGTCACCGTGCCTTCGATGGTGGAGGTCGTCTGCGCGGCGGCTGTCGAGGCCGTCAGGAGCAACAGGAGGAGGAGCGCGGGTCGGTCAATCCTTGACATGGCTCTTACCTTCTTGTGACCAACGTTCGGGCGGCGCGACGCATCGCGCGCCGCCGCTGTCGCGTGGATGGACCCCGTCGAATGGTGGCGTTGATGCGTCGGTCGGGCCGGCAGCGCCGCGCGCGAGCGCGACTGTTCCACGCATGGCTGTGTAACACCACCTGTTGCGCGGTGTCAACACAATTTCAACAAGCGTTGCACGCCGGGGATGTGCTACTGTGTGCCCGCCGACCATGCGCACGCGGATCGCGGCACCCGGGAATGGGAACAAGGCGAGGGCTGCCATCACGCCGCTCGAAGGTCGCTTCGTCCACGCGCACCTGAGCCCCAATCGTCGGGCATTGATCAAGGCGATTCTCGACAATCACGAAGAGGCGTACTTTCTGTCCTCGCGCGAGCTGGCGAAGCGATACAAGGTGGACGCCGCCACGGTCGTTCGCGCCATCCAGGACCTCGGCTACAAGCGTTACGCGGACTTTGCGGCGGACCTCCGCGAGCATTTCGTCCGGCAGATCACGCCGTACACGGTTCTCAAGGCGGCGACACGGAAGCGGCGGAGCGTCACCGATCACGTCGACGGCGGGCTGGAGCGGGACACCGAGAACCTGCGGGTCCTCAAATCGACCCTTCAGACGGAGCGCGTCGTGGAGCTGGCGCGGCGGATACACCGCTCGCGGCGGATTCTGGTCGTCGGCGTCGATCTCGCGGCGTCGCTGGCGTGGTTTCTCGCGTACGGATTGACGCCGCTCGGATTCGCCGCCGAGGCGCCAGTCGGCAGCGCCGGGAACCTCCAGCACAGGATTGATGTCCTGACCGGTGAGGATCTGGTGATCGCCATCAGCTTCGGCCGCTGCCTCAGGGAAACGGTGGAGTCGGTGCTGAGAGCGCGCGAACGCGGGGTCCCGCGCTTCGGCATCACCGACGGCAACTCCACGCCGCTCGCGAAGTATTGCGATGGCCATCTGATCGCACCCATCAGCAGCCCGTCGTACACAGGCTCGTACGTTGCGCCGATGGCCCTCATCAACGCGATCATCCTCGCCTGCGCGCACCTCCGGCCCAGGCGCGCGCTCGCCATGCTGAGCCGCACCGAGGCGGAGTACCGATCGGGCGAGCGCTGGTACCAGGAACGTCTGCGTCCCTCGAACGGACCACGGGCGAGACGACGCGTTCCGGCAACCGGTGCTGCTCCTGAATCGACGAGATGACCGTGGAACCGACAGCCGAGGAGGCACGATGCCCCAAGCCATGAAACTTGCGACGAGCCCGCGGACGGCCGCGCTGACCGCGGTCCGCCTCGCTATCCTGCTGGCGTGCTGGGCCGCGGCGAGCGTCGTTGCAGCGCAGGACGCGTCGCCCGCCGGACGGTGGGAAGGATCGGTGAGCGTACCGGGCAGCGAGCTGAAGATCGCCGTGACGCTGCGCCAGGCGGGCGGAGCCGCCTGGAACGGGACCATCGACATTCCCGCACAAGGCGCGCGGAACATGCCGTTGGGAGACGTGACGGTCGACGGCTCGCGCGTGTCCTTCGCGCTGCCGGCGGTCCCGGGCGCGCCCACCTTCACGGGAACGGTCTCGTCCGATGCCTCGTCCATCACCGGCACCTTCACGCAGGCCGGACAGTCGTTTCCGTTCAAGCTCGAGCGCCGCGCCGATCCCGACGCGCTCGCGCAGTCCGCGTTCGAAGGTTTCGACGACTTCGTCCGCGGGGCCATGAAGAGCTGGGGCGTTCCCGGTCTCGCGATTGCCGTGGTCAAGGACGGACAGGTCGTGCTGGCGAAAGGATACGGAGTTCGCAACATCGAGAAGAGCCTGGCCGTCACGCCTGACACGATTTTCGCGATTGGCTCGTCGACCAAGGCGTTCACCACGATGGCGATGGGAATGCTGGTCGAGGAAGGCAAGCTCGCCTGGGACGAGCCCGTCACGACGTACCTGCCGCGGTTCAGGCTGAAGGACGAAGTCGCCGGGAAGCGCATGACGCCGCGGGATCTCGTCACTCATCGCTCTGGATTGCCCCGGCACGATCTGGTCTGGTACAACGCGAAGCTCTCGAGACAGGATCTCGTGGACCGGCTGCCGTACCTCGAGCCGAACGAGGATTTCCGCGAGAAGTTCCAGTATCAGAACCTCATGTTCCTGACCGCGGGCCATCTGACCGCGACGGTCGCCGGCGTGTCCTGGGAGGAGGTGCTCCGCACGCGCATCCTCGACCCCATCGGCATGACGCACAGCAACTTCGCCGTCACCGAATCGCAGAAGTCGCAGGATTTCGCGGCGCCCTACACGCTCAAGGACAAGACGGCGATCGACGTTCCGTTCCGCGTCATCGATACGATGGGTCCCGCCGGCTCGATCAATGCCAGCGTCAACGACATGGCCAGGTGGGTGCAGCTCAATCTGAGCGGAACGGTCGAGGGCAAACGGATCGTGGCGGCGCGGCAGCTGGCGGAGCTGCACCGGCCGCAGATGGTCATCCAGGCGTTCCCGGGACTCTTCGAGGACCCCGAGATCCAGCAACCGTCGTACGGGCTGGGGTGGTTCATCGAGTCCTATCGCGGCAGGAAGCGAGTCCATCACGGCGGCAACATCGATGGCTTCTCGGCCATGGTGGCGCTCATGCCGGACGACGGTCTGGGCGTCGTCGTACTCTCCAACCTGAACGGCACGCCGCTGCCGACCATCGTGGCGCGCCATGCGACGGATCGGATGCTGCGGCTCGAGCCGATCGACTGGAACGGACGCGCGCTGAAGCGGCGCGAGGTGGGCGAGAAGGCGAACGAGGCCGCCAAGAAAAGCGCCGGAGAGGAGCGGAAGAGCGGCACGAAGCCCGCGCATCCCCTCGACGAGTACGCCGGCGAGTACGAGCATCCGGCCTACGGCGTCGTCGCGGTCAGGCAGGAGGGTGCGGCGCTGACGGCGCAGTTCCACGACATCCCGATGCGGCTGAATCACTGGCACTACGAGACCTTCAGGGGAGATGTCGAGGACAAGTCGCTGTCCGAGGTCAAACTGTTCTTCCAGTTCTTCACCGACGGCCAGGGCGAGGTCGACCGGCTGACCGTGCCGTTCGAGCCGGCGGTCGAGCCGATTTCATTCAGAAAGCGGCCGCCGGCGCGGCTGACCGATGCAGCGTTCCTCGGGCAGCTCGCCGGCGACTATGCCATGGTGGACAATCCCGCGTTCAAGATGTCCGTGACTCTGACCGGATCGGCTCTGAGCCTCACGCTTCCAGGGCAGGCGCCGATTGAGCTCGAGCCCGCCCACGGGTCAAGCTTCAGACTCAAGGGGCTGAGCGGGTTCGCCGCGAGATTCGTCCTGGAGGCGGGAAACCCGACGACGCTCAAGGTGATTCAGCCGAACGGCGTCTTCACGCTGGCGAAAGTATCGCGCTGAGGCACCGTGCTGAGCCGCCGCGAGATCCTGATCGCGCTCGGCAACGCCGGCATCGCCGCGCTCGGCGCGCCGTTCGTGAGCCGCCGGCGGCACCGGCTCTTCGCCGCCAGCCAGAAACAGTATTCCACGCGAGCCCTCGACCTGGTGCAGCGGGCGACGGTGATCGACATGCTCAGTCCGCTCACGCTGGACTTCTCGAAGTTCGGACGCTGGATGACCGAGCCCGACGCGTTTACTCCAGACGACCTCGAGCCCTTCCGGACGTCGGGCATCAATGTGTTTCACGCGGCCGTGGGGATCGGCGGACCCAACGCGCATGCACAGAGCGTGCAGTTCTTCTCGGCGTGGAACTCGTTTCTCGCCAACCAGGACGAGGGGTTCCTCCGGATCGACAGCGCCGCGGATCTCGATCGGGTCAAGCGATCGGGCCGCATCGGCGTCCTGCTCGGGCTGCAGAACGCCGAACACTTCCGCACCGCCGAGGACGTCGATCTGTTCTACGCGGCGGGCCAGCGGGTCTCCCAGCTGACCTACAACACGCGGAATCTGATCGGCAATGGATCCACCGAGCGCCGCGACGACGGGCTGTCCGACTTCGGCGTGGCGATCGTGGCGCGCATGAACAAGACCGGGATGGCCGTCGACGTCTCGCATTGTGGCGACCGCACGACCCTCGACGCGTTCGAGGTCAGCACACGCCCCGTGCTGATCACCCATTCGAACTGCCGCGCCCTTGTGCCCGGACATCCGCGCTGCAAGACGGACGAAGCGATTCGGAAGATGGCAGCGGCCGGCGGGGTCATGGGTATCACGGGCGTCCGCATGTTCGTGCGGGCGGAGGAACCGACGACGATCGAGCACGTGCTCGATCACATCGACCACGTGGCCCGCCTGACGTCGGTCGAGCACGTCGGCGTCGGAAGCGACAGCGACCTCTACGGCTACGACGCGATGTCGCCCGAGGCCAACGAGCGCCTCCGTGCGGGTTACAAGGGCAGCTACGGCTTCCGCGACAAGATCGATATCGAGGGGCTCGATCACCCGCAGCGCGTCTTCGATCTGACGGAGGGCCTGATTCGGCGGAAGTACTCGGATCGCGACATCGAGCTGATCCTCGGCGGTAACTTCAAGCGGGTGCTGACCGACATCTGGAGGCGGGAGCGCTGAGGGCGGTCACCACCGTCGCAGGGGCCGGCGGCGCACGCGCGACACGACGTGGCCCACCAACGCCCACAGTAGGCGGCGATCGCGCCGGTCGCCGATCGAAATCATCACGTTCCACGCGCGGCGAGTCCTCTTCCGTTCGCGGATCCGACGCCAGCGCGACTGCCGTCGCGCACCTGTCAACGTCCGAACACCACGATGCCGTCGTAGGGCTGCGGCCCGAAGTGCTCGGTCGCGGCTCCCAGGAAAGTCAGTTTGATGTTGGAGAAGCGGATCGCGTCGCCGCCGGTGATGTCCACTTGAACGGATGATCCCGAGAATAGCGCCACAGCGCCGTTCGTGGTGATGACCGCGGCGCCCGTCAGCCGCACGCCGTTCGGAATGACGCTGACCTCTGCATCGTGCAGCCCGACATGGTGCGTGTGCGGGGTCCGGAGCGCCGGATTCGCGGGATCGGCGCTCGTCTGGAGGACCCAGAGATCCGACCGCACACCGAGCAAGGAGGCGACGAATTCGCCTTTGCCGCTGCTGACCCCCACCTGGGCTGTCCATTCGCCGGTCACCTGCCACGCTCCCGCGCCGGCGCCGACTTCAACCCAGACGTAATCGTTGAACGTCCCGGAGACGCGGGATTGCGGCCGTTCCTGGCCGCCGGCATCGGCTCCCATTGCCGCCGCCATCGCCAGCAGCGCCGTCACAACGAACCTTGGACTTTTCCCCATGTTCCACCTCTTCAATGGTTTCTTGACCGGGGGTGAGTTGCCTCCGCCGTCCACGCGCGTGCATGACGCGCATCCAGCGGCCCACCGGCGAGTCGTCCGGGTGCGCCCTCCGCAGCGGTAAGTCGTAGAATGGTGACGCTCGTGGAGGCGCCCCTTGCCGGCATCACGAGTCTGCCGCGGCTACGGGAAGAAGTCGTTAGACGTCTCTGAAAGAATCCTGAAACCTTTCTGAGTGCGGTCGGACGAGATGGAGACCGGTCCACATTCCTACGCATTCGGCGCGTTCCGCCTCGACGTCGTCGAAAGAGCCCTCTACGCGGACGGGTCTCGGGTGGTCCTCACGCCGAAGGCGATCGAGACCCTGCTCGCGCTCGTGGAACGGCATGGCCGGGTGGTTTCAAAGGATGAGCTGTTCCAACGGGTCTGGCCGGATGCGTTCGTCGAAGAGAACAACCTGGCGCAGAACATCTCGCTGCTGCGGCGGGTGCTTGGCGAAGGCACCAGCGGCGGCCGCTTCATCGAGACGGTCCCGAAGCGCGGCTACCGGTTCGTGGCGCCGGTCACCGAGCTCATCGCGCCTGATCACGCGACGCCGCCAGCGACAGCGCCGCCGACCCTCGCGCCGGCGGCTGGCGGCGTTCCGGCGCGTGCCCCTCGCCCTTCCTGGACCGCGCGGCGACAGATCGTGCTGGCCGTCGCTGCGGCGGTGTTCATTGTCCTCGCGGGTCTCACCCTCCCCCGGACCCGCGGGAGACCGGCAGCCGGCGAGGGCCTGACGGGCGAGGGGGCTGCCACGTTCGCGGCGAAACACCGGGCTCTGCCCCGCATCGCCATCCTGCCCTTTGCGTCTCTCGGTCCCGATGATCGCGAGTACGTCGCTGCGGGGTTGACCGAGGAGATCGCAAGCCGATTCAGCAGCCTCAGGGGTCTCGCTGTGCGATCGAGTGCAAGTGTCGCCGCGTACGACCGGCGTGGGAAGACCCTGGATCGTATGGGTGCCGATCTCGGCGTCGATTACCTGCTGGACGGAACGGTGCGGTGGACTTCGGCGCCGCAGGCCGCCACCTTCAAGATCACACCCAAGCTGATCCGCGCGGCCGATGGCGCCACGGTCTGGACGGACGACTTCGAAGGTGCACTCGTAAATCTCGCGACCGTGCAGGCGGAGATCTCCCATCGGGTAGCAAGTGCGCTGCAGGTGGCTCTCGACACGCGCGAGCGCCGCGCTGTTGAGGCGCGCCCGACGGCCGACAGCGAAGCGTACCTGGCGTTCCTGCGAGGTATCGCGGCGTATCAGGACGGCTATTCCGACACCGCCAATCAGGTTCAAGCGCGTAGCGAGCTCGAGCACGCGGTGGCACGCGACCCGCAGTTCGCCGACGCATGGAGCTGGCTTTCGCGAACCTACACCGTCCAGTACCGAACGGGCGCGGACAGAACGACCGAAACGCGCGACGCCGCTTACCGCGCTGCGCGGACTGCGATTGAACTCGATGGTGGTCTGGCACACGGACATCTCGCGCTAGGTCAAGCGCTCTTCGCCGATCGGGAGTATGCCGGCGCACGGCGGGAACTCGAACTCGCGCGTGTCGGCCTCCCGAATCTGACGGAGCTGTGGCTGTTTCTCGGCCATCTCGAGCAGTCAGAGGGCCGCTGGACACACGCTCGAGAAGCCTTCGGCCACGCCTTCCATCTCGATCCGCCTGCCGCGGCACAGTGGATGACGGTGCATTACCTTCATTTCCGGAACTATGCCGAGGCCCGCCGCTTCATTGGGATCGCGAGAGCGGCAAACAAGGCGGCGTCAGTAGTACCCGAGGCGTGGCTGCGTTTCAGCGAGAGCGGCGACGTTGCGGCCGCACGTCCCGTGCTGGAAACGGCGCTCGGCGCACGCTCCCCGGGGGACGCGCGTGTGCGTAGTTTGCTCGCCCGGCTCGAATGGTTCGACGGTCGCTATGAGCGGGCGCTCGATCTGATCAAGGGCATGGATTCCGCCGGGGCCTGGCTGCCGGCCAACTTTCGTTTCCCTGCCGCTGTAGCCGCCGGGCAGGTGTACGAGAGCATGGGACGACACGAGGACGCCCTCCGAAGTCACGCCGCGGCCTTGCCGGAACTCCAGGCCAGGGAGCGCCGCAGCCCCGACGATTACCAGGTGCAGGCTGCCCTGGCCCTGACCACTCTCGGGCTTCGACGGTACTCGGATGCGCGGCGATATGCCGAGCGCGCCGCGGCGCTGCTGCCGGTGAGCCGGGATGGCGCGGAAGGCCCGCTCTATTTGTATCTGCTCGCGCAGATCTACGCCAACACTCGGAACCCGGAGGCGGCGTTCTCCACGCTCGATCAGTTGTTCGACGTTCCCGGCTTCTACAACGAGCATTGGGTGCAGCACGACCCTGGATTCGCGCCACTCTGGCAGCATCCATCATTCCACACACACGTTGCCCGGTGGGCGATGCAGCGGGGAGACCTGTTGCTGGAGAAGTAGCCGGCCTGACGTCGACGTTTTGTTAGAGGTCTCATTACGGCGGGCATGACGGTCTCCCTGACGCCGCGACGGTTCCATCGACTTCGTTCAGCGTCTCACAACCGGTGTCACATCCTTGAGTGATGCCTCGTCACGATTGCACGCGATCGGGAGGCACACACACGAGCACGATCACAGTGAAAGACGGCACGGCAATCTACGACGATGACTGGGGCAAAGGCCCGGTCGTGGCCGGCGTGTGAGAGCGAGCGTCCCCGTCCGTGGTCAGGCGGCCGGCGCCTCCACGATTGCGCCGTCGAAGAGATACACGTGCTTCGGCGCCAGGGCGATCCAGCGCGGGTCGTGCGTGGCGATACAGACCGTCATCCCGGCCTCGTGCAGCTCGCGGAGCATCTGCATCAAACCTTCGCCGGCCTTCGAGTCGAGGTTGCCCGTCGGCTCATCGGCGAGCAGCAGCGACGGCCGGCCGGCGACCGCCCGCGCGACCGCGACGAGCTGTTGGTGCCCGCCCGAGAGCGAGCCCGGCCGCTGCTTTGCGCGTTGGGCCAGGCCGACCCGTTCGAGCGCTCCCTGGACAATCCCCTTGCGCTCGGCGGCCGCGATTCCGCGCAGCGTGAGCGGGTACTCGACGTTCTCATAGACCGTCAGGTCGCCCAGCAGGTTGAAGCTCTGGAAGATCAGGCCGATGTCGAGGCTGCGGGCGCGAGCGCGCTCGGCGGGGCTCATCCCATCGACCGGCCGGCCGTTCAGCCGGTAGCGGCCGGCGGTCGGCGTATCGATCAGCGCCATCACCGACAGGAGCGTCGACTTCCCGCAGCCGGACGGCCCCGACACGCACACGTACTCCCCTCGGCCGATCTCGAGGGTGACGTCCCTCAGGGCGAAGGTTTCCTCGTCGGCGTCTCCCTTGAAGACCCGCGTGACGCCCTCGAGCCGGACGACCGGGGCCTCCGGGCTGACCGGCTCAGGTGAGCTCTGCTTGTGCCGCCACCAGCTCATCTCGCCTCCTTACCCTTCCTTTGACGAAAGAACGGGCGGATTCGATGGCAGGTACACCGCGACGGGTAGCTGGGGTCACTCGACGCGCAGGGCGGTGATCGGATCCACCCGCAACGCTCGTCGAGCCGGAACGTAGGTGGCCAGGAGCGCCACGGTCAATAGCATGGCGGCGACCGCGGCGAACGTCAACGGATCCGTCGCGCCGACACCGAACAGGAAGCTGGCCAGCAGTCGCGAGACCAGCAACGCGCCGATCAAACCGATGCCGGTACCAGTCACCGCCAGCGTCAGTCCCTCTCGCATCATCGGGCCCAACAGTTGCCTGGGTGTGGCGCCCATCGCGATGCGGATGCCGATCTCGCGGGTGCGTTGCGTGACCGAGAAGCTGATCAAGCCGAATACGCCGACCGCCGCAAGCGCGAGTGCCACGACCGCGAACGCAGAAATCAGCATCGTTCGAAAGCGCGGCTGCGCGACTGAGTTGTCGACGATCTGCTGCAGCGGCTTGATGTTATCCACCGGCAGTTCGCCGTCGAGGGTCGAGAACTGAGTCCGGAGCATTGACGCGATGGTGGCTTCCGGCGCAGGGCTCCGAACGAACAGGTTCGTGAAGGGCAGCGTGAACTGTTCGTACGGGAAATAGAGCAGCGGCGTGGCTCCCTTCTCCAGTCCGAGTTGATGGACGTCGTCGACCATCCCCACTACGGTGATCCACGGCGCATCCGGCGCATCGTCGAAGCGGATGCGGCGGCCCACCGGATCCTGTCCGGACCAATACCTGTTGGCCAGAGCGCGGCTCACGATGACGACGCGGGGAGCGTCGCGCGTATCCGTGTCGTTGAAGGTCCGCCCGGACAGGAGCGGAATGCCCATCGCCTTGAAGTAGCCGCCTGACACCGTGCCGAGATTGGCGTACGGCCGTTCTGACTGGGCAGGTGTGCTGCGACCCTCGACGTCGAAGGAGCCCGCGGCGCTGCTGCCCTGCAGCGGACCAGGGAAGCCGACGCCGGCGGCCTGGACTTCACCCCGTGCGGCGACGCCATCGATCAGCCGCCTGTAGAACGCACCTCGCGCGACATTCGTGCTGTAGCGAGCCTCGGGCAGCATGAACCCTGTGACGACGACGTTCTCGGGGTCGAAGCCTGAATCGACGTTCTGCAGACGGAGGAAGCTGTTGAGCAGGAGCCCGGCGCACGCAAGCAGGACCAGCGTGAGCGCGACTTCAGCCACTACGAGCACAGCACGCGCCCGCGCGCGTCCGGAACTGCCGCGCTCCCCGCCGGCCTTCAGGGCCGCACTGGCATCGGTTCGACCGGCCTGCAGCGCAGGCATCACACCGAAGAGCACGCCAGTGACTAGCGCGGTCAGGAGCGTCGAGATCGCGACCACGCGGTCGAGGGTGATCTCGCGCACGCGAGGGATCCCGGCCGGCAACAGATCGACGAGCACCACGATGAGCCACGCGCCGAGCAGCAGTCCTGCGACGCCGCCCGCGGCTCCGAGCACCAGGCTCTCCGTCAGCAATTGGCGGACGAGCCGCGCCTGGCCTGCGCCCAGCGCAGCACGGACCGCGAGCTCTCTCCGTCGCCCGGTCGCCCGGGCGAGCAGAAGACTCGAGACGTTCGCGCAGGCGATCAGCAAGACCAGACCGACCGCACCCTGTAGAACGAGCAGCGCGAAGCGGATGTCGCCGACGAGCTGTTCCCGGATCGGACCGATTTGCAACTGCCGCGGTGCCGATGCCGCGGTGCGCCGCCCCTGCAGGATCGCAGAGAGACGACCCATGTCCTGGCGCGCCTGCTCGAGGCTGACGGACGGTTTCAGCCTGCCGATCGCCTCGAAGTACCGGACTTCACGGTCGGCGCCGTCGCCGGAGGCCTCGACCGGCGACGGTGGCACGTCCTTGTCGGCGAGCGTCCAGATGCGCGAACTGCCGGGCCACTCCGCACGATCCGGAAGCACGCCGAGGATCGTGTAGGTCTGAGAATTCAACTTGAGGACCTGGCCGACCGCCTTCTCTTCATTGGCATAAAGCCGCCGCGCCGCGTCGCCACTGAGAACGGCGTATCGCTCACCGGCGATCCGGTCGATTGCTCGCGAGAACGTGCGGCCGTACTTCGCCTGCACGCCGAGAATGTCGAAGAAGTCGAGCGTCACGATCGACCCTTCCGTGGCGCGAGGCTGACCGTTGTGGGGAATCGCGGTGAAAGGCGCGACGCGATACCCGGCGATGGCGGTCAGCGATTGGTTCTCGCGCTGAATGTCGAGGAAGTCTGCCGCCGCGTGGTTGCTTCGCTTCTCGTCCGCCGTCGTGCTCCACACCTGGACGAGACGGTCGGCATCGGGGAACGGCAGCGGCCTGAGCAGAACGCCGTTGACGACACTGAAGATAGCAGTGTTCGCGCCGATGCCCAACGCCAGCGTGAGCATGGCGATGAACGCAAAGCCGGGATTCTTCAGCAGTGTGCGCAGCGCGTAGCGGAGATCAGCCATGTCGTCACCCCTCGCCCTCGGCCAGCCCGATCGTCACGTCGACATTGCTGGCGGCCCTGACCCTCCCCGTCGGGCCGGCCCGAAGACCAGCGCGTAGGTGACGCGCGGGTCCGCCTCCAGGACCGCCTTCAGCCGGTCGATCATGACTTGTAGTCTACCTTGGTCTACCCATCCGGTTCGAAGCGCAGTCCGGTAGCCCTCTCCTGGTCGAGGTGACCGGCGCCTCGACCTCGCCGTCGTCGGTGCGTGCCTCGCGGGCGGGGGACCGGGCGAAGGCGCGTCGCTGTTCGTCCCACTTCGTCCGCGTGATGAACGCTGACCTCAGGTTCGCGCCCGAAAGGCTGGGTGCGTTCCCGGTGGACGTCCGCGTCAGGGCGAGGACCCCGATGAGCACCACGAGTTCGCCCCGGTGTTTCTGGGCGATATGATCGACCGCGTGATTCCGTGCCGGGCCTGACGGCGCCGGGTCTACGGATGCGGCTTTACTTCGGAAATCCCGGGTGAGCCTTGATCTCGCGAATCTGCAGGATGTGCCGCTCCTCGTGCGTCGAGATGAGCAGCGCCCACTGATACGCATCACACTGCTGCCGCTCGACGATGTGGCTGCGCAAATCGTCCTGTGTCGTTTTCACGTACTGCAGCAACCGCTCGTGATGCGTGCGGTACTCCGCGAGTGCCCCGCGAAGATCGCGAAGCTGCCCGGGAGGCAGCTCTGCCCGCACCGCGACGTCAGGCCTGGTGCGGTCGATTCCATACCAGAGGACGTCGGCATCAGTCATCGCGCTGCCGTCGCGAGCCGGCCGGGCGACTGCATCCTGCAGGTTCTTCCAGTAGATCGGCGCCACCACGACGAGGTGCTCGAGGACCTGGGCGATCGACCATTTTCCGCGCGACGGCTGAAACGCGGCTTGCGCGGCGCTCAAGCCCAAGACCTCGTCCGCCAGCCACCTCGCCGTCACCTCCATGTGCGCGACCAGGCGTTGACGTTCGAGGTCGGTCATCGGCGCCGCGGCAGGCGAAGCGGCGCAAGCGCAGAGCGCGATAACGCCGGCTGCGAACATGCTGACCGTAAGCTTACCGCAGTTGACCGATGAACGAACCGTCCCCGATGACGAGGAATCCGGCGGGCGGGCTGCCACCATGGCTGTCAGCCCGCGTCGCCGACGCTTCGTTCGCTGAGCTCGTCGACGCGCTGCGCAGCCTTCGAGAGCAGTCCAGCACGCGTGCCTGAGGCCGTGCCGGATTCTCGGCCAGCGCCTCATCGGCCGGTGTCAAACCCTCGTTCCAGGTCAGACGGGGCGGAGCGCCTGCCCGATCAGCTTCGCCGAGGTGCGGACCGCAACGGTGAAAGCGAAGAAGGGACCGAAATCCCGCGTGGCGACCATGCTCGTCATGAAGAGACCGGCGACGCTGGTCTGCAGATGCTGATCGAGCACGGGCACGCCATTGTCCATCTGCAGCCGCGGGAGCAGGTTGCCATGCGCAAGCAACGGCACACGGCTGATAAGCACCTTGTAGCCCGTCGCCAGCACGATGCGATCGATGTCGAGCACGCGAGAACCTCCAGGCCCCTCGATCGTCATCGCGAAGCGGCCATCCGGGAGCTGTCGGCCGCCGCCGACTCTTGTGTTGGGCCAGAGTGTGATTTGTGGCCGGCGCACGCGCGGCGCCAGCCATGGTTCCAGCTTGAGACGCCCTTCCGCCCAGAAACGCTGGTTCAGCTCCTCCTTTTCTGCCGGTATGAGCTGTCGATACCATCCGGGATTCTCCACCATGCCGTCGACGAGCGGGCTCACCCAGGACCAGTCGGATGCGGCGAAAGCCGGAGAATCATGCCGGTGCGCCACATGGACGGCCGCCGCACCCGCCTCGCACAGCAGCGCGGCCCATTCGAACGCGCTCTGTCTGCCGCCCACGATCAGACAGCGCTGATCGCGAAGGCCCGTGAAGTCGACCAGGTCGCACGTGTGTTCAACGCAACCCGGGGGCAACAGGCGCGCAAGATCCTCGGGAACGTGCTTGAACGGTGCGAGTCCGATGGCCAGCAGCACGTTCTTCGCGGCAATCGCTCCACCACCGGCCAGCCTCGCGACAAAGCGCTCGTCTCGTCTCTCTCCGCCATCGAGTTGCTCGACGACGACCGGCCAGGGATCGATTTGCTTGCGCGCCTGGAACCAGCGCGCATAGTCGAGGTATCGATCGCGTGAGAGCGGCTCGACATCCGCCGGTGCGAGATCCTGCGTGCGCAGGAACGCCCCGATCGTCTCCTCGTCCAGCGTGTCGAGATGCCAGTCGCAGGCCGAACGCAGGTACATACCGTTCGGCATGTGAGCGCGCCAGAAGCGCATCGGCTCGCCGACGATGATGTGGTCGATTCCCAGATGGCGGGCGTGCGCGGCCATCGTGAGGCCGTAGGGCCCCGCCCCGATGATCAGGAGGTCCGTCGTCGTGGGCGTCGTCATTCCACGTCGGTTGGGCGAGAAGGGAGCCGTGCCGCGTCAGGGCGTTCGCTCGACGGCAACGGCCACTGCCTCGCCGCCGCCCAGGCAGAGCGAGGCGATGCCGCGTTTCAGGCCGCGATCTTCCAGCGCATAGAGCAGCGTCGTCAGCATCCGAGCGCCGGTGGCACCCAGAGGATGGCCCAGCGCAATCGCGCCGCCATTGACGTTGACCCTGTTCCAGCTCCACCCCTCCGCGGCGAGGGCGTGACCGTTTGCCAGCACCTGCGCAGCGAACGCTTCGTTCAGCTCGATCAGATCGACCTCTGAAAGCGTCCACCCGACGCGCTGCAGCAGACGCCGGATGGCATCGGCCGGAGCCGCGAAGATATCCCTGGGCGCCACCGCCACCTGCGCATACCCGACGAGACGCGCCATCGGAACGCTCCCCATCACCTCGGCTTTCCGCCGGCTGGACACGACGACGGCCGCGGCCGCGTCGTTGAGGCCTGGGGCGTTGCCGGCCGTCACGCGGCCATCGGGCCGGAACGCCGGCGCCAGCCGGCTGAGCGCGTCGAGCGACGTATCCCGGCGGGGCGACTCGTCGGACCCGACGAGGACCGCCCCGCTCCGCCGCGTGGCGACGGCAATCGGCACGATCTCCCCGGCGAACCTCCCGCCATCCTGTGCGGCAATGGCCTTCTCGTGGCTGCACAGCGCGTAGCGGTCCATCGCGTCCCGCGTGACGCCGAACTGGTCCGCGATGAATTCGGCCGCCTGGCCCATCGCCCAGTCCTCGAACGCGCACCACAGGCCATCCACGACGAGGGCGTCGCGAAGCACGGAGTGACCGTAGCGCAGCTGATTGGAGCGGCCGTCGACGAGGTACGGCGCGCGGCTCATGCTCTCGACACCGCCGCAGACGTAGAGGTCGCCGTCTCCGGCGCGAATGGCCTGCGCGGCGAGCATGACGGTCTTGAGGCTGGCGCCGCAGACCTTGTTGATCGTGCTCGCCCCGACGGTCTCGGGCACGCCACCTCGAATGGCGCACTGGCGGGCGATGTTCTGGCCCAGGCCCGCCGAGACGACGTTGCCCATGTACACCTCGTCGATCTCGGCCGGATCGCGGACAGCGGCCCGTTCGAGCGCGGCGGCAACGACCGTCGCGCCAAGCTGGACGGCCGGAACATCGGCCAGAGCCCCGGCGAGGCGACCGACCGGTGTGCGCGCCGCCCCGAGGATCACGACTTCGTCAACGGGCGGCATCGATCTGGGCGGATGTTGGTGGGTGTCATCAGTCGAGTAGTTAGCCCCTGCTCAGAGGGGTTGTCAAGGACGTTCGTCGCTGTGGCCGACGCTCGCTCCGACGGTCCGCTCATCCTGTCGCCGGCCTTCGAGCACGAGGCTCACGGGGTCGCCGATCCGGATCGTGCCGGGGCGCACGACGTCGGCGTTGAGTGCCAGCTGATTGCCGAATCGCCGGACGATGTCGCGGAGCACTCCGGGGTCCACCTGCAATGTATCGGGATCCACGGTCGTCATGTGGCAGCGCCCGCGCAGCGAGTCGAGCCGCACGATCGCATCACCGATGTGCAGCTGGGCGCTTGGCCAGTCCCGTTCGGCCAGTCCCTCGACGCCGCCGATGACGATATTCGGCCGCAGGCGCCGGATATCCCGTCCGAACGCCGCGACGGCGCCGTCGGTCGCCACGAGCAACGGAAGGATGTCGAAGCGGTCGAGCCCCTCATACGCCTCGAGCCAGGCGTCGGCGCCCGCAGCCGCCTTGACGAGCGCGAGGGCTTCGGGGCTGGTCCACAAATGGCCATTGATGCGTGGACTGCCGTTGCGATCGAGCGTCCCGCGCAGGCCGAGGAGCCGGTACTGTCGCCGCGATGTGCGTACCCCTTCAGGGCCTCGCACGCGCACGATGCGATCGCCGGGAACACCGTCCGTCCCGATGTGCGCCGTCGATACCGGCTCCCCGGCCAGCGTTTTGACGGGGTAGCGCCAGAGTCCTGCGACGTGCAGTGCCATACTGATAGGATGCCGGGGAGCCCGGCGGCGTGACAGCGCCCTTGGACGTGGGCGTCGGTGCCGAGGCGGGCCGGTTGCTGTCACAGCGCGCTCGCGCTGGCATCTCAAGGGCAGGACTGGAAAATTTCGCAACAAGGAGAATGAGTATGCCCGCATCAGAGACGGACCAGGCGAAGCACATTGCCTGCGCCGAGATCATGCCCGACTGTCCTTTCACGGCCAGCGCAGCGACAGAGGAGGAGCTCTTGAAGCAGGTCGTCGCCCACGCCGCCCACGACCACGGCATCACGGAGGTCACGCCGGAACTGGCGGCAAAGGTCAAGGCGGCGATCAGGAGCCGGTAAATCGGTGAGCGTGGTTGCCCCTACCGCGGAACCGAGCGACGAAGCGCTCGCCGCGCGAGCCGCGGCTGGGGACAACTCTGCCTTCGAGGCGATCGTGGGACGGTATCAGGCGCGCATCTATCGCCTCGCATGCCGCCTGACGAGCGACACCGATGCTCCCGACGTGCTCCAGGAGACCTTTCTGCAGATTTACCGTCACCTGCCGTCGTTTCGCGGCGAGTCGCGGTTCGGGACGTGGCTGTACCGCATCGCGACCAACGCCGCGCTGATGCATCGGCGCGCGCGCACGCGGCGTCCGGCCGAGTCGCTCGATGTGTACCTGCCGCGGTTCGATGCCCAGGGGAAACACGCAGCCACGCCGGCCGAACTGCAGGTCGCCTCACACGCCGACGAACTGCTGGATCGCCAGTTCCTCGCCGAAAAGGCCCGCGACGTCATGGCGCGGCTGCCGGACCTCTACCGCGACGCGTTCGTGCTGCGCGACCTCGAGGAGATGTCCACCGCCGAGGTGGCGCACGCCCTTGGCGTGGAGGCGGCGACGGTTCGGCAGCGCGTCCACCGTGCGCGCCTGATGCTGCGCGGGTATCTCAGCGACCTCGTCGGGGTGAAACCATGAAAGAGATCGCCTGCGTCTCCGGTGTCGAGCTGCTCATGGACTACCTGGACGGGGTGCTGCCTGCGGACCTGCACGCGGCGCTCGACGAACATGTCGCCGGATGCCCGCGGTGCGCCGCCTTCGTCAGGTCCTATTGCGACACGCCGCGCATCCTCCGCGCGGCGACCGCGGCGACGTTGCCCGCGGAGCTCGAAGCCTCGCTCCAGGCGTTCCTGCGGGCAAGAACAAGCGCCTTCAAGAGGTCCTGAGTCACAGCCACCGGTTTACGGCGCACGTCGCCAGTCGCCTCGAAGGAACGGCAGCGTCGTGTCGACGAACCGGGGCGCCGCCTCTCCGAAGACCGGACCGTGCCCGCCATTGGGAACTACCCACAGGTACGATCCCGGAATCGCCGCGTGCAGGTCGAATGCGATCGACACCGGGTACAGGAAATCCCGGTCGCCGAAGACGATCAATGTGTCGGCGGTGATCGAGCCCAGCTGCTCCCGCGTGAAATTCGGGTCGTCGCCGTCGGCCAGGGCCCGCGTCTGGGCGATGAGGGCGTCGAGCTGGCCCGGGCGAGCGTGCCGCTCGCGCATGCGCGCGCGCTCGGCCTCGCTCAGCATGGCCTCGGAAAACGAGCGCTGGATGGCTTTCGCCCGCTCCGGGAATGCGGCCGGTGCGCTGATGGCGACCAGCGCGGCAACACGCGCCGGCTGGATCGTCGCCATGTGGAGTGCCGTGATGCCTCCGCCGCTGAGGCCGATCACCTTCACGCGCTCGATCTGCCTCTGGTCGAGCAGGGCCAGGACATCGAGTGCCGACTGCCGGAATGAGTAGACCGCCGACTCGCCGGTGGATCGTCCATGGCCGCGCAGGTCCGGAGCGATGAGCCGATAGCCCGGCGGCTGCTCCTTGAAGACGTGTTGCCAGTCGGCCCCGTGGCCCATGCCGCCGTGCAACCAGAGCAGCGGCTCCCCCTCGCCCACGACGTCGTAGTGCAGATCGATCCCGTTGACCTCGACAACCATCGCGCGTTTCCTCCGCCCTCGGAGTATGGGCGGAGCGCGATGGAAAAAACCAGACTGGTTCGACGGGCTGATATCATGAAGATCTCTTCACAAGCCGCCTGCGCACTCCTGCTGCTTCTGCAGGCGCATTCGAACCGAGTCCGTTGCCCACACACCGCCCGCCGCAGCTCATCCACCACCGATCTTCTCGACACCCCAAACGATCTCGCGCCCGCGGTAGGCTAGGGCATGCTTCGATCGTTCCTCATCGTCACGGTGTCGATATGCGTCGCAGCCGCGATCGGCTGCCGGCATCAGGCAACCATCCCGGAGAGAGAGCCGGCGGGATGGTCGGGGTGGATCGAGGAGGCGGCCGCCCGCCGCGGTTACATCAAGGCGGGTGACTTCGCGCAATTTGGTTGTCCGCCCGGCTGGCATGGGGTGGAGGACACGGCCGCGGCGCTGCGCGGCAGGCAAGCCTCCACCGTCTACATGGGAACGGACCCTCCACCTCTCGACGGCACCGTCACGTGCGTCGCTCAGAAAGAGTTCGCCCTGCCGCCTGTCTCCTCGTCCGACCCTGCGGGACAGCCTGCGCGCCGCCAGCCTCTCGCCCCTGTCTGGGTCGAGATTGGCGCCGATTCGACCACCATCGGATTCAGGTCGGAACTCCCCCTCAGTGCAGCAATCTACGTCGGCCAGGAGACGCCGTGTGGCCCGCGCCTGATCGGCGTGCGTCTCGGCGACCTCCTGACGTGGCTGGTCGATCCGCATGCGGCAACGAAGCGCGATTTCCTCGGAATGATCAGTGGCGGATGCCCTGAGCCGCGCAAGTGATGGCACCGCCAGTCTGGATCCTGCCGGAGCACGGTCGTCGAAAGGGTCGTTCCTGGGTGGCGACGTGCGTCGGCTGATCGCACACTCACGGCCGGGCGGTCTCAACCCCAGGCGAAGTGGGAACAGGCAATAGACTCTCTACGTCTTAGGCAGTAGACTGTCTATACCTAATGACGCTGCACTCTTCACGACCCGATGCCCGCACCGACCTTCTGCACGGGACCCTCGATATGCTGATTCTCCGGACGCTCCAGTGGGGGCCGCAGCACGGCTACGCGATTGGGCACACGATCCGCGCGCAATCATCGGACGTGCTCCAGGTCGAGGCTGGTTCCTTGTATCCCGCCCTGCAGCGGCTTGCCAGGAAAGGCTGGGTGACCGCGAAATGGGGCCAGACCCAGGCCAACCAGCGCGCCAAGTTCTATCGGCTCACGCCCGAAGGCAAGAAGCAGCTCCTTCGGGAAAGGTCGCGGTGGACCGAACTGGTGAACGCCATCAGCCGCATCATGAAACCAGCGCCCGCGCCGGGAAGCGAGGAGTGACCTATGTCAGTCAGGTCTTGGTTGAAGCGGCGGCGCCTCCACCTGGATGACGGGGATTTCCAGGACGAGATCCGCGCGCACCTGGCAATCGCCGAGGACGAGCGGGTGGCCGACGGTGCCGATCGACAGACCGCCCACTACGCGGCGCTGAAGGACTTCGGCAATGTCACGCTGACGACCGAAGCGGCGCGCCGGGTCTGGACGCCGTCGTGGCTCGAAGCCGTACGCGATTACGCGTGCGACGTGCGTTACGCGATCCGCGCGCTCGCGAAGAGCCCGGCCTACTCGGTCACCGTTGTGGGCGTCCTGACCCTGGGCATCGGCCTGAATGCCGCCGTCTTCACCATAGTCAAGGGCCTCGCACTCAGCCCGCTGGCAGGGGTTGACGGGTCGGCCAGGCTGCGAGTCCTCTTCGGTGAGACGAGCACGGGACGCGCCGACCGTGTCTCGTATCCCGACTACCAGTACATCCGCGATCACGATCGCGCGTTCTCGGGGCTCTTTGGCTCCAGCTTGATCACGGCTAACCTCGGCCGGGGCCGAGGCGCCCGCCAGATCTGGGCCGAAGCCGTCACCGGGAACTACTTTCAGATCCTCGGCGTTCGCGCCCAGCGCGGCCGCACGATTCTGGCGTCGGACGAGGTCGCTCCCGGCCACCATCCGGTCGTCGTGCTCAGCGATGGTCTGTGGCGACGCGACTTCGGCGCCGACCAGGACATCGTCGGCAAGACGGTCGAGATCAACAATCAGGTGTTGACAGTCGTCGGCGTGGCCGACCCGACGTTCCACGGCACGACCGTCGTGTACGACGTCGAAGCGTTCGTTCCGGTGATGATGGCGCCGCAGCTCGGGTTCAACTTTGGCAGCCGCGAAGCCACACCGTCAGGCATCCTTTCCGACCGGCGCGCCGCTGTCTTCCTGCCGCAGGGTTATCTGCGCTCCGGCACCACGCTCGAGGAGGCCGCTGGGCAAATCGACGCGCTCTGGGCCGACCTTTCGCGTGACCACTCGCAGACGGAGGACGGGAGGCGGCTCAGAGTCGTCCCGTTCTGGCAAACGCCGAACGGTGCCCCGATGATTCTGCTGCCGACCCTGATCGTCCTGAGCGCGATGGGCCTGCTGGTCCTGTTGATCGCGTCCGCGAACATCGCGGGGTTGGTCCTGGTGCGCGGGCTCTCGCGACGCGGCGACATCGCCGTGCGCCTGGCGCTCGGCGCGACGCGGACACGAATCGTCCGAATGTTGATCGTCGAAAACCTCGTGCTCGCGCTGCCCGGTGCCGCCCTGGGAATCCTGCTTGCGTCGAGCGGGATCCCGGTGCTCGTCGGGTACGCCGAAAGGCTCGCCGCGCCCCAGCGTATCTTCTTCAATGTCGAGGTCGACAGCCTCGTCATCGGGTTCGCGGTGCTGGCCGCCTGCGGGAGCGCCTTCGTCTTCGGGTTCGTCCCGGCGCTTCGCAGCTCGCGGATCGATCTGGTCTCGGCCATCAACGAGGACGCATCGCCACGCGGAGCCGCCCGAGGACGTCTGCGCGCGAGCCTCGTGGTCGCGCAGGTGGCCGTGTCGCTGCTGCTCCTGGTGGGCGCCGGGCTGGTGACGCGCAGCCTCGAGGCTGCGCGGCGTGCGAACCCGGGCTTCGACGCAAGCCAGGTGACGATGCTGGCGGTGGACGTCAAACAGAACGCGTACGACCAGGTGCGCGGGCGCCTGTTCTACCGCAAATTGCTGGACGCGGCACGTGCAGATTCCGGAGTCGAATCAGCCACCGTGGCGGCGTTCACGCCGATGGGGTTTCTCGATACGCCGGCGCGGCGCGTGACGATCGAGGGCTACCCACCGCCCCGCGGCGAAGACCTGGCTTTCATGTGGAACGCCGTCGGGTCGGACTACTTTCGTACGCTTCGGATCAACCTGATGGCTGGGCGCGAGTTCGACGATCGAGACGACGAGACGGCTGCACTTGTGGCGATCGTCAACAGCACCTTCGCGCAACGATTCTGGGGCAACCCGGCGAACGCGATTGGCAAGCGAATCCGGATTGCCGACGGCGACTGGCGAACGGTGATTGGCGTCGCGGCGGATGTAAAGTATTCGCGGATCGACGAGGCACCGCGTCCCTACGTCTATCTGCCATTCCTGCAGTCGTACCGGTCGGCCATGATCCTGCACACCCGGGGACCGGCGCCCGTTGATCTGCTCGTGGACCAGTCGCGCGCGCGGGTCGCGGCGCTCGACGCCGATCTGCCGATTCTGTCCGCCAGTTCGCTGGCGGAAGGGACCAGGGGAGCGCTGATTCTCTACAACCTGACGGCGGCGATGCTGTCTCTTTTTGGCATCGCTGGCATGGCGCTCGCCGCGATGGGCACGTACGGGCTGGTGTCGTACACCGTCGAGCAGAGCACGCACGAGATCGGCATCCGCATGGCGCTCGGCGCGTCAGGCCCGTCGGTCGTCCGCCGGTTTCTCGCGCGCGGCGTGAGGCTCGGCGGAATTGGCGCCGCCCTCGGTACTGTCGCGGCACTCGGCGCCGGCCGGCTTCTCGGCAGCGTGTTGTTCGGTGTCGGCGCGACCGACGGCGTCTCCTTTGCGCGCGCGCTGGTCGTCGTTCTGGGCGGGGTGATCGTCGCGACCATGGTTCCAGCCTGCCGCGCGGCGCGGACGGACCCGCTGAGCGCGTTGCGACATCACTAGAGGGCCCTGACCGCCAACAAGGGGCCAGCGAGGCCGAGCTGCAGCGGACCCATCTCGAGCTCGAGAGAATCAGGGCGCCCCCGCGAGTCGCGGGCTCATGTCCCAGGCCTCTGCCAAGTCGAGCGAAGCCGCAACCAACTCCAGCTGCAACCAGGCGAGGCGAGCTCGTGACGCGAACTCCAGCTGTAGCGGACCCCCGCAGGAGCTGTAGCGAATCAAGCCGCACCGCTGAGGCCTGGCTCAGTGTGTCGCGCGATATCCGAACGATTCGCATCCGGGACGTTGGCACGGGCTTGGCGTCAATCGGGGCATTCTGCTACCTCTCTCAACCGGTCGCCCTTTCAATGGCGAAGGAGTACACATGAGCACCGGAACGATTCAGGCGATTGCGACGATGAAGGCCATGGTTTACAAGGGCCCGGGTCAGAAATCCTGGGACAGTGTGCCGAGGCCCGGACTCACGAAGCCCACCGACGCGATCGTCAGGATCACGAAAACGACAATCTGCGGGACGGACCTCCACATCCTCAAGGGCGATGTTCCTGCCGTCACGAGCGGCCGGATACTCGGTCACGAGGGTGTCGGGATCGTCGAGGACGTGGGAGATGCGGTCAGCCATTTCAAGAAGGGAGACAGGGTTCTCATCTCCTGTATCACCTCGTGCGGGAAGTGCGAGTACTGCAAGAGACAGATGTATTCGCACTGCGAGGACGGCGGCTGGATTCTCGGGCACCTCATCGACGGCACGCAGGCGGAGTACGTCCGCATCCCGCACGCCGACAACAGCCTCTATGCCGTGCCCGCGGGAGCGAACGAGGAAGCGCTGGTCATGCTCAGCGATATCCTCCCGACCGGCTTCGAGATCGGCGTCCTCTACGGCGACGTCAAGCCTGGTGACATCGTCGCCATCGTCGGCGCTGGCCCAATCGGCATGGCCGCGCTCCTGACCGCGCAGTTCTATTCGCCGAGCCGACTGATCATGATCGACCTCGATCCGGCCCGTCTGGAAATGGCGAAGACCTTCGGCGCTACCGAGGTGATCGACAGCTCGAAGGCGGACGTCGTCAAAGCCATTCTCGGATCGACCAAGGACGGCGTCGACGTGGCAATCGAGGCGGTCGGCATTCCCGCAACCTTCGATATATGCCAGAGCATCGTCCGCCCCGGCGGCCATATCGCCAATGTGGGCGTCCACGGCAAGAGCGTGGACTTCCAGATCCAGAAGCTGTGGATCCAGAACATCACGCTGACCACGGGCCTGGTGAACACGAACACCACGCCGATGCTGCTCAAGACGTTGGAGTCGCGAAAGCTGCAACCCGAGAACCTGATCACGCACCGCTTCACGTTCGATCAGCTTCCGCAGGCCTACGAGGTCTTCGGCAACGCGGCGAAGCAGAAGGCGCTGAAGGTGATCATCGGCAACGACTGACGCGGGATTCCGTTTGTCTCACCGCCTCGAGCGATGCGATCCAGATGGGCACTGGAGAAGCGGCCGCCCGCCGCGCGTTCATCCCTTCCGTGGCCGGCGCCGGCGTGGCGCCGGCTCTTTCCCGAACGCCGCGCTCACCGGGTGGGTCGCCGGAATCGGATCGAGGTCGGGGCGCGAGGACGCGCGCTTCTGCGCCGTGGAGCGCTTGCCGCGCTTGTCCGCCGCCTGAAGGTTCACGCTCGCCCTCTTCGGTGCCTGCCCGCTGGTCAGCGTTGGCGCCGCGCCCGCGGCCTTCCGTGCGCTCCGCTTCTTCACGGCGCCTGTCGAAGCCGGTTCTTGGAGGGGCGGAGGGTTCTGAAATCCCACTCCCGGCTCGGATCGGCGGCGAGCCAGATTCTCCGCGAGCTTCTGTTTGTATCGAATCTGCGCGATATTCTCGCCCTGTCGCTCGCGTCCGGCCACCTTGTAGTGATTCGGGTTGACGTTACTCTTGCTCATGGGTTCCGCTCCGTGCTGGTCTGATGGCGTGTCGAAGGAGTTGACGGGAACACGAGCATGCAAGGTCCGCTCCGCGAGCAGGCGTGGAATGACCATCCGAGGACCACGGCGACGCTAATTCGTGCCTACTCTGTGAAACACGATCCTGCTCACCGACGCGCCCTCCTGCGTCGTCGTATGCTCGACGATCACGCCGGCCGCGATCACCTCGTACCGGGCCTGGAGAACCACCGACGCGCGGGTATTGGTGCAGTCGATGGTCAGACTGCCGGTGTGGAGCTCGTTGGCGACGATCACGCCGTCGTCGAAGCTGATGTAGCCGCGGTCGGTGCCGTCACACAAGGACAGCGCTGAATCCCTACCCGCCATGGCGGCGGCCGCCTTCGAGCCGCACGAGACTCCGGCGCGAGTCGCCGCCATCCAGCGGATCGACGCCCATCCAATACCCCTCGAATCCGAGCCCGGCCCGTCCCGGTGGCTGCACCCGGGGCGGTTGCGCCCCAACCTGTACCGCGAGAACGGCTGCGAGAACGGCAACAGCCACGATCAGGAGACGGTGGGGCATATCAAAACCTCCTTTGCGGAAGCGCTTGTGGATGGGTCCTGCGATCGCGCTCGGACGACGCGGGCGCGGCAGGGGCGGAAACCGCTGTCAC
>DASTBU010000172.1:0-5648 GCA_035711845.1 Vicinamibacterales bacterium
GCGCAAGCTGTCGGTCGGCGACAAGATGGCCGGCCGCCACGGCAACAAGGGCGTCATCGCGCGCATCCTGCCGGAAGAGGACATGCCGTACCTGCCGGACGGCACGCCGGTCGAGATCGTCCTGAATCCGCTCGGCGTTCCCTCGCGTATGAACGTCGGCCAGATTCTGGAGACCCACCTCGGGTGGGCCGCCCATGCGCTCGGTCTCTACTTCGCCACGCCTGTCTTCGACGGCGCGACCGAGGCCGAGATCAAGAAGTGGCTCGACGAGGCCGGGCTGCCGAAGAGCGGCAAGACCGAGCTCTTCGACGGCATGACGGGCCAGCCGTTCGAGCAGGACGTGACGGTCGGCTACATCTACATGCTGAAGCTGTCGCACCTGGTCGACGACAAGATCCACGCCCGCTCGATCGGACCGTATTCGCTCATCACCCAGCAGCCGCTGGGCGGCAAGGCGCAGTTCGGCGGTCAGCGGTTCGGCGAAATGGAGGTGTGGGCGCTCGAAGCCTACGGCGCGGCGCACATTCTCCAGGAGCTGCTCACGGCCAAGTCGGACGACGTGACGGGCCGCGCGAAGATTTACGAGGCCATCGTCAAGGGCGATGCGTCGTTCCAGCCGGGACTCCCGGAGTCCTTCAACGTCCTCATCCGCGAGCTCCAGGCCCTCTGCCTGGACGTGGAGCTGATGAAGACGAAGAAGAAGCTGCTGGCGCCGGAATCGCCGGCGGAAGGCGAACCGGTTTTGGCAGAAGGGTAAGAGAGAGCTGCCGGCTTCCAGCCTCCAGCTCCCAGCGGGAGCCCACGGAGCGCCGGCTGGCAGGACCTTTTGGCTGGAAGCTGTTAGCTGGTAGCTGGAAGCTCACACCGAAGGATTGAAATGAGACCATCATTCGACACACGCGGTTCGCTCACTTCCGACTTCGACGCGATCCGCATCAGCCTGGCGTCCCCCGAGAAGATCCTCTCGTGGTCGCACGGCGAAGTGACGAAGCCGGAAACGATCAACTACCGGACGTTCAAGCCGGAACGCGACGGGCTGTTCTGCGCCAAGATCTTCGGCCCGGTCACCGACTGGGAGTGCCTCTGCGGCAAGTACAAGCGCATGAAGCACCGCGGCGTGATCTGCGACAAGTGCGGGGTCGAGGTCACCCAGGCGAAGGTGCGGCGCGAGCGCCTCGGCCACATCATGCTGGCCACGCCCGTCAGCCATGTGTGGTTCTTCAAGGGCCTTCCGAGCCGCATCGGGCACCTGCTCGACATCTCCCTGCGGGACCTCGAGCGCGTGCTGTACTTCGAGGCCTACGTCGTCATCGAGCCGGGCGACACGGACCTGAAGCAGAACCAGCTGCTCAACGAGGATCAGTTCCGCAAGGCGCGCGAGGACTACGGGATCAAGTTCCGCGCGCAGATGGGCGCCGAGGCGATCAAGGAGCTGCTCAAGCGCGTCAACGTCGAGAAGCTCGCGCAGGAGCTTCGCGACAAGATGCGTGCGGAGCCCTCGGCGCAGAAGAAGCTGAAGTTCGCCAAGCGCCTGAAGGTCGTCGACTCGTTCAGGAAGTCCACGAACCGTCCTGAGTGGATGATCCTCGACGTCATTCCGGTCATTCCGCCCGAGCTGCGCCCGCTCGTGCCGCTCGACGGCGGCCGGTTCGCGACGTCCGACCTCAACGACCTGTACCGCCGCGTGATCAACCGGAACAACCGGTTGAAGAAGCTGATCGAGCTGAAGGCGCCCGACGTCATCATCCGCAACGAGAAGCGCATGCTCCAGGAAGCGGTGGACGCGCTGTTCGACAACGGCCGGCGCGGCCGCGTGCTGCGCGGCGCGAACAACCGCCCGCTGAAATCGCTCTCCGACACCTTGAAGGGCAAGCAGGGACGCTTCCGTCAGAACCTGCTCGGCAAGCGCGTGGACTACTCCGGCCGTTCGGTCATCGTGGTCGGCCCCGAACTCAAGCTGCACCAGTGCGGGCTGCCGAAGAAGATGGCGCTCGAGCTGTTCAAGCCGTTCATCTACAACAAGCTCGAGGAGCGCGGCCTGGTGGCGACCATCAAGCAGGCCAAGGAGATGGTCGAGCAGCAGCGTCCGGAAGTGTGGGACGTGCTCGAGGAGGTCATCCGCGAGCACCCGGTCCTGCTCAACCGCGCGCCGACGCTGCACCGCCTCGGCATCCAGGCGTTCGAGCCGGTGCTGGTGGAAGGCAAGGCCATCCGGATCCATCCGCTCGTCTGCACGGCGTTCAACGCGGACTTCGACGGCGACCAGATGGCGGTCCACATCCCGCTGGCGCCCGAAGCCCAGATCGAGGCATCCGTGCTGATGATGTCCTCGAACAACATCCTGTCGCCGGCGAGCGGCGCGCCCATCGCGATTCCGTCGCAGGACATCGTGCTCGGGTGCTACTACCTGACGAAGGCGCGCGCCGGCGCGAAGGGCGAAGGGCGCGTGTTCGGGAATGCCGACGATGTGCTGCTGGCGCTGGAGGCGGGGGAGGTCGAAACGCTGACCCCGATCCGGCTGCGGTACTCCGGGTCGCTGCTCGACATGACCGTCGCGCGCGACGACCAGGCCGTGCTGCAGACCGAGGCGCAGGACGTGTCGAACAAGATCATCAACACGACTGTCGGCCGGGTGATCTTCAACGCGTCGCTGCCGGCGATCATGCCGTTCGTCAACGGACAGCTGAAGAAGAAGGGGCTGCAGCAAGTCGTGCAGTACTGCCACCTGCACTTCGGGCTCGAGCGCACCGTCGAGATGCTCGACTCGCTGAAGAACCTCGGCTTCACCTACGCGACCCGGTCGGGCCTCTCGATCGGCATCGACGACCTGATCATCCCCTCGGAGAAGGCGACGCTCGTCGCGCGCGCGCGCGATGAGGTGATCAAGGTCGAAGGCCAGTACCTCGAGGGCGCCATCACCAACGGCGAGCGCTACAACAAGGTCATCGCCGTGTGGTCGGACGTCACCGAGAAGATCGCCGACGAGATGTTCAGCGAGATGGAGGAGCTGGATCAGGCCGGGCGGAACTTCAATCCGGTCTACATCATGGCCGACTCCGGCGCGCGAGGCTCCAAGCAGCAGATCCGGCAGCTGGCCGGCATGCGCGGCCTGATGGCGAAGCCCTCGGGCGAGATCATCGAGACGCCCATCACCGCGAACTTCCGTGAAGGCCTGGCCGTCATGGAGTACTTCATCTCCACGCACGGCGCCCGCAAGGGCCTCGCGGACACCGCGCTCAAGACCGCCGACTCGGGCTACCTGACCCGGCGTCTGGTGGACGTGGCGCAGGACGTCATCATCCACGAGCACGACTGCGGCACGATGGACGGGATCGAGGCGCGGGCGATCGTGGAGAGCGGCGAGATCATCGAGCCGCTGCGCGACCGCATCATCGGGCGCGTCACGCTTGAGAAGATCGTCGATCCGTTCACCGGCGAGCTCATCGTCGACGTCAACGACGAGATCGACGAGGAGAAGGCGTCGGCGATCCAGGAAGGCGGCATCGAGAAGGTGCGGATCCGCTCGGTCCTGACCTGCGCGAGCCGGCGCGGCTGCTGTGCGAAGTGCTACGGCCGCGATCTCGCGACGGGCCGGCTGGTGGAGCTCGGCCTCGCGGTGGGCGTCATCGCCGCGCAGTCGATCGGCGAGCCCGGCACGCAGCTGACGATGCGGACGTTCCACATCGGTGGCACCGCGTCGCGGGTGTCCGAACAGTCGACCCTGGATGCGAAGCATGCCGGCACGGTCCGCTACCAGGGGCTGCAGGTGGTGGAGTCGAAGGGCACTGGTGCGGACCAGTCGGCGGGCGAGCTGATCGTCATGAACCGCACCGGCTCGCTCGTGGTGCAGGACCAGAAGGGCCGCGACCGCGAGCGCTACCCGATCGTGTACGGCGCGCGCCTGAAGGTGCGCGACGGCCAGCCGGTCGAGCAGGGCCAGGTGCTCGTCGAATGGGATCCGTACACCTTCTCGATCCTCACGGAGGATGCGGGCACGGTGAAGTACAAGGATCTCATCAGCGACGTGACGTACCACGAGGAAGTGGACGAGGTCACCGGCCTCTCGCGGAAGATCGTCGTGGACAGCCCCGACGAGAAGAAGCAGCCCATGATCGAGGTCCGCGACAAGGGGGGGAAGGTCGTCACCCGGAAGTACCACATGCCGTCGCATGCGCACCTGATGGTCGAGGACGGCGAGACGGTCTACGCCGGCCAGGTGCTCGCGAAGATCCCGCGCGAGACGACGAAGACGAAGGACATTACGGGCGGCCTGCCGCGCGTGGTGGAGCTGTTCGAGGCGCGCAAGCCGCGTGAAACCGCGGTCATCACCGAGATCGACGGCCTCGTTCGCCACGGCGGCGTCGTCAAGGGGCAGCGCAAGATCATCATCGTCCCCGAGGACGGCGGCGAGCCGAGAGAGTACTCGCTGCCGCGCGGCGTGCACGTGAACGTCCAGGAAGGCGACCGCGTGCGCGCGGGCGAGCCGCTCATGGACGGGCCGAGCAACCCGCACGACATCCTGTCGGTCCTGGGCGAGAAGGCGCTGCACGCGTATCTGGTCAACGAGATCCAGGAGGTCTACCGGCTGCAGGGCGTCAACATCAACGACAAGCACATCGAGGTCATCGTGCGGCAGATGATGCGGTGGGTGAAGATCGAGGAGGTGGGCGACACCGAGTTCCTGATCGAGGAGCAGGTGGATCGCTTCCGGTTCATGGAAGAGAACGAGCGAGTGATCGCCAACGGCGGACGCCCGGCAACGGGCCGGCCGCTGCTGCTCGGGATCACGAAGGCGTCGCTCTCGACCGACTCGTTCATCTCGGCGGCGTCGTTCCAGGAGACGACGCGCGTGCTCACCGAGGCGTCGATCTCGGGCAAGGTGGATCACCTGCGCGGCCTGAAGGAGAACGTCACGATGGGCCGGCTGATCCCGGCGGGCACCGGCTTCGAGTACTACCGGGCCGTGCGGATCCCGGCCGACGAGCCGCCGCCACCGCCGCCGCCGTCGCCGGAGGAGCTGGAGCTGGAGCGGGAGATGGAGTACTTCGTGGAGCCCGAGGAGGCGTTCACGAGGGAGGAGATGGAGTAATTAGCAATGCTGAGTGCTGAATGCTGATTGCTGAAGGCTGAGTGGAGGGTGCGGCGGACTTGCCGCGCCGGCTTGTCCGCCGTAGCCTCTGGCGAAGGCGGAAGCTCCGCGAAGCGGAGCGGAGGCGGGCGATGATCGAAGGGTCATCGCCCTTTTTTTGTGTACGCGGCAGGCCTTCGCGGAGCTTATCCCCGCGACCCCATTGAGTTGACATCAACGCGGGTCCTGACGCCCGGCAGCCCCACCCGCGGCCACCCCACCGCGCACAACACGCGCGGCGGGGACCCCCGTCCTCGGCGCCAAGAGCGCTTGTCACGGCTGTGGCGCCCGCGCGGCGGGCGGGGCGGGGCCCCCGGCGTGCGTTTTTTGCACGCTGGGGTGCCGAGGCGGCCCCGCCGGGCGCCACCCGCGTCGTATGCTCAACTGAAGTGAATGTGCGCCGTGCAAGCAGTGTATGCCTTGTGGGATGAAAGGAGCCCACCCCTACGAAGCGCTGAGCAAGAGGGTAGCGAGGTCCCCTGCGTGATGCCGCGAGGCATTCAGCAGAAGCGGGATCAGC
>DASTBU010000173.1:0-26844 GCA_035711845.1 Vicinamibacterales bacterium
GACCCCCCATCGCGCCCGTGGCGCGCCGTAGTCGGTTCTGCGGCTCCACAACGCGTACGAAATTCTCGTGTCGAGCCGCATAACGGACGACTGGCTCGGCCCGTCGAGCGATTCGAAACAAGAACTTCGTACGCGTTGTGAAGGCGTACAACGGACTAGCCCCGCGCCGAAACATGATTCGCAGCTATATTGAGGAGGTGCCACCGCCCGCCACGACACCGAAACGTGCGGTTGCAGCCGCCCTCGTCGCGGCCGCCTGTGCCTGCACCCGTGTTGTCGACGTCGTCGATCGGCCTGCCATTCCCCGCGATCCATCGAGGCTGACGCTCGCAGGCCAGTTCAGCTTTCCGGCACTCGGCCGGTTTCCTGCGGTCATCGGCCTGCCTTTCGGCGGCATCTCGGGGCTCGCCGCTATGGCCGCCGGCACAGAGATCTTCGGCATTTCCGACGACAATCAGGGCAGCCGCGTGTATCGATTCCGGCTCGCGGGCGAGGACACGTCGTTTCGCGTGGAGCGAGTGGGACTGATCCCGCTCGAGGCAGTTCTGGAGCTGCCGGAGACGGACCCCGAGAGTATTGTGGTGCTGCCAAGCGGCAATCTCTTGATTGCGTCCGAGGGCCGCGGCAACATCGACCCGAGAGTGCCCCCGTCGCTCGTGGAATTCGACCGGTACGGCAAGTTCATCCGCCGGCTTCCCCTTCCCGGCCGCTACGAGCCGAATCCAACCGGACCGCTCGTCAAGGGCGTGCGAAGCAACACCGGGCTCGAAAGCCTGACGCTGGCGCCCGGTGGGCGGTGCTTGTACACGGCCGTGGAGGCTGCCCTCGCCCAGGATGGAGAGCCCGCGACATTCGAGCGAGGTTCTCCCGCGCGGATTCTCGAGTACGTGCGCCGGAATGACTCGTACGGGCCCGCCCGGGAGTTCGTGTACATCGTCGAGCCGATTGACAAGCCGCCGTTCGAAACCCGGTTCCCGATCAACGGGCTCGTGGAGCTGGTGGCGCTCGGGAGCGACGAGCTGCTCGCCATGGAACGCAGCTTCGTGTTGGAAGCTGGTGGAGCGGGCCGCAGCTTCAACCGCATCCGAGTGTTTCGAATCGGCCTGGCCGGGGCCACCGACGTGTCGTCGCTGGATTCCCTTCGGGACTCGCCGGGTTACACGCCGGTCACGAAACGGCTCGTGCTGGATCTGTCCGATTTGAACGGGCTGGATCCGGATCTGGCGCCAAGCCTCGACAACTTCGAGGGGCTTGCGTTCGGCCCCATTCTGCGCGATGGGCGGCCGACGCTCGTCGTCGTGAGCGACGACAACTTCAACCCCACTCAGCGAACATGGTTTCTGCAGCTGGCGATCGGGACCGAGGTACCAGCTCAACGAATAGAATAGAGCGGCGAGATCATCGATGCGAAATCCAGGCGTCGCTTCGGTATTGAGCCTTGTGCTTCCCGGGATCGGCCAGTTCTACAACGGCGATTTCCTCCGGGGGATTTTCTGGCTGATCGTGACCCCGGGCCTCTGGCTCGGCAGCGGAGGCACCCTGGGCTGGATCTGCCACATCATCTCGGGCATCACGGCGTATCGGCGGGCCAACCTGAAGAACTCGTGGGATCTGGCGCAACATCGAGTCTGAAAAACCAGCGCGGTAGAATGCACCTATGAAACAGTCATTCAAGAAGATCGCGACGCTTCTGCTGTCTCTCTCGGCCGGTGCGGCAATGGTGTCGGGCTGCACGCGCGCGGAAGCGCCCGAAAGCGGCCGTACGGGTCAGCTGTCCGGGGGCGCGACCACGGCCGCGGTGCCCGTCGCATCTCTGCCGGCGGTGGATGCCAAGGCCATTCTCGGGCACATCGAGGTGCTGGCCGGCGACGACTTCGAGGGCCGGGCGCCCGGAACGCCGGGCGAAGAAAAAACTGTCGAGTACCTGACGGCACAGTTCAAGCAGATGGGACTGCAACCTGGCAACACCGACGGGACCTACGTCCAGAAGGTACCGCTCGTCGGGTTGAACCCGAAGCCGACCCAATCGCTGACCGTCGCCAAGGGCGGGCAGAAGAAGACGTTCAAGTGGTCGGACGACTACGTGGCATTTACGAAGCACGTCGCCGACACGGCCGGGATTCAGAACTCGGAGCTGGTGTTCGTCGGGTACGGCGTCGTCGCACCCGAGTACCAGTGGGACGATTTCAAGGGTCTGGACGTGAAGGGCAAGACGATCGTCGTGCTCGTCAACGATCCGCAAGTGCGCGATCCGTCCGATCAGTCGAAGCTCGATGACAAGACGTTCAACGGGAAGGCCATGACGTACTACGGCCGCTGGACCTACAAATACGAAGAGGCGGCCCGGCAGGGTGCCGCGGGCGTATTCATCGTGCACGAGACGGGGCCCGCGGGCTATCCGTACTCGGTGGTTCAGGGCTTCCTCGGCGAGCGCTTCGATCTCGTCACGCCCGACAAGAACATGGGCCGGTCGAACATCGAGGGCTGGTTCTCGCTCGAGACGGCGCGCGCGATCTTCAAGATGGCAGGGCAGGACTTCGACGCGCTCAAGACGCAGGCGACCTCGCGCGAGTTCAAGCCCGTCCCGCTCGGCCTGACGGCGTCGGTCGCCATCCGCAACGCGCTGCGGACCGTCGACTCCCGCAACGTGCTCGCGAAGCTCGAGGGAAGCGACCCGCAGCTACATAACGAGTACGTTGTCTACTCGTCGCACTGGGACCATCTCGGCGTCGGCGAGCCGGTGGACGGCGACAAGATCTACAACGGTGCCCTCGACAATGCCTCCGGCGTGGCCGCGCTCCTCGAGATGGCGCGGGCGTTCACCAGGCTCGAACAGAAGCCGAAGCGGTCGGTCCTGTTCCTGATGGTGACTGCCGAAGAGCAAGGGCTGCTCGGATCGCAGTACTACTCGGTCACGCCTGTCTATCCGCTCGACAAGACCCTCGCGAACATCAATCTCGACGGCATCAACCAGTGGGGACGCACGAAGGACATCACCGTGATCGGCATGGGCGCATCCGACCTCGACGATTACCTGCGGGCCGCCGCGACGGAGCAGGGTCGCACGCTGCGGCCGGATCCCGAGCCCGAAAAGGGCTTCTACTATCGATCCGATCACTTCAACTTCGCCAAGGAAGGCGTCCCCGCGCTGTACACCGACTCGGGGATCGAATTCCTCGGCAAGAGCCCGGAGTACGCCAAGCAGAAGCGGGACGAGTACACCGAGCGCGACTACCACGCGCCCTCCGACGAGATCAAACCTGACTGGGATCTCTCGGGCGCGATCGAGGACGTTCAGTTGATGATGGCCGTGGGACTGCGCGTGGCGAATGCGGAGAAGTACCCGGAGTGGAAACCGGGCAACGAGTTCAAGGCGAAGCGGGACGAGATGGTGAACAAATAGCTTCCAGCTTCCAGCTTCCAGCTACCAGCTTCCAGCTTCCAGCTACCAGCTTCCAGCTTTCGACTCGGTTTCGCGGTCTTCGCTGGGAGCTGGGAGCTGGTAGCTGGTAGCTTGCCTGGGACCCGTTTACCGATCTTTCGGGTCCTCCAGATACGTGTAGCCCTGGAGGCCCTCTTCGTAGAACTCGAGCAGGCGGCCTGACTCCTCGTAGCTGATCTTCCCCTGCCGCACCGCGAGTTCGACGTCGTTGCGCAGTTTTCGCACGAGCGTGGCGGCGTCGAACTCGACGTAGTCCAGCACCTCCGTCACCGTATCCCCCTTGATGACGGCGTCGAGCACGACACTGCCCCGGTCGTCGAGGCTGACGTGGACGGCGTGCGTGTCACCGAGCAGGTTATGGAGATCGCCGAGGATCTCCTGGTAGGCGCCGACGAGGAACACACCCAGATAGTACGGCTCGCCGTTCACGGTGTGAAGCGGCAGCGTGCGCTTGACGTCGCGCCGATCGATGAACTGATCGATCTTTCCGTCGGAGTCGCACGTGATGTCGCCGAGCACGGCATGCTGGGTGGGCTGCATGTTCAGCCGGTGGATGGGCATCACGGGGAAGAGCTGCTTGATCGCCCAGCTGTCGGGAATCGACTGGAACAGGGAGAAGTTGCAGAAGTAGGTGTCTGCCATCGCATCGTCCAGCCCCTGCAGGTCTTCCGGCACGTCTTCCATCTGGCCGACGATCTTCTTCAGCTTGACCAGAATCGCCCAGTAGAGGTTCTCGGCCTGGCAGCGCTGCTCGAGCGGCAGGTAGCCGCCGGTAAACAGATTCATGGCCATGTCGAGCGACTGCTGGGCGTCGTGATAGCTCTCGAGTGCGTTCTTCGGCGTGATGCCCTGATAGGTTTCCAGCAGGTCGATGAGCGGCTGCTCGACCTCGTCTGGCGAGATGGCCGTGGGGATCTTCTCCTCGCCGAAGGCCGACACGCCGAGGACGTTGAATATCAGCACGCTGTGGTACGCGACGATGGCCCGGCCGCTCTCTGAAACGATCGTCGGGTGCTTGACGCCGGCATCGTCGCACACGGTCTGGATGTGATAGACGACGTCGTTGGCGTACTCCTCGAGCGTGTAGTTGACGCTCGATTCGAAGTTGGTCTGCGATCCGTCGTAATCGACCCCGAGCCCACCACCCACGTCGAGGTACTCGAGGCCCGCGCCCGCCTTGACGAGCTCCGTGTAGATGCGGGCCGCCTCGTTCAGAGCGCCTTTCACGATTCGGATATTCGGGATCTGACTGCCGAGGTGGAAATGCAGCAGCTTGAAGCAGTCCTGCATGCCCAGGGAACGCAGTTCCTCGAGGCCTCTCAGGATTTCTGCGACGGTCAGCCCGAACTTCGACCGGTAGCCGCCGGAGCCCTGCCACCGGCCGCCACCCCGGGCGGCCAGCTTGACGCGCATGCCGATCTGCGGCCGGACCCCCACCTTCTGGGCGTAGTTCAGGATCAGGCCGAGCTCGGTGTATTTCTCGACAACGGGGATGATCTGGCGCCCGATCTTCTGCGCCAGCATCGCCATTTCGATGAACTCGGCATCCTTGAAGCCGTTGCAGACGATGGGCGTGTCGTTATACGCCTGAGCCATCACGGCGAGCAGCTCCGGCTTGGAGCCCGCCTCGAGGCCAAACCCGTACTCGCGGCCGAAGTCGAGGACCTCCTCCACGACCTGGCGCTGCTGGTTGACCTTGATTGGATACACGCAGACGTAGCGCCCCTCGTACTGGTGCTGGGCTATCGCCGTTTGGAAGGCGTTGTGGATGTCCCCCACCCGGTGGCGCAGGATGTCGCGGAACCTGATTAATACGGGAAGATGGATCCCGCGCAGCATCAGGTGATCGGTGAGCTGTTTCAGGTCTATGGAGCGGGCCGGGTCCTTCGTCGGGTGAACCAGGACGTGGCCAGCCTCGGAGATGGAGAAATACCCCTTTCCCCAGCGATCGACTTCATACAATTCGTTTGCATCGGAGACGGTGAAAACCTCTCCGGTCTGCCAGTTACGCTGGCCTCGTGCTGTGGGTATGCTCACGCGAACATGATACGGCACCTTTCTTGATTTGGTACCGGCGGTTACGTGTTTTTTGCGCCCTCCGCCTCTCCTCCTCGATCTCCCGCGCCCCTCCCTCGGTTCCTCGGCCGCCCGTTCCCCGCGGCCATCAGGCCTCCTGCAGCTCTCCGTTGATCGGCCACAGCGACGTGCCACCCGATCCACCCTGGATCGACTCACACCTGGCGCCAGTTGTACGCGTCTTACCTGGGGGACGGCCATCACGCGCGGGATGTGCCGCGAGCGGTTGCGGGTACTGACCGTGTTCGGACACTGTGCGATTCGGAACCCGATTGTGCGAGGGCGGTCACAGCTGGTGCGACCGAGCGTCGGGGATGATTCGGAACGACTGGGACGAAACCGCTCCCGCCCGGGACGAACGGCCGCCTGCAATGACGAGCGGCGAATCTTGACGTGCCGGGTTCGATCCATCCCGTTTCGCAGGAGTTGAGCCCCTCCTTGCAAGCGGGATCGAGCAGGTTCCGAGCAAGACGAAAGTGCGATTCCTTACGTCTAACCAATTCGATAGCGACAGCGTACTCCTCGAGTTCGAGCGGGGCCGGCGAGCATGAAACCACCCTCCGATCGACGACTGGACCTCAACGGAACGGCGACCGATCACCCGCTGTCGGGACGCGCGCTGTCGGCGCGCCCGCAGTGCGGTCTCCGCTGGTCGCTCGTGTTCTTCACGGCGACGGTCCTCGGGCTCGTGTCGACGACCCTGGCGGGCCGGTTGAGCGTAACCCTCGGGAAACCGGAAACGGACTGGCGCGCGCTCCTCATCCTGAACTGCGCCTATTGGTACCTGTGGGCGGCGTTCACTCCATTGATCGTCCGGCTCTCGCAGCGGTTTCGCTTCGAGTGGCAGGGCCTCATGCGCGCCCTCGCCGTGCACCTGCCGGCCGTGGTCGTCTTCTCGTTGGGCCACATCGCGGCCATGGGCGGCGTGCAGTGGTGGCTGGCGACGGCGTGGGGACGCAGCTTCTCGTGGTGGAGCGAAGTGCAGCGAACGGCCCTCCAGTACTTCGACTGGGAAATGATGACCTACTGGACCATCGTTGGACTCAGTCACGCGGTCCTCTACTACCGGGAGTCGAAGGAGCGGGCGCTCCGGGCGTCGCAGCTCGAAACGCGCCTCATCGAGGCTCAGCTCAACACGCTGCAGCAGCAGCTCCACCCGCACTTCCTGTTCAACACGCTCCACGCTATCTCGGCGCTGATGCACCGCGACGTGGATGCGGCGGATCGGACGCTGATGCGGTTGAGCGATCTCCTGCGGATGTCGCTCGAGAACAGCGGGCAGCAGGAGATACCGCTGCACGCCGAGCTGGACTTTCTCGCCAAGTACCTGCAAATCGAGCAGACACGGTTCGCCGATCGGCTCGTCGTGCGCTACGACATCCAGCCGGAAACATTGGAGACGTTGGTCCCCAACCTGATTCTTCAGCCGCTCGTCGAAAACTCGATCAAGCACGGCATCGCCAAGAAAGCCGGCCCGGGCCACATCGACGTCTCAGCCCGGCGCGAAGGCGACAAGCTCCTGCTCGAGGTGAGAGACGACGGGGTCGGGCTGCCTGACGACGCCTTCACGGCGTTCCAGAAGGGGATCGGCGTCTCGACGACGAGGGCGAGGCTCCAGTATCTGTTCGGCGCCGACTACCGCTTCGAGTTCCACAGACAGAGCGACGGGCTGGCGGTCGTCGTCGGGATCCCGTGGCGCAGCGCGGTCGATCAGATCCTCGACGGCGCCGGCGCCCCTCCGCCCAGCCCGCCGCACATCCTGCCCGGCATGGCATCGCTCGCCAGGGCCGGCGCGATGATCAGGCACTAGAGGAAGGCTGAAGCGGGAAGGCTGAAGCGGGAAGGCTGAAGTGGGAAGGCTGAAGTCGGAAGGCTGCGGCACTGTCAACGTTGATTCAGGAAGTCCAACCACCATGAAAAAAATCAAGACGCTGATCGTGGACGACGAACCGCTGGCGCGAGAGCGGCTGGTGACGCTGCTATCGAACGAACAGGACATCGAGATCGCCGGTCAGTGCCGCGACGGCGAGGAGGCGATCACCGCCATCCAGGACCTCTCCCCGCAGCTGGTCTTCCTCGACGTCCAGATGCCGCAGATGAACGGGTTCGACGTCATCGAGGCGGTCGGCCCCGAGCGCATGCCGCTCGTGATCTTCGTCACCGCTTACGATCAGCACGCGCTGAGGGCCTTCCAGGTCCGTGCGCTCGACTACATCCTCAAGCCCTTCGATCGCGAGCGATTCACCGACGCGCTGCAGCGCGCACGGAAGCAGATCGAGCGCGACGAAACCGGCGATCTCGGACGGCGGCTGCTCGCGCTCGTCAAGGATCTGCGCAAGGATCAGCCGAAGATGGATCGGCTCGTGGTGAAATCGGGTGGCCGGCTGTTCTTCCTGCGCATGGACGAGATCGACTGGATCGAGGCGGCAGGCAATTACGTCCGCCTCCATGTCGGCGCGGCCTCCCACCTGCTCCGGGAAACGATGAACGCCATCGAAGGGCGGCTCGATCCCGAGAAGTTTTTCCGCATTCACCGCTCGCGCATCGTGAACATGGAGCGGATTCAGGAGATGCAGCCCTGGCTCAACGGCGAGTACGCGGTCGTGCTCCGGACGGGCACGCGGCTCACCCTCAGCCGCGGCTACCGCGAAAAGCTGCAGGACAGGCTCGGGCGAGGACTCTGACCCGCGCGTTCCCCGCGCGTATTTCGTAAGTCCCCCCCAAAACCGTGATCGCGCGGTCGGGCAGACGGCCCGATTGCGCGATTTTCCCGGCCAGTCCTATCGGCACCCCTCTTGCGATTGCCGGGCCACACGTGCATTCAACCCGAGCCGCAACTCCGGCGCTGCGGCCGTCGTGTCTCTACTCTGTTCACGGTGGACTGACATGACTATGTCTCTGCCTGTTCCGAAGGTCGCGGTCGTATCCGAGGACGCCGAGCTGACCGAGGTCTGCGCGAGCGTGCTGCGTCAGGAAGGCTACGCCGTCAGGACCGCGCAGCACTCCGGTCACGCCGTGCTGGCCTGCCTCGAAGGCGGGCCCGTCGATCTGCTGATCGCGGAACTGTCCATGGATGACGGCTCGGGACCTTCGCTGGCGCGGCGGATGCGCCGGTACAATCCGAACCTGCGAGCGATCTACATCGCGAAAGCGGGAACCCTCTGCACGACCGAGACGGTCCTCGTGCGGCCGTTCACGCGCGACGACCTGCTCAGGCGTCTCGAGGGGCTGCCGGAGCCCGACGACGCATCGGCGACGACCGACCCAAGCACCTACTTCTGAACCGGCGCCTGCTTCGAAGGCGTGAAGACGGCGTCGTCGATCGGCAGGTTGAACTCGACTTTGGTCAGACTGATCTGCAGGACCGGCTTGCCGTTCATCGACTGGCTCAGGCTGAAGGGGACCTGCATGCCGTCCACGGTCCGGTAGTCCGACAGGTCGGTCTGCACTTCCGCCCTCATCCCTCCCTGCTCCATCGTCGAGACGGTACGAACCTCGAGACCGGTCTCGGCGCTGAGATACAGATGCTCTATCTGACCGGCCTTCTTGGTCACCCGCAAGTGATGAAGAGCCTTGCCGTCGATCGTCTCGGCGCCCACGAGCTCGATCTTGTGGCCGCGTTCCTTGTAAGAGAGCAAGAGAGGATCGAAGCTCGCATCGTCGCGCGTCGACTCGGCCATGTCGGCCGGCACGGGCTGCGGCTGCCCGCCCGCCTCTGCGGTGTCGCTGCGCCACACCCTGGTGCCGTCGAACGCAACCGTCACGGTTCGATCGGGGAGTTTCTGATCTCGTCGCAGTTTGTTCGGCCGCTTGGCCCACGTTTCCAGCGGAAGCTCCATGCCGCGTGCTTCGACGGTTGCCGTGATCTTCACCGTTTCGAGGCTGCGGAGCCTTTCGACGCCGCCCCGCGCGGCGAGGTTTTTCGCGATGATCTCGTCGAGCGTCTGGCTCGAGGGCTCTCCGGCCAGCGCCACAACTGCCGCGATCGGAACAATCGCCATCCACGCGCAGACGTGACGTGCGCAGCGCATGACATCTCCTTCACTGAACCAATTGTGCACGGGTACCTGATTGTACAGCGGGACACGGAGGCAATGGCGGCGTGCAGGGGGACGGCGACGCGAGCGCGCCGCCGCCCCCTCCTCGATTCGGCGTCAGACCTTGCGTCTGACCATCATGCGGTAGATCGCGAGCAGAATGATCGCGCCGAGGATGGAGATGATCCACCCCGCGCTCTCGTTCGTGTCGTAGAAACCCATGGCCCGGCCGATGAACCCACCCAGAAGCGCACCCGCGATCCCAAGGAGGATGGTGATGATGAACCCGCCTGGATCTCGCCCCGGCATCAACAGCTTGGCGATGATCCCCACCACGAGCCCGAACAGAATCCACGTAAGAATTCCCATGCGATCGTCCCTCCTGTGCCGTGGAGCGTTAATGCAATCGCCTGACCACCGATAGGTAGGGTGGAGTATATCGGCAGAGCTCGACGCAAGCACTCGAAAAAAGCAAGTTCGGCTATTGCGCGCGGGCCTGGCTTCCCCGGCGCTGTCTGGGACGCTCGTGGGTGCGTCGAGGCTGCGGGCGGCGATCCCCGGCCGGACGGGCGGGATTGGGGTTGGCAGCGGAATCCTGAGATGCTGGCCGGGGGGACGCCGGAGCCCCGTCGCCGAGCAGCGCGACCATCGGGCTCGTGCCCGTGAGGAGCACCCCCACGGCGTAGTACGCGGCGATGAGCATGACGGGCCAGAGCAGGCGCGAGCCGGCTGCCGCGCTTCCGAACGCCAGGACCAGGGCCACCATCAGATCGGCGACGGTCCCGAGAAGCCGTATGCGCTTTGTCTGCAAGGGCTTGCCCCAGGCAAGCGAGACGCCGCCGGACTGCTGGTCGGCCTGCTGGGTCGCCGCAGCCACGGAGGTAACGTGGTCTGCAGTAGCGGGATCCGGAGCCGGCGAATGCTGCTTCTCGAACCTGCGGATCACATCATCGGGATCGAGGCCAACGCACTGCGCATAGGACCGCACGAACGCCCGCCGGAAGATCCCGCCCGGCCAGCGTGAGAGGTCGTCCGCTTCGAGGCCTTCGAGGAGCGGGACAGAGACCTTGGTGCTCTCGGAAATGGTCCGGAGGGCAAGGCCCCGTCGTTCACGTTCGCGCCTCAGATAGGCGCCGAGCGTAGTGGTTTCGTTCATCAGCTCCGCATGATTCTGGACGCAGGGTCTACGGCGGCAGTATGCGTCACAGCCGGGTGACACGCAAGCTGAACATTGCTCGATCCACAATATCTAGTAGACCGATTCCCGCAACTCTCAGTGGGCGGGGGCATCGGACACGCTATATTGGGGGCATCGTGAAGCCTGTCGCAACCCTGGCTGCTCCGTTCCTCGGGGCGCTTCTCCTCGCCCAGAATGCGGCGGGACCGCCGGCCGAGGCCAGCATGGAGCAACGAATTGCCGGCATGGTGGCGGATTTCCGTGGCGTCATGGGCATCGCGGCAATCGACCTGTCGAGCGGCGCCACAATCGCTGTCAACGGTGATACGCGCTTCCCCACCGCCAGCACGATCAAAACCGCGGTGATGCTCGAGGCCCACCACCAGGCCGCAGAAGGCCGCCTCCGCCTCGACGCGACGTTCGCGCTCCGCGACGCTGACAAGGTCGGCGGGTCCGGCGTCCTGAACGGATTGACGCCCGGTCTCATCCTGACCACGGCCGACCTGATCCACCTCATGATCGTGCTGAGCGACAACACGGCCACGAACCTGCTGATCGACCGCCTCGGCACCGCCCGCATCAACGCACGCCTCGACAGCTACGGCCTGCGGGAGACGCGCCTTTTCAGACCGACGTTCCGCGACGGAAAGCCCGACGTTCTGCCGGAGCTCGAACGGGAGTTCGGCTTGGGGATGACGACTCCTCGCGACATGGCGCGGCTCATGGCGCTCATCGCGCACGGCGAAGCTGTCAGTCGCCAGGCCTCCGATACGATGCTGGCGACGTTGAGGGGCCAGCAGGATCGGGCGATGATTCCGCGCCTGCTTCCGTCGATGGAGGGCTTGACGATCGGCAACAAGACGGGCACGGACGCGGAGAAACATCCTGGACCGGATGGCACGCGGAGGCACGTGCGCGCGGACGCTGCAATCGTCTCGGCACCCGGCTTCTCGTATGTGCTGGCGATCTACGCGCGGCAGGTGGACGACACCCGGTGGGGCATCGAAAACGACGCGCTGACGACCGGCGCGCGCATCTCGCGGCTCCTTTTCGAGCACTATTCGCGCGCGCGCAAGAGGCCTTGAACCGACTCGATTCTGGGTTTTGAGTCACGTGTTCGGTCAAGGCCGTCCCTTTTTTCTTTGCCTATGCCCGTTGTTTGGCTACGCTCTGGACGAACCTCAGAGCTCACGGAGGATGCATGACTGCCGCCCGAAAGCCCGGCCGCCGCGGCCGGACCGCCCCGTGGACCGTTGTGATGGCCGCCCTCGGCTGCCTGCTGCTGCCTCCCGGCGCCCGGTTTCTCGCTCAGGAGAAGCAGGAAGAGCCGGCCGACAAGGACAAGAAGGAAAAGAAGGACCTGCCGCTCGTGCCCGAGCGCACGATCGAGTTCGAGACGTCCGAGGGGTCCTGGATCTCGCTGGATGTGTCTCCGGACGGCCGCAACATCGTCTTCGAGCTGATCGGCGATCTCTACACGCTGCCGGTGACGGGCGGCGCGGCCACGTGCATCACGTCGGGGTTGATGTTCGACAGTCAACCGCGCTACTCGCCGGACGGCGCCAGGATCGTCTTCCTGTCCGACCGAAACGGCGACGAGAACATCTGGATCGCTGACCGGGACGGTACCAACGCACGACCGCTGACCAAGGGAAAGAACACGCGGTACTGGTCGCCCGAATGGACGCTGGACGGCAAATACATCATCGTGTCGCGGTCGGGGACCGGAAATACCGGGACACAGTTGTGGCTCTATCACGTCGATGGCGGCAGCGGCGTGAACCTGACCGGGAGCGAGGATCGCCGCCAGCTCAACCCGCTCGGCGCGGCGTTCGGCAAGGAGGACCGGTACGTCTACTACACGGAGCGCACCGCGGCGGGAAGCGTCTACAACCAGTTGAACTTCCGCTGGCAGCTCGGGATGTACGATCGCCAGACCGGCGAGAACTTCAGGATGAGCGACGAGCTCGGGAGCGCCATGCGCCCCGTCCTCTCACCCGACGGACGATGGCTCGTCTATGCGACGAGGTGGGACGCGCAGACCGGACTCCGCGTGCGCGACCTGAAGAGCGGCGACGACTCCTGGCTGATCTATCCGGTGACGCGCGACGATCAGGAATCGCTCGCCACGCGCGACCTGATGCCCGGATCCTCGTTCACGCCTGATTCGACAGCGCTCATCACGTCGATCGACGGCGGCATCTGGCGGGTCGCTGTTCCCTCGGGGGAGGCGACGCCCATCCCGTTCACGGCGAAGGTCGAGCAGCAGCTCGGACCGAAGCTGCAGTTCGACTACCCGATCGAGGAAGGGCCGGTCCGGGCGCAGCAGATCCGGCATCCGCGTCTCTCGCCCGATGGCAAGCGCCTCGCTTTCACGGCGCTGGACCGCGTGTGGGTCATGGACTATCCGAGCGGCAGGCCGCGGCGGATCAGCAGTGCCGGGGCGGGCGAGCATCACCCCGCCTGGTCCCCCGATGGGCGCTATCTCGCGTATGTCACCTGGTCGGACGCGGAAGGCGGACACGTGCAGCGGGTGGCCGTCGACGGTGGCATCCCGCAGACACTGACCCGGATACCATCGTTCTACTCCGACCCCGTGTTTTCGCCGAATGGCGAACGCATCGTCGTGGTGCGCGGCCCGCGAGGCGAGCGGCAGGAAGATTTCTCCCCGCAGGGGCGCGGCGGCCAGGCGATGGAGCTCGTCTGGATTCCCGCGGCGGGTGGCGAGACGAGCCGCATCACGCCGTTCAGAGGCCAGGGACGGCCGCACTTTGCCAAGGATCCCAACCGCATCTACGCCTGGGAAGGCAGCCGCGGTTTGGTGTCGTTCCGGTGGGATGGGACCGATCGCATCACGCACGTGAAAGTCACCGGTTTCAAGAATCCGAACGCCGAACAGCCCAGCAACGCCGCCGAAGTCGTGATGGGACCCGACGGCGAGCACGCGATAGCGGAGGCCCAGCGGCACCTCTACCTGCTCACGGTCCCGGTGAAGGGCGGCGAGCCTCCGACGGTCGCGCTTGCGAAACCCGAGGAGGCGGCTGTTCCGGTCACGAAGCTGACCACCGTCGGCGGCGAGTTCGCGTCGTGGGCCGAGAACGGAAACGCCGTCACGTTCGCGCTCGGCCGTACGATGTTCCGCTACGACCTCGCAGCGGCAAAGGCCGCCGAAGAGGCAGAAAAACAGAAAGAAGCAAAAGCGGGCACCGGCGCGAGCAAGGCGGAGGATACGAAGCCCGCCGAGGGCGCCAGAAAGAAACCTGCGTACGAAGCCACCGCGACCGAGGTGATCGTCGAAGCGCCGCGATCCAAGCCGTCGGGTACCGTGGTGCTGCGCGGCGCGCGAATCCTGACCATGAACGGACCCGAGGTGATCGACAACGGCGACATCGTGGTCACGGACAACCGGATCGCCGAGATCGGCCGCCGCGGCCAGGTGCGCATTCCCTCGGGCGCGCGCACCATCGACGTCACCGGCAAGACGATCATGCCGGGCCTCGTGGACGTTCACGCGCACATCTGGCCCGCGTGGAACATCCACAAGACGCAGGTGTGGGAGTATCTCGCCAACCTCGCATATGGCGTCACGACCACGCGCGATCCGCAGACGGCCACGACCGACGTGCTGTCCTACCGGGACATGGTGGAGACCGGCCAGATGGTCGGCCCGCGCGTCTTCGGGACCGGCCCCGGTGTCTTCCTGCAGGACAACGTCCAGAGCCTCGAGGATGCGCGGGACGTCCTCAAGCGGTACAGCTACTACTGGAATACCAGGACCATCAAGCAGTACATGGCCGGCAACCGGCAGCAGCGCCAGTGGATCATCATGGCGGCGCGCGAGCAGAAGCTGTTGCCGACGCTCGAGGGCGGGCTGGATCTGAAGCTCAACCTGACGCAGGTGCTCGACGGCTATCCGGGCCTCGAGCACACGCTGCCCATCATGCCGCTCTACAAGGACGTCGTGCAGCTGGTGGCGCAGTCAGGCATCGTGTACACGCCGACGCTGCTGGTCCAGTACGGCGGCCCGTGGGCCGAGAACTACTTCTACGAATCGACGGACGTTCACGCCGACACCAAGATGCGTCGGTTCACGCCTCACCCCGATCTCGACAGCGCCGTGCTCCGTCGTCCGTGGTTCCACGAACAGGAGTACTCGTTCCCGCTGGCCGCCAAGGTCCTGGCCGACGTCGTCAACGCCGGCGGGAAGGTGGGGCTTGGCGGGCACGGTCAGCGACAGGGCATCCAATGCCACTGGGAGCTCTGGGCGATCGGATCGGGCGGCATGCCGAACGGCGAAGTGCTGAAGGTCGGGACGATTTACGGCGCCGAAGCCATCGGCATGGCGAAGGACATCGGCTCGCTGGAGAAGGGCAAGCTCGCCGATCTCATCGTGCTCGATCGCAACCCGCTCGAGAACATCCGCAACACGAACTCCGTCCGGTACGTGATGAAGAACGGGGAGCTGTACGACGGCGAGACGCTCGATCAGGTGTGGCCGCAGCAGAAGAAGCTGCCGCGCCAGTACTGGTGGGACATCGAGCCGACGCTCCGCAAGACGGCGCCGGTGCGGCCGAGCATCACGAACGGGGGACAGAGAAAATGACAGGGCAGATTCGTTGCTTGCGGATTGGGGATTGATCAGAACATCACCACGCCCTCGTGCTGCAGCAGCCAGCGCTTCCGATCGAGACCGCCGCCGTACCCCGTGAGGCTGCCGTTGCTGCCGATCACGCGGTGGCACGGGATGATGAGGGCGACCGGGTTGGCGCCGTTGGCTGCGCCGACGGCGCGGACCGAGGAAGGCATGCCGATGGTCCGCGCCAGGCCCGCGTATGACGCGGTGGCCCCGGCGCGGATGCAGCGGAGGGCGCCCCACACCTGCCGCTGAAACGGCGTACCATTCAACTCCACCGGCACATCGTCCAGCACCCCGATGCGACCGTCGAAGTAACGGTTCAGCGCGCGGACTGCACCGGCCGGATCCGGATGGGGTTCGAGCGCGTGCCCGGGATACCAGGCTTCGAGCCGCCGGCGAATCCCGGCGGTCTCGCGACCGAAGTGCAGCAGGCAGACGCGCCCGGCGTGCGCGGCAATCGTCAGCGGGCCGATCGGCGATTCGATTGTCGTGATGTGCAGCACGACTCCATTCTATCCACCGGACCGCGTCGCGTCGCTGTCACTTTGTTCCGTTGAGCCTCTTGTCGAGCTCTGCCTTCGGCATCCACCGTCCGCCCAGCATGACGCCCGCAATCCGGGAACTGTGGGAGATGGTCTCCAGCGGATTGGCTTCGAGCAGGATGAGATCGGCCCTCTTGCCCGGAGCGATCGTTCCGGTGTCCTCGCGGCCGAAGTACTCGGCGACACGGATGGTTCCGGTCCGTAGGGCCTGATACGGCGTCAGCCCCGCGCGGACGAGCGACTGCAGCTCGCGGTGCGCCGAAAAGCCCGGCACGTTCCACCACTGCGGCGCGTCGGAGCCGAGCGCGAGCGGAACCCCGCCGTCGTGGAGCGCCTTGATCAGCTGGCGCCTGACGCCGAGGAACTTCACCCGATCGGCCGCCGAGTACTTCGCACGCAGGCCCTCCTTCTGTGCGATCCACTTCTGGATTTCTTCCTGCGGCTGCACGTACCGCATCTCGGCACGCTTCGCCATCGCGGCCGGGTCCTCTTCCGTCATCAGGTTGTCGAAGAGGACCTGCGTCGGGACGATCCACGTTCCGGCCGCCTTCGTTGCCTCGACGAGCGCGGAAATCTTCGATTGGTCGAGCTCGCTGACGAGATTCAGGCCGAAGAAGTCCGACTTCGTCGGGTTGTTCGAGAGTGCCTCGACATAGCCGTCGACGTGATCGATTGACCTGTAGCGCGCCTCGAGCGCGCGGTGAAGTCCGACATCGAGCGGCACATGACCCGCGAAGTCGAAACCGACCTCGTGGGCCTTCGCGGCCAGCGCGTCGAACACGTCGCGGCGGATGCCGGGGTGGATCTTCAGGAAGTCGTATCCTGCGGCCTTCTGCGCGGTGACCGCTTCGATCGCGGCCTCCTTTGTCGGTACGCTCTGCCCGTTCAGTGACGGACCGGAGGTATAGATGCGGGGACTGAAGAGCTCGCCCTTCGCGACGCGATCCCTGTAAGCCAGGTGCCGCGGGTGACCGAGCATGCCCCGGATGGTGCCGAGCCCGTTGGCGGCATAGAGCAACAGCGTGCGCTCGATCAGCGGGTCCGGCGCATTGCCCCCGGGAATATGGGCGTGCATCTCCGCGAGCGCCGGCATCAGGAATTTGCCAGCGCCATCGATGCGGCTCGCCGCCCCAGCGGGCGCCTTGGCGCCGGCGGCCGGCCCCACGCTGACGATCTTGCCGTCGGTGACAATGACATGCTGATCGCGCAGCACGGTTTCGCGATCCATCGGTATGACGTTGACATTCGTGAAGACGAATGTCGTTGATGAGCTGGCGCTGTCCTGTGCGCTCGAAAAGGCGCCGGCTGATGCTGCCAGCAGTGCAGTGAGAATCAGCTTCTTCATGAAGGTGACTCTAGCAGAAGGAACCGACATTCCCCCTCGCTCCGGCGAAAGTCTCGTGGCCTGATATCTATCTCACCGTTATGCTCGTCTCCGCGACGCGCCCGCGTGCATCCTGGGCGGTGATGCGGTGCTTCCCGGGACGGAGGGGCCACGTCAGCGGATCGTCGGATGGGACGCTGCCGATGCTCTCTCCGTTGATCCGCCACTCGATTCGTCCGGGCACAGGGGCCACCACGCGGAGCGCGAGCGTCTGGAACTCGCGGCGGAGCGTCGGGTCGATCAGATAGGTCGCGCCGGGGGGAGGGTTCACGATCTCGAGCGCCTGGGGCTTCGCGGCGGCTCCCTTCTTTGCGGCCGGGTCGGAAAGGACCGACACCGCGGGTGCAGGAGGCCGTGAGGGGAGTGGCAGAAGGCCGTGGATCTGCGCCCACTGTCGGAACTCCAGAGGCCATACCGTGAGCAGGCCGTCCTCGCTCTGGTGGTGCCAGCTGCACGGCACTTCCGCGGTGGGGATGAGCCACTCCCGCTGGCGTGAGGGACACCACGCGTTGGCGGACATGCCCGACAGCGCGCAGATCCGGTGCTCCACCAGGCCATCAGGGCGGGGAAGAATCGACGCAGTGGACACCGGCGAGGGCGTGCCCGCAATCCGGCGGGTGGCGGCCAGCATGACCGCGTGGAAGATCGGGCCGGCGCCTGTCACGCCGGAGGAGTCGCGAAGCGGTGTGCGATCGAAGTTGCCGACCCAGACGCCGACGGTGACGTCCCGTGTGTATCCGATTGTCCAGTTGTCGTGGTAGGCCTGGGAGGTTCCCGTCTTCACGGCCACGGGGAACGGGAACTCGAGGCTCCCCCCGCGGCCGAAGATGTACTCCCTCGCCTCGGCGTCCGAGAGAATGTCGGTTGTCCAGTAGGCCGTCAGCGCGGAGACCAGCCGCCGGCGGGTGCGGTCTTCCGGAGGGGCCTCTCGTTTCCAGGTGGGAGCAATCCATTCGCCGCCGCGGGCAAAGGCGGCGTAGGCAGCCACCAGCTCGTCCAGCCGGACCTCGGCGTTTCCAAGCGTGACGCCGAGGCCGTAGTAGGACGGATTCTGATCGAGCGTGGTGAGGCCGGCGCGCGACAGGAAGCGAAGCAGCCGTGGGACCCCGAGCTGGGAGGCCAGCGCGACGGCGGGCACGTTCTCGGATCCCGCGAGCGCGCGCCTCGCGAGCAACGGCCCGCGGTAGCGCCCGTCGTAGTTGCGCGGGGTGTACAGCACTCCTGATTCCGCGGTAGGGAAGTGCGAGGGCACGTCGGGAAGCACGGTTGCCGGCGTGGACCCTTGCTCGAATGCCAGCGCATAGGTAAAAGGCTTCAACGCCGATCCGGGCTGCCGTGGCGTCAGCGGGCCGTTGATCGCGCCGCCACGCCGGCCGTCGAAGAAATCCCCCGACCCTTCCCACGCCAGCCACTCGCCGCGCCGGTTGTCGAGCACGACAACGGCGACGTTGCCCGCGCCGTGGCGTTCGAGGGCCGGCCGTTGGCTGCGAATGATTCCGGCGATGTCGGCCTGGAGCCGCGAGTCGACCGTGGTTTCGATCCGCGGCGGCCGGTCCGGGCCGGCTTCGGCCAGCACCATCTCCACGAAATGCGGCGCCAGAAACGGGGCAGCCTCGCCACTGAACGCAATCCGTTCTTCCCTTGCCTCCCGGGCTTCGGCTGCGGTAAGCAGCTCGAATCGCTCCATACGACTCAGCACCGTTCTCTGCCGGGACAGCGCCAGATCGAGGTTGCGGTGAGGATTGAACCTCGTCGGCCGCTGCGGCAGGCCCGCCAGGAACGCCGCCTGCGCGCTGGTCAGCATCGACGCCTCGCGTCCGAAGTATGCCCGGCTCGCGCGCTCGGCGCCCACGATCTGGTTGCCGTAGGAAGCCATGTTCAGATACATGGCCAGGATCTCGCGCTTCCCGAGCCTGTGCTCGAGGCGCACGGCGAGCACAGCCTCCTCGATCTTTTCGCGAAAGCGGCGCGGCCGATGCGGCGAACGCCTCGCGAGGAGCAGCTTGGCGACCTGTTGCGTGATGGTCGAGCCGCCCTCGACGATTCGACGTTCCGTCAGGTTCTGCCGAACCGCGCGCGCGACCGCCCTCGCGTCGATCCCCGGGTGCGAGAAGAAGCGCCGATCTTCCGCCGCCAGCGTAGCGGCCACCAGAGCGGAGGGAAGCCGATCGGCTTGAAGCAGGATGCTGCGGGTCCCATCCCCCGACAGTGCCTCGTAGAGCGGAACCCCACCGCGATCGACGACAACCGTCGACGAGCCGGCCGACAAGTCGAGGAGCCCGGACTCAATCGGCCCAAGGCGCACCCACGCCCCGAGCGCCAACCCCACAAACGCCACAACAAGCGCCGCCACCCGTCCCGGTCTCCGCCGAGCTGCTTCAATCAGTCGCGGCACCATCGTCACACGTCACATTTCTCGCGCACGTCGCACGTTGCACGTGACAAGCAGCACGTCGCACGTGGCACATCGCACGCCGTACGTGATACCTATCTCCTGACCTCCACCACCACCGTGCCTGTCCTCCCGAAGACCTCCGGCTCGTACATCTCTTCCGCCCGCGCGGGCGCCGTCCTGAACGTGCCGGCGGTCGTAGCCCGAACGATGTAGCTGAAGGTGTGGCTGCCTTCGCTCAGCCGGGTGGCAAAGAGCTGAACTCGATCGTCGTGGCGCTCGACGTGATCGAACCCGCCACGCCGCCACCATGAGGTCCAGTCATCCTCGCCGTCGAACGTCTCCGACGGGACGGCGGCGAGCGAGGCGGCCGTCGTGGCGAACCACGACTCGACTGCCTCGAAACCGGCCGGGAGCGGATCTGTCACGGCCACGTACCGCCGCTCCTTGGTCAGGTGGAAGGTCAGCACCACGCGAACGAGATCTCCCGCCCTGTAGCTGATCGTGGCCGGGCTCGAGCCGTTCTCGACGAATGGCTCGTACGAGCGCTCGATGCGGATGCCGCTGTCGAGGCCGTCCTGGAACAACCGGTCGGCAGCGAACCGAAGCCGGGCGGTGTAGAAGAGCGTGCCCGTTCCCGTCCTGGTAAAGGTGAGCGGTTGCGTGGATGCGGCGCGGCCGCGCGTCAGGAGATCCGCCATCGGCACGGTTGTTGACACCGACTCCGTCCCGCGTCCCTTGAAGTCCTCGCGTGCAAGCTCCTGCTGCCCGAGGCTGACCACTGCTGTGAAATCCGGCTCGGTGGTCTCGAACTTGCGGTAGTACGCCACCAGCGCTTCCATCGCGTGGGCGTTCTCCTGCGTGTTGCCCCAGCGGCCGTTCTTGCGCGCGGCCATCATCCATCGCACCATCGGTCGAATGGGCGCATCGGAGACGTCGCTCTTGACCAGCGTCCGCAGCACGATGGCGGTCGACCTGATGTTGGAGTTCCAGAACCAGAGCAGGTAGGGATCGCTCAGCTCCTCCACGTGCGCGCTGCCGCCTTCCGGAAGAATCGCATTGGACATACGCCGCCGCAGCTCCGCGAGGCGTCCGTCCGTCTGGGTGGACGGCGCGCCCCGGCGCGCGAGCATCGCGTCGTGGAGGTACGCCAGCGCGAAGACCGGCATGCGATCGCGATATCCGTAGAGGCGATTCACGTTCGAGTCCTGAAGCCGGCCGCCCTCGGCAAGGACCTTGACCGCGAAGGCTTGCCATGCCGTATACGCCGGCCACCACCCTTCGTTGGTCGGCGGCGTCGCCGCGAGCTCGCGCTCGAGGTACGCATACGCGCGTTCGCGTACGCCGGGATCGACCTCGTACTTCAGGTCGGTCGCGGTCTTGAAGACGTGCAGGACGTACGCGGTGAGATACGCCGACACCGAGCGGCAATTGCCCGGCCAGTACGCGAAGCCACCGCTCGGACACTGGAACCGCTCGAGCTCTTTCAGCGTCTGTTGAGCGGCCGGCCGCATCTTTGCCGTGTCAACGCCGGGAAGCGAAAAGGCGTCGCCGAGGTCGGCCGCCAGCACCATCGCGACCGCACGGGACGCGCGCTGTTCGGCGCAGCCATAAGGATATTCAACGAGGTAGCGCGCGCCTTCGCCGAGGCCGACCATCGCCGTGGACGACAGCTCGACGTGCAAGCCGCCGAACCCCGGGACGATTTCCGCCGGGAAGGTGAGCGACTCTGCCGCCGTGGCGTCGGTCGCCTCGCCGTAGGCGGCGACGGTCTCCGCGGAGGAGAGCACTTCCACGGGCAGGATGTCCTCGAACGCGTCGGTCTCGTTCGCGAGCTTCACCGTCATCTGCACGCGCGCACGGCCAATCTTCCTGGCGTCGGCGTCGAACCGCGCCTCGGTCGATCCGCCAGCTGCGATCTGAAGCGCCTGCTGCGTTCCGGCCGTGAAGTCCAGGATGTCCGGATCGAGGCTCGTGATCGTGACGGTCGCGGTGCCGGCTTCCGGCAGCTGACTCGTCACGACCGCCCCGAAATGGGCGCGGTCGCCAACGGCGAGGAACCGCGGGAACGTGGCCTTCAGCGTCAGCGGCTTGTTGACGCGGACCTCGGTATCGGCCGATCCGAATCGAGAAAGGCGATCGCCCGCGACCGCCATGATCCGGTAGGTCGTCAGCGATTCGGGCAGCTTCACCTCGATCGTGGCGTCGCCGTCCGCATCGGTCACGACCGATCCGAGCCAGAACGCCAGCACACGGAAGTCCTTGCGCATGGTGCCAGCGCCGGCGTCTGCCCCGCCGCCTCCACCTTCCGTTGCTCCTTTTGGCGTGAGCACGCGGCGGCTGATGATCCGCTGCCGGGAATCCGCGGTCAGCACCTGGAGCGCCTTCTGCACGTAAACGGAGCGCAGGACGTCTGGGGTCCGGTACGAGGTCAGCGAGAGCACGCCGTAGTCAACCGCCCAGAGCGTGACCTCGCTCCGGCTTCCACGGCCGGCCCGGTCTTTCACCGACATCGTCACGCTCGCGGTGTTGGCAGGACGGTACTCTTCCTTGTTCGCCTTGACAGCCAGGGTCAAGCGCTTCGACGAATCCTCGACCTGGAGCTCGACGTAGCCGAGGCGGAACGCCGGCTTGCCGGGATCGCTCGTGTCCGTGACGGCGACCGGCCCGCCGCTGACCGCCGCATCCGCGGGCTCGGCGGCCTGCGTGCGCCCCTTGATGAGCAGCACCGAGACGAACACGTTCGGAATGTCCTGCTCGCCGATCGGGATCGAGATGGATTCCTGGGTCGAGGTCAGCGTGAACTGCCGGTGCGACCGGATGCCCTCGCGCTCGGTCGTCACGAGCGCCGTGGCCCGCTCCCACGGCGACTGGATCATGATGCGCGCGGTATCGCCGGGCTTGTACGTCTGGCGTTCCGGCACCAGCTCGATGCGGTTGTGATCGAAGCGCGCCCACGCCGTGTAGCCCTCTCCAAGCGCGTAGAACGAGGTTTGTGTGACGGCGAACCTGCCGCTTTCCTCGCGCGCCGTCGCCTCGAGCAGGTAATAACCGCCATTCGGAATGGGTAGGTGAAGGGGCACGGGCTTGTCGGCGGTTGTGACCGTCCAGCTGCCTGCCGGCACTTCTTTCCGCTCGGTGTCCCATGTATAGAAGCCGTTGCCCTCGGCTCGTCGCACGCTCAGCCACTGAACCTGCGTGAGCGTCATGGTGACGGCGACGCCGCCGACAATGGCGCCTGCCGGCGTAACCGTCACGACCTCGGTGTCGAGGCCGGCCCTCTGCTCGGTGAAATACGACGGCCGTCGCAGGCCCACGTACCAAGGCGCGGGATGCACCGTCACGCTCGCGCGATTGGCGATGTGCTGACGGGACACGTCCTCGACGTCTCCTTCGAGTGTGTAGCTGTAGGGCACACCGGCGTCGAGCCTGGTCGGCAGCGCGAGCTGGTGCTCTCCGGCCTTCGTCAGCGCCGCGCTGTCGCGGCGGATTTCGCCGCGCTCCGAACGCTCGTACGTGCGGTCGGACCAGCCGACGAAGGTCCACCGATCCTCGGGAAACGCCTCGCGCACCGAGCCGGGCGCGGAGAAGAGCGGCTGCTTCGAGAACGTCCAGTTCAGCGGCCGCGCGCCCATCGTGGCGCCAAAGAGATAGCGCGCCGTTACTTTTCCGGTGAGCTCGGCGCCAGCGATCGCTTCCGCCGCCGACAACGTCACGTCCACGCGAAAATCCGGCCGCCGATACGCGGCCACGAGAAAAGACCCGTTCACGACCTTCGTGTACGGCACGTATCGGTCGGCCTCGGGGCCAGGGGTTTCGCCGGGCCGCAGCGCCTCGGGCGCCTTCGGCGTCGGTCGATCGCTCTCGAGCATGGCCTGCAGGTTGTAGTAGCCGAGCGCGCCGTCGGCCGGCAGGCTCACCTTCCACTCGGCGCTGCTCCACGCGTTCACTTTCACGCTGCGCCGATCGACCACGCGATCCTGGCTGTCGCGCAAGACGATGTGGAGCGACGTCCCTTCTGGGAGCAGGCGGATGCCGGCCGGCGTGTTGTGACGGAGGATCGCCTTGAGTTGGACCTCCTCGCCGAGGCGATACACGCCGCGGTCGCTGAACACCGTGCCGCGGAGCAGCGGTGTCGCCTCGCGGAGGTTGTACGGCACGCCGAAATCCCACGGTTGGATGCCCTCGTTCCAGTCGCTGCCTGTGTAGGCGACGTCGCCGTCCTTTTCGGCGGTGACGATGAAGGCAAATTCCCACCAGTTGTCTTCTCCACGGAGCGGCGTCTCCGGCGCGGTCGCCACGCCGTCGCTGCCGGTCGTACCGCTCCAGAACACCTTGTTGGCCAGATTGACGATCGACACCGTTGCGCCGGGCACCGGGGCGCCCGTGTCGAGCCTGGTGACGAAGACCAGTGTGTTCTGCGGGCTGTCCTTGACCGTGATCCCGAGGTTCGTCACCTGCACGACCGATGCGCGCACGAGGGAGTCACGGAACGGCTGCGCGCGTGGAATCGGTTCGGTTTCGTGGACGGCAGCCCACACGAGACCTGTCGGCCTTCCGCCGAGCGGTCCCGAGATGTCGAGGCCGTGCGACTGAATGCGATCGGCCTGCCCACCCAGGGCCCGATCTCTCCCGGGTGACGCCGGCGCCTCGTTGAACCGGGGATGGAGCTTGACGAGCGTCGGCATGAGGTCCTGCAACGCGACCGGCGCAGCCCACTGCCTCACCAGCTTGAAATTGCGCGCGTAGAAGGGCAGGACCGATCCGCTGCCCGTTTCCCAGACGCCATGCCCGTCGCCGAAGCTCGTGAACGGCCGCTGGTGCCAGTTCTCGACCGTGCCGAGCCAGGTATAGCCGAGGATCTGACCGTCGGACGCCCGCAGGTTCGCGTCCACCGTCATCTCGTAGGTGCGCGCCGGCGGCTGACTCGCGAATCCGGCGTCCTCGAGCGAAAGGTATTGGGCCTGATCCAGCTGGTACTCACCGCGAGACGGCGGCGTGGCGGGCTTGCTGATCGACTGTGGCGCGGCTGGATTCGTGATGTCGGTAGCCCGCACCGCTCTGGCGAAGTCGGTGACGTGAACGTCGCGGCTGAACTCGAGCGGGTTCTTCGCGTCGGGATCGCACTGCGCGGGGCAAACGATCCCCCGGACGAAGAACGCGGGCTCCACCTGCACGACGTAGCTCTGCGGAGTTCCGGGCACCTCTTCGCCAGCCGGTGACGGAAGCCGATCGTCGAGTTGCATCGTCACCCAGCTCTCGGACGGGATCGGCGTGGTGCTCTCGAACGCGACCAGGTCCGGCGCGAGCGGATACGCTTTGCGATCCCAATCGGTCGTCAGCGTGAAGCCCACCGCATCTGACGCCGACGCGGCGGCGCGCGTCGCGCGCACCTTGTTGTCGAACCGTGCGAGAGCCGTGGGGTCGGCCTCCCTCAAACGTGCAGCAATCGCGGCGGAGAATCCTGGGGGGGCCCACGCATGCGGCTCGAACCTGGCGCTCAGGTGCGCCAGCACATCGTCCGGCCTGACTCGCTGGTTGAACCGCATCAGGACGACGATCGAAGCATCGGCCCTGCCGTTCCGCCGATACCAGGATGTCTGGAGCAGCTTGACCGTGGGCGTCACGAAGCTGAACGAGTGCGGCTGCGACAGCCGCCGCCCGCTGACCGCGACGGCGGTGGTCTCGACGGTCACCTCGTACCGCGTCGCGAAGGCCAGCGGCCGACTTGGATCCGGCGTGAAAATCAGGATTGTCGTCCCCGACCACCGGAACGTGCCGGGAATCTCCGGCACCACGCGCACGAAAGGCGCGGTCACGCGCGCCGGGATGCGTCCCAGCGTGACCATCGGCTCCGAGAACACAATCCGAATCTCATTCACCTCGGATAGCGCCGACAACTCCCCGGATGGACCCCCGCTGACGACGGTCAACGTCTGGGGGGAGGCGGTCTGGGCAGCGGCAGAGGTGGAGAGCAGTGCGAGGAGAAGCACCATCAGCGACGGGATGACTCGGAGCGTGTGCGTCATGAGGCAGACCTGCGGAACAACGACGGATTCAAGAGCGGGAGGGTCGGCGGAGACAGGAGGCGAACAGATGCGCTGCGGCATGCGGTCGTCGGGTTCGCAGATGCCCGGCGCACTTGGTTAGACACCGATCATCAGTTTCCAGCTTCCAGCTTCCAGCTTCCAGTTTTCAGCTTCCAGTTTTCAGCTTCCAGTTTCCAGCTTCCAGTTTCCAGCTTTCAGCTTTCAGCCAGCTGACAGCTACAGATAGACAGCTGAGCGCTGAGAGCTGGCAACTGGGCGCTGATAGCTGTTAGCTGTTATGCAGTCGCCCGCCGCCGGTCCTGGAACGCGAAGAGCGCCGGCATTCGCTGCCGTAAGGCCTCGGTGACGCGGATTCCTGGTGTCGAGCCCAGCATCACAGTGGTTACGCCAAAGTATAGAACCGACAACACGCCCACCGAGCCCCAGAAACTCGTCGCGAGGGCGAGCTTGAGGATCGCGGACAGACCCAGCGTGCAGAAGGCATCGATGGAGGCCGCCAGGAGGCGAGGAACGTACTTCCCCCGGTTGGTCCGCTTGTCGCTGGTCTGCGGACGGCCGGCGGCTCGCCGGTCGCCCTCGGGCGGGACGGCGCCGTGCTCGGTATAGGTGAGCTGGTGGCCAATCAACTCCGCCTGGGCCTTGATCAACCGGTTGGCGCGGCGGTCACCGATAGGAAACAGCCGGCAGAACTCCCCAACCACGTCATCGCCGTCGAGGCCGATGGCCCGGGCATAGTCGCGGATGAAGGCGCGCGCGAAGACGCCGGAGGGCCAGCGCGAGAAGTCGTTGCGTTCGAGCCCGTCCCAGAGGTCCGCGCTGACCTTGGTCACCGACGCGATGGTTTCGAGCGAGATGCCGCGGCGCTCGCGTTCGCGGCGCAGCCGGGGCCCAAAGGTGTCCCTGTCGAGCATGGTGGGTCGAAGCGACAGAAGCAAGTGCTACGCCGGGAGATATCGATGGAGTTTGCCTGTAACGTGGCGGACTGTCGAAGGCGGCGCGATGCCAGAACCGTAATCAGGCGAACGGAATTGGGGTCAGATCTTGTTTGTTGCAAGGCGGGAGGGGGTCAGATCTTGTTTGTTGCAAGACCTCGACACTCACGGTCTTG
>DASTBU010000174.1:0-35398 GCA_035711845.1 Vicinamibacterales bacterium
CCTGGGGTATCTACCTGGCCCGGCGGCGCGTCCGCGCCCAGCTCGCCGACGCGATTGTCGACCGGACGGTGGCGCTGAGGCGGCTGGGCATGTTCCTCGGCTTGACAGCGTTGATCAACGTGCTGGTGGGGACGCAGGTCACCTATCGAGCGGTGGAGCAGATGGAGTCTGTGCAGTTCTGCGGCCAGGCCTGTCATGTCATGACTCCCCAATCGAAGAGCCACATGGTGTCACCTCACGCGCGCGTGCCGTGTGTGGAGTGTCACGTGGGAGAAGGCGCGAGTGGGTGGGTCGAGAGCAAAGCCGCCGGAACGCGACAGCTGATCGAGGTCGCCTTCAACACCTACCCGCGGCCGGTTCCGTCGGCGCTCGCCAGCGGCCGGCTCGTCCCCTCTCGAGAAACCTGCGAACACTGTCACTGGCCGGAGAAGTTCGCGGCCACACGTCTACGCGTGATTTCCAAATTCGCGGAGGATGCGTCCAACACCGAGACGCAGACCGTGTTGATGATGATGGTGGGGGGGAGCCGATCGGGAGGCATTCACGGGAAGCATTTCAGGCCCGGCACCGAGATCCGTTTCGCGGCAGCCGATCCGCAGCGCCAGCAGATCCCATGGGTCGAGTACCGGGACGCGACCACCGGCGAGACGCGGGTGTATCGGTCTGGAGAGGTCAGCCAGCAAGCCGAGTCGGCCTCGACCAGGGTCGTGATGCAGTGCGTCGACTGCCACAACCGCCCCACGCACACCTTTGCCGGGCCTGAACGCGAGCTGGACCTCGCGTTCGCCGGTGGCTGGCTCCCGACGACCCTACCGTTCCTGAAGAAGAAGAGCCTGGAAGCACTGAAGGCCACCTACACGTCGAGCGAGGAGGCTGCACGGAAGATCCCCGATGCTATCGTGAGCTACTACAAGGAATCACATCCCGAGATCTACGCGGCGCGCACGGCCGACGTGCAGGGCGCCGGCCGGTATGTCGCGGAGATCTACGGGCGCAACGTCTTTCCGGATCTGAACGTCACCTGGGGTACGTATCCGAACAACCTCGGGCACGAATCCTCGCCGGGTTGCTTCCGGTGCCACGACGGCCTGCACACGAGTGCCGACGGAAAAACGATCACGCAGGACTGCTCGGCGTGCCACGAAGCCGTGGCGATCGAAGAGGCCTCCCCCGAGGTCCTGAAGACGCTCGGCCTGGCGGAGCGGCTGGCTGCCGTCAGACGGAAGTAGCGCGCAACCGCGCGTGCGGTCCGCGTCCACCGCATCCCGCTTGGCGATCATGCACTCGACGGCAGCGGTCGCAGGGGGCGGCTCACAGGTCTGAGCCTCCGGCGGCAACCGCGCGGCAGAGCCGGTTTTCGACTACCATGCAATCCACATGAGATCCGCAGCTGTCGCGATCCTGATGGTGCTCACCCTCTCGACGCCCGGCCTTGGGCAGCAGCGCCTTGCACCGCCCGCCGACCCCGCCGTCGTCGGGCCCGACGCGGCGGCGCAGGCGTATCTCGACACCGTGCCGTCGGAGAAGAAAGCGCGATCCGATGCGTACTTCGAAGGTGGCTATTGGTTGATGCTCTGGCAGTTCCTGTGGTCCTCGGCCGTCCTGGTGCTGCTGCTGCACAGCGGCTGGTCGGCGCGGCTCCGCGACCTCGGCGCGCGCGCCACCCGCTTCCGCTCGATTCAGCCGGGCATCTACTGGTTCGGGTTCGTGCTGATCACGACGCTCGTCGGACTTCCGCTCGCGGTGTACGGCGGCTTCTGGCGCGAGCATCAGTACGATCTCGCGACGCAGACGTTCGGCGGCTGGATGGGCGACTACGTGAAAGCGCTCGGTCTTCAGCTCGTGCTCGGGGCCATTCTGATCGTCGTTCTCTATGCGGTGCTGCGTCGTACGGGCCGCAGCTGGTGGATCTGGGGAGCGGCGGTCACCATCGCCTTCGCGTCCTTCATCAACACGATAGGCCCCGTCTATCTCGCGCCCATCTTCAACACCTATCAGCCGCTCCAGAACGCCACCGTCCGGGAGCCGATCCTGCGCATGGCGCATGCCAACGGCATTGCGGCCAACGAGGTGTGGGAGGTGGACGCGTCGAGGCAGACGACACGGATCAGCGCCAACGTGAGCGGCATGCTGGGCACCGAGCGGATCACGCTGAACGACAACCTGCTGAACCGCGCGTCGCCCGCGGCGGTCGAGGCGGTGATGGGGCACGAGATGGGCCACTACGTGCTCAACCATGTCTACGAGATGCTGGCCTACTTCGCGATCGTCATCGCGGCCGGATTTGCGATCACCGGGTGGGCGTTCGATCGGCTGGCGGCCCGATACCGATCGCGATGGCGGGTGAACGGCATTGCCGATCCGGCAGGGATGCCGCTCATCGTGCTGATCTTCGGGGCGTATCTGTTCCTGCTCACGCCGGTGCTGAACACGATCATCCGGACCAACGAGTACGAGGCCGACATCTTCGGCCTGAACGCCGCGGGGCAGCCCGACGGCTTCGCCGAGGCCGCGCTGCTGCTCGGCGATTATCGGAAGCTCGATCCCTCGCCGCTCGAAGAGGTCATCCTCTTCGATCATCCGAGCGGGCGCACGCGCATCCTCGCAGCGATGCGGTACAAGGCGAACACCACGCTGGAGCGCCGGCCCTAGTTGTTGGTCCGGGCCAGCCGAAGCTCTGATACGATCGCGTGTCCTCGTTCCCCTTCAGGCTGTGGCCCGCTACCGCTTCGCCAACTTCGTCGTGTCGCCCAGGCGCCGTCTCCTCGTGCGGGACGGCCACGAGCTTCCGCTCATCCCGCGCTACTTCGATCTCCTCGTTCTGCTGATCGAGCGCCGGCACGAGGCCGTGCACCGGCGCGACATCTTCGAAGGCGTCTGGACCGATGTCATTGTCTCCGACAGCGCGCTGAGCCAGGCGATCCGCACCATTCGCCGGACGCTCGGCGACGATTCGCGCGAGCCGCGTTTCATTCGCACGGTGTCCCGGCACGGATATCGATTCGTGTGTCCCGACGTCGTCGAAGAGGAGGACGACGGGTCGTGGAGCCTTGCGGCGCCGGGCTCCCAGGGTTCCCCGCCCACGGACGCACCCGGTGATCCGTTCGAACCGCTCCTCGAGCGCCTGACGCAGGCGGCCAGTCCCGAAGAGGATCGCCGTGAAGCCGCCGAGCTGCTGCATGCGCTCGGAACGGCCGAGGCGCTGAGACGCCTTGGAACGCGGCCCGGTCATCCGTCCGCACGCGCGCTGCTGCGCGATACCCGCTGGGATTCGCCCGGCGCCGCCCAGGTGCCGCTGCTCGGAGCACCCGCACCGATGGCGGTCGCGCGCGCGCTGGTTGCGCTGCGGCTCGGTCGCGCGTCGCGCATCGCCGCCAGGCGATGGGCCGGCGCATCGGTCGGCGCCGGCATGGCTGGCGCGGCAGCGGGCGCGCTGGGAGGATTGATCCTCGCGGCCCTGCCAGGAAGCGCGGCGCCGATCGGCGTCGCTCCGGTGCTGGCCGTCATCGGCGGGGGCTGCGGGGCGCTCGGAGGTGCCGGCGTGGGGGCGGGCTTATCGCTGGCTGAAGCGAGCGCTCGATCGGCACGGCTGCTCGCGCTGATGGGCGGCGCCGCCCTCGGCGGCGGCATCGTCGGTTCCGTCGTCCAGTGGCTGGCGCGATGGAGCCTTGCGGCGCTCGTTGGCCTGAGGCTCGACATCGGCGGAAGCGTGGAAGGCCTCGTCATCGGTGCGGCCGCCGGGCTCGGCTACGGCCTCGCGACCCGATGGACGGCAGGGGAAATAGCCGCGCCGCGAGGGCGTCGGCGCCTTCAGGCGGCTGCGGTCACGGCCGCATTGTGCGGACTTGCCGGGCTGGTGCTGACGGTTGCCGGACGCCCGCTCGTCGGCGGAACCGTTCACGCGATTGCGCGTGCTGCTCACGGCTCGCAGGTGACGCTCGCGCCACTCGGCCGGCTGATCGGCGAACCCGGCTTCGGGCCCATCTCGCAGGCCATCATCGGGTTCGGGGAGGGCGCCCTGTTCGGGTGTGGCGTGGCGCTCGGGCTCATGCGCCGTCCGTCGGATCCTGCAGAAGTCCGCCGGGATCAGGCCTGAACCACGGATTTCGGCTATTTTTCGCTCGGCACGCATCCCTCACTGCCATCTCATGCAATGCTCACCGCCCGGTGAAGACGCCGAGTGCCTCCACCGGTGATGCTTCCTGGGCGCCCACGCCGACTGCGACGGTGGGCACCTGGAGGACAAGCGATGCATACCCTCGTATCCATGGCGACCTTTCGGCACACCACGCTCCGCATTGCCACCGAACGGCCGACGGAGTTCATCGACCTGACCGCTCAGCTCGAAGCGCTGGTTGCCGAAGCCGGAATCTACGCCGGGCTCGTCAACATCCAGAGCCAGCACACCACGACTGGAATCGTCGTGAACGAGCACGAGCCACTGCTGCTCTCCGACTTCGCGGCGCTGCTCGCCCGCACGGCGCCCCACGACGGCGACTACCGCCACGACGACATGAGCTCCCGCACGGTCAACGTGGCGCCGGACGAACGATCCAACGGCCATTCCCATTGCCGCGCGCTGCTGCTGGGGGCAACAGCCTGCCTGAACGTGGCCGACACCCGACTGCAATTGGGACGGTGGCAGCGTGTCTTCCTGGTCGAGTTGGATGGGCCCCGCACGCGCGAGATCTCGGTGCTCGTCGTCGGGGAGTGCGCGCGATGAGGGTCAAGCTGATCCTTCCCGCGCTCACCGAGGCGACCAGCCCGTTCTGGCGACCGATCAAGTACTCGTTGTTTCCCCCGCTCGGCCTCGCAACGCTCGCCGGTTACCTGAGTGAAGACGACGAGGTGGAGATCCAGGACGAGCACGTGGAGACGCTTCGACTGGACGACACGCCCGACCTCGTCGTCATTCAGGTCTACATCACGTCGGCGTACCGCGCGTATCGCCTCGCGGATCAGTATCGGCAGCGTGGCGCCCACGTGGCGCTCGGTGGTCTGCACGTCACCTCGCTGCCGGACGAGGCGGCGCGGCACGCGGACACAATCTTTCTCGGGCCGGGGGAGGACACGTGGCCGCAGTTCCTCTCGGACTTCCGGCGCGGCAACCCCGCACGCGTGTACAAGTCGGTCACCCGGACGCTGGCGCGCCTTCCACCGATCCGGCGCGATCTGATCGAGCGACGCCTGTATCTCGTGCCCAACTCGATCGTCGTGTCGCGCGGCTGCCCGCACGTCTGCGACTTCTGCTACAAAGAGGCGTTCTTCGAGGGCGGCCGGTCTTTCTACACCCAGACGGTGGACGATGCGCTCGCGGAAATCGAACGGCTGCCCGGACGTCATCTCTATTTTCTGGACGATCATCTCTTCGGGGATCGCCGCTTCGCGGCCTCGCTGTTCGACGGGATGCGAGGCATGGGACGACTCTGGCAGGCGGCCGGCACCGTGAACGCGGTCCTCGCGCCGGGCCTCCTCGAGCGCGCAGTGGAATCGGGTCTTCGCAGCCTGTTCGTCGGGTTCGAAACGCTCACCGACGCAAACCTGGTCGAGCAGCGGAAATATCAGAACCTGCGACGCGACTACGGCGCGGCCGTCCGGCGGCTGCACGACCTCGGCGTGATGATCAACGGCAGCTTCGTCTTCGGGATGGATGCCGACGACGGCTCGGTGTTCGAGCGTACTGTCGAATGGGCGGTCGAGCAGGGGATCGAGACCGCGACGTTCCACATCCTCACGCCGTATCCCGGGACGGCCCTGTACAGCCGGCTGGCAGCGCAAGGGCGGCTCGCCGTTCACGATTGGAATCTGTACGACACCCGCCATACGGTGTTTCGTCCGGCGCTGATGTCTGCCGACGAGCTCGAGCGCGGGTACTGGCGCGCCTATCGCGATTTCTACACATGGAGATCGCTCGTGCGTGGAGCATCTGCCCACGACAGCGTGCTCGCCGGCCTGCGACACCTGGCGTACGCCGCAGGGTGGAAGAAGTTCGAGCCGCTGTGGGATCTGATCATCCGCGCGAAGCGGGCCGGGATGATGCTGCCCGTGCTGGAGGCCATCCTCAGTGAGTTCGGACGGCGGTCGTCGATACGGGAGATGCGGAGAGCGCTGGGCCGCGGATTCAGCCCGGGTAGAGACGCGAGTTCAGCACGGGGGCTCGGGCACACGGGGCCTCGGCTTCGCCCTTCGTACAGCAAAACGCGTCATTCTATCCCTGACTAGACCGGGGGGCTTCGCGCCGCCCGCCTCCGCTAAAGCTTCGGCGAGGCTCGCCGAAGCGCCTGCGGCGCGAAGGCGGCCGGCGTGGCGCGCCCGTGGCGTGCCCTAGTCCGTTGTGCGGCTCCACAACGCGTACGAAATTCTCGTTTCGAGCCGCATACCGGACTAAAGCAGTTGTGCTCACGTGTGAAGACTGTGACGCCCATCACGACGAACACGACTACACGACGACCACGACGACCACGACGACCTATTGGCGGTTGTCGTCGTGATCTTCGTGAACTTCGCGAACGTCGTGTGTCGACGTAGCGTGTCGCCGTTACCTCGACGCAACTGACCTTCGGTGTAGAACGAGGAGATGGAGAGGTAGAGAGTCAGAGCGCTCCGATTCTCGCCGGTTCTTAACCCCCTCAGCCGTTGCGGCCTTCGCGATCGTTGTGGTCGCTCCAGTCCGGCTCACCAGTTTGCAGCGCTCCGCCAATCGATTACAGGTTTATGATTGAAGGACCATGCACAAGCGATTGCCTACCGCTCGGATTCTGTTTCCGGCCCTGCTGTTCATCGGCGTCGGCGTGGTAGCACAGGCACCAAAAACCCAGCACGAGGCGCACAAGCTGCACGGCGATCCGAAAGCCTACATCGCGGCGCTCGAGGACCCTGCGCGCGACGGCTATCAGAAGCCCCACGAAGTGATGGAAGCGCTGCACGTGAAGGAAGGCGAGGTCATCGCCGACATCGGCGCGGGCTCGGGCTATTTCACGCTTCGCCTGTCGCACCACGTTGGCTCGACGGGGCACGTATACGGCGTGGACATCAGCCCTGACATGATCCGGCACCTGAACCGGCGAATCAGCGAGGCCGGGCTGTTGAACGTCTCGACCATACTCGCACAGCCGGACGATCCGTTGCTGCCGCGTCCGGTGGATCGGTTCCTGGTCGTGGACGTCTGGCATCACATCGAGAATCAGCCGGCGTATCTCGGGCTGATGAAGAAGATGCTGAAGCCGGGCGGCCAGGTCGTGATGATCGACTTCCACAAGAAAGAGCTGCCGATCGGCCCGCCGACGGGGATGAAGATCGCGCGCGAAGACCTGCTGCACCAGATGCAGGAGCACGGCTTCAAGCTCGTCGCGGAGCACACGTTCCTGCCGTACCAGTACTTTCTCGTGTTTTCGCTCTAGAAGCCGTAGTGGAAGCCGAAGTCGAAGGACCAGCCGCGGGAGGAGGCGTCGGTCGCACGGACAACCGCGGTCTCGATCGGAAACCCGAACGCGTTCACCCTCACGCCCGCTCCAAGGCTGCTGACGAGCCGTCGTCCGCGAGCCGTTGTCGAGAAGGCCGGAGATCGGGACCAGACGAGGCCGCTGTCGACGAACAGGAACCCTTCGAGCGGGAGCGGACCGTAGCGGAGGTCGCGCGAGCGGACGCCAATGAGCGGCGCGCGCACCTCCAGGTTGCCTACGAGCAGCCGGCTTCCGAGCAGCTCCTCGAACGCGCCACAGTCGGGGTTGCCCCCACACCGAATCGAGTTCCAGCCGTACCCGCGGATGAAGCTGCGCGAGCCGAGAAATGTGGGCAACATCCGCTCGTCGTGGGCCTGCGGCCCGTACTGGCCCAGATGCACGCCGCGGACGGCTACGGTATACGGCTTCACCGGCATCAGGTACCGACGGTAGTCGATGAGCAGGCGTGTGACAGCGAGCTCGCCGAACGTGGACGAAATCTCGAACCGCGATCTGGCGCCGACGATCGGGCTCGTCGGCCCGTACACGGCGGTATCGCGCACGTAGGCGGCGCTCGCTTCTCCGAAGGTCGCAGGCTGCGTGCCGCTGCTCTCGATGACCTCCCGGCTGAGCAGCCGGCCGTCCTCGCTCGCACGGTTCACCGAGTTGACGGTCGTACGATACAGAACGTGCCGGGCGCCTGCCTCGAACTCGATGCGCTCGGCCTGGTTCAGCGGATAGGCCAGGTGCGCGGCGAGCCGGAAGCTCGTTCGCTCCAGGTAGTGAATCTCGCGCGTAACGGCCGGCTCGCCGTCCACGCTGCTCGAGTGGATTCGCGGCAGTCGCTGGAGAGAGGGCAGGGCTTCGGCAATCGCCCCCCAGTTCCACCGGCGTTCGCGGTTCAGGAACCGCACGCGCAACGCAAGGTCGCGCAGTCGGTTGCCGGCCTGAGCGAAGATCCCGAGTCGTCGATCCCCCAGCAGATCGCCGAAGAGGAGCGATCCACCCCCACGGACGAACGTGCCGAACGGTCCGCCGCCCGAGCTGAGGTAGGGGGACCCGAGCGCTTCGAGGTCGAGCTTCGGTTCGTACGCGTGCGTTTCGATGGCTCTGGAGTCGTCCAGGCCAATCTCGTCGTCGGTCAGCAGATCGTCGACGACGCTGTCGGCACGCTCGATCGGGGGCAGCGCGTTCGCGTTCGTCGCGGTTCGCTCGCCCGCCCGCCGGCCCAGGAGCGCCTCGGCGCCGCGGCGGATTGCGAGCTCGTATCGGCCCTTTCGGAAAACCGTGAATGCAAGGACCTCCGCGTGCGACGCGACCGAGAGCGCCGGGCTCGTCGAGGTGAGCCCCGCGACGCCGCCTGAAATATCCGTGAGCCGGCTGACCGTCGCGGTCCCGAGCTCGAGCCTGTAGACGTTGCTGGCGCCGTTCGCATCCGAGAGGAAGAAGATGCTCTTGCCGTCGGCAGACCAGTGCGGGTTCAGGTGCAGCGCCTCGGGGATTGCCGGAAGGGCCTGCATCGAACCGGACTGGAGCGCCGCGAGCGCCAGCTCCCAGCGACCGAAGCGGAGCCCCGGGAGATCGGTTGAGAACCGATCGGTGACGAAGACGAGCCGCAGGCCATCCGGCGACCACTGCGGTTGGAGATCGGCATAGGGATCGTCGGTGATCTGCCTCAACGCTCCACTGTCGAGGTCGTAGACGTAGACGTCCGTGAGGCCACCCTCGAGCGCGGAGAAAGCGATGCGGCGTCCATCCGGAGACCACGATGGCGTGAGGATCTGCCCGAACTGCGGGAGTCTGATCTCGCGCTGGCGGCCCGGCAGGCCGACGTCGATGAGCACCAGCGTCGGCTCGCCGCGGTCGATGGCGGCGAAGACGAACTGCGCGCCGTCCGGGCTCCAGGAGCCAGCCGACCGGATCGCCTGAAGGCTCTCGAACCTCAGGGCCGTCGCCGTCGTCGCGAGCTTCCGCACGATTTCGCCGGTGACGGTGTCGGCCAGGAAGAGATCCAGCGACATCCGGTCCTTTTCGGAGAAGAAGACTACCTTGCTGCCGTCGGGACTGAGGGCCGGACCAAGCTGAAATCGGCCGGCGCGCCAGGTCGAGCTCACCGTGGTGCCGGCCGCGTCAGCCGCCAGGACCCGTGCGTCGAAGTGTTCCACCGATGCCTCTCGCCAGTCCGCGTACACCTCATCCAGCTCGAGGCCCGTCGCATTCTGGATCCTGCGCGGCAGGCTCCCGGTGCGCTTGTCCTTCAGGATCCTGGGGACGATGCGATCGCCGAATCGTCCTGCGAGATACGCCCAGACCGCGTGGCCGTATGTGTAGGGCGAGAACCGGCGCGCCGCCTCCTTCTCCCGTCGCGGCAGCAAATCGGACCGGACGGCGTCGCCCAGCCACATCGCGGTCTCGGCGCCGGACGCGCCGAGCGCCAGGTACTGCGCCAGCCCCTCGATCGACCACAGCGGCCACCTCACCCCTCCGCCGTACTGCTTCGCCATGTCGAACTGGAAGGCGTGCGTGAGCTCGTGGCCCAGGATCCGGTCCGTTTCAGCCAGGGTTGGCGCAAACGGCATGACAATCCGCCGCCGGGCGGATTCGGTCACCCCACCGATTCCCTCTCCGAGAAAACCGTCGACGACGTTGGTCTGTGCGAATTCGGGCTGACTTCCGTAGAGGATCAGGGTCTGACGGCCTGCCAGCCGGTGTTCCAGCACACGCGACAGCCGCGCATACCAGCGCTCGGCGAGCCGGGCCACGATCCGTGCCGCTTGTTCCTCGCGGGGGTAGTAATAGACGTGGAAGTGCTCCGTCTCGAGGAATCTGAAGTCGAAGTCGAGGTATTCGACCTTGTTACGCCCGAAGTGCTGCGCGCTGGCGCCGTGCGCACCCCACAGCGTAGACACAAACACCACAACCCACGCCAGGCCGCGCATGGACATCCCCCCCGGACTCGATCGGAAGGCGAGAAGTAGAGAGTTCTTCTAACGTAGAGTCGAAGGGGAGTCAAGGAGAACATTCGTCACGTACGACGTGCTGCGTGCTACGGTGCGACGTGCTGCTTGTCACGTGCGACGTGCTCGTGCGACGGTGCGACGTGATGCTTGTTACGTGCGATGTGCTCGTGCTATGTGCACGTGCGACGTGCGTGTGGCCACCGGCACGCATGGCACCTGGCGCCGCACGTCGCACGTGGCACGTCGCACGTGGCACGTCGCACAGCACGTCGGCACGTCGCACGTGACAAGCAGCACGTCGTACCGTAGCACGTCGCACGTCGTACGTGACAAGCCGCACGCTCAGCTTCCGCCGAACCGTATCGTGAGGCCGACCGTTGCGCGCCAGAAATCGAAATCGGACAGCGCCAGGTCGAACGCGTCGTCCGCCTCGGTCTCGCTGAGCGTGCGGAAATAGCGGATGTCGCCGCGGATGCCGATGTTGTCGGTGAAGAACCCGTTGAGGCCCGCTCCGACGTTGAACCCGAGATTGTTCGAGTCGAGATCGTTGAAGAACTCGTCCCCGTCGATGTGGCCCCTGATCAGCCCGATCCCGCCGGTCGCATACGGCCGCACGCCGGGGCCGGTCTGACCGCCTACAGGGATGCCAACCAGCACGTTACCCATCAGGGTTGTGACGTTGCTGTCGCCGAACTCGAAGTTCCCGGGCCCGACCGTGTTCTCGAAGAAGTTCGGCGACCAGCCGAAGTCCACTTCGAACCCCACGATGCCACCGCCCATCCAGCCGAGCGACGCGCCCATGTCGACCCGGCGTTCGAACTCGTCGTCGAAATCGTCGAAGCTGCCGAAGTCCGCGTTGCCACCGAAGTTGGCGCCGATGAAAGGCGTGAGCAGCCAATCGGCCGAGGCTCGGCCGGGCGTGCCCATGAGGAAGAGCCCGGAAAGCGCCAGACTCGGTAACACTTTCTTCACAAACATGCATTCCCTCCATGAATGGATGAGCGGTCGACGGAATACGTTCCGTCGGCAGATCCGCTCAGTTTGATCACAGGGTGTGAGTACGCAATTCACATACCCCGGGCCGGCCGTTCAGCTGGAATCCTCCTGCTGAGCCCAAGGGCTCCGCTGCGGCAGCGTCGGATGCCGGCTGAGCTCAACGGGATCTCGGCCACGCAGCCCGTCGAACGGGACACAGTCTGGCTGATGCCTTTCACCATCGACAACGCGGCGTCGCGAGCGAACGCACTGGATTTTCGAGTTGCGCATTGCATCCTCCATCATTTCACCAGAACGGCCATGCCCGTCAGTACCAACGCGCCGGCCCACAGCCAATCCATGTTGAACCAGGCCTTACGAAGGATGCTCAGACCAAGCTTTCGATACACGATCCACGCAGCAAGCACCATCACGGTGAGATACGCTGCCGTGTGAAGAGCGACCGCGGCGACGGCGACGTTCGCCGCCGCCGCACCCAGGTGATGCGCATGGTTGTGGTTCGCTGCTGCGGCCGTGGGCGCCGTCGTGGGCATGACGAACGGCAGCACCATGAATCCGGCGCCATGTGCCGAGGCCATCAGAAACGACCAGAGCGTCAGATCGCGGAAATTGACTTGCATGCCGCCAGAGCGTGGATGGCGATGACGCCACAGCCGGTAGAGTCCCAGCGTCATGAGCGTCGACGCGACCAGGCCCTTCAGCGCGGGGAGTGGAACCACGATCTGCGCCACCGCAACGGCTGCAACGACCAGTCCCACGGCTGCGGCGTGCCCAAGTGCAATCGGTGGCAGGGCGCGCCACACGCCCCGCGCGCTCCGTTGTTGCATGCCCAGCGCCACGGCAAACAGCCATCCCATGCCGGGATTGATGCCGTGGTAGGCACCGAGAAAGACCATCGCATGCCAATTCATGAGATCCTCGCCACGCGATCTACGCGTAACAGTACGAATCAGAGGAAGCATCGCCGCCTTCGAGGCGGATCTGGTGCGGCCGCAGGCCGCCGGTTTCGATGAAGAAATTCGTGTCCAGCTTCATCGGACCGCCGTTGGCCGGGATTTCTGCCTTTGCGATCCAGCCCTGAATGCCGTCGGGGTAGATCTGTCTGTCCCACGGCGTGTAGAGGCTGTTCGTGAAATAGATCCGTCGGCCGTCGCGGCTGACCTCGACCATCTGCGGTCCACCGTTGACGGGTTTGCCCGGGTGGCTCGGGTGCGCCGTCCGATTGACCATGCCGCCGAGCTTCAGGGAGCTCACTTTCTTCGGGTTGAAGGGATCCGTCACGTCGTACTGGATGAACTCTCCGAGGCCCCAGCACGAGACGTACAGATAGCGATCATCGACTGACAGATCGATGTCGGTGACCAGCGGAGCCACAGCCTTGAATCCCTGGAGAATGGGCGGCAGCTTCCCCGGGTCCGCAGGTTCCGCGGGGATTTCGATCACCTTCTTGATCGCCCACGGGCCGTCCGACCCATCGCCGGGCTTCTTGGTCGCGTCGCGGTACCACAACCAGACCGACGAGGAGAGATCCTTCAGCGACAGGACGACACTGGCAAACCCGTAGGCGCGCGTCGGATCGTGAGCCGGCCGCAGCTCCAGGACCATTTGCTGGTCAGCGCCGAGATCGAGCTCCTGCAGATGACGTCGCCGGCGCAGGTCCCACACGTGCAGCTTGCTTCCGTACTTGCCGCCAAGCAGCAGCTCGGGATTGATGCCGTGTTTCACCATGTTGGGTGTGCCCCAGGTGCTGCTGATCATCGTGTCGAGCCCGAGGTGCCACCACACGTCGTACGCCAGTTCCTGCGGTCCGCGATCCAGCTCCCATCGTCCACGAACCTCGAACGTCTCCGGATCGAGCAGGAACGTGCCGCCCGGCCCGTTGCCATCAGGCGCTCCGAGCGCGCTGAGAAAGATCCCGTCCGGGCCGCAGTGCACGGTGTGTGGCGCTGCGTACCCCGTGCGCCTGGCTAGGGTCTCCGGCTCGATGACCTTCACGATTCGCGGCTGTCGGGGATCGGGCTTCGTGTCAAGAATGTGAATGCGGGATGAGTGGATGCCCGGCACGACCAGATAGCGCCGTTCCATGTGCGGATGAGGCGCATAGGGACAGAGGCAGGAACTGCACGCGTTCCAGCCGAAGTGATGAAGCTCGTCTCCCGCGTGAGGCATGTCGGTCTGACCAATCAGCCGGCCGTAACTCTTCGCGGCCGGGTCCAGGTCGACGACGCCGAGCGCGTCGGTGCCTCCTTCGCGCGGGTTGACGAGCGCGACATATGCGAATGTCTCCGGAGGTGCCTGCGTCGCCATCGTCGGCGAGGGATAGAACGTCGGGTCGGGTGTCAGTAGTGGCATCGTCTTGCTCCTCGTGGTGTGCTTCGTCTCAACACGGCAATCCTGAACCGACGGTCGGCGCAGCTCTATGACCGAGGCTCTGCGCCTATTGCCCGGACCACCGGATTTGCTTGACGCCTTGACTGAGTCTCTGGAATCCTTGACCGTGGCTCCGGCTGAAGCCGGCACCGCATCGGCACGCGCCTCACGGAATCACAAATGGATGTGTTGTCAGACGTCCTGCGTGTTGTACGGCTGTCGGGATCCGTGTTTTTCACCGCCGATTTCTCGTCGCCATGGTCGGTCGAATCGCCGATTCCCGAGATGCTGTCGTCGGCCGTGATGCCGGAAGCCGAATGCATCGTTCTCTTCCACATCCTCGTCGACGGCGCATGTGAGGTGTTGTGCAAGGGCCATCCGACACTCAGGATGGAGAGCGGTGATGTGGTGGTGTTTCTGCGCGGCGACCAGCACACGATGCGCAGCCACGTCGCGGCGGTCACGACCCCTCTCACCTCGATTTTTTCGCCTGGCACTTACGATGAGCCCCCGCTGCTCTCGTACGGTGGTGGTGGAACGACGTCGCGCTTCGTCTGCGGCTATTTGAACTGCGATCAGCGGTTCGCTCCGCTAGTCGAGGGGCTGCCGACGATGTTGCTGGTTCGAGGCCGCGACGACTATTCGGCGATCGAAGCCGTCGACGCGAGCGGTATCCGTCCAACTGTCGTGCCGGAGGGATCGGGAACGTGGTTGGGGACGACACTGAAGTTCACCATCAACGAAGCCCGGACGGCGCGTCCGGGCAATGCAGCGATGCTGGGACGACTCACGGAGCTGATGTTCGTCGAGATCCTGCGCGAGTACATGCACCGACTTCCAGCGGAGCACGGCGGCTGGCTCGCCGGGCTGAACGATCCGCACGTCGGCAAAGCCTTGCGGTTGCTGCACGCGAATCCCGGCCGCGATTGGACCGTTGACGATCTGGCGCGGGAGGTGGCGACGTCGCGGTCGGTGCTGGCCCAGCGGTTCACGGAACTGGTCGGCGAAGCGCCGATGCGGTACCTGGCCGGCTGGCGGATGCAGCTCGCAAAGCAGATGATGCGCGACGGCGCGCGCAACATCCAGGACGTGGCGACCCGCGTCGGCTACGACTCCGAAGCGGCCTTCAACCGCGCCTTCAAGCGTGCAACGGGCTCACCGCCGGCAACCTGGCGCAAGGGCGCGCTCCTGCGGGGATAGCCGAGGCGAATCATCAGGAACGACTCAGCGGACTCAGCCGGACGCCGGCCGGTGCCTCACCAAGGGTGTGAAGGATCGCGGCCTGTTTGTTACAAGCCTCGCGAGCCCGTCGATCACCCGATCACCCGATCGCTCGATCGCTCGATAACATCGCTCGATCACTCGTTCGCTCGATCGCGCGATGATAGGCTCTCGCGATGGACCGTCGACGGTTCGTTCGTACCGGCCGGGCGCTGCTGATCCTGTCGCTCGCGGCGGCGATGTGGGCCGTGGCGGTGGCGCTGACCGGAGGGTTCGTTCTCGAGGCGGAGGCACTTCGCGTGTCATCGCACAGCCCGTGGCCGGCGGCCGCCATCGCGCTCGGCTCCGGCCTTGCCGGGTTTCTCCTGACATCGCGTGACGAGCGAGGTCGCGCCTTCACCACGATCAGGGGCGCGGCTGGCCCTGGCGGCGCCGCTCACGGCCGCAGCGCTGGGCGTCGCCGTCGTTTTCATCGCGCTGTGGACGGGCTCCTTCGTGGCGAGCGGCTCCGACATCCACGGATATGTGAGCCAGGCGCATCTCTGGGCAGCCGGCCGGCTGCACGTCGATCAGCCGCTGCTCCGAGAGCTGCGCTGGCCCCAACGACCAGTGGGCGGTTGCGCCGCTCGGTTACCGTCCGGCCACCGCCGGAGACTCGAGCGTCCCCGTCTACCCACCAGGACTTCCGCTGGTGATGGCGCTCTTCGAACGATTGGCCGGTCGCGCCGCGGTGTTCTGTGTCGTTCCGCTCCTGAGCGGCGTGGCCGTGTGAGCGGCCTATCTCATGGGAGCGCGGCTGGCCGCACCGGTTGTGGGCCTCGGCTCGGCGTGCCTGATGGCCACCAGCCCCACGTTCCTCCGCCAGTCGCTCGTCCCCATGAGCGACGTGCCAGCGACGGCCTGGTGGGCTCTTTCACTCGCGCTGCTGGCCTGGCATCGAGGCGGCACGGCGCTGGCGGCTGGCGTGGCGGCGGGGCTCGCCGTGATCACACGGCCGAACCTGGTGCCGCTCGCGCTCGTGCCTGCGCTCGTCCTTGCCGTGACCGCCGCGCGGGAAAGGAACCTCGCGGGGCCGGGGTCTCGACGGCTGATGCTCTTCGGCGCCGGCGCGGCTCCCGCGATCGTCGCCCTCGGCCTGATCAACGCGCGGCTGTACGGATCTCCCTTCATCACCGGGTACGGCAGCCTGCGGGACTTTTATTCCTGGAGCTACCTTGTCCCGAACCTCGCGCGGTATCCCTTGTGGATCCTGCAGGACACGCCCATCGTCCTGCTCGCTGCTGCGGCTCCGTTCACGGTCAGCAGATGGCGGCAGCGCGGTTCGATCGGGCCACCCCGCCGTTGCGATCAGCTGGCTGGGTTTCTGCCTGGCCGTGCTGCTCTCCTATCTGTTCTATCGGCCGTTCGAGGACTCTAGATCCCTGAGGTTCCTCCTGCCAGCCTTTCCACCGTTGTTCGTGCTGACGGTCGCAGCGCTGGCCGGCCTGCTGCGGCCTCTCGGTCGCGCGGCGCCGGTCCTCGTCATGATCATTGTCAGTGCCGTGTCTCTGGGCCGCGCGCACTCCGCCATGGAGCGCAGGATTTTCGAACGAGCAGGCAGCGAGCAGCATTACGTGGACATCGGGCGTTACGTTGCCAGCCGGCTACCGGAGCGGGCGGTGTTCATCTCCATGCAGCACAGCGGAAGCCTCCGATACTATTCCGGACGCCTCACGCTTCGCTACGATTGGATCCTTCGCCAACGGCTGGAGTGGTTGGTGACCGAGCTTCGACGGCTCAGATACCATCCTTACATCCTGCTGGAGGAGTGGGAAGTGCCCAGGTTCCGGGCAAAGTTCCGGGACTCCACTCCGCTGGGCGCCCTCGACTGGCCTCCCCGGGCGGTGCATCGCCGGAGCGGTTCGAGCATCTACGATCCGGCCGACCAGCAGGCCGCGCGGGAGGGCCGATCGATCCCGACGGATGTCATCCGATGAACGCGCCCCTCGCGCTGTGCTTGCCCCGACCGTACGAGCACGTTACACTCAACAGATGCCGCGGGCCGGCCGCGGCCAAGATGGCGGGCCGCACCGCGGCCCGGAACCTGTGCAATCTCAGCCTGCGAACCGCGTCAGGGCCGGAAGGCAGCAGCGCTAAGCAGATACTGACATGTGCCGCAGGCCACTCCGGGCTGCGGTGGGACCCGCTCGAATGCTGAATTGTGAATGCTGAATTCTGAATGTTGAAGACTGAATAGAGAGTTCAAGGTTCAGCAGTCATCAGTTCATTCAGCAGTCATCAGTTCATTCAGCATTCAGCATTCAGCATTCAGCATTCCATCCGTGTCCACCTATCAGGTTCTTGCCCGCAAGTGGCGCCCGCAACGGTTCGATGACGTCATCGGCCAGCGGGGGGTTACGCAGACGCTCCGCAACGCGATTGCCGCGAACCGCATCGCGCAGTCGTTCGTTTTTGCGGGCCCGCGCGGCGTGGGGAAGACCACGACGGCGCGCATCCTCGCGCGCTGCCTGAACTGCGAGCGGGGGCCGACGGCGGACCCTTGCGGCCGGTGCGACGCTTGCGTCGAAATCGCCCAGGGCCGCGACATGGACGTTCTCGAGATCGACGCCGCCACCAACACGCAGGTGGACAAGGTCCGCGAGGTCATCATCGCCGGCCTCGGCATGGCGCCCGTGCGCGACAGGTACAAGATCTTCATCATCGACGAGGTGCACCGCCTCTCGCAGCAGGCCTTCGACGCGCTCCTCAAGTCCGTCGAGGAGCCTCCTCCACATGTTGTCTTCATGATGGCGACGACCGAATTGGAGAAGGTACCGCCTACGATCCAGTCGCGCTCCCAGGTGTTCGAGCTGAAGGCCATCGGGCTCAAGCAGATTGCCGACCAGCTCCGGATGATAGCCGACGCCGAGACGATCGACGTCGACAGTGCGGCGTTGATGCTCATCGCGCGTGCGGGCGACGGGAGCATGCGCGACGCCCAGAGCGCCTTCGATCAGGTCATTGCCTTTTCCGGCAACACGATCACGGTGGACGATGTGACGGCGGTGCTGGGGCTGGTGCGGCGCGATCTGCTGCTGGAGATCGCCGATGCCGTCGCGCGGGAGGACGGCGTGGCGGCGTTCGAGCTGGCGGGCCGTGCCGTCGAGTCGGGCTACGACCTGCGGCTCGTCATCCGCGAGCTGTCGAGGCTGACGCGCGATCTGCTCGTCATCGGCGTCGACCCCTCGCGCCTGACGGATCCGGAGATTGCCGCGGAATCCGAGCGCGAGAAGCTTCAGGCGCTCGCGGCGAAGTTTTCCGCCGAAGATCTGATGCGTGCGTTCGACGTCCTGACCAAGGCGGAGGCCGACATCAAGGCATCCATGCAGCCTCGTTACCACCTCGAGATGGCGTTGCTGCGCTGGATCCACCTCAGACGGCTGGTTCCGCTCACGGATCTGATTCAGGGTCTCGAACGAGGCGGCCAGCCGACGCCGGCGCGTTCAGCGGCCGCAACCGCCGCGCCCGGGCGCTCGACCCCGGCACCGGCCGCGCTCAAGACCGTGGCGCCGTCCGCGTCCACCGTTCGCGCCGTCGAAGCACGCCGCGAGCCCTCGCGCGCCGCGCCGCCGCTGCCGGCCGCCGCACCCGCGCAACCGTCCGCATCGGCGCAAACCCTGTCCGGACCGGAATTGCAGCAGGCGTTTCTGGCCGAAGTGCAGAAGTCGAGGAAGTTCTTCTACGGCACTGTGATACTCCAGGCCCAGAGCCTGCAGTTCGAGCCCGATCGCGTGGTCCTGGCGTTCGCCCCCAAGGATCGGGCGCTGCGCCAGCAACTCGAGCAGACGCGCACGTATCTCGAGGACCTCGCCACACGATTGAGCGGGGCGAAGATGGCGGTCGTCGCCATCGAGGCCGACGGTCCGGCTCCGCCTCCGCACGCCGCCCGATCGCCGCGCGGACACGACGCATCCGCCACCCCCGACACCGGACCCGATCGCCAGGCCGCCCTCAAGCAGCAGGCGCTCGCCGACTCGGGCGTACAGGCGATGCTCGACGTGTTCGCGGCCGAGATCAAAGAAGTGGAAGAGCGATAGGTCACGCAGGCCGTGGTCCGTGGGCCGTCGCTCGTAGCCCGGGGCCAGGTGCCAGGTGCCAGGTGCTGGCACGAACGACGGACCACGAACGACGGACCACGAACGACGGACTACGGCCCAGCACAGGACTCACATGAATATCCAGCAGATGATGAAGCAGGCCCAGCAGATGCAAGAACGTATGCAGAAGCAGATGGCCGAACTGCGGGTCGAGGCGACGGCGGGCGGCGGGATGGTCACCGTCGTCCTCAACGGCGCCAAGCAGATTCAGTCCCTCAGGATCGATCCCGAGGCGGTCTCGAAAGACGATGTCGAGATGCTGCAGGACCTGATCGTCGCGGCGATCAACGACGCCCATCGAAAGGCAGACGAGGCGATGTCGCAGCAGATGAGCGGCCTGATGGGCGGCCTCAAGATCCCCGGCCTGTTCTGACTCGTGTGATGTCGCGGCCCGATCCGCTCACCAGGCTCATCGAGCAGCTTCAGCGGCTGCCGGGCATTGGCGCCAAGAGCGCGCAGCGCCTCGCGTTCCACATCCTGAAGACCCCGCGGGAAGACGTGGACCGCCTGGCCGATGCCATGCGGGAGGTGAAGGAGCGCGTCGTCTACTGCTCCCTCTGCAACAACATTACCGACACGGATCCCTGCTTCTTCTGCACCAGCCCGGGGCGCGACTCGCGGACGATCTGCGTGGTTGAAGAGCCGGAGAACGTGACAGCCGTCGAAAAGACGCGCGACTTCAAGGGGCTGTATCACGTCCTCATGGGCGCGCTCTCGCCGCTGCACGGCGTGGGCCCCGACGATCTGAAGATCAAGGGGCTGCTCGGGCGCGTGGCCGGCGGGGGCGTGGACGAGGTGATTCTCGCCACGAATCCCAACGTCGAAGGCGAGGCCACGGCAATCTATCTCGCGAAGCTCCTCAAGCCGCTTGGCGTGCGTGTCACGCGCATCGCCATGGGTGTGCCCGTCGGCAGCGATCTCGAGTACGCCGACGAGGTCACGATGCACAAGGCGATGGAAGGAAGGCGGGAGGTATAACCACGTGCGACGTGCTACGGGGCCACGTGCGCTCTGGCGGCGACCTCCTCCGCACGGTGGCCGAGCAGATCCTTCAGCTTCACCACCAGGCTGATCCAATACACGTTCGCGCCTATTGCCGCCAGCACGACGATCGCGGGCAGGCCGTAGACGAGCGCGAAGGCCAGGATGCCGTAGGGCATCGCCGCGCGCGTGGCGACGAACGACACGCGCCAGAGCGCGCGCGACCACCAGGTGGGCTGGGCCTTGAAACGGCCCTTCGCAATCGCGTGCAGCCGTTGCGGCTGGCCCGACGTGATCCGATTGCGGAGATAGATCAGAAGACCAAACGAGATCAGCGTGCCGCAGAGCGCCAGCCCTCCGAGCCAGGCGAAGACCTCCCAGCGGGTCTGGCGCACGGCCCCGACGGCGATCCCGACGAAGATCGCCAGGTAGTACGTGTAGTCGCCGATCGTTTCGATCCAGCAGCCGACGGCCGATTCCTGGTACTTCAGCCGCGCGATCTCGCCGTCGCAGCCATCGAGGACGCTGGCCGCCAGCGACAGGGACGCGCCGAGCACGCCGGTCCAGTAATGTCCCAGGCTGAACAGCCACGCCGAATACAAGCCAATCGCGACCAGCACGACGGACAGCTGGTTCGCCGTGACCGGGGTTCGCATCAGCGCGATGCTGACAGGCAGCGACATGCGCCGGTTGAAGCGCGCGACCTTCGCATCGGTGTCCTTGTAGCTGCTGCGCCGGATGATCCGTTCGGCTTCCGCAAGCTCCGCCGGCGTGGTGATCCGAACGGCCAGCCGCGCACGCCGGAACGACACATCTTCACCGGACGGTAAGGCAACAGCTCCCGTGCGTCGTTGCCGCAGCTCGCGCTCCACGGCCGGCAGGTTCGCCGCAAACGTCCGGGTCACCCGCAGGACCCCTGTTGCCGGCCAGTCTCCACCGGCCGCCACGTCGAGGCATTCCTGCTCGGACTCCAGCGAGAGCGCATCGGCGAGGAGGGCTGGTGAGACGACGGTGCCGGGACCGACGACCGTCACGCGCTCGTTCCCGGGCAGCGCTGCCACCGCTCGCTCCCACGAAGTCCGATCGTTGGCGATGGTCACGATCGCCCCGATGTCACGGAGGATCGTGCTCGAGTGCTGACGAACAGACGCTTGGCCGATGCTGCCTTCCGGGAGGAAGACGATGAACCGCCGGTAGCCGGCGCGAGCGGCCGCGCGGATGACTCGTTCGGCGATCGGCAGCGACGCGAGGCGTGTCGAGGGCGGGACCGTGACATCCTCTGCGTGCGGCAGATACAGCAGCGTGCCGTCGCGCCGCCCTCCATCCGCGCCGCCCTTCACGCCCTGCCCGATCTGGCGCCGTGGATAAATCAGCAGGCCGAGCCCAGCCCAGAAGAGCCCCCGTATCCGTCGCGCGATCGCAAGCGCTGCGCCGCCCGTCGCGCCGACGGCGGCAACGGCCGCCACGCTCGACGCCTCGAGCGCGCCCAGGTTCGCCGGGATGAATGCCGATGCGAAACTTGCGACGCGGGAGAACGTCTCGACCGCGACCGCGCCGTCCAATCCGATTCCCGCGCCCGCCGCGACGAGGATCACCCAGGCCTCGAGCACCATGCAGACGAAACAGGCGAGGGTGGCGATGGATAAGACAAGGAGCCGTTTCGGGTTGTCGCGCACGAGCTCGAGCATGAGCCGTTCGACCGATCCGACGAATCGCCCGACGCGGCCCGCCGCGAGCGCACTGCCGGCGCGGCGATCGATCGCGCGGACGAGCGACTGCAGGTAGGTCCCCCGCCCGGTGATCGCGAGGGCGCTGAAGACCGCTACGACCGCGGCCGCGATGGCAAACGCGCGAAACACGCGAAACCAGATCTCGGTCAGCGGCAGCGCCGCCATTGCCGCCACCGATGCTGCGCCAACAATGATCGTCGTCCCGACGATGTAGGCGATGCGTTCGAGCGCGACCGCAGCGGTGGCGTGTCGGGCGTCGACGATTCCGGCGAGCAGCACGACCTTCAGGGGCTCGCCCGCGATTCCGCGCAGCGTCAGGTAGCTGAACGCCTCCGCCGAGAGGCGGACTCGTGCGAGATGTGCGAAGGAAACGGATCTCGGCTGCGGGAAGCACCAGGCCCAGGCCCAAGTCCGCACCAGGTGCCAGAGCCCGCTGAACCCGAGAGCGATTGGCAGCGCGACGCCGAGCGTCCTGATGTTGGCCAGCGCCTCGCCCAGGTTCACGAAGTACAGCGTCGTCAGGAACAGGATCACACCCGCCGCGAGCGCGAGCCCGCGAAGCACGCCTGCCGCACGAAAGTGACGGGAGTGGGTATCGCCGCCTTGTTGCGACGATCCCGCCGGCGATTCCTCGATGTCTGGATGACTCATACGCGTTCGGGCAGGGCGACCAGGCTGGTCTCGGCCTTTTCGAGATCGGCGAGCGTGTCGATGTCGTACCAGTCGGCGTCCCCGATGTCGACGCCGCGGACCAGCCGCCGCACACCGAGCTGCCGGATCCCTCCGCTCAACGTCGTATCGCCCAGGGACCGGGAGCGATCGAGCGCCTGGAACAGCGATGGAGAGCACACGAACATGCCGGTGTCCAGCGCATCGAACTCTCGAAGGTGCTTGCCAATCGCGACAACGCGCGATCCGTCGAGGCGGACCTTCGTCGCTTCCTCGACGATCTCGGGGGTCGTCGTCCTGAAATCGATCCCCAGCACGCACTCGCCCGGCTCGAGCGGCGCCTGCAACAGGCGCGAGAGTGCGCCTGCTTCGAAAACGTGATCTCCCATCAGCAGCGCGAAGTGGCCGCGAGTGAAACGATCGCGGGCCGCAAGGACGGAGACGCCGTTCTCGAGACGCCAGTCGGGGTTGTAGGTGAACTGAATCGACGTTGCTCGAGGGGCGTGCTGCTCGATGACGGCGCGGAGCGCTTCGGCGCGGTAGCCGAGCACGATCTCGAAGCTGGAGATGCCCGCCTCTCTGGCCGTATGAATCGTTCGCAGGATCAGAGGCTGCCCCAGGAGGGGTTGAAGAAGCTTTGACTCGGACGAGCCATTCACGAAGCGATCGCCGTTGCCGGCGGCCAGCACCAGGGCCTGACGCACGATATCTCCTCTGACCTTCTCGCCCCAATCGCTGTCGCGTGAGCGGCAATTCATCCCGGCGTCGCGCTCACCCTCGCAGCACGAACGGCCGGGCTTGATCTCTCCGACGCAGGAAAGCCGACCTACGATCCCGGAACCAGTGCCTTGCCACGATTCGTTGAACCATCCTGCCTCCTAAGGCGCAGGACGGCGGCAGACAGGCTCATTTGTGCTGCCAGGTACTGCAGCACACGCCCACAGCCGCTTGCCCCCAGTTCGCTGTCATGCAACAGAGTGGCCGGGTGAGTACCGAAGGGCGGGACCTGTCCGCTTTCGCGCAGTGTTCCGGCCATCCTACCGGCCGGAGCGTGCGCGAAACGGCAGACGTTACATATGACGCCGAAGTGCGTGCTGTGGTCGGTGGGCGGTCACACCAGAGCTTCGAACCTTACCGCCGCCCACGTTTTAGAGTGCCAGACGAAGTCGCGGGTAGACGCGAATGGATCGGCGGCGCCGGACCGGCTCTCGACAGTATCGCAAACCGCCTCCACGGCGAGCCTTACGGCACCTGGGTCCCTTGCAGGATGCGCCGCGGACTGAGTCCGCGGCGAACCAGCAGTGCCGTGCCCGCTACGGTCCAGCACAGGACCCGCGCCTTTCGCAGGATCGCGAGCGTGGCGCCCGGCGTCGGCCCATAGCCCAGGAGTTGCGTGAACGCTCCCGTGCTGGTTTCGTCCACGCCAAGCCGCAACGGCACGATCTTGAAGACGACGGTGACGAGCCGGTTGGCGCCTTCGAGCACGAATGCGAGCAGCAGCGCAGGCGCCGTGCCCATCATCATCCACCACGTCACGTACAACTCGAGCACGCCAAGCGCATGGAAGACCGCCTCGGCGGAGACGACCGCCGTCGCCGCGGCCGGCCGCCGCGCGGCGAAGGTATAAATCTGATGCTCGATCGCGCGGACGCGATCGATGCGCCCCTGGAACGACGGCCCGGCAGGGAGCAGTGTGGCGAGCGCCTGGCTGACGATCGTCGGACGTCGCCAGAGCGTCACGCCGGCGACCACGAGCGCGACGACCAGCAGCGCGACGAGGATCTCGCTGGCGTCGAGCACCGTATCCGGCAGCTTGAAGCTGAAGATCAAGGCGACCATGGCGGCTGCGATCATTGCGACCACCGACAGCGTGTAGATCAGGTTCTCGATGGCGAGCGCCGTGAGGGCCGACCCGAGCGGCACGGTTCCGCGGACGTAGGCGGCCTTGGCGGGCTCGCCGACGATCGGTCCGAGCGGGGTGAGGTTGCCGAACGCGTCGCCGCACACGACCGCTGCGAACGCATGGGGAAACGGCAGCACGTGCGGCCGTTCGATGCACCACGTCCATGCGAGCGCCCGCGCGGCGAATCGCAAGCCCGCGAGCAGGACGATCACCGCCAGCCCCCATCCGACCTGGCGCACCTTCAGCCAGATTTCTTCGGCGCCGGCCTGCCGGACGTACCACGCGAAGAGGACGATGCCGAGCAGCGCGGCAATGATGCCGGTCGCGGTAGCCCGGGCCGCCTGTCGGTCGCGCTGCACGCCGCCATCATATAATCGGCGGCTATGCTTCCCGCGTCCTTCCAGACGCCCGCAGCGGTCCTGCTCCTGATTGGCGGCCTGCTGGCCTGCTTTGCGGGCTATCGCATCTTCCGCACCGTGCTGGCGATCTACGGGTTCATCCTCGGCGCGATGCTGGCCAGTTCGACCATGGGCTCGGACCAGACGCTCTGGATGATCGTTGCCGCCATTGTCGGAGGACTCATCGGCGCGGTGATCCTGGTGTTTGCCTATTTTCTCGGCGTTGCGCTCCTTGGCGCGGGGATTGGCGCGTTCGTTGCACACCTGATCTGGGCCGCGCTCGGCCGGGATCCGCACCTCTTCATCGTCATTCTGTTCGCGGTTGCAGGTGCGCTTGGCGCCCTGGCGCTGCAGCGCTACGTGATCATCGGCGCGACGAGCTTCGCCGGCGCCTGGACCGTGATCATCGGCGCGTTGACGCTGGCGAGGCCCGCCGGGGCCGCGCCGCGCCAGGACGTGTGGACGCTCTATCCGTTCGGTCCGGCGCCTGGAGAACGGTGGGTCGTTTTCGCGTGGCTCGTGCTGGGGCTCGTCGGCGCAGCCGTGCAGGTGGCGATCACCGCGAAGGGGAGGCAGAGGAGATGATGGCGAAGCCATTGGAGATTGGGGATTGGAGATTGGAAAATGCGGGCTCTTGACGATGGGGGATTGACCGAGGATGGTCGATTTCCGGATTTCATTGACCGATTGACGATTCGAGGAGAGTGAACCGTGGCGACGTTTTCGCGGCATGTCGAGGTGAACTGGACAGGTTCCGTGATGGAGGGCAAAGGGGACGTGAAGGCGGGCACCGGGGCGTTCACGCTGCCGGTGACGTTTCCGGCGCGCATCGGCGAGCCGGCGGGGCATACGAGCCCGGAGGAGTTGATGGCGGCGTCGCACGCGGCGTGCTACGCGATGGCGCTCAACGCGACGGTCGGCCGCAAGGGCGGCTCGATCGCGCGAACGCACGTCACGGCCACGGTGACCGCCGACAAGGGCGAAGCCGGCATCAAGGTCGTGTCGTCGAAACTCGAGGTCGTCGCCGAGGGGCTGCAGGGGATCGAGAAGTCGCAGTTCCCCGAGGTGGCGCGCGAGGCGGAGCGGAACTGCCCGATCTCGAACGCGCTTCGTGGATCGCTCGCGATCGAGGTCGAAGCAGCGGCGAAGTAAGTCCGCGGTCTGCGTTGGCGCCGGCCGTCGCGGTGGGGCCCACGCGCGGCAGTGGGCGCCGGCGCGCGCCGGGTCAGGCCTGGAGAGACGATGATGATGCTGCGCATCACCCTGCTGTGGGTTGTCGGCATCCTCTTGATCGTTCCGTATGCGATCAATCAGCTGCTGTTTCACGCGCAGAGGGATGAGTATGCGTTCCTGATCGTCGCGCCGCTCTTCTGGATTTTTGGATTCTGGGGAGTGGTGGGCCCTTGTATCGCAGCCTGGAGGATCCACACGCTGGTGAGGGCGCTCGAGGCGGCACGGGGATCGGATCAGATCAGGGAGGCGTTCGAAAAGCACGAAGGGAAGGAGGTCGTCGTGGACCTCGTGGCGAGCGAATACCGGCTGCCGAGGTTCTTGGCACGCTGCGTGTGCGATCGCGTGCAGAAGAAGATAGAGGAGAAGGGCCTCCTCGAGGTTTAGGAGCGTGAATGCCGCCTGCGGCCGTGGCGCGCACGTCGCCAGCCACGCGAAGGTCCCCAGTTGGAACCCGGGAGCGAGAATGGCCAGTGCGGTTCGGCTGGTAGTGATCGCCGCGGCGCTTTGGCTTGCGGCGGGTCCTGCGCGCGCGCAGGCGCTCGATGCGGTCGAGGTCACGCCGTTTGTCGGTTACCGGCTCGGTGGCGGCTTCTACGAGCTCGTCTCGGGGCAGTCGGTGGATCTGGACGGCGCCGCCTCGTTCGGCGCCGTCCTCAACGTTCCTTTCCGCGACGACCTTCAGGTCGAGGTGTCGTTCACGCATCAAGATGCGCGGTTCACGCTGCCGGCCGCGCTCGACGCGCAACGGACGCGCTGGCGGGTCACGGTCGATCACGTTCAGGCCGGCGGGCTGCGCGAGCTGCAGCCGGGACGCGTGCGGCCGTTCCTGACGGGCACGCTCGGGCTGACGCGGTACGAATCGGGCGGCGACAACGAGATTCGGTTTTCGCTCTCGGCCGGCGGCGGCGTGAAGCTGCTTCCGACCGAGCACGTCGGGATTCGCCTCGACGGCCGGGTCTTTGCGACGATCGTGGACGCCGAAGGCGATTTGCTGGCCTGCGCCCCGGGGTTGGGGATCTGTGTGGGATCGATCGACGCGTGGGTGATTTGGCAGGCGGAGGCGACGGCGGGGGTTGTGGTGAGATTCTAGTCACGTGCGACGGTGGAACGTGCGGCTTGTCACGTGTGACTAGACTACACTTTTCAAACATTCGAACCGGGGCGGCGATTCCCTTCCGCCCCTCCGCACTTTTAGGCTGCCTCATCGAAGGGTCCCGCCGCCGCCGGCAAACGGGTTTCGTATGCGTACACCCCGCAGCAGCCGACCATCGCTCACGTCTTCGCCACATACGTCGCATCCTGATTCAGCCGCCGCTAGCACGATCATCGCGTCCCAAAATCCGATTTTCGCCTGCGTGTGAATCACGATGGGAGCGAGGACATCGTCGGCGTTAGGGGCGAAGACTCTCCAGGTCGCGAACTCATAAAGACGCGGCGCCGCACTCCCGTAGACGAAGATTCGGATCGGGTCGAATCTATCCACAATCCGTCGTACGAGTCTGCCAGATAACGAGTCCGCGGTGCGCGCGCGACGAAGTGCTGACCGGAATCTCGACAAGACATTGAGCCGAGGAACAGAGGAGGTCGGAATGCGACGAGACCCGTTGCGGGGCCGCACCGAAGGGCGTCCTACCGCTTCGGGATCTCACGGGCGCAGCTCTCGCCGACGCTCTTCCGGCCGGCGAATAACGGTGGTACTGGTGCCGCCAATCGATGAACTCGACCTGGTTGGTCCTCTTCAGGTGTTCACCTCAGTCAACAGGCTGGCCGGCAGGACGATTTACACGATGGATGTCGCGACGAGCGCGGACAGCCAGACCGTCGAAGGCGAGGGTGGCGTGTTGACGTTCCTCGCCAGCAATCACTTCACACACATAGAGGGGCCTTTCGATTCTGTTCTCCTCGTCTGCGGCCTAGGCTCTCGGTCGGTCCGCGATCCGGCGCTGTCCGCCTGGTTAAGGGACATGTCCGGCCAGGTGCGGCGTCTCGGCGCCGTATGTGTCGGAGCCTTTCTATTGGCCGAAGCGGGTGTTCTCGATGGGCGACGCGCCACCACGCATTGGAGGTTCGGGCGCGAATTCGCAGCGCAACATCCCCACGTGCATGTGGAGCACGATCCGCTCTGGGTCAAGGACGGGAACATCTACACCTGCGCAGGCATCTCGGCGGGAATTGACCTCGCGCTCGCATGGGTGGAGGAGGATTGCGGCGCTGCTCTCGCGCACGAGGCCGCGCGCGAGTTGGTGCTGTTTCTCCGTCTCCCAGGCGGGCAGCCGCAGGTCAGCGTGTCGCTCGCTGCTCAAGCCTCGGAGATGTCGTCCATTCGTGAACTACAGATCTGGATCGCCGAACATCTCCGCACACGATTGTCAGTCGAGGATCTCGCCGACCGGATGTCGATGAGCGTGCGGAACTTCGAGCGTGTCTTCACGCGCGAGGTCGGTACGACGCCATCACAGTACGTGCTCCAAGTGCGGGTGGAAGCGGCGCGCCGTCAGCTCGAGCGCACGCAAGACGGCTTGAAACAGGTGGCCGCGGCCGCCGGGGTTCAGTAGTGTGGGCGTGATGCGGCGGGCGTTCGTCCGGCTGCTCGGGATTACGCCTGCTGGCTGTCGAGAACTCGCGGAGGACGCTACCGGCGAGTGACCCATCGATTTGGCGGATTCTGAATCACGCCTGTCGGAAACCGGCCTGCCATCCTTCACTATGAATGTGTGACCTCCAGTGGCCATCGACCCGAGCTACGAGCTCGCGAGGAAGCTGTGGGAGGTCATCCACGCACTCGCACGGATGCGTGTCTTCATCACGTCGACCGATCATTCGAGCGAGCCTGAGCTGTTACACACGTTTCTGGGCGGACACACGCAGCATCACGATGTTCCTGAAGAGGATCTCGGCATCGGGACATCACACGTCGATCTCGTGAGTAGCGGAAGCGAGGAGGACGTGGAGGCGTGGCTGAAATACTACGCTGACGACGAGACGCGGCGCAAATGGGCGGAGGACGTCCCGGAGTACGATCGGCCCGCCCGGCAGGAATGTCCGTACGATCGCGATCGCCACATGCCGCAGCCGCTCGACGAACCCGGTCCGTAGCATACAGCGGCGCGACGGCGTCGCTAATCAAAGCCGTGTGGGGCGAGTGGCATCGACTCCTCCCGAACCAGCACTGGCATCGTGCGGCGGCGGCGAACCCTCCACAGCCAATAGAACATCGCGCCAAACAGCAGCAGGATCGGCAGCGCGCGCATCGGCCCAGACGTGAATGGCTCCGGCAGGATTTTCGCCACCCGCTCCCGGATCGAGAAGAACGATCCAGCCGCGATGAAGAGCGCGAAGCACATGCGCCACAGATGGCGCGCAAGGCGCTGTCCACCGCGAGGCGCGCCGAATCGCAGGATGCGCAGGTCGCCGACCGCCCCGAGGAGCAGGACGGTGGCGACGACGAATGACACCACGCCGATCGTGCGAAACGGGACGCCGCCGGGAGAAAGGCGAGGGCCGTTGAAGGCCTTGACGCCGCTCACGATCGCGCCGAGCGCGAGTCCGAGTGCGAGCGTCAGCGCGACGGCAGTGATCCGACGAGTCCACTGCGAGGCGGGGCGGACCGTCGTCAAAGCCGTGCCCACGAAGTAGAGCGTCAGGAGGCCTGCCATTACGTTACCGTCGGTGAGACCACCCCTGCGCAGCCCCAGGATCGAGGCGCTCGTGCCCATGACGAGCATGGCGTAGACGAACAGCAGCCCGCTGCGGCGGTGGATCGTCCCGCCCTTCTTCACCGAGAGAGCGACGGCGCCAAGCACAATCGCGAGCCCGCCTGCGGCAATGTGGATCGGCAAGAGCAAGGACTACCTCGGTCGGCCCGGTTGCGGACTCCACAGTCCACGCGCCGAGAGGATGAAGGTGAAGCCCCCGAGGCCGCCGAGCGCCCAGAGTGTCCAGACGAAGAAGAAGCCGCCGGCGGATTTCGCGATCTCTCCGTAATGCGCCCCTCTCATGTGGATGACGGGCATAGCTGCCGCGAACAACCCGACGAGCAGCATGATGACGTGCCCCGAGCGCCGTTCGCCGAGCACCAGCGTTCCGTACAAGAAGACGACGAGGACGAGCAGCGCGATGTTCGCGGGCCCGGCCTTCGATATCCCACGGACGATGTCGTCCGTAACGTGCAGCGTCAGCAACAGGATCGAGAGCAGAGACATGACGGTCAAGATGGCGTCTTGCTTCATGGGCGCCACCAGACTGGCGGCACGCGCGCGCTCGAACAACCGGATTGCGACGAAGGGCGGATTCGTGCGGACGAACGGCGGCCCGGGCGCCGGAGCCTTGTCCGCTTTCGCGCGAAGCGCTGCGGCGAGACCTCGCCGCAGCCTTGGCGGAGGCGGGGCGGGGGGCGGCCTACATCTGGCGGAAGAGATGCACGTAGTTGCGGCTCACAGGCAGCAGATCGTTGCGGCCCTTCAAGTGAATCTCCGCGGTTTCATTGTCATGTCGCTTGACGTGGCTGATCGCGCGGAGATTCACGACGACCGACCGATGGACCTGCGCGAATTGGTCCGGGTCGAGTTGCTCGAGCAGATCCTTCAGCGGCGTCCGGACCACCGCCTCGGCGGGTTTCCCTCCGTCGTGCCAGGCGACGAGCGTGTACTTCGCGTCCGACCGAAGGTAATCGACGTCGTCGGTCGCGATGAGGCGCACGGTCTTGCCCGCTTGTGCCCGAATCCAGCGCAGCGGCTCGCGCTTCCCGCCGCGCTGCAGCCTTGAGAGCTGCGCGCTGAGTTGTTGCAATAGCTGCTCCGTGTTGATCGCGGGTCTCGATGACTGCAGACGCTCCTTGAGGCGGCTCACCGTTTCCGCGAGCCGCGCCTGTTCGACCGGCTTGAGCAAGTAATCGAGTGCGCCGTGCGCGAAGGCCTGCACGGCGTAGTGATCGTACGCGGTCACGAAGACGAGATGCGCGCGGCGGCCGATGTGGTTCGCGGCATCGACGCCGGAGAGGCCCGGCATGTGGACGTCGAGGAAACAAATATCGGGCTGACGCTGGTCGAACAACCGCACCGCCTCCCGCCCGTTCCGCGCCTCGGCCACCAGCTCCAGCTCAGGCCACACATTCGCGAGCTGGCGCCGCAGCACATCGCGCAGCAGCGGTTCATCGTCGGCGATCAGCGCTGTCGCGTGGACGATCATGTTCGTGCCGGCATGTCGATTTCGACAGCGGCGCCGCGCGGGCCGTGTGCGGTCAGGCGCAGGTGCGCCGCATCGCCGAAGATCAGCCGCAGCCGCTCGCGCAGCGCCGTCAGCCCGGTACCGAGACCGTTCGCCGACTGATGGAGCCCAACACCGTTGTCGGTGACGTGTACCACGCAGCGTTCACCAACCCGCGCGATGTCGATGTCGATCCGGCCTCCTTCTTCGCTGGGGTCTATTCCGTGTCGCACGGCATTCTCCACCAGGGTCAACAGTGTGGTTGGAGGACAGCGCACTTGCAGGGCCGCCGGCTCGACGTTGATCCCGTATTCGAGGCGGTCGGGCATGCGCATTTGCATCAGCTCGAGATACGGTCGAACGAGCTGCAGCTCGCGCTCGATCGTTGCGGCAGGCTCGTGAAGCAGCGGCACCGCCGCGCGCAGATACGCGGTGAGGCTCCGGAGCACGGCCGACGCGTGCGGCGAGCCCGCATCGACGAGCGCCTGCACGTTCGCGAGTGTGTTGAAGAGGAAATGCGGCGCGACCTGCGCCTGCAGCAGATGTAGTCGCGCGTCGAGCGCCTGCCGCTCGAGCTCGCTGCGCTCCAGTGCGAACATCAGCTTCTGATTGCGGGCAAAGGCCTCCTTTTGGCGTACGACGGTCGCGACCGCCGCCCATGGCGCGACGAGGAGGGCGGCGGACCCGACGAGCATCCAGTCATGGTCTTCAAAGAAGGGCGGCGCTCCCGCGGACGTGGCCCCGCGGTGCATCACGAACAGCGTGAGCGGCATGGCGGCACCGACAGCCACGACCTGCAGAATCCATCGCTCGTGTCCACGGGGCAGCCGTCGCGGCCACACCTCGAAGAGTGAGAAAACTGTCGTCGCCGCCAAGCCGAGCGTGATCGTCCGGAAAAAAAGCGCCGATTTCGGGCTCTTCCAGAGGATCAACAACAGCAGCGCGACACCTGTTGAAATCATCAGGGCAACGGCCACCCGCCGCGCCATTTTCGCAACGATGCCGACCGGTTTCGCGGTCGCCCCGAGATCGGACATGACGTCGAGCATACCTGTATCGGCGTACCTTGGAGCGCCGCCGGCAGCGCGTGATGCCCGCGCGCATCCGTAGATTGTCGCGGCGCGTCCGCTGCGGGAGACGGGAATGCGACGAAGCGCGGGTTGGGGCGGACGAAGGGCGGCCGCATAAAGGTCGGCGGTCCGGCCCGGCCCGCGCGCTCCGCCAGAGTCGAGAGCGTCATCCCACGACGCACAAGGAGAATATCAAGGTTGACGCGCCTCAGGCTCGCTAATCTGTCCATCCTCAAGACGAACAAGGCGCGCGCGATCCGGTTCAGCACGCTCGACGCGATTTGCCGCGAGCTCGACTGCCAGCCCGGCGATCTAATCGTGTGCGAAGAAGGGGATTGACGCGCTGGCGGCGATTCACCCCTCAGCTACGCTGACCGCCGACTCCAGGTCGGCCAATCCCTGCCGCAGCGGCGCCGCGGTTGCCTCGGGCACTCCGAAGAGCGACAGCCAGACGCCCACGTGATGCGTCTCCTTCATCCCTTCGCGTTCGACGAAGAGGAGCGCGTCGTTCCACGCCGGCACGACGAAGGCGATGGTGCGCGACGGGTGCCGCACGGCCACAGTGGCGTCGACCTCGACGCCGCCCAGGGAGAGACGACAGGCGTCGCCCGGCCGGAGCCCGCCGATCGGAGGCCGCACGCGCAAGCCCTTCGCGCCGAAGACCGGATGGTCCTCGCCGGCGCGCGCCGTGGTGCGGAAGCGTGCTGACAGCTGCCGGCGATCGACGCCCCGATGACGTTCGAGCGCGTGCTTCAGGTTGAACAGGAAGTAGGACCAGCCGGCGTCGAGCCCGTCGATGTAGTCGTCCCAGGAGCTATCGTCGAAGCCCGAGTGCACCAGGCGGACCCGCACGCGGCCGCCCTGGACTTCCAGGTAATAGTCGACGGCGAGGCGCACCATGCGGCCATCTTTCGACGGCATCTCGCTGGCGGTTTGCATCCGCCGCTGCGGCTCCCACACCGTAATCGGCTGCGTCCACATCTCCTTCGGGTCCCAGCCGACGCTGACGCTGCCACCTTCGCCCGGCGTCACGGCGGCGTGCGGCGCGAACCAGCGGGCGATGCCCTCGCCGGTTGTCAGGGCCTGCCACACCTCTTCGAGTGTGGCGTCGATGTCGATGGTCAGATCGATCCCACGGTCGGTGCGCTTGCTGTCGTTGGTCACTTCGCCTCCATGTTGGACCGTCGGCCGCCGTCCGCGGCCTCCTTGTCGGCCTGGCGGCCGCCGTCGGGTGCGGCCGCGCGTGACGGCACGGCCGGGTAGCCGCACGCGAATACCCGGAACGTGCGGCCGGTTGTCGCGCCGGGGTGATGGTACTTGGCGGCCAGTGTGGTGAGAGCCGTGGTGAGTTCGTCGGCGAACCGTCGCTGATCGGCCGGTGTCGCAAACCGCACGTCGGTGTCCAACGTGATCGTCGGCACGCGCTTGCCGCGCGCGGTGGCGGCTCGGCCGAGCGCGGCGAGGTCGTTCAGCGCCCGGCCCGCCACGGCCGACAGGTAGGCAGACGAAAAGGCGTCGGCGACGGTCCGCGTATCGACGGCCACTCCTCCCAGCGTCTTCGGCGCGATGGCGTACGACGTCGCCGTGCGGACGTAGGAGCGATCGATGCGGCGGCCGACCCTGCCGTGGTCGTGCGCCTCCACCAGCCGCTGCGCCTCCAGCGTCCGCAGGTGGTAGAGCACCCGCTGGCGGGGCATTCCCATGGTTTTGGCGACTTGCGGCGCCGATTGCGGCCGCTCGAGCAGATGCAGCAGCCGCAACCGTATCGGCTGCAGGGCCACGCGCGCGCGTGCAGGGTCGTCGATGATGTCGAGGTGTGGGGCGCCCATCCGGACCATTCAACTGGTTGCGACGGACAAATTAATTCGTCCGAGCCGGATTGTCAAGCCCGCTCTGGCAATCGTGCCGCGATCTGCGGTGGCGTGCCGAGCGCCGGCGCCAACTTTTCGAGGGAGTTCCGCGCCGCGACAGATTCCGCCTGCGCCCTCGACGACATGAGCATTGCCACGACCATCGGCCGCGTCATCGAGATCAACGGGTGGGACCGCGGACCGTCCAATGGGGGAGTCGTGCAGGTGGTCTGGACGCCCACCTGCACGACGAGGACGACGAACTACGTCGTGGCCAGCCGTCGCAGCGAATCTGCTCCGCGGCGTTCGAGCTGCAGGCCCACGCGGACTGCCCGGTTGGGATCACGCCGTGACCAGGGCCAACGGTTGAGGAAATGCGGGCCCAGAAATGCAGCTCGCTGGCGAGCATCCGGCGAGCTCCTGCGCACGTCGCACGAGGCGCGTCGCACGTGACAAGCCGCACGTTGCACCGTCGCACGTGGCACGTGACGAAAATTCACTTTTCAAACACCTGAACGGTGTGCATCGGGCGACCCTTCTCGTCGGTGCCTTTCGACTCGATCGTGAGCATCTTGGCGTCGGCCGACAGCGTGCGCACGTTCACCGCGGTGACCTTCCCGCCCTTCTTGAACGTGCTCTGGGTCTTCCCGTCCTGCACGCCCTGGTGCGAGATGCTGTCCGCGTTGGGATGCCCGGTGACCGGGTAGTCCTTGCCGTCGCTCTTGAGGGTCATGTCCCAGTGCTGCTCCGGGCCGTCGGCAGGCACGAGATGCGCGACGATTTTCAACCCTCCCTCGGTGACCGTGTAGGTGAGGGTCATGCTTTTCGGAGCAGGACCCGGGCTGTACGTGGACTTGGCGACGTTCAACGTCCAGGTGCCCTCGAGACCCTTGGGGGGCTGAGCACGAACCACGACGACCATGAGAAGGATGAAGCTTGCGACGCCGATGAACCGTTGAAGCAATCGACCGCTCATACAGGAACCTCCGGGTTTTCTGCCGCCGGCGCCTCGCCAGAATTGGTGCGACGTGTGCGGCAGGGCGCGCCATCTTCCTCCGGGTGCATCTCCCTGTCAAATCATTGATAGGAGGCGGCTTGCCTGAGCCTGGCGGGATCCGCTACACTGAAATTCTTCCCTGAGCGTTCCCGCGCTTCAGATCCTCGGTAGCTCAATGGCAGAGCATCCGGCTGTTAACCGGAGGGTTGCTGGTTCGAGTCCAGCCCGAGGAGCCAA
>DASTBU010000175.1:0-2767 GCA_035711845.1 Vicinamibacterales bacterium
AAGTACGGGATTCCGCAGAGCAACCCGTTCGTGAAGGAGTCCAAGGGGGAGACGCTGCCGGAGATCTACGCCTCGGGTGTGCGAAATCCGCAGCGCCTCTTCTGGGATTCGAAGACCCGCCGGATGTTCGTCTCCGACATCGGTCAGAACATCGTCGAAGAGATCAGCCCGGTGACGTCTGGCGCCAATCTCGGATGGAACGACTGGGAGGGCAGCTTCGCGTTCAGCGGCGGCACCATCAGCACCGACAAACCGCGTGCGGATCGCAGCCTCACCTACCCGGTCGTCGAGTATGGACACACCGATCCGCTACTGCAGAAGAGCTCGGCGATCATCGGCGGCGCCGTCTATCGGCACGACACCGTCAAGCAGTTGAAGGATCTGATGATCTTCGGCGACAACCCGAGCGGCGAGATCTTTTACGTGTCCGCCGACAAGCTCACTGACGGCGGGCAGGACGCGATCCGCCGCGTGATGTTCGACCAGAACGGCGAGTCGAAGACGCTCCTGCAGCTGATTCAGGAGAAGAACGTCAAACAGGGGAAGCCGGCGGCGCCGCGCGCCGATCTGCGCTTCGGCTACGGCCCGAACGGCCAGCTGTTCATTCTGAACAAACACGACGGCACTATCCGACTCATCGTACCGGGGGGATCTCGCTAGCAGGTTGCTGAGTGCGCCGGGATAAACCGGCGCGGAGTCGAGAATGCAAGAGTCTCACAGGGAAGGAGTAGCGATCCACCCTGACCCCGAGTCATGCGTGCGCGTCCGTGAGGGCGACATCGAAGCGTTGACAGGGGCACATGCAGGCAGGGTATTGAGCTGCGAAATAATCGCAACCGGGGTGCCGACGCTGTTCAGCAAAGCGGAAGGCCACACGCGCACCGACGCTACCGCGAGCCGGCGCGCGACCTCGCGCAGTCTGAGACCCCTCGCATGCATGGACACTCCGCGCGCGAGAACCGGGAGACCCCGTCGATGCCCGGCCGCCACGTCGGACCGGGCTGGTTGGAGAAGGCCGTGAGCCGAACGTCCAACATGCACGTCGATGGGGAGTCGGACGGTCGCGTAGTACCAACGAAGGGACCGAACGCAGCCGACCGAGTGCCTGCGGAGGCCCCGGAGGGAAGGCGACCGACCAAGGAGAACACCACGCAGGCGACCGCGCCCCGGACCCAGAGCCGGATCAGCGAGTCGAGCGTGCTGCAGGGTGTGCGGGAAGTCGCACGACGGGACAAGCGGACGCGGTTCACCGCGCTGCTGCATCACATCACCGTCCCGCAGTTGCGGGCGAGCTTCTACGCGCTCAAGCGGGAAGCCAGGCCCGGAGTGGACGGCGTGATGTGGACGGCGTACGAAACGGACCTCGAGGCACGACTGCCGGCTCTTCACGGGCGCGTGCACCAGGGGACCTATCGTGCGCAACCGTCCAGGCGCGCCTACATCCCGAAACCGGATGGGCGACAGCGCCCGCTCGGCATCGCGGCGCTAGAGGACAAGATTGTCCAGCACGCCGTCGGGACGGTCCTCAATCAGATCTATGAGGAGGATTTTGTAGGGTTCTCGTATGGGTTTCGCCCGAAACGCAGTCCGCATCACGCATTAGATGCGCTGTGGGTCGGCCTCATGCGCAAGAAGGTGAACTGGGTGCTCGACGCGGACATCCGTGGATTCTTCGACACGATCGACCACGGCTGGCTGATGAAATTTGTCGAACACCGCGTCGCCGACCGCCGCATCTTGCGCCTCATCCAGAAGTGGTTGAGAGCGGGTGTGTCGGAAGACGGCGAATGGTCGAAGACAGAGGTAGGGACTCCGCAAGGGGCGGTCATCTCGCCGCTGCTGGCGAATATCTACCTGCACTACGTGTTCGACCTCTGGGCCAACCGCTGGCGCCGACACCACGCCAGCGGCGACATGATCGTCGTCCGCTACGCGGATGACATCGTGCTGGGATTCGAGCAGCGGCGCGATGCCGAGCGGTTCCTCGCCGCGTGGAAGGAACGCCTGGCCACGTTCGGGCTGAACCTACACCCGGATAAGACTCGCCTGATCGAATTCGGGCGAGACGCAGCGGACCATCGAAAGGCGCGGGGCGAGGGCAAGCCGGACACGTTCGACTTCCTCGGGTTTACCCATATCTGCGGGAGGACCCGGAAGACCGGCCGGTTCATCGTCAAACGCCAGACAATCCGGCGGCGCTTCTCCGCGAAGCTCGCGGCGATCAAGGAAGCGCTTCGTCGTCGCTGGCATGAGCCGGTGGCGACGACGGGCCGCTGGTTGAGAGCCGTCGTTCAAGGCTACTTCAACTACCACGCGGTGCCCGGCAACATGGATCGTCTGAACAGCTTTCGGGCCCAGGTCTTCTGGCGCTGGTACCGCGCGCTTCGGCGTCGCGGTCAGCGTCGTCGGTTGACGTGGGCGCGGTTCCTGCGGGTCGTCGATGCCTGGATTCCTAGTGCTCGCATTCTGCACCCGCACCCGAACGTGCGTTTCGACGCCATGCATCCGAGGTAAGAGCCGTATGCAGCAATCCTGCACGTACGGATCTGTGCGGGGGGTGCCGGGCAACCGGCGCTCCTACCGCGACAACCCCGACGTCAACTTCCAACTCCCGACGTGTTTGCTTAGCGGGTCGATGTTGGTCCTTACTCGTCACTGATCTGCTCGTCGACCATCTCTCCCGATTCCCGGGCAGGGCAGGCGCAACCGTGAAGAATCCACGAGACGCGGATTTGCGCGGATCTACGCGGATATCAGTACGCGGATC
>DASTBU010000176.1:0-18992 GCA_035711845.1 Vicinamibacterales bacterium
CAATTGAACGCTGTTTTTCTAGACAATCAAGGAGTTTTGCGAACAGGCAGGTATCAGATGCGTGCGGCTGTAATCTGCTGGAATTGGGCTGTTTCGTGACTGAAAATCACGGTGTCGGCGGTTCAATTCCGTCCCTCGGCACCAATACTTGTCCCTGGTCCCTGGGGCGCTGGTCGAGGGTCCCTGGTCCCCGGGTCGCTTGTGACCGGTTCCTTCCTCACTCGACCGCCCAGTAGTACGCGCGGCCCTGATCCCAGTTCACAAGGAACAGCAGCTCGCCTTTCCGGTCACGGTGTGCGCGGAGGCCGGTTGTTCGGATCGTGTCCGCGTCGAGCGTCCCGCGCAGCAGAACGGGCCACCACTCGATCCGCCTGGGAATGTCGCAGCTGACGTCCGCGAGAGGCGTCTCGTCGGGGCTCAACAGCGCTCGGAGCGCGCCCGACTCTTCGGGCGGAAAGCTGAAAAGCCCCCAGCGCCGATTCGAGTCGAGATCGTGTGCCTCGCGCAGCTCGTGGGTTCCCGGCGGCAGACCGGGGGGCACCCACCCTCGTTCGACGGCACCTTCAGCTTCGGCCTCGGCCAGCGTCGCGTAGGACGCGGTGACGACGTCGAGATCGCGGCAGGCGCCGGCCAGCAACGAACCGACCGAGGCCGCGAGCAGCAGAGCGTGCCTCGTCACTTGTCGGACGCCGGCGAGGACAGGCGCCGCCAGGTCAGGATGTGCTGCAGTACGCCCTCCGGCCTCTGCATGTCGGCCTGGAGGATCAGCAGGTCACCGTCGAAGCGCAGGCGGCGCACCTGCCGGCCACCGACCCACTCGGGATTGAGCGCGGCGTGGACGTGGTGCACTACCGTGTCGCCTGCCTCGTTCAGCTCATAGGTGCCGAAGTACGCGATGTACCCGGAATAGGCGGCGCGCAGGTTGTGGATGCCCCTCTCGCTTCGCGCGATCGGCGCGCGGTCGGGCCGCATCACCTGGCCCGACATGTACCCGAGCTCGTCGTAGCTCAGACGGCCCACAGCATCGCCGAAGGGCTTGCCGGTCGAACCATCCGGGTGAATGCTGTCGTAGGAAAGCAGCGTCCAGTTGCCGATCAGAGCATGCATGGTGTCTCGTGTCACGTGCGAGTGCGGCGTGCTGCACGTCAAGTGCGACGTGCGATGTGCCATGTGCGACGTGCTGCTTGTCACGTGCGACGTGCGACGTGCTCGTGCGACGTGCGGCGTGCGACGTGCCAAGTGTGCGCACAGATTTTACGATCCGGCGGGGGTTTTGAACCACTCGGGATACAGGTCGGGACGCCGGTGCTGCATGAAGAGGCGGCGCGCGTGGGATGACGCGGCTGTCGCAAGATCGACGTCCGCGTAGAGGATCGTCTCCTCCAGCGCCGGGGCCCGTGCAACGAGGCGACCGGCTGGATCGCAGACGAACGACTCGCCCGCAAACGTCAGGCACTCCTCCTTGCCCACACGATTGCACAGGGCGACGAAATATCCGTTCTGAAACGCGGCGACCTGCATCTCGCCCTCGTAGAGTCCCTCCGGCCATTCGCCGACCGATCCGGCCTGCGGTACGACGACGAGATCGGCGCCGCCCAGGGCGAGCGCGCGCATGTATTCGGGATAGTGCCGGTCGTAGCAGATCGCCACGCCGATGTTGCCTGCGCGCGTCCGGTACACCGGCGCGCCGGTGTCTCCGGGTGTGTAGTAGCCCTGCTCGTGGAAACACGCGTAATCGGTGATGTGAATCATCCGCGTCCGGCCGAGCAGCGTCCCATCGGCATCGATGACCGGCGAACAGTCGAACGCGCGGGCGCCCTCCTGCTCGTAGAGATTGAGGACCACGACGACCCCGAGCTTCCGCGCGGCCAGCGCGAAGCGCTCCGAGGTCGGTCCAGGCACCGGCTCAGCCAGATCCTCCGGATTGCCGGTCGCCGGCCGTTGCGGGTGGAAACGCTCGAACGCGAGCTCGGCGAACGCGACCAGCTCAGTTCCGGCACGCGCAGCCTCTTCGAGGGCCGCCAGCCCCCTCGTCACGTTGTGCTCTTTGTCGGCCGTAGCCAACTGCTGAACGAGTGCGATCTTCACGGTTCATGGTAACTCGTCGGGGCTCGGGGCTCGGGGGCTCGGGGCTCGGGGGCTCGGGGGTCGGGGCTCGAGGGCTCGGCAGTGGTCAGATCCGGCCTTTGTCCTTGAGCCGCTTCTGCAGCGCCTTGCTGCCGATCCGCGCCTGGCGCTTCTCCTCGAGCAGTGCCCGCTGATCCTGCTGGCGCGACTGGAAGGCCTGCTCGTCGCGCAGCTTCTGGAAATTCACCAGCCGTTCGGCCGTCAGCTGGCCGGCATCGACGGCCGCCCGGACGGCACACCCCGGCTCGTGGAGATGCGAGCAGTCCCGGAAGCGGCACGCCACTGCGAGTCGATCGATGTCGGCAAACGCGCCGCTGAGGGCCTCGCCCGTGTCCCAGAGCTGCAGCTCTCGCATCCCCGGCGTGTCGATCAGCACACCTCCTGTCGGCAGCAGGACCAGCTGCCGCGCCGTGCTCGTATGGCGGCCGCGGCTGTCGGACTCGCGCACGTCGCGCGTCCGCATCAGCTCCCGTCCGATCAGCTGGTTGACGATGGTGGACTTCCCTACGCCGGACGATCCGAGGAGCGCACCGGTCTGTCCGGGACCGAGATGGACATGGAGCACGCTCAGCGACTCGGGCACGCGGCAGGAGACGGCATGCACCGGCACACCCGGAGCGATCCGGACGACTTCGTCGACCATCCGTTCCGCGTGCTCGACGAGGTCGGCCTTGTTGAGAACCACGACCGGTGTGGCGCCGCTCTCCCACGCGACGACCAGATACCGCTCGATGCGCCTGGGATTGAAGTCGCCGTCGAGCCCTCCCACGAGGAAAACGGTGTTGATGTTGGCGGCAACGATCTGCTCTTCGGTCGGATCGCCCGCCGCGCGGCGAGAGAAGCGGCTGAAGCGGGGCAGCACGGCGCGGATGCGAGCGTCGCCTCCCTGGGCCGCGCGCTCGACGGCCACCCAATCGCCGACAGCCGGAAAATCGACGCGGCCCCCGGCGCGATGGCGGAGGCGGCCGGACACGCGGGCGAGCCATTCACCTTCCTCGGCGATCACGCGGTAGATATGGGTATGCTCGAGCGCTATCCGCGCGGGCAGCAGGCCTTCAGCGGCGTACGGCTGGAACGCGTCGGCCAGGGTGTCGTTCCAGCCGAGCGAGGTCAGGTCCATGAGGCCCCAAGCATACATTTCCCGAGAACCCACCCGAACGTCACTTGCGTGGACGTAACGGCGACACGCTACGTCGACACACGACGATCGCGAAGTTCACGGTGCTGCGCCGCAACCAAAGACGGCCGCATCCGCACTATCCCCCTGTTTCACTCGAGTTGAGGTGAACGCGGGTCCTGGCGCTCGGCAGCCCCACCCGTCCCCACCACCCCACCGCGGAGGCGTGCGCGGCGGGGACCCCGGCTCGGCGCCAAAAGCCCTAGTCACGCGTGTGGCGCCTGCGCGGCGGACGGGGTGCCCCTCCGTGCGCCACCCGCGTCGTATGCTCAACTCGAGTGACTCGCGGAGTAAGATCACGACGACAACCGGTCAATAGGCCATCGAGATCGCCGTGATCGTCGTGGTCGTCGTGATGGGCGTCACCGTCTTCAAGCCTTCAAACGTCAGCACAACTGCTTCTTGGAATGGTGGACGGGGGAGATGCGGCGGGTCGCGTCTTGTCGAGGACCCGCAGCACCTCGGCAACGCTCCACGCCTGCGCCACGCACCCGCGCGGCACGTATGGAGGTTCGGCATCGGCAATTTCGCTGATCGATCCGATGCAGGCCTGATTCAGGTGATCTTCGAACCCGGCGACGAGCGCCCGCGCCTGGCGATGGTCGCCCGGGTGCACCCTCAGCCACCCGTCCACGTAAGGGCCGATGAGCCATCCCCACACGGTGCCCTGATGGTACGCTGCGTCGCGCGATCGCAGATCCCCGAAGTACCGCGGCTTGTAGTCAGGGTGCCCCGGCGCGAGAGACCTGAGACCGACCGGCGTCAGCAACCTGTCGCGCACCGTCGTCATCACCGGCTCCCATCGCGATGGGTCGAGCACTGGATGATCCAGGGAGATCGCGAACACCTGGTTGGGCCGGCACGCCGGATCGTCACCCGCATCGCCGTCCACGACGTCGTAAAGATATCCTCCGTCGGCGTACCAGAATCGCTCGTTGAAGGAGCGACTGACGCGCCTGGCTTCTTCGGACAAGTCGTGTCCGGCGTCCACCTCATGCTCGCGGGTCCACCGATTCATCAGACACAGAGCGTTGTACCAGAGCGCGTTGATCTCCACCGCCTTTCCCCGGCGAGGCGTGACCACCCAGTCCTCCACTTTCGCGTCCATCCATGTCAGCTGGTATCCCTCCGCACCCTGTTTCAACAGACCATCGCCGGGATCCACGCCGATACCGAACGAGGTCCCGCGAATGTGATGCTGGATGATGTCGACGAGCGTGGGAAGCAGTACCGCGAGCGTCTCGGTGTCGCCGGTCGCGCGCAGGAACCGTTCGACGGCATGAAAGAACCAAAGCGTGGCGTCGGCCGTGTGATACAGCCCCTCGCGCGAACCATCAGGGAACATGTTCGGGATCAGCCCGTCGCGCACGTAGTGCGCGAACGTTCTGAGAATGTACGCAGCCTCGCGAAAGCGGCGGGTACAGAGCGTGAGCCCCTCGAGGCTGATCATCGTGTCGCGGCCCCAGTCGGTGAACCAGTGATACCCGGCGATGACCGTCCGGACTTCTTCGCCGCTGGCACGCGCACGCGCCGCTTCCTCCGCCCGTCCAGCCGGCGTGATGATGAACTGATCTGCGGCGAGCACCAGTTCCGCCGCGAATTTCTCTTCCGCGACGGGTCCCGCAATGGCGAGCAGCCGTCGACGACGCTCGACCTCCGCCGTCTCGGCACTCGCCTGGTCCAGCGCGTCGATGGTCTCCCAGGGCTCGGTCGATGCGATCAACGTCACCCTTCGCGACGGTGTCAGGTCCGCGCGGAAGTAACCAGGGCTCCACAAGGAGCCCACGTGTGGGTACCCCCGGTTCTTCTCCATCTGGTACGGCACGGCAGACATGCCCTTCTCGTCCAGCGTCAGCGCCGCCGACGCGCCGTCCAGCGCCAGTTGGAGCGTCGGCAGATCGTCCCCGCCCGACACCTCGTAGCGGTTCCGTACCGACGTCAGCATGTAGGTCTGAACCGCGGATTCGTCCACCGCTGCCTCGTAGGGCCGGAAGTGCACCGACGGCCGCAAGGCCAGTCGAACGGGACCGGTCCCCATCAGCAACCGATACGTGACGTGCACGGTGTTCTGCCCATACGGCATGAGCACGCGTTTCTCGATGTGGACGTCCTCGATGACGTAGGTCCAGACTGGAAGACCCAGCTCGAGCCGGAATTCGATCAAGTGATCGCGCTCGTCGGCAGCGTTCGCGCCGGCCACCTCCAATTCGTCCCCCAGCCAGCACACGTCGCGATTGGGCAGCCGGACACGCTCCAGCAGATGATTCAGCATCACGTAGCGCCCGAACGGAGCAGGCAGCGCCGAGACGAGCAGGCCGTGGTAGCGCCGCGTCACGACACCGGCGACGGTCATGGAGGCGTACCCCCCCAGGCCGTTCGTGACAAGCCATTCTCGGCGTGGCATCGGGTAGGCCGCATCGGTCGTCCTGTCATCCCTGGGATGGACGACGCGCCGGATCGGATCACTCACTGCGGCTCGCCTCTTCAGCCCCGTCCCCATCGGTCGCTTCGTCCGGCACTGCGCGAAGAAGGACCGCTGTCTCGCCTGGGATGTGCCACGAGGGATGGGGACTGAGCGACGCCCGGCCGAGCCCGCCGTAGGCAACTGATTCGCTGCTCCACTGGAGCTCCCAGCGAAGCCCGGCTGGAGGTGCGAGCAATGGCTCGGGCACGGGCGCCAGTTCGAGGTCGGGACCGAGGTTCACGATCAGCACGCGATCGCCGCCGCTTTCGCCACGGTACCGCAGGACGAAGGAGTCCGGAGACAACACCGCGCCATCGACCGTCCTGCGCGCGGCGCGCGAGATCGTGTCATCTGTGCGACGAATCTCGAGCAGATCACGATGCATCCGATACGCCGACGCGTTCGACTGCCGCTCGGCGAAATCGAGCTTGCACCGCCGGAACGTCTCGATATCCACGGGATCGGGCAGCGCGGCCTGCACCTCGGGGTCCGCAGTGCTCGCGAACTGGCTCAGGAACTCGCGCCGCCCTTTCCGAATACCGTCGCCAAGTTCTCTCCGATGATCGCAGAAGTACAGGAACGGAGCCGACGAGGCGAACTCCTGCCCTTGAAACAACATCGGGGTCCCGGGACCGAGCAGGGTCAGCGCCGTGAGCGCGCGGTACCGCCCCGGGGAAGCGATCTGGTGCAACCGCCGGCCAAAAGGGGTGTTGGCCACCTGATCGTGGTTCTCGAGAAAGGTCACGAACTTGTGTCCGGGCAGATCGAGCGACGGTGTGCCTCGACGCTGTTTCTGCCACTGGTACCACTGCCCCTGATACAGAAAGCCGTACTTGGCGGCGGACACGAACTCCTGGGGGCTCCCTTTGTAGTCGTGATAGTACGCCTCGCGCCGGCCCGTCAGCGCCACGATCGCCGCGTGGTGATAGTCGTCGTTCCAGAGCGCGTCCATGCCGAACCCATCCTCGAAAGAACCCCGCACGAGCCGCGTCTGCTGGGGCTCGTTCTCCGCGACGATGTACACCCGCCTCCTGCCTGCGGCGCGGCGGCAGCGATCGACGCACTCCGCCAGGAAGTGGCGCTCGGATGCGTCGTGGATGTCCTGCGTCGCATCCAGACGGAAGCCGTCGACGTGGAACTCGTCGATCCAGTAGGTGGCATTCTCCAGGAAGAACTCCCGCGCCGCGCGGGGCCCTTCGAAGTTCAGTGCCTGCCCCCAGTCGTTCTCGTATCGATCGGTGAAATAGTCCAACGAGAACTCGGCCAGGTAATTCCCATCCGGCCCGAGATGGTTGTACACGACATCCAGGATCACGCCGATTCCCGCCGAGTGCGCGCGATCGACGAACCGTCGCAGATCGTCGGGACGGCCGTAGAGGCGCGTCGGTGCGTAGAGGTCCACGGCGTCGTAGCCCCATCCGAATCGCCCCGCGAAGTCAGCGACCGGCATCATCTCGATGATCGTGACCCCGAGTCGCGCCAGCGCGTCGATCTCGCGCGCCGCCGCTCGCCAGGTTCCTTCCGGGGTGAACGTGCCCACGTGCATCTCGTAGATGACGTGTCCTTCCGGCGCAATGCCCTGCCAGGCAGCATCAGTCCAGTGGAACGCGGCCGGATCGACGATCTCGGAAGGCCCGTGCGGGCCGTCCGGTTGAAATCGTGAAACCGGGTCGGGCCGCTCGCGTGCGCCGTCGAGAACGAAAAAGTACCGATCGCCTGCCCGGGCGTTCGGGAGCTCGCCGCCGAAGAACCCGTCCTCCTCCGAACGAAGCGGCATCGTCGTCCGCTCACCAGTGCGGATGAGCAGGACGTCCACACGACGGCAGGCCGGTGCCCACACCCGCGCGTGCGCACCCCTCCCCTCTGTCAGCAGCTCGACGCCAGCCGAGAGCTTTCGTTGTTGTCGTGAGAATGCGGCAGGATCATCGGCGCGCAGCACGTTCAACCCGGCCGCAACGGTCGTGCCAAAGTGAGGTTACTGGTTTCTGTCTTCCCTGTCGGGGATTGACGGCCGGTCGGGCGGTGGGCTGCTCGATTCGCTTGCGGCCGGCGCGCTATGAAAGCCCGGCTCGTTTACGGCAGATAGTGCCCCGGAAGTTCGAGCATGGGAACCGAACTGCCCTCCCAGTTCAGCCCCGGCACCGATTACCTCGTCTATGAGTCCGTACGTCTTCGCGCTAGGGGAGTCCAGATAGAGGTCGGTACGCTTCGTGTCACGGATGATGTGGCGCAGCGACTTGCCCGACCGTTCCGCAAGGATCCTGTAGATCTGCGCCTGCATCTGCTTGAGCCTGTCGAGGTGCTGCGCGGCGGCGGTCGTGGATTGCCAGCCGGCCCACTTCGCCGGTTCGTGAATCATGATCCAGGAATGCGGGAACGCGAACCGGCGGCCCGGGCTGGCGGCCTGCAGCACGACGGAGCCCATCGAATACGCCATGCCCTGGACGACGATGGTGATTTGGTAGCCCTCGAGGACGAGCTGCCTGACGGCATCATGCAGCGCGAGGCCGTCGGTGACATTGCCGCCGGCGCTGTTGATATAGAGGCGGATCGGACGACGGCTGTCGTTTGCCATTTCGCGCAGCCGTTCGATGGCGGCGCGGGCGCTGTCCTTGTCGATGTCGCCGATGAGATAAACGTCGCGAAGCCGATCGGCCTGCTCTTTCCGGAGGATATCCTTGACGGAGTCAACGAGGTCATGCAACAGACGATCGCTGAATTCGGGCATGGTGATGTTCTCGTTCGCACGCCTCGTGCCGGGCTCCGCGACTCGACCGGAGATCAGCCGCGGCTCTTATTATCGCCCACGCGGGGTGTTCGCCGCGTTGTCCTGGGCCGATCCGCCACCGGGATCACGAACTTCTCGGCGGTGTGCGTCTCGGAAAAACTCACCACCTTCACGTCCACCAGACCGGCCCGCTTGCCTGCAGCCATCGTCTCGGCTTCGGTGATGGCCTTCGACCCTTTCGGGCGCACGATCCAGATCGCGCCGTCGGGTCGGATGGTCTTTCTGAGCGCGGGGAGCTGTTCGAGCGATTCGCGGTCTTCGGCTGAATAGAACAGTAGATCGAGCCCTGCCGGTTCTCGGGATCCGGCGGGAACGACGACCGCGCCGCGGCGCTCGAGCTCCACGCCGAACGACGGGTCGGGCAGACGCGCCGCTGCAACACGCATCCCGGGCTTGACGCCCAGCTTGTCGAGGCGCGTCGGCGGATTCATGATCCTGGCGGCCCATTTCGCTGCGCCCGCCCCGATCTCGAGCACGGCCTGCCGGTTCCCGAAGCGCACGCGCAGCGCGCCGTCCTGCGCTGTGGCGGTCTTGATATCGCTCAACGGAATAGCCAGTTTCACACCGCCCCGGAAAACCAGATCCTTGTGCTCCAACCGGGCGACACCCTTTGACGAGGTGCCGTCCAGGCGGAGCGTGCAGTCGGCTTCATATCCCACCTCGTTGCTCCTGCTGCGCGACTCTGCGCTCCAACGCGTCCAGAAACGTGCGGATCGTCCGATCGTGCCCGTACCCGAACCGCGCGACGAACCGGAAGAGCGGATTGTAGACCTCGCCGCGCTCCGTGATTCTGAGCGATGAGGCGGGGCCGGTGGGAGAGATCTCGTAGGCCCACGTGCCTCCGAACGGCAGGTCGCGATCCGCAATTCGCACGACGAGTACCCGCGGCGGCTCCATGCGATCCACCGCGAAGCGGATTGTCCCGTTCGAGGAGTGCTCCGTCCACCCCGACAGCCCGCTGTTGTCCAACCGTGTGTCGACCTGCGTCACGTCCTGACGCCAGAGCGGAAAGGCCTCAACGTCGGTGAGGATGGCCCAGAGGCCCTGCGGATCGATCGGCAGGTGTCTCTCGAGAGACGCGACGTGCCCTTTGGGAAGCCAGACGCCGACCAGCGTCATCAGCGCGACGGCAACGATCACGACCGCCACCGTTATGACGATCAGTCGCATACGGACCCTTCAGAGCCGGTCAACCTTCAGATACGCGGGAATACTTCGGCCGCGCGGCGCCCGCCTCCGCCTGCAGCTGCATCTGCTCGCGGGCGGCGCGGGCGAGCAGAGACAGACCCTGGATGGCGAGATCGCGTTCCCGGTCCGTCAGCCTGCGAACGAGCGCCTCCACTCGAGGAGGATCGAGAACTGATGATTCCTGCCGCATCCGAACGCCGGCGGATGTCAGACGCAAGTGGACCCTACGGCGGTCGGCTGTGTCCCTCATCCGTACGACGTAGCCTTTTTTTTCCAGGCGGTCGACGGTCAGCGACATGGTGCCTGGGGTAACGCCCATATGGCGCGCGAGCTGATTGAGCGTCATCGGGTCGATCTCGTCGAGGTGGTCGAGGACGCTTGCCTGGTGCCGGCTCAGCAGCCGCAGAGACCGGGAATCGCGGACGTGCCGGGTGTGGCAGGCGAAGTAGATTCGCGGGTAGAGATCGAGGATCCGGCCTGCCGCCGCCGAGACTTGAGTCTCCGTCATCGCGTTGCATTGCAGCGCAGAATATTTGTTTTGTCAAATCAATTTATTTTCCTGTAAATTGTTCTAAACTACGGGGCTGGCAATTCCGTCAAACTGTCCGTTAATCGAGGGTCGACGCAGGGGCGATTACCACAGGCGAGGCGTTGAGCCCTCCCCGGCAGACTGTTCGATTCTGGGATGAGATCATTCCGCAGGCGGTCACGCCAGCGAGCGAAGGATTGGTACTTGAAGCCAGAACTCATTATTCTTCACTTATTTACATCGTCGCGCCCCGTGGCACAGGGTTTGGCTTATCTGGACTGACACCGAGACTCCAGGGAAGCTCAGTACAGAGGCACTACATGGTCGATATAGCGCGTCCGGCGAGCGTCAAGCGCAAGAAGAAAATCCGTCAGGCGATCTACGCCGGTGTGGCTCTCCTGGCTATCGTCCTTATCACCGTCGCGGTATCGCGCCTGAAACCTGCGGCGCCCGGCATCGAGCGATCGACCGTGTGGATCGACAGCGTCAAGCGCGGCGACATCCCCCGCGAGGTGCGCGGATCGGGCACGCTGGTCCCCGAGTACATCCGCTGGATTCCGGCGACGACGCAGGGTCGGGTCGAGCGCCTCGTGCTGCGACCTGGGGCACAGGTCAAGCCTGAGACCGTGATCCTCGAGCTCAGCAATCCGGATCTCCTCCAGTCGGTCATGGAGGCCAAGCTCGCCCACGCATCGGCGCTCGCAGCCCTCCAGAACCGGAAGGCCGAACTCGAGAGCAACCTCCTCAACCAGGAGAGCGAGGTCGCGAACATCGAATCCGCCTGGAAAACCGCCCAACTCCGGCTGGCGGCCAACGAGCAGCTGTACAAGGACCAGCTCGTGTCGGAGCTTCAGCTGAAGGAGTTTCGGGGCACCGAGGCCGAGCTGAAGAGCCGTCTCGAGAACGCCCGCAAGCGCCTCGAGATCATCCGCAACGGGATCGCGTCACAGCTCGCACCGCAGGAGGCGGAGGTCGCCCAGCGAAAGGCGGCCTACGATCTGCGGCTTCAGCAACTGGAGGATCTGAAGGTCAAAGCCGGCATGATCGGCGTGCTCCAGGTGGTGCCCGTGGAAGTTGGACAGCAGGTCGGTCCGGGAACCAACCTCGCCCGCGTCGCTGATCCGACCGTGCTGAAGGCCGAGTTGCGCATCGCGGAAACACAGACGAAGGACCTCGAGATTGGCCAGATGGCCCAGGTGGACACTCGCAACGGCGTCGTCAAGGGCCGGGTCGCACGCATCGACCCGGCATCCGAGAACGGGACCGTCGGCGTGGACATCACGCTCGAGGGTGCACTGCCCCCCGGGGCCCGGCCGGACTTGAGCGTCGACGGCACCGTGCTCCTCGAACGCCTCGTGGATGTCATCTACGTCGGGCGGCCCGCCTTCGGGCAGGAAGAGAGCACGATCTCGCTCTTCAAGCTGCAGCCGGAGACCGGCGGCAGCACGGGATGCCCGGAGTGTGGCGAGTACACCCGCACCACGATCAAGCTCGGGCGCAGTTCGGTCAACACCATTGAAATCAAGGAAGGCCTGCAGCCGGGAGATCAGGTGATTCTCTCGGACACCTCGAGTTACGACCAGTTCGACCGAATCCGAATCACGGGCTAGGTCTCAAAGGAGCACCAAAGGAGCCACGATGAACACTGCCGCGCAGACCCTGATTCACCTCGACGGCGTCACGAAGGTATTCTTCACGGACGAAGTCGAGACGCACGCGCTCGCCGGGATCCACCTGGAGATCAAGACCGGCGAGTACATCGCCATTGCCGGGCCGTCAGGCTGCGGCAAGTCCACGCTGCTGTCCATCCTCGGGCTCCTCGACTCGCCGACCGAGGGCAAGTACACCCTCAACGGCAAGCCGGTCGCTGATCTGCCCCTCTCCGAGCGCGCCCGCGTGCGCAACCGGGAGATCGGCTTCATTTTCCAGAGCTTCAACCTGATCGGCGACCTGAACGTGTACGAGAACGTCGAGCTGCCGCTGACCTACCGCGGCATGAAATCGGCCGAGCGCAAGGAGCGCGCGATGGCCGCGCTCGAGAAGGTCGGGATGGCGCACCGCGCGAAGCACCTGCCCAGCCAGCTCTCCGGCGGTCAGCAGCAGCGCGTGGCCGTCGCACGCGCCGTGGCGGGCTCCCCGTCCATCCTCCTCGCAGACGAGCCGACGGGGAACCTCGACTCGAAGAACGGGGAGGCCGTGATGGAGCTGCTTCGCGAGCTGCACCGCGAAGGCGCGACGATCTGCATGGTCACTCACGATCCGCGCTACGCGCGGCACGCGGACCGTTCCATCCATCTGTTCGACGGCCGGGTCGTCGAAGAGGACGGCAGCAAGCGCGCGGAAAAGGAGCTCGAAGAAAGCGGCTTCCACATCGAACACTAATAAAGAAATGCTGAATGCTGAATGCTGAATGCTGAGTGCTGCCTGTCATTCAGCATCCTGTCATTCAGCATCCCGTCATTCAGCATTCAGCACTCAACATTCAGCACTGTCATGATTCACGATCTCCGCTACGCTGTCAGATTGCTCGCCAGAAGTCCCGGGTTCACGGCGGTCGCGGTGCTGTCGCTCGCTTTGGGCATCGGGGCGAATACGGCCATCTTCAGCCTCGTGAACGTGGTGATGCTGCGACCGATTCCGGTGCAGGAACCGGACCGGCTGGCGTCGGTGTTCATGACCGACGAGCGCAATCCGGGTAACCTGCCGCTCTCGCACCTCAATTACAAGGACCTGCGTGAAGAGAACCAAATCTTCACCGACATGGCCGCGTTCACCTTCGCGCAGGTGAACTGGAGCACGGGGAACGCCTCCGAGCAGGTGCCGCTGCAGGTGGTCTCGGGAGGCTACTTCACCGTGCTCGGCGCGCAGCCGACACTCGGCCGCGGGTTCCTGCCGGAAGAAGACATCAAGCCGACGCCGGTGGTCGTCGTCAGTCATGGCTTCTGGGAACGCAGCCTCGGCTCGGATCCGGGGATCATCGGGCGGACGCTGACGCTGAACAGAACCCCCTTCACGGTGATCGGCGTCGCGCCCCGGCTCTTCACGGGAACGCTGCTCGGCGGCAATCCGGCGGGCTGGGTGCCGATGTCGATGCACGACGTCGTGCAGCCGAACTTCGACTGGTACGAGACCCGGCGAGGCCTGTTCCTGTTCGGGTTCGGAAGATTGCGGCCCGGCGTATCCGTTGAGCAGGCCGGAGCCAACCTGCGGACCGTGTTTGCGCGGCTCGAGCAGGCCTATCCGGTCGACAACAAGGGACGGAGCGCCGGCGCCGTGCCGCTGCTCGACGCCAGGCTCAATCCCGGCGGGCAGGGTGGGGCGCCGGTCGTGCAGCTTTCGGTCATCCTGATGTCGGTCGTCGGGATCGTCCTGCTGATTGCGTGCGCGAACATCGCCAACCTGCTGCTTGCGCGCGCCACGCGGCGCCGGAAGGAAATCGCGGTACGTCTGGCACTCGGCGCCGAGCGCACACGGCTGGTACGGCAGCTGCTCACCGAGAGCCTGCTGCTCGCGGTCCTTGGCGCTGCGCTCGGCACGCTGCTGGCGTACGGGTTGCTCGACTGGCTGGTTGCGGCCGACCTCGATCTGCCGATTCCCGTCGGCGACGATCTGACAATCGACTCGCGGGTGCTCGGCTTCACGGCGCTGCTGACCGTGCTGACCGGCCTGCTGTTCGGCCTCGCGCCGGCCATACAGGCCTCGCGGCCGGACGTGGTGCCGGTGCTGAAGAACGAGACCGTCCCCTCCGGCGGAAACCAGCGCGGCATCCGGAGCCTCCTCAGCCTGCGTCACGGGTTGGTCGTCGCCCAGGTCGCGCTGTCGCTTCTCTCTCTCGTGGGTGCCGGGCTCTTCCTTCGGAGCCTTGTCAACGCGCATGGTATCGACACCGGGTTCGAAACGAGCGGCGTACTGGTCATGAACGTGAACCTCGGCCGCGAGGGCTATACCCCGGAACGCGGGCAGCTTTTCTACGAGCAGGCGGCGGAGCGGCTGTCGGGACTGCCCGGCGTGCAGGCGGCTGCCGTCGCCGAGGTCCCGCCTCTCGCGGGCGGTTTCTTGCGGAGCGTCTTTCCGGAAGGCCAGGACACCACCACACGCGACCGTATCCTCGTGCAGGTCAACTCGGTGAGTCCCGGCTACTTCACGGCCATCGGCATCCCCGTCCTGCGAGGCCGGGACTTCACCCGCGCCGACAAGGAAGGTGCGCAGCAGGTGGTCGTGATCAACGAGACGATGGCCGAGCGCTTCTGGCCCGGTGACGAGGCGATTGGCAAGCGGTTCAAGTTTTTCGGCGACGACGAGTTCACGACCATCATCGGCATCGCGCGCAATAGCAAGTACAACGGGGTGGCAGAAGAACCGATTCCCTTCATCTATCAGCCGCTGCTGCAGAATTACTCGCCGAACGGTACCCTGCACATCCGGGCCGGAAGTCACGCAGCCGGGCTTGCGCCCGCGGTACGCCGCCTGGTGCTGGAGATCGATCCCACGCTGTCGGTCTTCAACATCCGGACGCTCGAGGAACAGGTCTCGGAATCGCTGGCGCCGCTTCGCATCAACGTCATCATGCTGAGCGCGTTCGGCCTGCTCGCACTGGCCCTCGCCTCCATCGGCCTGTACGGCGTCGCGAGCTACGCCGTGACGCAGCGCACCCGGGAGATCGGCGTGCGGATGGCTCTCGGCGCGCAGCCCTCGAGCGTGCTGGGGCTCGTGCTCGGCCGCGGTCTCGTGCTGGTCGCCATCGGAATCGCGCTCGGACTGCTGGTCGCCTTCCTGATCAGCTCGAAGATTCCGGCCGATCTGCTGCCCAACATCAGCACCCGCGATCCTCTGACGTTCATCGGCACGGCCGCACTGCTGACTGTCGTGGCGCTCGTGGCCAACTACATCCCCGCGCGCCGCGCGACCCGAATCGATCCGCTGCTCGCGCTCAGGGCGGAATAGGGTTCAAGGGGTTAAAGGGTTCAAGGCTTCACGGGTTGGCTGACTGAGACAGAACTCACGACTGACATGTTAATCACCGATCACCTGAAGGATCCGCGAGAGAGCACCCGGCACCCTGTCCGGCCGAATGAGCCGCGGGTTCTGATCGCCGACGATCAGGGTGACGTGCTCGAAGCGCTGCGGCTGTTGCTCAAGGCCGAAGGGTTTCAGCTCGAGACGGCCTCCTCGCCGGCTGGTGTCCTCGCCGCGATCGAGGCGCGCGAGTTCGACGTGGCGCTGATCGATCTGAACTACGCGCGCGACACGACATCCGGCGAGGAAGGGCTCAACCTGCTGTCGCGGATCCAGGGAATCGATCCGACGCTTCCGGTCGTGGTGATGACGGCCTGGGGCAGCGTCGAAGTGGCAGTCGAGGCCATGCGGCGCGGCGCACGCGACTTCATCCAGAAGCCATGGGACAACGCGCGGCTCCTCGCCATCGTGCGGACGCAGGTCGAGCTGAGCCAGGCGCTGCGCAAGGGCCAGCGGCTCGAGGCGGAAAACTCCCTGCTCCGCGGCGACGGATTCCCGAAGCTGATTGCCGAATCCCCCGCGATGCAGAACGTGCTCCAGGTCATCTCGCGCGTGGGGCCGTCGGATGCGAACGTGCTGATCCTCGGCGAGAACGGCACCGGCAAGGGCGTCGTCGCGCGCGCGCTTCACGCCGTGTCGAGCCGCGCCTCGCGGCCGATGGTCATCGTGAACTCCGGCGGCGTCTCCGAAGGCGTGTTCGAGAGCGAGTTGTTCGGGCACGTCCGCGGCGCCTTCACCGACGCCAAGGCCGACCGCGTGGGCCGCTTCGAGCTGGCCGATCAGGGCACGCTCTTCCTGGACGAGATCGCCAACGTTCCACTCAGCCAGCAGGCCAAGCTGCTGCGGGTGATCGAAACCGGCGAGTTCGAACGTCTCGGCTCGTCCCGCACGCGACGAGTGGACGTCCGGATCATCTCGGCGACCAACGCCAGTCTGAGTGACGAGGTGGCGTCCGGACGTTTCCGGCAGGACCTCCTGTTCCGGTTGAACACCATCGAGATCCGATTGCCCGCCCTGCGGGATCGACGGGAGGATCTCCCGCTCCTCGCCCAGCATTTCCTCCGCCAGCACGCCCAGCGGTATCGCAAGCGCTTGACCGGGTTCGAGAGCGGGGCCATGCAGATGCTGCTCGAGCACGGCTGGCCCGGCAACGTCCGCGAGCTCGATCATGCCATCGAGCGGGCGGTGCTCATGGCGGCCGGTCCGCTCGTCAAGCCGGCCGATCTCGGCATCCGCACGAGCCGCGACGGCGGCGGCCGCCTCGAAGACATGAGCCTGGAAGACGTCGAGTGCTTTCTGATCAAGAAGGCCATGACCCGCTTCGACGGCAATGTGAGCCAGGCGGCCAAGGCGCTCGGCCTGAGCCGCAGCGCGCTGTACCGGCGTTTGCAGCGCTACGGCCTGTAGGGCCCGCCTCCAGGTCGGGCCTTGCCGAACCCACAATTTCAACCGGGTCGAGTGGGGCCCGACACGAGAGTCGGGCCTACAATGGAACGCCTATGCGCGCCCCCCAGCCCCGCGAGCCGCGCCTGAGCCACGACCGCAGGATCCTGCTGATGGCCCTGGCGTCCGCGCTGCCCGGGGCCGCAATCGCCCTCATCTTTCTCTGGACCGGCAGCTACACCCCGAAGGTTCAGTGGACGCTCACCGTCGTCATCGTGACCTTCTGCCTCGGCTTCGCGTTCGCCCTGCGCGAGCGCGTGGTGCTGCCGCTCCAGACGCTCTCCAACCTGCTCGCGGCGCTCGGCGAGGGAGACTTTTCGATCCGCGCGCGCGGGGCCCGTGGCGGCGACCCCCTGGGGGAGGTGATGATCGAGGTCAACGCGCTGGTCGAAACGCTCCGGCACCAGCGCCTCGATGCGCTCGAGGCGACCACGCTTCTGCGGAAGGTCATGGGGGAGATCGACGTCGCGGTGTTCACCTTCGACGAAGATCACGAGCTGAAATTCGTGAACCGTGCGGGCGCGCGGCTGCTCGGACAGCCCGCCGAACGGCTCCTCGGACGCCATGCCACGGAGATCGACTTGCTCGACTACCTCACGGGCGAGGCGCCGCGGGTGATCAACACGGCATTCCCGGGCGGCGTCGGCCGATGGGAAGTGCGGCGCAGCCAGTTCCGTCAGGGCGGCCGGCCGCACGAGCTGCTCGTGCTCTCCGATCTCAGTCAGCCGCTCCGCGAGGAGGAGCGCCAGGCCTGGCAGCGCCTGATCCGGGTCATCGGTCACGAGATGAACAACTCGCTCGCGCCGATCAAGTCGATCGCCGGCAGCCTCTCGACCATCATCGAGCGCGATCCTCCCCCGCCCGACTGGCGGGAGGACATCCAGCGCGGGCTCGGCGTGATCGCCTCGCGCTCGGAGTCGCTGAGCCGATTCATGAGCGCGTATGCGCGGCTCGCACGGCTCCCGGCGCCGAAACTGGCGCGGCTCGAGATTTCCGACGTGGTGGACCGGGTCGTTCGCCTCGAAGAGGCACACCACATTCAGGTCTCCGCCGGGCCGCGGCTTACAATACAGGGCGATAGCGATCAGCTCGAGCAGCTGCTGATCAACCTGGTCCGCAATGCGGTGGACGCGGCCCGTGAAACGGGCGGCGGAGTCCGGGTGGGCTGGCATCGCGTCCCCGGTTCGATCCCGCCGACGATGGAACTGTGGGTGGAGGACGAGGGTCCCGGCCTCTCGAACATGGGGAATCTGTTCGTGCCGTTCTTCACGACGAAGCCTGGGGGATCGGGCATCGGACTCGTGCTCAGCCGGCAGATCGCCGAAGCGCACGGGGGCAGCCTCGTGCTCGAAAACCGCGAGGACCGCACGGGATGCCGGGCAAGCCTTCGCATTCCGCTCCAGGCCGTGTCGCAGTTGAGGCCCGAGAGTGTCGCGTCGGCCTGACCCCGGACGGCCCGCGTGAACGCCGTCGAACCACGACCGGATGCCCGCGGAGACTGCACACGAACCGACCATGACCACCAACCTGAACGATCCGGTTCTCACAGGGCGCGGCGCGACCGATTACGAACGATACCTTCGGACCGACGAGCTCCTGGCCCTTCAGAAATCGCCCGCGGACGTCACGCATCGCGACGAACACCTGTTCCAGACCGTGCATCAGTCTTCGGAGCTGTGGCTCAAGCTTGCGTGCATCGAGATCGACGAATCGGCCAGATTGATCGACCAGGATGCGGTCTTGTCGGCTCTCAGGCTGCTCCGCCGCGCCAACGACGCGATGTCGCTCGTGACCGATCATCTGCACATGCTCGAACACATGTCGCCCTCCGATTACGCGGTCGTGCGCACGGCGCTCGGCCACGGCGCCGGGTTCGACTCCCCTGGCTTCCGGCAGGTCCACCACGTCTCTCCCGCCCTCGCCTCGGCCTTCAACGCTCTTCTCGGCCGCCGGGCCGTCACGCTGCTCCAGGTGTACGAACGGGGTTACGACCTCGAGGATCTGTACCAGCTCGCCGAGCAGCTGATGACGTGGGACGAGCGGACGATCATCTGGCGCTTCCATCACCTCAAGGTTGTCGAGAGGATCATCGGGGGCAACGTCATCGGCACGCAGGGCACTCCGGTCGAAGTCCTGAGCAAACGCATAGACGTGAAGTTCTTCCCCGAGCTCTGGCTGGTGCGCGACGAGATCACCCGCCGGTCGAAGCTGGGCGCGGACGGTCACGGCATGGACGACGAGCGCCGGTGACGGGGGTCAG
>DASTBU010000177.1:0-18988 GCA_035711845.1 Vicinamibacterales bacterium
CGATTGGCCACGCGCGCCGCGTCGGTCAGCGTGGCGCCGGCGGCGAGGCCGAGCGCCAGCGCGCTGATGACGGTGTCGCCCGCACCCGTCACGTCCGCGACCTCGCGCGCTTCGGCCGGCAGCTCGGCCTCGGCGTCGCGATCGAGCAGCCACATGCCGTGCTCGCCGCGAGTGATCAGCACGCACTCGCACGAGACGCGCTCGCGAATCCGTCTCGCGGCCGCGCTGGCGTCCGCGGCCGTGCGGATGCGCATGTGCGTGATGGCTTCCGCCTCGACGTGGTTCGGCGTGATGAGCGTCGCCCCGCGGTAGTACTCCACGTGCGGCACCTTCGGATCGACGAGGAGCGGGATCCCTCGCCTGTGCGCGGCGGCGGCAGCCGCCTGGGCGACAGCCCGGGAGATGCCGCCCTTCAGGTAATCCGAGATCAGAATCGCGTCGGCCGCCGCAGCCAGCTCCTGTACCTTCGAGACGACTTCCTGCTCGACGAGCCCTGAGATCTCCCCATCGCGTTCGTAATCGATCCGCGCGACCTGCTGGTTCCTCGTCGTCACCACGCGCAGCTTGCGCGTCGTGCAGCGATCGGGATCGGTGACGAGCCCCTTGACGCCGATCCCGAGCGCCTCGAAGTCCGACGCCAGGCGCGCCGCGTCGGCATCGGCGCCCACCACCCCGACCACCTGCGCCCTGCCGCCGAGCGCGACGATGTTGTGCGCGACGTTCGCGGCCCCTCCGAGCCTGTACTCCTCGTGATCGAACGCCACCACCGGGACCGGCGCCTCGGGCGAGATGCGGTCCACGCGCCCGATCACGAAGTGATCGAGCATCACGTCGCCGATGACGAGAATCGGGCGGCCGGGAAACTTCTCGAGTATGTTCACTGATTCAGCGGTCCCTATATCCTGGTCCCCTTGTCGTCTGTTTCAGTCGCCACATTGCAGATTCGTTGATGGCGGATTGCAGAGTGAGGGGGATTGGAGCTTGACGATTTGGGATTTGATTCGGTGATTGGGGGGCTGTTCCGGCAGTCTGTAATGGTGAGACACATCCCAGGCGCCGCGAGCTGTCGCGGCGAAATCAGCAATCCCCGAATAAAGTCTCAAATCCGCACCCGTCGATCGTCAATCAATCCGCAATCCGCAATTGAATTGACGAATCTGCAATTCCCCCATTCACGCCGCGCGCGCGATCAGCGGCGTCACGGCCGGCGCGCGGTCGGCGGCGTAGGGGAGTGTGACCAGCACGACGTAGGCTTTGAACAACCGGCGATTGGCGGCAAGAGGGTTTCGAGTTCCCGGCGCTTCGAGCCGCGCACCGTCGCCCAGCGCCGCAACAGCAGCCATCGTTTGCCGCGGCCGTGCGGGCGCATCACGGCGCCCGCGCGAAAGAACCCTTGCCGGCGGAACGTCGTCGAGCGCGGCCGACGGGTGTTGCAGTACGTGAACTTGTCGAACACGATCTCCGCGTGGCCGAGCACCTCCCCCACCGCGTTGATGTAGGGCCGATGCATATCGGTGCAGACGGCTTCGGCCGCCGCGCGTTGGTGGGCGTCCATTAGGGTGGTCAGCAGTCTCCGCAAGGTGTCCTCGGTCCGTTCCTTCTCCAACCCGATCACCTCGCCGCGCACCAAGTCGGACAACAGGGTCCAGAACCGCTGTCCCTTGCCGCGCTGAATTTCGTCGGCCCCCCAGGTGTCGCGGCCGATGTTGCGGGCGCGTGCGATCCACCGCCTCGAGAAACGCGCGTTCGGCCCATCGCCGCCGCGCCCCAACTCACCGCGTGCCGCACGGCCGCGTGACTCGTGGGCATCAACTGACAATCCAGGCCGTTCCGTTGGCGAAAGCGTCGCGTCAGCCGGGCATGAGGATCCGCAAAGGCGACCCGCTCGGTGCGAATCTCACAGCGCCGGCACCAGAGTTGGCGCAGCCGACACCGCAGCCGCACCGAATGCTCGGCCCATGGGAGGTCGTCCCAAGTGCGCACCTTGGCATCACGCACGTGGCCGGTTCGACCGCCACACCCGGCGCACGTAAATCGATGAATCCCTTTCCGCTCCAGCTTGAGAATCAACCGGCCGTCCTCGCCGTGTTCCACCCCTGTCACCCGGTAATCCGCCAGACCGAGAATCCACTACAATCACGAAGCGATCCCACCCGTCCTCCTTGTTGGTTGCACTTCAAAGGAAGACACCATCGAATCTATGGGAAAGTGGGGTCGCGTCCCTCTGTCCTTCAGTGTCCAAGGCCGCCGAGCAGACCGCCCACCCATCAGCGGTCCGCGCACGCGGCCGGGTCACACCCCTACGCTGCTATCCTGCGTGCATTCAAATCGGTGAACAGCCGATATGGGGCGCTGATCGGCTGGCAGAGCTAGAAGCTCGGCAGCACTAATTTTCATCACGTCCAAAGCAGCGCTGAGTAACTGACCTCGAACACCTCCCGGTCGCCGCGGGATGCAATGATAGGCGGCCGAGTCTGGAAGCGTATACTCCGGAGACTCGCACCGGTTGCCCTGCGGCCGCTGCCTGGCTCCTCGTCAACGTCAGCTGGGAGGCAGCATGCGTCTAAACTACTTGTTGGCCATCGCGCTGAATTTGTCGTCAACTCCACCGACCCATCTTCACCACCAACAACCGCCCGCTGAGCAGTTCCAGTTCACAGATTCTGAGGCCGCGCCCTCAACCCTCGAGGAGATGTGGGATCTCACCGACGCCGTCGCCAGAGTACGCATCGAGCAGGCGCTGGTTAAGGGACTCCCGCGGGCAGGTCGCCCTCCTAAAGTGCTCACGGAGCACACTGCTCGCGTCCTAGAAGTTCTAAAGGGCGACGGCTTCAGCGAGCGCGACACAATCATTATCACTGTGCCGGTCGGCAAGCTCACGGTTAACGACCAGACAATTTCGGCCATAGCAGCGGGGAGCAGAGTCTTCCATCCCGGAGAGGAATTGCTGGTATTTCTGACCCGCCTCAGCACCGGCGACTACGATATCGCCTATGGGCCAGCTGGTTTTTACTCGCTCGAAGCGGAACGCATCACTCTGCCTGGTGACGCTCGCCGCTGGCCAACATTCGCTGGGAGAGGCATCACGATCAGTAGAGGCGATCTACTAGCTGCGGTGCGGATGCTTAAGCAGCGCGGATGACCACGTGATGCGATGTTAGTTAGATAGTGGGTCACCCAATCTAATTGGGATGATAAGGCAGCGTTGTCAGGAGGCGAACATGCGTCGTTCTTCACTTCGCATTATGGCATCCACACTTCCAGCAGTGCTCCTCCTAGCGATCACCGTAGCCTTACGTTTGGCCGCAGAAACCAATTGCCGGGATTGCGAGCCCAACTTCAGCGGCGTCATCTCTGCATCAGGCAGTTATACAATCGGTTTCGAGCCTGGTAAGTTCACAAATGAAGAAAAGGCAGCCATTCTCAATGGCGCCAGGACATACTGGAATAGCGTTTACTCCCAACACTCAATATCTGTGACGATTTCGGCTGCGGAAGCGTCCTATAGTGCGGCCTCGATTAAGTTCCGCGAAGACTCGACTGTCAGTGGTACACAGATCGCCGAGGCCTCTCCAAATGGCAGCGGCGGTGGAACCGTTGGTGTCAATCCGAACAAGTTACACAATGCTCGTTCGTCGAACTTCTGGAAGTGGGCCGGTTCGCATGAAGTCGGCCATCTGTTTGGATTCTACGATGTCGGTAACCAGACAACTGGAAGTTGCTTTGGGAAGACGATAATGTACCAATCGCTGGCAACTGAGCCGGGGTCTTTACCTGGAGCTTTGTGCCCTGACCAGGCGGGAGTCGCAGCGAAGCACGTTGGTAGCGGGAATTACGATCCCTGCATGTACGGGTGTCCGCCAGGATACACGACAGTGTGCATAGGAGATCAGCAGCCCGATCCATCGGCATGCGATTGCTGCATTAACTATACTCCTATTTTGATTGATCTAAACGGCGATGGTTTTGATTTAAGCGGCGTGGAACTCGGTGTCTTGTTTCAAATTAATGATGTCCGTTCGGTCGTTCAACTAGGATGGCCGGTCAGTTCAGACGATGTCTGGTTAGCACTTGATGGGAATACGAATGGAACAGTCGATAACGGTTCCGAGCTGTTCGGGAACACGATGCGACTGTTCCGAGGGGGTTTTGCGCAAAATGGTTATGATGGACTCGCGGCGTTCGATGATGACGGCGACTCTTGGATCGATTCCTCCGATCAAGCGTACAATCACCTGCTAGTATGGTCGGACGGTAATCGAAACGGGATATCAGAGCCCTATGAGTTACAGTCTGTGCAGGCGACCGGAATAGTCAGAGTCGGGACTTCCTACAAGGAGTCTCGCAGGCGCGATCGCTGGGGAAACGTGTTTCGATATCGCGGCGAGGTTATCACGCTGTCTGGGAGTCGTCATTCGGCCGACGTGTATCCAGTTTCTGAGGCCAGCCTCATTAGACGGTGAGGCGAACCTTCGCAAAGCTGGCGGACATTCGGCTTTGGCGATCTGCATCTTGCGCGCCACACCAGGTCATGGGTTGACCTGATTCTGTGGACATTTTTGAGAGGCGGATACGATGTCCACAACGGGGATCACTGGGAGCCGGCGCGCGCGCGCCCTTCACGTCACGGATGAATTCAAACAGCAGGCAGTCCGGTTAGTCCACGACGAGGGTAGAGCGTCAACGCGGTCCCGCGGGATTTTCACTTCCTGCCTCGTGACGTCGGGCACGTGGGTTGAGACACGCGCAGGCCGACCGCACGAATGGGCGGACGGGGCTGATGACCGTGGAGCGTGAGGAGTTCGCACGGCCGCAAAGACAATCGTATCGTCCAAGAAGAGCGGGACCTTAAAAAGACCGCCGCGGGCAGTGTGACTCGAAGGCTTCCCCAGTCGCTGAACATGACGAAGGCGCCGTGTTTCCGGCCCAAAAGCGACCGAGCCGAGCCTAAACTAATCGCAATATCACAACACAACGGATGACTTGTGGTGTTGCGACAGGACATCCAGCCCGAATTTAGCGGTCATTGACGTTCGGCAGGAGTCTGCGGCCGAGTCAGGTCTGCCGCAACTCGTGCAGGCTGACCGTCGCCGGGCCGAACTTCCCGACGACAATCCCCGCGGCCCGATTGGCCACGCGCGCCGCGTCGGTCAGCGTGGCGCCGGAGGCGAGGCCCAGCGCCAGCGCGCTGATGACCGTGTCGCCCGCACCCGTCACGTCCGCGACCTCGCGCGCTTCGGCGGGCAGCTCGGCTTCGACGTCGCGGTCGAGGAGCCACATCCCGTGCTCCCCGCGCGTGATCAGCACGCACTCGCACGCGACACGCTTGCGAATTCGCTTCGCCGCCGCGCTGGCGTCCTCGGCCGTGCGGATGCGCATGTGCGTGATGGCTTCGGCCTCGTGGTGGTTCGGGGTGATCAACGTGGCGCCGCTGTAGTACTCGACGTGCGGCACCTTCGGATCGACCAGCAGCGGGATCCCGCGCGCGCGCGCGGCGGCCGCAGCGGCCTGAGCGACAGCCGCCGAGATCGCCCCCTTCAGATAGTCTGAAATCAGGATCGCATCGGCTGTCGCAGAGAGTTCCTGTACCTTCGCGATGATCGCCTGCTCGACGGGCCCCGAGACCTCCCCGTCGCGCTCGTAGTCGATGCGCGCGACCTGCTGGTTTCTCGTCGTCACAACCCGGAGCTTGCGCGTCGTGCAGCGATCGGGATCGGTCACGAGGCCCTTCACGCCGATCCCGAGCGCGTCGAAGTCCGAGGCGAGGCGGGCCGCGTCGGCGTCGGCGCCGACGACCCCAACCACCTGCGCCGTGCCCCCCAGCGCCACGATGTTGTGGGCGACGTTCGCGGCGCCTCCAAGCCTGTACTCCTCGTGATCGAACGCCACCACAGGAACAGGCGCCTCCGGCGAGATCCGGTCCACGCGCCCGATCACGAAGTGATCCAGCATCACGTCGCCGATGACGAGAATCGAGCGGCGCTGGAATCGAGTGAGGAGTTCAGGAATCAAGGTTCACGCAGCGACGCGAAATCACGAGGGCACGATGACACGATGGGCACGATGGCAACTTTACCGCCTTTTCATCGTGCTCTTCGTGTCATCGTGAGCATCGTGCGCCAGCCGTGGGCTCGTGCAGCTCACGCCGCTCGCGCGATCCGCGGTTGGATGGCGGGTGCGCGATCGGCGGCGTAGGGGAGCGTGACGAGCACCAGGAACAGCATCAGGAATTCCGAGTCGTGAAAATTGTATTCGAACATGCCGGCTGCCAGCATCGCGACGACGCAGCCGAGGCCGGCGGTGGCGAGGGAGGGAAACATCGAGGTCCGGCGTCGCCGGAAGAAGTCGCGAATCATCACGACGACGAACCAGATCCAGGTGGCGAGCGCGGGCAAGCCGCGCTCGGCGGCGATCTGCAGCGGGACGTTATGGAGGTGCGGATTGAGCTGGCGCACGGCCTGCGGATCCCGATAGTGCGGGTAGACCTGGATCAACATGTCCGGCCCCACGCCCGTCAGCGGGTGATCCTTGACGATCCTGATGCCCGAGCGGATCATCGCGACGCGGTCGCGGTTCGACTGGACGGTCGCGGCGCTCGTGTCGCTCCCGGCGGCCAGATCCTCGACGCTGAACATCGTGTAGAACCGCTCGGTCAGCTGTGCAGGCGCCAGCGCGATGAAGAGCCCGAAGGCAACCGGCAGGAGGCCGAACAGCCGGAAGTCGCGCAGCAGGAACAGCACGCCGATGCCGGCGCAGGCCCCGACCCAGGCATTACGGCTCAGCGTGAGCGCCAGCGCGACGATCAGGGCGGGCATGATGAGCGCCGCCCAGAGTCGATCTTCGCGCCGGAACATCACGCGCGCGGCGGCCGTGCAGGCTACCAGCATGATCAGCCCGGAGTACGTCATGTAGTGGCTGAGCAGCCCCTGGATGCGCTGCGACAGGAGCGGCGTGTCGTCGAGGTTCAGGATTCCGTACTGCACGATGCCATACACGGCGTGAACCGCGCCGATCGTGATGATCACGTCCACGGCCTTGACGCTGCGTTCTCCGCGCAGCAGGCGGTAGGCAATCGGCACCAGCAGGAACAGGATCAGCTGACGGCTGTCCCAGAAGCTCACGCGAGGATCGATCGAAAACAACGACGCCACGAGGGTTGCGCCCGCATACGCAGCGAGCGGCCAGAACATGGAGGGGACCTCGATGCGCTCGCGCCCCGACACGATCAGTGCGAGCCAGAGGATCGCCGTGAGCGCGAGGAGCACCTGCGCGGCGGCGATGGAGAACTGCGTGGTCGCGGCGCACCCGAGGAGCGCCCAGTAGGCGGCGTCCTCGAGCCGCGAGCGGGACGCGGCGGAGCCTGTCACGCGCCCGGCCTCAGGACGCGCTCGGCCGCCGAAATCACGTCCTCCGGCTTCAACGTGGTCAGGCATCGAAAGTCACCAGGTTCGCAGACGCGCTGCTCGCACGGGCGGCAGGGCAGGCTGCGTGGTTCGACCGCCGCGGTCGGGACCGCCGGGTCCCGCCAGGGCGCCGATCTCGCCGACAGCGTTGGGCCATAGATTCCGACAATCGGCGTGGAGGTCGTGGCCGCCACATGCAGCGGTCCGGTGTCGCCGCCCACGAACAGTCTGCTCCGGACGACGAGCGCGCGCAACTCCGCGATGTCGAACTCGCCGAAGTCGACGACCCGCGCGGCCCGGTCGGCACCGAGCTGGAGGCGGGCAGCGCTGGCGATCCGCTCCGCTGCGTCCCGGTCCGACGGGCCGGAGCTGAGCACCAGCCGGCGCCGATCGTTGCCACGAGCGAGCGCGCACACGAGCTGAACGAACGCCGGCTCGGGCCAGCGCCGGAACGGGTTGCCCGCGCTGACGTGAACGACCATCAGCTCGTGATCGCCGGTGACGCCGAGCCCCCCTAGCCGCGCGGCCACCCGGGCGTCCACGTCCGCGTCCGATGCCATCTCGACGGCATCCGCCGCCGGATCCGGCGCAGCCTCGCGCCATCCCTCGATGCCTCGGAGCAGATCCCACTGGTTTTCGACCGAGTGCCGCGGGCGAAGCTCGCGGGGGCGGTGCACGGCCCGCGTATACAACCACGCGCGGCCTTCGACGTCGTAGCCGATCCGCTGCCGCGCTCCAGTGGCGCGAGTCAGCCACGAGCTGCGCGGACCGCCGTGGAGGTCCATCACGATGTCGAAGTGCGCCGCCCTGAGGCGGCGCGCGAGCTGCAGGTCGTCGATGACGCGCCGGATGCCACGAGTGCGGGGGACCACGATGAGCTCATCGAGGTGAGGACTGTTGCGCACGACCGCTGCGGCTTCGCGCTCGACGAGATAGCTGAGCCGGGCGCCCGGGTAGGCCCGTTTCAGCGCCCGCAGGATCGGCGTCGTGAACACGACATCGCCGATCAGGCGAAGCCGGATCAGCAGGATCTTCACTCGATGGTGGCTTCGTCGAGCAGCATGACCGGAATATCGTCCTTGATCGGATACACGCGCTTGCACTGCGCGCACTTGAGCGCGGTGCCGTTCTTCACCAGTTCGACCTTCGTCTTGCAGTTGGGGCAGGCGAGTATCTCGAGCAGTTCGGGATCAACGGGCATGGCGCGCTCCGGCGAAAATGGCAAATCCTGAAGTGTCAATCGGCAGAGGCCATTATAATCAGTCAGATGCGGTTCACCCTGCTCGTTCTGCTGCTGGCCCTCGCCCTCGCGCCGGCGATATGGGCGTCGCCGCAGACACCGCCGCAAAAGCCGGCGGCCACGTCGCCCGCCGGAGGGGAAACGGCAGCCTATTACTTTCTGCTCGGCCGTCATCTCGAAGGGCAGGGCCGCATCGACGACGCCATCGCGGCGCACAAGCGCGCGATCGCGCTCCAACCGGATTCTGCCGAGCTGCACGCGGAATTGTCCGGGTTGTACGCCCGGCAGGACCGCGCGGTCGAGTCCCTGCAAATGGCCGAGGCGGCGATCGCGCTGGATCCCGACAACCAGGAGGCGAACCGAATTCTCGGCTCGATCTACGCGGCCTATACAGGTCAGCGGCAGCCCCTGCGCCCGGGCGACGATCCCACGCAATACGCCGCCAAGGGCATCGCGGCCCTCGAGAAGGCGCGGCGGCCCAACCTGTCCGACATCGGCCTGGAGCTGACGCTCGGGAGGCTGTACGTCCAGACGGGGGCGTTCGACAAAGCCGTCCCGCTGCTGCAGCGGGTCGTCGCCGACCAGCCGGGATATGCCGAGGGCGCGTTTCTTCTGGCCGGCGCACTGGAAGGAGCGGGCCGGCCCGACGATGCGGTTCGGACGCTGCGGAGTGCGCTCGAGCAGAACCCGACGTTCTATCGCGGTCAGCTGCGGCTGGCGGAGCTGCTCGAACGGCAGCGCGAATGGGACGCGGCAGCCGCCGCATACGCTCGGGCGCAGGACCTGAACCCGCGCGCGGCTCTCGGCCCTCGCCGCGCAGCCGCCCTCCTCAACGGCGGCAAGGCCGCCGAAGCGCGCGAGCTGCTCCAGCGTTCGCTCGCCGCCGCCAAACCCGGCGCGGAGAATCCGCTGGAGCTGTACCTGCTGGCCGAGGCGCAACGGAGTCTGAAGGAGCTCGATGCAGCGGAGGCGACGGCGAAGAAGCTCCTCGCGAAGACCCCCGAGGATGCTCGCGGCCTGCAGGTGATGTCGCTCATCCTGCAGGACAAAGGGGACCTCGGCGGGGCCGAACGCGTGCTGCGGGACATCCTCGCCAAGGACCCGCTCGACGCCAACGCGCTGAACTCGCTCGGCTACATGTTCGCCGATCGAGGCGAGCGTCTCGACGAAGCTGTCTCGCTGCTCGAACGAGCGCTGAAAATCGAGCCCGGCAACCCATCGTATCTCGACAGCCTGGGCTGGGCGTACTTTCAGCAGGGACGTTTCGATCTGGCCGACGAGCCGCTCACGACCGCAGCCGCACAATTGAAGGACAGCTCGGTGGTTCAGGACCACCTTGGCGACCTGCGCTTCCGCCAGCAGCGGTTCGCTGATGCGGCCGCCGCATGGGAGCGCGCCCTTGCCGGCGACGGCCAGTCGATCGATCGCAGCAAGATCGAGAAGAAGCTCCGCGACGTGCGCGACCGGCTGGAGAATCGGTGATCCGGCCCCGGCACGACACGCGCGATACCTCATCCTGTCCGGAATCGTCACCGTCGACATGCTCGCACGCGTTGCGAGGCTCGTCAGGATCGCGGCAATCCGGGCGGCTCCGGCAATCGCTCCTCGCCGCCATCCTGTTGGGCGCAACCGGCTGCGCGGCCAGGCTGCCGGCGCTGCCCGGCGGGCCAGGCACGCCGTTGGCGGACTATGCCGCCGCGTATGCGCAGGCCACCGAACGCTGCCGTGGTGTGCGTACATTCGCCGGCGTGCTCAACCTGTCGGGCCGCGTCTCGGGCACGCGCATTCGCGCGCGCATCGACGCGGGCTTCGCGTCGCCGGGCAGAATCAGGCTCGAGGGCCTGCCGCCCGCCCTCGCCTTCGGCCGACCGATTTTCGTGCTGGTGGGTGAGCCAGACGGGGCGATGCTGGTGCTGCCCCGCGACAAGCGCGTGCTCACCGGCGAGCCGACCGAGCGCATCATCGAGGCACTGGCCGGCGTGGAATTGACCGCGGAGGAACTGCGCGCTGTCGTGAGCGGGTGCGGGTTCGGTCTCGTCGAACCACAAGGCGCCAGCGCGTACGAGAACGGATGGATCGCGGTTCAGGCACCCGTCACGACGACCTGGCTCAGAAACACCGAGGGGTCCTGGCAGCCGCTCGCAGCGGTGCGAGGTCCCGTGGAGATCCGTTACGAAGAGTTCTCGGGCGCATACCCCAGCCGAATCAGGATTCGCACGGCGCCGGTCGATTCGGGGACGCGGGCAGACCTCACGTTTCGCGTGTCGGACGCGGACATCAACATCGAGCTTGGCCCTGAGGTCTTTCGCGTGGACGTTCCCGCGGACGCGACCCCGCTGACGCTCGACGAGCTTCGCCAATCGCGCCCCGGGTCGTCGAACGAGTCGCCTTCGCTCGACGTGCAACCGCCGGCCGCGGATCGCGGGCAGGCGGCCACACATCGTCATTCGGCACTGGCACCGTGAGCAAGCTGTATTTCGCCCGCGCCCACGGCAAGGTGAACCTCGACCTTCGGGTGCTCGGCACCCGGCCGGACGACTATCACGAGGTTCGGACCGTCTTCCAGTCGATCGAGCTTCACGATTCGCTTCTCTGCGAGAGCCATTCGGGATCGTTCGCCCTCGTCTGCGACACCCCAGGGGTGCCGCTCGACGAGCGCAACCTCGTCTCTCGCGCGGCGTCGGCTCTCTGGAGCGCGCTTGGCCGCGAGGGCGAGCCCGTTGACACGAAGATCACGATCGAGAAGGAGATCCCGCTGGAAGCCGGGCTGGGTGGTGGCAGCGCGGATGCGGCCGCCGCGCTGCAGATCCTCGGGAAGCTGTGGGGCGGGGCGCCGCTCCCGCTTCTGCGCGACGTGGCGACAGGGCTCGGTGCGGACGTGCCGTTCTTCCTCTCGGGCGGCACCGCGCTCGGCCTCGGTCGAGGGGAGGAGATCTACCCGCTCGTGGACCTCCCGCCGCACTGGATCGTGGTCGTCACGCCGCCCTTCGGCGTCTCCACCGGCGAGGCGTATGCGTGGTACGACGAGGACCGCGCCGCGGGCCACCGCGAGCCGCGCGAACTGCAGGTCCTGCCGGTGCCCTGGCCGACGCGCGCGGCGCAGATGATCAACGATCTCGAGCCGCCGGTGGTCCGGCGACATCCCGAGATCGGCGCCGTGCGGTCCGCGCTGCGGGAGGCGGGGGCGTTGGCGGCCGCGATGTCGGGCAGCGGATCCGCGGTGTTCGGCCTCTTCCGCAGCAGAGCGGCCGCCGTGAAAACCCTCAAACCGCTTTCGCGCGGGGGCGCGCGCGCCCTGCTGACCCGGACGCTGAGCCGCGGCGAGTACGAGCGGCGGTCGCGGCCAATCACGCGACGCTCGGCATAGAGTGGATGCAGTAGAATCGACCCACCCCGTTTGACCGTTCGCTGCGGTCCCGTATACACTTGACGTTTTGCGGACGTGCCTTCGGGCCGTGCCGTCGCTCCCCGCTCTGCCTTCGACCGGTCGTCCCGGCCGGTGATTCGGGCCGATATACTCGAGCATGCTCGGGTGGCCGCGGCGAAGGAGTGCGGTTCGCGAGATGGGGCGTGGCCAAGCGGTAAGGCGCGGGACTTTGGATCCCGTATTCGAAGGTTCGAATCCTTCCGCCCCAACCAGTCTGGAGCACCCGTGGCGGCCTGGTCCCAATGTGTTCGTGAGGTCGCGGTTTCGCGGTCCTCGGATCGTGCTCGGAGGCCTGTTGTGCGTGCCATTTCGTCAGCCCGGACGGTCGTTTAAGCCGGGACGCGGATCGTATGAGTCGCGGGCAGCTCAAGCTCTTTTCCGGCAGCGCGCATCCGGCGCTGACCGCTGAGATCGGTGAGTTCCTCGGCGTTTCGCTGGGACATGCGCGGTTGCAGCGGTTTCCCGATACCGAAGTCTCGTTTCAGATCGACGAAAACATCCGAGGCACCGATGTGTTCGTCGTCCAGCCGACCTGCGCCGACGTCGACCGGAACCTGATGGAGCTCTGCGTGATGATGGACGCGTTCCGTCGCTCGTCGGCGTCGCGCATCACGGCGGTGATTCCGTATTACGGCTACGCACGCCAGGACCGGAAAGACAAGCCGCGCGTGCCGATATCGGCGAAGCTCGTGGCCAACCTGCTCAGCGCGGCGGGCGCCAACCGCGTGCTGACGATGGATCTGCACAAAGCGCAGATCCAGGGCTTCTTCGATATCCCGGTGGACCACCTGTTTGCGGCGCCGGTGATCATTCAGTGCTGCGAGCGGCTCGGCCTCCCGACGCTGACGATTGTGTCGCCCGACGCCGGCGGCGCCGAGCGCGCGCGGGCCTATGCCAAGCGTCTCGACGCCGAACTGGCGATCATCGACAAACGGCGGAGCGACGACGGCTCAGCGGAAGTGATGAACGTGGTGGGTGACGTCAGCGGCCGCACCTGTATCATCCAGGACGACATCATCGACACGGCCGGTACGATCGTCAAGGCGGCCGCGGCGCTCAAGAAGAACGGCGCCGAACGCGTGCTCGCCTGTGCGGTGCACGGCGTGCTGTCGGGGCCCGCGATCGAGCGGCTCGAGGCGGCGCCCATCGACCAGGTGATCATCACGAATACCATTCCGCTCAACTCCGAGCGGGCGCGGTGCTGCAAGAAGATCAAGCAGCTGTCGGTCGCACGGCTGCTCGGACAGGCGATTCGAAGCATTCACGAAGAGACGTCGGTCTCCTCGTTGTTTGTGTGAAAAAGGCTTCCAGCTCTGAGCTTTCAGCTCTCAGCTGGCTGAGTGCTGGAAGCTGGAAGCTGGAAGCTGGAAGCTGGAAGCTGGTATGGGTACAACACTACAGGCAGAAAAGCGGGACGGGCGCGGGAAGAACGAGGCGCGGCGGCTCCGGGCGGGCGGCCGCATTCCGGCCGTCCTCTACGGCGCCGACAAGAACAAGGCGGTCGAGATCGCGGTGGATCCGAAGGTCCTGTCGCGAATCCTCCACTCGGAGTCGGGCGTGAACACGCTCATCGGGCTGCAGCTCGATGGAAGCGACACCCGCGTCATGGTGAAGGAGTATCAGGTCGATCCGATCGACCACAAGCTGCTGCACGCCGATTTCTACCAGGTCGCGATGGACAAGACGCTGACCGTCACCGTCCCCATCGTGCTCAAGGGCGAAGCCCGCGGCGTCAAGCAGCAGGGCGGCATCGTCGACTTCGTGCACCGCGAGATCGAGGTCGAGACGCTCCCCGGCGACATCCCCGAGAACATCACGGTGGACATCAGCGAGCTGATGTTGAACCAGGGCGTCCGCGTGCGCGATCTGCAGACAGAGGGCGCGAAGTGGAAGCCGCTCAGCGAGCCTGACATGATGATCGTGCACGTCGTGGCGCTGAAGGTGGAAGAGGAGGCGCCGGCAGCCGAAGCGGCTGTGCCCGCCCCGGCCGCCCCCGCCGAGCCGGAGGTCATCAAGAAGGGCAAGACCGAGAAGGAAGAGGAGAAGTAGCGCGCGAGCGGAGGGCCCCGCGAGCACGAAGGAATGCAGCTCGTCGTCGGACTAGGCAATCCCGGCCGCCGCTACGTGGGCACGCGGCACAACATCGGGTACTCTGTGCTGGATCTGCTCGTGGATCGGCATCGCCTGGAGTGGGAATCGGCCCCCTCCGACGCCATCATGGCGAAGTGGCGGGCCGCGGGGGCGCTGCTCGCCAAGCCGCTGACGTTCATGAACCTGAGCGGTCATGCCGTCTGCGACCTGCTCCGGTTCTTCAAGGTGGACCTCCCCGACCTGCTGGTCGTGGTCGACGAGGTGAACCTGGACCTTGGACGCCTGCGGGCGCGCCGGGCGGGATCGGCCGGCGGGCACAACGGTCTCAAGTCGCTCATCGAGCAGATCGGGACCGGAGACTTTGCACGGCTGCGGATCGGCGTCGGGCGTGGTGACGCGCGGCGCGATCTCGCGGATCACGTGCTGGCGAGGTTCGACCCGTCGGAGCGGGAGGTCGTCGCCGAGACGGTGAGCCGCGCAGCGGACGCCGTCGAGCTGTTCGTCGCGGAGGGGATCGAGCCGGTGATGAACAGGTTCAACCGGAAGGAAGACAGGGTTCAGGAGTAGCGCAACCTATCTTTCTCCTTGCCCGCCGTAGTCTCGCGACGCGAGCGAAGGCGGGCCGTTCAGTCCAGAAGGAGACACATGAGTACGTCACGACAGTACGAGCTCGTCTACATCGTCACGCCTGACGCGTCCGAGCAGGAGGTCGCCGACCTCCACACCCAGATCGAGCAGATCATCCAGCGGTTCAACGGCACGCTGGACAAGACGGAGAACTGGGGGCGGCGCAAGATGGCCTACGAGATCGGCCATCACCGCGAGGGCACCTACGTGGTCGAGACCATCACCGGTCCCGGCGAGCTGATGAAAGAGATCGACCGGCGGCTGCGGGTGATCGACCAGGTCATCCGCCACCTCGTGGTGCGTGTCGACGAAGAGCTGCGCGTGGCCGAGCGCACGCGCGAGGCCCGCAAGGCGACCCAGGCGCGCCGGCGCGTGGCCCGCGGTCTGCCGCCGGAGCCGGCGCCTGGCGAGGCGCGGGGCGATGCGGATCTGGATGATGATCGGGAAGGCGTGGAGGTCCAGCGATGAGCGACGAACGTGGAGGCCGCGGCCGCGGAGGCCGGGGCGGCGACCGGGACAAGGGCAAGGACGGCCCGCGCCGGGGCGGGTTCTTCCGCCGCCGCCGCGTGTGTAAGTTCTGCGCGGAGAAAATCGATTACATCAACTACAAGGACGTGCGCCTGCTGGCCCCGTTCCTGCCGGAGCGCGGCAAGATCCAGCCCCGGCGGATCTCGGGGACCTGCGCTCTGCACCAGCGCAAGCTGCAGACCGCGATCAAGCGCGCGCGGCAGCTGGCGTTGATTCCTTACGTGACGGATTGAGGGCGCACGAGGCCCGACGGTTATCACGATGTCCGCGATGACACGATGAACACGATGGCGCCTGAGGAAACCATTTCGATGATTTTCCGGGCTCATCGTGGCCATCGTGTCATCGGTTCATCGTGATGGCCGTGGGCCCCATGCTGAGGACGATACAGCCATGGAAGTCATTCTGAGAGAGCACGTCGACAATCTGGGCCGGCGCGGCGATGTCGTGAAGGTCGCCGAGGGCTACGCGCGCAACTACCTGCTGCCGCGGAAGCTCGCGCTGGCCGTCACCGAGGCCAACAAGCGGCAGATCGAGCGCGAGCGGAAGATTGCCGACGCGCGTGAAGCCGAGGAGAAGTCGCACGCTGAAGCGTTCGCCGGGCGGCTGGCCCAGGTCGAGGTCGAGATCGGCCGCCGGGTCGGCGAGAACGACACGCTGTACGGGTCGGTGACATCGGCCGACATCGCGCACGCGCTCCACGCCAAGGGCTTCGAGGTGGAAAAGCGCAGGATTCACCTTCCCGAGCCGTTGAAGGCGCTCGGCGAGACGATGGTGCCCGTGAGAATCCACCGCGAGGTCACGGCGCAGGTACGCGTCAGGGTCGTTCAGGAACAGTAAGGCACTTTTCCGGCGGCGCGCGTCGATCGCGAGATCGGGTGAGCGCGGATCTGGTATCCTTGATTCCGTTCACCCGCAGTTCAGTCTCGTCCCGCGATCTGTCGATTTCATGGCTGACGTCGCCGCTCCCGAACGCACGCTTCCCCACAGCCTCGACGCCGAAAAATCCGTCCTCGGCGCAGTTCTGATTTCGAACGAGGCGTTCAACCACGCAGCGGAGCTGATCGACACGCGCGACTTCTTCCGCGATGCGCACCGGCGCATCTTCGAGAAGATGGTCGCGCTCAGCGAGCGCGGCACCGCCATCGACTTCATCACGCTCAAGGAGGAGCTCGCGCGCGCCGGTGAGCTCGACGAGGTCGGCGGCCCGGCCTACATCGCCTCGCTGGCCGATGGCGTCCCGCGCTCGGCCAACGTCGAGTACTACGCGCGGATCGTCAAGGAGAAGTCCACGCTCCGGAGCCTGATTCACTCCGCGACCAAGATCCTCGTGGAGGCGTACGAAGCCGAGCAGGAGCCCGATCTCCTGCTCGACGAAGCGGAGCGCGCGATTTTCGCCATCGCCGAAGATCGGATCCGCGAAGGGTTCGTCCCCCTGCGCGACCTCGTGCAGAGCAGCTTCACGACCATCGAAAAGCTGCAGCAGCACAAGGGGCTCGTGACCGGTGTGCCCACCGGCTTCGTGGACCTCGATCAGATGACCTCGGGCCTGCAGCCGTCCGACCTGGTGCTCGTGGCCGCCCGTCCCTCGATGGGGAAGACGAGCTTCGTGCTCAACGTCGCGCAGCACGTGGGCACGGCCACCGACATGACGGTCGGTTTCTTCAGCCTCGAGATGTCCAAGGAGCAGCTGTTCATGCGGATGCTGACCTCGGAGGCCAGAATCGATGCGCACCGGTTCCGCAGCGGCTACCTGAGCGAGAAGGACTACGGCCGGCTCTCGCACGCGCTGGGGACGCTGGCCGAAGCGCGGGTGTTCATCGACGACTCGGCGTCGATCGGGGTGCTGGAGATGCGGGCCAAGGCGCGGCGGCTCAAGGCCGAGCACGGCCTGCACCTGCTCGTCATCGATTACATCCAGCTGATGCAGGGCCGCGGACGGTTCGAGAGCCGGCAGCAGGAGCTCGCGTCGATCTCGCGCTCGCTCAAGGGGCTGGCGAAAGAGCTCCACGTCCCCATCGTCGCGCTCTCGCAGCTGTCACGCGCGCCCGAGACCCGGTCCGACCACCGCCCGCAGCTCTCCGACCTGCGCGAGTCGGGCGCGCTCGAACAGGATGCGGACCTCGTCATGTTCATTTTCCGCGAAGAGCAGTATCGCGACGCGGACGGTCAGCCGAACCAGGAAGCCGAAGGCATGGCGGAGCTGATCGTCGGCAAGCAGCGCAACGGCCCGACCGGCGTCGTCAAGCTCGCGTTCATCAAGGAACACACCCGGTTCGAGAACCTCGCGCACGGGGCGCAGGGCGCGTAAGAGATGATCCGGCCCACCGTCGCGCGAGTTGACCTCGACGCGATCCGTTCGAATTTCAGGGCCATCAGCGGCTTCCTGTCGGGTCGCGCCAGGGTGATCGGGGTCGTCAAGGCCAACGCCTACGGTCACGGGTCGGTCGAGGTCGGGCGCACGCTCGAGAGCGCCGGCGCGGCCATGCTCGCCTGCGCGGATATCGAAGAGGCGATTGCGCTGCGCGAAGGCGGCGTCCGGGCGCCCATTCTCGTCTTCGGCGCGCTCAGCGTCAGCGACCTGGAGGGCGTCGTCACACATGACCTGACGCCGACGATCTCGACCCCGGGTGCGGCCCGCGCACTGCACGCGATCGCCGCAAGGCACGGCGTGGTGCTCCACTGCCACCTGAAGATCGATACCGGGATGAACCGGCTCGGGTTTCGGCACGACAACCTGCGACGCACGCTGCCCGACGCGGCGAGCCGGCATCTGGCCATCGATGCGGTCTACACGCATTTTGCGACCGCCGACGATCCGGAGCATTCCCTCTTCGCCGAGCAGCGCCAGCGTTTCGAGGACGCGCTCGCCGTGTTGCCCGAGCTGGGTGTTCACGCGCCAATCCGGCACGCGGCGAACAGCGCGGCCCTCCTGCGCGACGAGCGTGTCTGGTACGATTTCGTCCGGCCGGGCCTCCTGCTCTACGGCGTCGTTCCGCCGCCGCTTGCGGCGACGCTCGGCGTGCGTCCGGCGATGTCGCTGCGGAGCCGCATCGTGGCGGTCAAGGGCCTGCGCCCGGGCGAGGGCGCGGGCTACGGCGTCAGAGACGCCGGGAACGCGCCGCGGTCCGTCGCGATTGTTCCTGCCGGCTATGCCGACGGTCTCGATACGCGCCTCGCGGGCCGGGGCTCCATGCTCGTCCGCGGCCGGCGCGCGCCGATCGTCGGATCGGTGTGCATGGACATGACGATCATCGACGTCACCGGCATGGAGGCGGCGCCGGGAGACGATGTGGTGATCATAGGCGAGCAAGGGGAGGAGTCGATCGGCGTCCGCGAGATGGCGGCGGCGATCGGTGCGATTCCCTACGAGCTCCTGTGCCGCGTCGGGTCGCGCATCGAACGGGTCTACCAGTAGAAACGGGGGAGATTGCAGATTCGTCGATTGCGGATTGCGGATTGATTGGCGATTGACGATTGGGGATTGGGGATTTTATTCGGGAATTGAGGATTGGCGATTGGCGGAGACGGCCCGCGGCGCCGGGGATGTGCTCAGCATTTCGACAGAGCGCGCGCGGGGCTCGGGGCTCGGGGCTCGGGGCTCGGCGGAAGAGCCTCCAGAAATCACCGAATCAAATTTCAATTCGCCAATCGTCAATCGACACTCAATCT
>DASTBU010000178.1:0-8842 GCA_035711845.1 Vicinamibacterales bacterium
CTGGAACTCGCGCTCCGACAGCGCCCGCTGGAGGCTGGACTTCATCTCCAGCCGGAACAGCATCGCAGCGTGCATGCCGGTCTCGAACACGGCGTGCCCGGCCTTGCCCTCGCGCTTCGCCGCGTACATCGCCATGTCCGCGCGCCGCAGCATGTCCGCCGGCGTGTCGGCGTTGCCCCGGCTCAGGGCGAGGCCGAAGCTCGCGCTCATCTGCCGCGCCTCCCCTTGGATCAGGAACGGCGCGTCGAGCGCATGCTTGATCCGCTCGACGACGAGGTCGCGGCGCACGTCGTCCACGTCCTCGATGACGAGCGCAAACTCGTCGCCGCCGAGCCTCGCCACCGTGTCGACGTTGCGGACCGCGTCGGTCAGCCGGCGCGCGACGGCGCACAGGAGCTCGTCGCCCACGGCGTGGCCGTAGCTGTCGTTGATCTCCTTGAAGCCGTTGAGGTCGAGGAGCACGGTCGCGAGCGGCATGCGGTGACGGCCGGTTGACTCGAGCGCGTGCTGGAGCCGGTCCAGGAACAGCGCGCGGTTGGCGAGGCCCGTCAGCGGATCGTGCAGGGCATCCCGCGTGAACCGTTCGGCGATCTCCTCCGCCTCGAGCCGCGCCTTGCGCTCGCGCTCGTACTTGCGTCGCCAGCGGTCGATCTCTTCCTGCGCGGCGGCGTCCAAGGTCAGGTCTTGCCGCCGATGTCGCAGACGAGCACGCACTCGTCCGCGCCGTCCATCATGCAGCTCCGCTGCGAGATCGAGACCGACTGCCCGAAGTGGTCGGCCGCGCCGGCGATAAAGCCCTCGGCAAGCGGGCAGAGCTTGCGCTTCGAGCGATAGTGAATGACGACGCTCTCGCCCGAACCCGTGGCTTGCGGCACCTCGAAGCCGAACACCGGGACTTCCGCGCCCGGATAGAGCTTCCGCACCTCCGCGTGGATCACGTCGTTCAGCGACAGCAGGAACGGGCGCAGGCTCGCGTGCGGCCTGAAGAACTCCGGATACCGCTCCGCCAGGAACGGCATGGACTGGTGGCCGAACCAGCGCAGCGTGTCGCGAGGCGGGCTCGCGCGGTGCTCAGACAACGCCTCGAGGAGGCGGACGAACTCCTCGTCGGAATAGTTGCCGAGGGAGGTGTAGGCCCCGTCGACGCCCGCCTTCTCGAGCATCTCGTCCCACACCGACTCGCCGACGTGGGTGGCGACGACCTCCTCGAGGAGGTTGAAGACGATTCCCTTCATCCCGGCACTCCTTCGCGCGGGTCGGGGCAGCGTGCGGGGGCATTGTAGGCCGACTAGGCCGGAAGATCGAAGACGAGCACCTCGGCATCACGGCCGCTTCGCAATGTCATCTGCCTGGAATCTTGAAGCTTGAGGGCATCGCCCGCCCGCAGTTCGACGTCGTTCGCGGTGACTGTCCCGCGGGCGACGTGCACGTACGCGCGCCGTCCCGGCTCGAGAGCAAGTTCCGCGCTTTCGTCGCCGTCGAAGAGTCCCGCGTATACGCGCGCATCCTGCCTGATGAGCACCGACCCCTCGGCACGGTCCGGCGAGGCGATGAGCCGGAGCCGTCCGCGCTTCTGCTCCGTGGAGAAGCGCTTCTCCTCGTAGCTGGGCGGGATGCCGCGGACATTCGGCTGAATCCAGATCTGCAGGAAATGCACGCCTTCGCTCTTGGAGGGGTTGAACTCGCTGTGCTGCACTCCCTGCCCGGCGCTCATGCGCTGCACGTCGCCGGGGCGGATCGTCGAAGCACTGCCGGTCGAGTCCGTGTGCGCCAGCGCGCCCTCGAGCACGTAGCTGATGATTTCCATGTCGCGATGGCCGTGCGTCCCGAAGCCCTGGCCCGGCGCCACGCGGTCCTCGTTGATCACGCGCAAGGGCCCGAACTCGACGTGCTCCGGGTCGTAGTAGTCGGCAAAGGAGAAGCTGTGGAATGACTTGAGCCAGCCGTGGTCGGCATACCCCCGGTCTCCGGCGCGACGGACTTCCTGCATCGCGAGGCTCCTCAGGCGCGCTTGCGGCGCGGCAGCACCCAATCCGGACGCACGAAGTGGCAGGTGTAGCCACCCGGGTTCCTCAGCAGGTAATCCTGGTGCTCGGGTTCTGCTTCCCAGAAATCGCCGGCGGGCGCCACCTCGGTCACGACCTTGCCGGGCCAAAGGCCCGAGGCCTCCACGTCGGCGATGGTGTCCTCGGCGACACGGCGCTGCTCGTCGGTCGTGTAGAAGATCGCCGACCGGTAGCTCGTGCCGCTGTCGTTGCCCTGGCGGTTCCTGGTCGTCGGGTCGTGGATCTGGAAGAAGAACTCGAGAATCTGCCGGAAGCTGATCTTCGCGGGATCGAACAGGACCTCGACCGCCTCGGCGTGATAACCGTGGTTCCGGTACGTGGCATTCGGCGTATTGCCACCCGAGTATCCGACGCGGGTCTCGATCACCCCCGGATACTTCCGGAAGAGATCCTGCACGCCCCAGAAGCATCCACCGGCCAGCACGGCCCGTTCCGTCGTCATGACTGCTCTCCTACCTGGCTCAAGTATGCCCCGTAGCCTTCCTTCTCCATATCGTCGCGATGGATGAAGCGCAGGGACGCGGAATTGATGCAATAGCGCAGGCCGCCGCGGTTGCGCGGCCCATCGTTGAAGACGTGGCCCAGGTGGCTGTCGCCGTGCGCCGAGCGCACCTCCGTGCGGGTCATCCCATGGGAGTCGTCCGACAGCTCCCTGACGTTGGCGGGCTCGAGGGGCCTCGTGAAGCTCGGCCAGCCCGAACCGGAGTCGTACTTGTCGGTAGAGGCAAAAAGCGGCTCGCCCGAGACAACGTCCACGTAGATGCCAGGCTCCTTGTTGTGCAGCAGCGGCCCGGTTCCGGGCATTTCGGTGCCGCACTGCTGGGTCACCCGGTATTGCTCCGGGGAGAGCTTCGAGATTGTTGCGGGGTCTTTCGCGTACTTGTCCATGGGTGCTCCTGCACTATGGTATCCGTTCGGCCTGAAACAAGGCCCATTGGCGCCAATCCGCGACGTCGGCCGTCATACGGCCGCCATCCTTCGGAGCTATCCTGAGCAAGAGGAGTGCCCCGTCATGCAGACAAACCAGCACACAGACCAGACCCAGCTTGGTGTCCGGTTTCTCGACGTGGAGCCGGCGCCCACGGTAAAGCGCGCGGTGCGCGGACCGCAGGCCGCTGCGCGCGCGGGTGAAAAGGCGCGTCCTCTCGCCGAGCAGGCCTCCGCGCGAAAGCCGGCTCGCTACGGCGCGGGTTTCTGATCGACATTTCGGCGATCTCGTCATAGGCGGGTAGGACAGACGGCGCATGCCATCAGCATGTCGTCCGATACACCCGCCGCGCCTGCGGCCGAAGACTCCCACGTCCTCTCGAGGAGTCCCGCATGGCGATTCGCAAGAAACCGCGCAAGCCGGCGCAGCCCGTGCCCGCGAAGAAACAGGCGGCGAAGCCGCCTTCTCCCAAGGGACCCGCCGCGACCTCGGCGCGCGCAACCGTCAGCGGTCCGACCGCCAAGCCCCGAGCCCCCGCCAACGCGGACCCGGCAGCGCTCAAGATCGCGGGCGTCGAGCGTGTAAGTTCCGCTTTCCCGCATAACCGGGCCAAGCCGAGCGAGTTCGGCGAGCAGTCCGCGCGGCCTGCGACCGGGCAGTCCGTCGAGCCGCCAGATCCCTCCGTCAGCGGCAGCACGCTTTCAGAGAGCAATGCGTCTCCCAAAGTCGGCAGCGGAAATCCGCAGGCCGGGTTCAACCCGGCGGCGGGGCCGCTCGATCGCGTCCGCGTCGACTCCGGCGGCCGCGCGCTGTCCACCAACCAGGGCGTGCCGGTCGCGGACAACCAGAACTCCCTGAAGGCGGGCCTGCGCGGCCCGACGCTGATGGAGGACTTCATCCTCCGCGAGAAGGTCACGCATTTCGACCACGAGCGGATCCCCGAGCGCGTCGTGCATGCCCGCGGCTCGGGCGCGCACGGCTACTTCGAATGCTACAAGCCGCTGACCGACCTGACGCGCGCGTCCATCTTCGCCGAGGCCGGCAAGCGCACGCCGGCCTTCGTGCGCTTCTCGACGGTCGCGGGCGAGCGCGGCTCGACCGACACCGCGCGCGACGTGCGCGGCTTCGCGGTCAAGTTCTACACGGACGAAGGCAACTGGGACCTGGTCGGCAACAACATCCCCGTCTTCTTCATCCAGGACGCGATGAAGTTTCCCGACATCATCCACGCGGTCAAGCCCGAACAGCACCATGCGATGCCGCAGGCGGCGTCCGCGCACGACACGTTCTGGGATTTCGTGTCCCTCATGCCCGAGACCACGCACATGCTCATGTGGGTGATGTCGGACCGCGCCATCCCGCGAAGCTTCCGCATGATGCAGGGCTTCGGCGTCCATAGCTTCCGCTTCGTCAACGCCGAGGGTGACTCGCGCTTCGTGAAGTTCCACTGGACGCCCGTGGCCGGCACGCACGCGCTCATCTGGGACGAGGCGGTCAAGATCTCCGGAGCCGATTCCGACTATCACCGGCGGGATCTCTGGGAAGCCATCGAGGCGGGCGACTACCCCGAATACGAGCTCGGGATCCAGGTATTCACCGAAGCGCAGGCGGAGAAGTTCTCCTTCGACGTGCTCGACTCGACCAAGCTCATTCCCGAGGAGCTGGTGCCGGTGCAGCCGGTGGGCAGGCTGGTTCTCAACCGGAATCCAGACAACTTCTTCGCGGAGACCGAGCAGGTAGCCTTCTGCACCGCGCACATCGTGCCCGGCATCGACTTCAGCAACGATCCGCTGCTGGCGGGGCGCATTCATTCTTATGTGGACACCCAGATCTCGCGGCTGGGCGGGCCGAACTTCCACGAGATCCCGATCAATGCGCCGATCGCGCAGGTCCACAACAACCAGCGCGACGGCATGCACCGGCAGGCGATCGCGCGCGGGCGCATCGCGTACGAGCCGAACTCGCTGGCGGGCGGATGTCCGTTCCAGGCCGGCACCGCGGGCTTCATGTCCTTCCCGCAGGCGCGGGAAGCGAATGAGCACAAGGTGCGGGGCAAGCCGGAGCGGTTTGCGGAGCACTACAACCAGGCCACGCTGTTCTGGAACAGCCAGAGCCCGGTCGAGAAGCAGCACATCATCCGCGCCTTCCGCTTCGAGCTGACCAAGGTCCAGGTGACGGCGGTCCGCAAGCGCGTCGTAGCGCAGCTTCGGAACGTCGCCGCCGAACTGGCGCAAGGCGTCGCCGACGGCCTGGGGTTCACCGAACTGCCGGAACCTCTGCCGACGCTGCTGAAGCGGGCACCGAAGCCGGAAGTCGAGCGATCCAAGGCCTTGTCGATGCTGGTCCGGCCCGGAGCGGTCGGCATCCGGTCGCGGCGCATCGCCCTCGTCGTCGCGGATGGCGTGGACGGCGCCGCGGCGACGGAAGCGCACGAGACGCTCGCGGCCAAGGGCGCGGTGCCGCGGTTCGTCGGCGTGAAGCTCGGGCCCGTGCAGAGCAAGCCGGGCAAGGCGCTGGACGTCGAAGTGTCGCTGGAAGCGGCGCCTTCAGTGCTCTGGGATGCGGCTATCTTCTTCGACGGCGAACGGTCGACGAAGGCCCTGTCCGCGAGCGGTCACGCCATCGAGTTCCTGAAAGACCAGTATCGCCACTGCAAGACCCTCCTGCTGTTCGGCTCGTCGTCAGAGCTCCTGAAGCGCGCCGGCATACCGCCGGCATTGACGGACGGTTCGGCCGACCCGGGACTCCTGCGTCATTCCGGCGGCGAAGTCCGGGGCGCGCTTGCGGCGTTCGCGAAGGCATTGTCCAGGCACCGGCATTTCGAGCGTGAGACCGACCCACCCCTCGTCTGAGTGGAGAAACACCATGATCGCACCGAAACTGAAAGAACTGCTGCTGCAGGCGCTCGAGCACGAGCGCGGCGGCGTACTCGTCTACAAGAGCGCGCTCGAATGCGCGGTCAACGAAGACTTGCAGGAGGAATGGGAAGAGTACCTGGACCAGACGGAGAACCACGTCGCGGTCCTCACGCAGGTCTGCAAGGACCTCGGCCTGGATCCGTCCGAGATGACACCCGGCTGCAGGATCGTCCACGAGAACGGAAAGGCGCTGGTGAACGCCATCAAGATGGCGCAGGCCACCGGGGACGCTGCGGCGGCCGAAATCGTCGCCTGCGAGAGCGTCGTGCTCGCCGAGACGAAGGACCATGCGAACTGGGAGCTGATCGGCGCCTGCGCCGACGAACTGGACGGCGACGCAGCGGACGTCCTGAGCGAAGCCTACGAAGAGGTCGAGGACGAGGAGGACGAGCACCTCTATCACAGCAAGGGCTGGTGCCGGGAACTGTGGCGCGCATCGCTCGGACTCGAAGCGGCCCTGCCGCCTCCTGAAGAAGAACAGGACGTCAAGACGGCGGCCGAGGCTGCGAAGGCGGCGAAAGAAGCGCATCCAGCGTAGCGTTGCGAGTCGGGTTGCCGGATTTGCGGGATTCGCGAATGGCAACTCACGCTGCCCCTGCCGTACGCTAGGCGGTAATGCCGCAAACAGTTCGCGACGTGCTCGGCGACCCCGCGACCTGGCCCAATTACCGAACAGGCGGAATCAGGATGCCGCTGCTTCGCGGCGCCACGATCGTCAGTGCACGCGAAGCAGAGCCAGACGAGTTAAGGGTCGCGATCGACGCGCGCGGTCAGATCATTCACTCGACGTTCGTGATTGCAGATCGCGATGTGCGTCACCGGCTATTGGAGATCCTCCAGCCCGGCGTGCTGCTGGAAGACAGCCTAGATCACGTGCTTTGAGGGTCTTGCCGGGGTTCAATCCCCGTCTGCGAGCGGCGCATCGAGCAGGGATCTCTGCCGCGCCCGGGCGGCGGCGAGCCGCAGCTCGTCGACTTCCGCCAGGTAGTCTTCGATGTCCCGGTTCGGTACCACGCGGCGCGCGCCGAGCCGCACGTCCGGCCCGAGATCGACGCGGCTGACGTCAGCGTCATCGACGCCGATCGCGACGATCCAGGCGACGACGGCGAGCACGAGCGTGACGGAACCGGCGATTGCAAGCGACACGCGCCGCCCGTAGTAGGTCGCCTCGCGCAGGTGCGCATACAGCGCGGCCAGTGCCGCGCCAGCCACGACGGCGATGCCGACCTGAACGAGGAACGACCACTGCGTGGCGAACGCCGCGAGACCCGCCGCCCAATAACCCCAGGCGCAAAACGCCGCAGCGAGCGAGGCGATCGCCACGTGGACGCGCACATTCCAGCTGCCGCGATTGAGCTTCGCCATCAGCGTCCAGACGGCGGACCACAGGGCGATCGCGCCGAGCGCGACGAGCGCCCCCTTCGCGGCGCTCCGAAGCAGGGACGAGGGCGCGTCAAGCCACTGCAGGAAAGCGCCGAACCCCATGCAGGCCGTCACCCCGACCACCGCGAGCCAGGTGCGGCGCCGGGTCAGGAAGTTGCGCCGGAAGACGCGCTCCGGTTCGAGCGGAATGTGTCGCGTGCGGATGCGCAGCCGCGTGCGGCCGACGATGACCTCTCCTTGCTCGATGGTGACGCCCGCCCCGGCCGGGACCCGCTTGCCGTTCACGCGCGTCCCGTTACGCGTGCCCAGATCCCTCACTTCGACTCGCCCATCCTCCAGCAGAGTCAGCAGCGCATGCTGCGGTGCGGCGTGCTCGTCGTCCACGAAGATGTCGCAGCCCAGGTCGCGGCCGACGCTGCATTCCCGGCCCGCGCCATCACGACGCAGCCGCAAGACGGTGTGGCCGTGCGTGTCGATCTGTTCGACGAGCATCACCGGATCCACTGCATGTCTCCCAGGTAGCGCTCCATGGTCCGCCTTCCGATGTCGAAAGACACGCCCTGGAGGGCGAGCCGGCTCACCAGTGCCTGGCTCGGATCGTCGATGCTGACGACAGTGACGTCGAAATCGTAGAGGCCGGCAAACAGCCGGTACTGCCGCACGCAGGTCGAGATGCGCGCATCGAACCCGTCCAGCGAAACCAGCGCGTCGCGGCAGGCGAACGGCGCTACGTGGGCCGATACGCCAGCGCGGCGCGGACCGGCCGCGAGATCGTTCACCTGGCGCTCGAACTGGAGCGGATGCAGGCCGGTCGACTGCACGATCCGGTGCTGGACGGACAATCCGGCCACGTGCACGCCGGGCTGCGCGAGAATACGGGAGGGTATCTGGCAGCGGAGAGTTTCCACGCGCATGCGCGCGCGCGGGCTGCTTTCATCGAACGTGCTGCACTCGAGGTGCCGCGAGAGCATCGTCGGCAGCACGAAGCCCTGCACCTTCTGCGTGCCGCCCTCCTCCGGCTGCGCTTCCAGCACCTCGGCCTCGTAGGCCAGCACCTGCGCCGTCACGCGCTGTCGCAGCTGCTGCTCGCTCAGCGACTCTACGAGCGGCTCCTTCGCCCGGGCAAGCAGCGGCGCGATGTGCTTGGCCGGCACGACGAAGCCGACGAGCTGTTTGCCCGTGACCACGGAAACGTTGACGCCATACACGCGGCCCCGCCGGTCCAGCGCGGGCCCGCCGGACATGCCGCCGTTGATCGCGCCGGTGTAGTGAATGCGCTGCTCGGTGCTGTTCTCGACCAGGCCGTTCGCGACGCCTTCCGTGATGGTCAATCCGAGGTTCAACGGATAGCCGATCGACCAGGCCCGCTCACCCTGCGCGGGAATCTCCTCGCGCAGCTTCAGGGAAGGCAGCTCGAGGTCGTCGGCCGCGACGATGGCGAGGTCATTGCGGACGTCGATGGCAAGTACGTGAAGTAGCCCCGTGCGCCCGTCGCTCGCCAGGTACTCCAACCGGTACTGCCGCGGGAACAGCACGGCCTGCGCCAC
>DASTBU010000179.1:0-50087 GCA_035711845.1 Vicinamibacterales bacterium
GGGCCCCGGAATCTGGAGCGGTTTTTCCTTCGGTCGATTTAGCGCCGAGACGGGAGAAGGGCGCTGGGAGGCGCTTCTCGTCCCGACTATCGGTTGATGCGTCAGCGCACTTTATGGGTTGCGGGCGTCCATGGGAGCAGGGCGGAAAAAGTATAGACGACAAAGGGCTAATGGCGTACCCGCGAATTTTGTGATTTCTGGCGGGGCCCAGAAATTTCCTCGCTCAGCAGCGGTGGTGAACCGGTGGCCGTCGCGGCGAGGCTGCGTAGCGGGACCAGGAGCAGGACGTATAACAATCCGGCAATCAACAGGTTGGCATGGATACCCAGCCACATCGACACCATCACCGCCAGAATCGAGGCCATGACCCCGGCCGCTCCGTTCACGCCCCACATCCAGGCGGTCACACGATCCGATTGCTGGCCGACCAGCCGCATTCCGATCGGGAAGCAGCATCCCATCGCGAGCGCGAGCGGCACGACGAAGCCCGCCACCACAACAGTTCGTCCCACCAACCCCCATCCGACCGTCCATTCCATCACAGGCTGGAGGAGCATCATCTCGACCAGCACCAGCATTCCAATCGCAACGGGCAGGAAGCGCGACCGCCGCTGCCGTTGGACATCGATCCGCTCGGAAGCAAAGCTGCCGAGGCCCGCTGAGAGGATCATCAGGAACAGGATGATCGAAAACGTGTAGGTCGGGTGGCCCAGATAGACCGAGAATCGCTGCAGGAACGGTATCTGCACGAACATGAAGGCGAGCCCGATCAACCCAAAATAGGCGAGCGCGGCGCCAAAGAGCCGTGGTGGCATCAAAGGCCGTCCCACGCTCGCCAGCGGCCACGCGATGATCCCGAGCACCAGGATTGCGGCAATTACCGCCAGCGCAATCAGCGTCCTCGTCGCGCGCAGGTTTCCGCTGACCACGCCGGCGCTCGCAGGGGCGTTGGTCTGAAAGAATGCTGCGGGCTTGAGCATGTTGAAAAAGAACGGCCGTCGATCGGTTGGCGCGGTGAAATCGAAGTACCGATCCGAGGTCGCCCGCTTCAGCGCTTCGGCTGAACCTGCATCGATGATGTCCTGAAGCCGCTCGTCGGTCGCCGCGGTCCAGGGGCTGACCCGCACGGAAAATCCAAGGGGCTGGACGACGTCATGGAGCCTGACGCGATCGGTCTCGGAAAACGGGGCCGGCGAGACCAGCAGCGTGGCAACCCGCCCGCAGGTCACGAGCACCAGGTGCTCACGTGGCGAGCGGACACCGAAGTCGAGGAGCGACGCAACCCCGAGCGACAGCAGCCGGGTCGTCTCGGAGGCTGCATCCGGATCGAACCACCGCGAGACGCTGAACACGCCGGTCGGCGTGAGGGCGCGCAGAAACACCTGCCACCCCTCCCGCGTGTAGAGGCCGTTTTCGGACAGGGTGAACGCCCCGGCGCCGGTCGCCGCCCACGTGTCGATGAGCGACATCTGCAGGACATCGAATTGCCGGCCGTTGCGCGTCAGGTACGACCGAGCCTCGTCGTTGACGAGTGTCACGCCTGGATGCTGGGTGACGCGGGCGAAATCGCGATATCGGCCGCTCAGCGCGCGCACGAGCACTTCGTTGATCTCGATACCCGTAATCGACGCGTTGCCAGCCCAGATCGCGGTGAGGATGTCGCGGCCACCGCCAACCCCGATGACCGCGACGTTCCCGCGCCGCAGCCTGTAGGGCAGAGAGGTGACGTCATACTGCACCCACTCGAGCGATTTGGGGTCGCCGTCCCACTCCGTGATGACCGTGCCCGCATCACCGTCGATTGCGGCCAGCGCCGCCGTCACCCGAATATCGGGCAGAGCGGCGGACGGCCCCCAGAGAAACACCGGGCCATTGGCCGGCGCCCTGACGATGACGTTCGAGTGCGCGTTCCAGTCCGTGAAATCGATCGCGCGGTCGTCCAGCCACAGGCCGCGGCTCTTGGGATAGATCACCCCGAGCGGGCGATCGGCGCTGGCGTTGGCCGCGGCCAGCCCGAAGAGGATCGCCGCGACCATCAGGTGCGCCACGCCCCTCCGGCCTGCATACCTCGCCAAGCACCACGCGCCGATCGCAGCAGCGCCGCCGGTCGCGATGGCCGTGGACGTGATCTCGGTCAGGTCGAGCAACCATATGATCGCCAGGCATCCGGCGGCAGCGCCGACAAGGTCGGCACCGTACAGCACGCCGATCGGCGCTCGCGTCCGGGTCAGGGCCAGCGTCACCGCCACGCCGGAGATCACGAACGGCACCGTCAGCACGAGGGTGGCAATCCCGAGGGCCGCGAACTCGGCCGGCGATCCGCCCCTCCCGGCTGGAAACGGGATCACCAGGTTGCCAATGTGCGAGATTGGCACCGAGATCGCCAGAGCGATCCCTACGGCGGGAAGCAGGCGAACCGCGCGTTCAGGCGCGAACAGCTCCCCTGCGATGAACACGAACACCGCTCCGGCCGCCATGCCGAGCATCGCCACGGAGACGGCGAGGAACGACAGGTGATACCAGGTGAGCACCGACAACAATCGTGTGTCGAGCACCTCCAGCATCAAGGTCGCCAAGGTGATGAAGAAGAGGCCGCCGAGAAGCCAGGGAAGGCGCGGGTGCGCCAGACGGTGAGCAGACAAGCCAGTGAAGTCTATCAGCGAACGAGCGTCAGGACTCGGCCGGCGGCCCGGACGCGGGCGAGCCTGTCCGGGAGCCGCAGCAACTGACGTAACGCCTTGAGGTCGGTGGCGAGGACCTCGCTCAACGACTCGGCGGCCATGTTGCGGATGGCCGGATTCGAATCAGCCATGCCGCTGTCGATGATTTGTCGAGCGAGCTGCGGGTCGTACGGAGCGATCAAGCGGGCGGCGCCAATTCTCACCTCGGGCTCGCCGGCCGAGGTCAGCCGCCTCACCTGGTCCATCCAGAGCGCGTCGGGCTGCGACGCCATCGCCTGCGCGGCAATCAGCCTGCTCTTCTCCGACTCCGCCGTCCACAACTCCTGCAGCATCGGCGCGCCGCTCATGTCGCCAAGCCGGAACAGCGCAGCGGCGGCTTTGATGCGCACGTAGCCCGACTTGTCGTCGAGGGCCGGCTTGATCCGATCGATGATGTCGTGCTGGCTTGCCAATGTGCCGAGCCCTTCGACGGCGGCGCCGCGGATCTCGGGCGCCTGATCCTGAAGCCGATCGGCGAGCGGCGCAATCGCCAGCGCGCTGCCGCTCTGCGCGAGCGCCTCGAGGGTCGCGAGAACATTGCTGCCGCCGCTGTTCAACTGCGAGATGAGCGCCTTGACGGCCGATGCGTTCCCCGTGGCCGCGAGCGCCCGCAGCTCGGGGGGACTGCCACTCGTCGAGGCGGCCGACAGCTCGGCGGCCGCCTCGCTGTCTCCGTCGTCGGCCAGCACGCGCAGCGCCTCGAGATGCGCCGCGTCCTTCTGGCCGTCGGCGGCGACCTCGTGCAGGAGGGCGATTGCGACGCGTCTCACCGTCGAGGGCTCGTCGAGAGCCCGCCCGCCGAGCCAGCGTTCGTACTGGTCGAGCCCGGCATGCCCTCCGCCGCGGGCAATCTCGGCTTCGACGGCCAGCATCATCGCAGCGGCGCTCGTCGGATAGGTGGCGAGCACCTGCGCCGCGCGCGCGGCCGCCTCGTTGGTGAGGCCCTGCGCGAGCAACGCCCAGCCCTGGGTCAGCGCGGTCGCCTCTTCGATTCCAATCGCGCCCGGTCTCGCGGGCTTGACAGGGGCTTTGGGCTGCTGAGCAAGCGCGGAACACGGCAGGCAGACGACGCCCAGCAGAAAGATGATGAGTTTCGAGAAGGACATGTAGCTCTGACGCCTGAAAAACTGCTATGGCCGGGTTTCCTGAAGTCTGGATTCCCGAGTCGTCGGTGGCAGATCGGTCCGCGCGGTGGATAGCACCGCCTCGACCTCCTGTGGGGCGAATCGCCGATACTCACGCCGCCGACGCCGGATCCTCGACCCCCATCGCAGCGCGTACAAATCGCGGAGCTGCACGAGGTAGCCTGCCGCCTCGCGCAGGCTCATCTTGCTTTCACCCTGCTCGCGGTCGTCGAAGCGGTACGGAATCTCGACGAGGCGGCAGGGCCAGCCACGAAGCAGCAGCTCGAGGCAGATCTTGAAGCCCCCTGCTCGAATCGTGACACGGTTCGCGATGTCGCGGCGGATCACGAAGAAGCCCGACGCGGCGTCCCGCACCGGGCTCAACGGCCGTGCCGCGAGGCAGGCGGCCCTGGACAGGAGTCGCCGCCACAGGGGCCAGTCTGGCGTCGAGCCTCCGGGAATGTACCGGCTGGCGATCACCGCATCGGCCCGGCAGGCTTCGAGGACCCGAAACAGGCGCGGAACCATCGCGGGCGGATGACTGAAATCGGCGTCCATCACACCGACCGTGGCCGCCGACGCGATCGAGAAGCCTGCGACCACGGCCGTCCCGAGGCCGAGTTTGCCCGGTCGGTGGATCACGCGCAGCCGATAGGCGCGAGCGAGCTCGTCGGCAACGGCGCCTGTTCCATCGGGCGAGTTGTCGTCCACGATGATCATTTCGAGCGCGACGCCCCGAACGTCGCACGCCTCGAAGACCGCGCGCACCAGCTCGGCCAGGCGGTCGCGCTCGTTGTAGGTCGGCACGACCATCGTGAGGTCGGCCGCGCTCGATTCCCCGAAGGGCGCACTGCCCATTCCCGTTACTATAATTCAGCTCCTTTTCGTGCCCTATTCCCGACGGTTCCTCCTCACCGTCCTGGTGGCGGCCCTGGTTGCCGGCGCTGCGCTGCGGCTCGCCTGGCCGACTGCCGATCCGCCGACGCACGCCACGGTCGGCGTCGTGTGGCACGACGAAGGCGCCTGGGTCCACAACGCGCGCAATCGAGTGCTCTGGGGAACGTGGCGCACCGATAACTGGAACCCGATGTTCATCGCGCCCGTGTTCACCGCGCTGGAAGCGGGAGCGTTCGGGCTGTTCGGCGTCGGCACGTGGCAGGCGCGCACGGTGCCGGCCGTCTCTGGCCTGGCCGCGATCGCGCTGCTCGCAGCCGGCCTGGCAACGCTCGGCGGCCGGCGCGCCGCCGTCATCGGCGCGGTGTTGCTCGCCACCAACTACGTGTTCGTGATGTGGAATCGCGCGGCCTTGATGGAATCCACAATGACGTCGTTGATCGTGGCGAGCTGGGCGGCCTACGCCGTGGCGGCCCGTCGTCCGCTTGCCGGACTCGCAGCTGGCAGCGCCGCCGTGCTGGCGGTGTTCACCAAGGCGTCGGCGGTCTTCTTCGTGGGGGCGATCGGGCTCGACGCCGCGTTCACCATTGGATCGTCGCGCGTGCTGCAGACACGATCCAGGCTAGATACCGGCTCGCCAGCGGTGCAGCGCGCTGCGTGGTGGACGCTCGCCGGCGTGGTTCTCACGATCGCCCTCGTCGCCATGGTGTTCGTGTTGCCCAACTGGAGCGAATATCGGTTCTACAACTGGCAGATGAGCGTCACGCGCAAGCCCGAGTACTCCGTGGGCGCACTGCTCGATCGCGCGTCATGGCTGCCGATCGCGCACGACTTCTTCACGCGCATGTGGCTGGTGACGCTGGCCGCTGCACTGGCGATTCCCGGCGTCGCCGCGCGATGGAGCCGCGCGCTGCCGGCCGAGCGGCTGCTGGTGCTCTGGGTGATGATCGGTCTGCTGGAGCTGGTCGTCCACGATTCGGGCAACGAGCGGCGATACGTGATGTTCATTCCGGCGCTGGTCGCGCTCGCAGCGCTTCTGCTGGGACGGGAGGGCCCGGTTATTCCCGATTCCGTCCATCTCGATGGCCGCACGCGCTGGTTGTCGATTCCGCTGCTCCTGCTTCTCGCGTATCTGGTCATCGGCTCGGTGGTGCGACTCGCCTATCTGTATCAGATCGGCCCCGGGGTGAGGCTCGCTGCGGCCCTCTCGGTTGCCGCCGTGCTGGCCCTTGTCTGGCGCTGGCAGGCGGTGACAGGCTGGCTCGCGGTCCAGCGGATGCGCCCCGAGGCGGCTCTCCTGGTCGCGGGGCTCGTGGTTGCGGGCGACCTCGCGCAGTACTGGCAGTGGGCGACCCGCCGCACGAGCCGCAACTACGAAGCCAGCCTCGCACTCGGGCGCGTGCTCCCGCCGGGCACGCTCGTTCACGGAAAGCTGGCAAACGGGCTCTCGCTCGAGAATCGGATCCGCCCCGTCTTCGTCGGGCGCGGTTTCGGCAACTACGAGGATCGGAAGCGCCGCGATGATGTGCGCTATATTCTGACGTATACCGCGCCGCGCATCGGCTACGAAGGATCGGTCATCCAGGACGTGCTCGAGGCCTACCCGAACCGTGCAATCATCATGACGTTCGACGTTGCCGAGACGTCGTCTGGCCACGACAAGGCCGCGCTCATCGACAAGTTCGGCGGCCCGGCGGCGTCCCCTGACAGGACCGGGCGTGCGCAGGATTGACGAAGGCGCCATCAAGGCGCATGCGGACGTCCGGTTCCGTTCGGAGTACGACTACGCGGTGTTCGAGTATTACCGCAGCGCGAAAGTGATCGCGTTCCTGGAGCGCGCGGGCGTGGCGGTGCGGGGCCGCGTGCTCGACGCGGGATGCGGCGGCGGCGGCATGCCCGTCTCCCTCGCCGAGGAGGCGTCGCTCGTGGTGGGCATCGACCCCGCCCCGCGCTTCCAGACGGCCGGCGTCGCCCTCGGGCGCGAGCGCCGGCTGCCGAACCTGAGGTTTGCACAGGCCGACGGCATGTTTCTCCCGTTTCGTGACGGGAGCTTCGATCTCGTGCTGTCGCACGCCGTCATCGAGCACGTCGCCGACGCGCCGCTGTATCTTCGAGAGTGCGCGCGGGTCCTCGCGCCCGGCGGGCACGTCTTTCTGTCCACCGCGCCGTACCTGTCGTTTGCCGGGGCGCACCTGCCGCGGCTGAAGGTTCAGATTCCGCTGCACCTGATCGTCGGACGACCTGCGGCGTTCGTCACGTTTCGATTCCTGGCGCGGCATGCCGCCTGGACGTTGAAGGAGCCTGCGAACGAGAACTCGTTCATCAAAGCGGCGCGCCGCGGCGAGAGCAAGCACGACGATCTGCTCGAAAAGGTGCGCGTCGGCCGCCTTCGCGCGCAAATCGCCGCCGCCGGGCTTCGCATCGTGCGTGAGGAGCTGCACGTCACGGCAACCGTTCGCCGCATGCCTCGGCCCGTGGCACGGTGGCTGCGCGACAGCCCGCTGACCCAGGACGCCCTCATCAGCAACATGGAATACGTGCTCGCGGCGGGATCGTAACGCTCGACGGAATCGTGGCAGAAATCAATCGCTACAGGCCGGAGGACAGGCGCGCAGTCGATGCGCTCTACCGGCGCGTCTTCGGCAACGACGCGGCCGAGGCCAGCCGTCTGCGCTGGGACTGGCAATACCGGCGCAATCCCAACAACCCGGGAGGCGAGCCCGAGATCTGGATCGCGCGCGAGGGCCCGGCGATCATCGGGCAGTACGCGACGATGCCCGTTCAGCTGTCGGTGGGGGGACAGCAGGTGCAGGCCTCCTGGGGGATGGACGTCATGGTGGCGCCGGAGCGGCAGCGTCAGGGCCTCGGGGAAGTCCTCTTCAGGACCTGGGATCGCAACGTCGGCGCCTCGCTCGGGCTGGGTCTCTCCGAGTCGTCCTACAAGCTGTTTCAGAAGCTGCGATGGCCCGATGTGGGCCCTTTGCCGTGCCTCGTCAAACCGCTCACGCGTCGGGCGTTCCGGCGGCCGAGCTGGCCGATGCCGGTCAACCGGCTCGTGTCCGCCCTCACGGTCCCCCTCGTGATGCTCGTGTCGCGCGCGCGTCCCGTCGGCGCGGAAGTGCGCATGCTCCAGCGATTCGACGACAGCTTCACGGAGTTGTGGGAGCGACTGGCGCCGCGCTTCGATTTCGCGGTTCGGCGCGACGCGGCGTATCTCAACTGGAAATACGTCTCGGCGCCGCACGTCCGCTATGCAATCGCCGCGCTGCGCCGGGATGCGCGCACGATCGGTTATGCCGTGTACCGTCATCTGCACGAACCGCGCGGGCGGGTCACGCTGCTCGCGGATTTCCTGGTGGACCCTGACGACCCGTCCGACCTGGGCACGCTTCTGCGCTGGGTCGACCGGGAGGCCCGGCAGGCCGATTCGGACAAGATCCGGACCTTCGCGATGCACGCCGGATTTCGACGCGTGCTCAGGCGCGCGGGGTACTTTCAGGTGAAGTCCACCGTGCAGTTCGTGACCAAGGTCAATGGAATCGACGTGCAGCCCGCCTTCTACGAGAACACCGATCGCTGGCACGTCACGCTCGGCGACTCGGACCAGGATCGCTGAGGCGGGCCGATCTGCTCATGTACTTACTGGCGGGCATCGACACCGAGGGAGACAATCAGTGGGACCCGGCTGCACGGGCGAACCAGACCTTCGAGAACATCTACGCGCTTCACCGGCTGCATGCGCTGTTCGCGCGACACGGCACGCGGCCGACCTACGTCATCACCTATCCCGTGGCCCGGGATCCGCGTTCGGCCGAGGTGCTGCGATCGCTCCTGAACGGCGGCGACTGCGAGATCGGCGCGCATCACCATGCGTGGGAAACGCCTCCCTGTTCGGAAGAGGATGTCAGGTCCCATCCATACGCGGCGTGGCTGCCGCGCCGTCAGTTCGAGCAGCAGGTTGACACGCTGACCGGCGCGATCGCATCCGCGGTGGGCGCGCGGCCCGTGACCTACCGCTCGGGTCGCTTCGGTTTTTCGGCCGAGCACGTGTCGGCGCTCGAGCGCGCCGGATATCTCGTGGAGTCGAGCGTCGCGCCGCTGTTCTACGAGGCGCACAAAGGCGGTCCCGACTTCGTGGAGGCGCCCCTGCGGCCGTACTTCCTGGCCTACGACTCCGCCACGCGGCCCGGCTCGAGCAACCTGCTGGAAGTTCCGGTCTCGGCCGCGTTGAACCGACGGTGGCCGGCCGTCCTCCAGCACGCCTACGGGCGGGCGCCGCGGCCGTACACGACCAAACGCGTGCTCCGCGCGCTGCGGCTCGCGCGCGTGCGGTGGTTGCGCCCGTCGTGGTCGTCGCTCGAGGACATGATCGGCCTCGCACGCGACCTTGCACGCGCCGGGGAACCGGTGCTGAACCTGATCTTCCATTCGAGCGAAGCAATCGTGGGCGGGAGCCCGTACAACCGGACGCAGGCGGAGCTCGACGCTTTCGGCGAGCGTCTCGAACGGTTCCTGCATTTCGCGACCCGCGAGCTCGGCGCAACGCCGGTGACGTTCAATGAGTTCAGGACGAAGTACTGCGCGAGCGACGGAGCTGACAGCTGACGGCTCCTGGCAGCCCGTGGTGAAATGCCGGCGTCGCACCGAGACGGACGAGGCGTCCCGCTGGCAAGGCGCGACGACCGAGAATACCGGGAGTATTTGAGGGAGGAGCAACGCAGCCAGCGGGGATGCATCGCCCGTCGAATGCAGCCGGCATTTCACCACGGGCTGCTAGCTGAAGACATGCAGATTCTCCACGTCACGCCGCACCTGCCGCCCGACCAGGCTGCCAACGCGCTGCTGCCCTTGCAGCTTGGCGAGTGGGCATCCGAGGCGGGCGACCGCGTGGAGTACGTGGCCCACCCTCCGCGCGCCAAGGGAAGCGCGCTGCTGCCCGGCACCGCGACATGGGTGCCGCGGAGGGCGGACGGGCGTCTGGCGCGGTCGCTCGGTACCGGCGCGCTGACGAGCGCGTGGCAGATCTACCACGCGCTCTCGGCTCCGCTCGGCCGCGCCGACCTCGTGCATGTGCACAGCAACGGGCTGCTCGCCGAGATCGCCGTGCTGCTCGCGCGGCGCCGGCACACCCCCGTTGTGATGACCATGTACGGAACCGAAATCTGGCACTATGAGCCGAAGCGCCGGGGACCGGATCTGTTCACGCGCGCCTATCATGTGGCGTCGGCTGTGACGTTCTACAGCGAGCGGCTTCGCGCGCGCGCGCGCGAGCTCGGCCTCACTCGCCGCGAGATGCACGCGATTTACCCGCCTGTCGCCCCGGCGTTCCAATGGCACGACGAGTCGGCGCAGGCGCACGAGCGAGAGAGCTTGCACCTGCCGAGCCGCCACCTGCTGGTCAACGTGAAGCGACTGCACCCGCTCGCCGGCCAGCGCTACCTGATCGAGGCGATGAGCGAGGTCGTGCGGACACACCCCGACACGCGTCTGGTCATCTGCGGAACGGGACCTGAGCGGAACGCCCTCGAACTGCTGGCGAAATCGATGGGTGTCGAGCGGCACGTCACCTTCGCGGGCCTCGTGGACAACGCGACCGTTGCACGCTACTGCGCCGCGGCGGATCTCTTCGTGCTGCCGTCGCTGCTCGAGGCGCTGCCGACCGTTGCGATCGAGGCACTCGCGAGCGGGACGCCGGTCCTGTCGTCGGACAATCCGGGCGGCCTCGAGTTGAACGACGTCTTCGGTCCTGACGTCTTCATCGTCGCGCGGCAGCAATCGGGCGCGCTGGCAGATGCGATCACGTACTTCCTCGAGCACAAACACCGCACGTCGACTGCGACCCGCGTGATCCTCGAGCGCGAGTTCGGACCGAAGGCGGTGGCGGCCAAGTATCGGGCGCTCTACGAGCACGTGCGTGAATTGCCATAACGTCCGGAATTGCCATAATGGACGCTGTCTCGTTGCGCCGGGCGATGTGGCAACGCTGGTGATGCTGGTAAACCTCGCAATGCGTGGTGTCGAATGACTTTGATGGAACAGATCACGGCGGACATCGCCGAGGCGATGCGCGCGAAGGACCAGGGACGGCTCGCGCCGCTCAGAATGGCGAAGGCGGCGCTCGTGAACAGCGAGGTCCAGCGGGGGCGTGCTCTCGAGGAGGCCGAGGCGCAGCAGGTCATTGCCTCGCTCATCAAGCAGCGACGTGACTCCATCGAGCAGTTCCGCGCCGGCGGCCGGACCGACCTGGCGGACAAGGAAGCGGCAGAGATACGCACCCTCGAAGCGTACCAGCCGCCGCCGATGGATCCGGTCGAGATCGAGCGCGCCGTGGACGCCGCCATTGCCGGCACCGGCGCCGGCTCCGCAAAGGATGTCGGCCGTGTGATGAAAGCTGTGATGAGCGGCTTCGCGGGACAGGCCGTGGACGGCAAGATGATCAACGAGCTGGTCCGACGCAAGCTCGGCGCGGGCTGACACCCCCACAGCAAACCTTTTTCGCTGGCCGTCGTCTAATCATCTTGAAAGGCACGCACAAGCCTCTCATCCATCCTCCATTGGGCTCCTGTCCCCCCGGGCAGGAGCCTTTTTTGTTTCCGCCGTCCCGGATCTGCACAGTCGCCTGTCCGATTCGTCCGCATCCGAACGCGGCAGGCCGCAGGGCGCCGTCGAGCAGGCATTAGTTCCCAGTTGCCAGTTGCCAGTTGTCAGTTGCGACGTGCGGAGTGCGGTGCCTGGTAACTGGTGACTGGCAACTGCTGACTGGTGCCACCTCGCACATCGCGCGTGGCACGTAGCACGTGGTACGCTTTCACCCCATGCCCTCCCCCACCTGCCCCCGATGAGCCGGGGCCTGATGCGCTCCGCGGGGCTTATTGGCGCCGCGACGCTGGCAAGCCGGCTGCTCGGCGTTGCCCGCGAAATCGTGCTGGCCAGGATGTTCGGCGCCAGCAGCGGGCCGGCCATGGACGCCTTCAACGTGGCCTTCCGGATCCCGAACCTGGTGCGGGACCTGTTCGCGGAAGGCGCGATGACGGCGGCGTTCGTCCCGACCTTCACGCGCACGCTCGCGGCACGCGGCCGCGAATCGGCCTGGCGCCTCGGCAATCTCGTGCTCAACGCGCTGCTGCTCGCCACAGGCGTGCTCGTCGTCCTCGGGATCGTGTTTGCGGAGCCGATCACGACGGCGATTACCGGCGACGAGTTCGCGTCGGTCCCCGGAAAGCTGCAGCTCACCACGCAGTTGACGCGAATCATGCTGCCGTTCCTCACGACCGTGGCGATTGCCGTCGCCATGATGGGCATGCTCAATTCGCTGCACCGGTTCTTCATCCCGGCCCTGTCGCCGGCGATGTTCAATGTCGCGACGATCTTCAGCGCCTTCGCGATCGTGCCGGTGATGCCTCTGGTCGGATTGCCTCCGATTGCCGGCATCGCCATCGGCACGCTCCTCGGCGGCCTCGGACAGATTTTGATGCAGTGGCCTTCGCTCCATCGCGAAGGCTTTCGGTACCAGCCGATCCTCGATTTCAAGGACCCGGAGGTGCGGGAGATCCTCCGTCTCATGGGGCCGGGAACCGTGGGGCTCGCGGCCGTCCAGATCAATCTGCTGGTGAACCAGTACCTCGCGACGACCCAGGAGCAGGGGGCCGTCTCGTGGCTCGGGTACGCGTTCAGGCTGATGTACCTGCCGATCGGGCTGTTCGGGGTCTCGATCGCGACAGCCGCGCTTCCCGACATCTCGCGCCACTCCGCGGGCGAGGACCGCGCCGCGATCAGGCGAATCGTCTCGAACGGTCTGCGCATGATGCTGATGCTCAACCTGCCGGCAACGGTCGGGCTGATGGTGCTGTCGCGGCCAATCGTCGAGCTCATCTACGAACGCGGCGCATTCGTTCCGCACGACTCGGTGAGCACGGCCGCCGCATTGATGTTCTATGCGCCGGGCCTGCTGGGATACTCTGCGGTCAAGATCGCCTCGCCCACGTTCTACTCCCTGCGCGATGCCCGCACGCCGGTGCTCGTCAGCGTCGGCGCGGTCGCCGTGAACCTAGTGTTGAATCTCGTACTCGTCCGGGTGATGGGCTATCGCGGGCTGGCCCTGGGCACCGCGATTGCGGCGATCTTCAACGCGGCGCTGCTGCTGGCGTTGCTCAGCAGACGGCTGGACGGGCTCGATGCCCGGCGCATCGCGAGCTCTGCTCTCCGTATCGGCCTGGCCACCGTCGTCATGGGTGCGGTTGCCTGGTACTCCGCCGCGTGGCTCACCGACGCGCTGCCGGGGACAGGTTTCCAGGCAAGGCTTCTCCGCGTAATCGCGTCGATCACCGCCGGCATCGCCGCGCTCGCTGCAGGGGCGCGACTCTTGCGAGTGGAAGAGCTCGACGCCGTCCTCCAAACGGTGCGCACGCGTCTCGCCGGCCGCACGGGGGTGTCGAAACCCTCCAAATCATGAGGACCTGATTGCAGGGCGTCCCTTCCAGGTTGCACCCAACGGTGCTGCTGATGGCCAGCGCGCACATGATGGTAGATGGCTACGGCAACATCTACGCGCCCCTGCTGCCTCTGCTCATCCCGCGCCTCGACCTCTCGCTCGAGACGGCAGGCATCTTGACGATGATGTTTCAGATCGCAGCATCGGTGGCGCAGGTCGGGTTCGGGCGGCTCGCCGACAAGTGGAGACCACGGTTTCTCGTGATGGCGGGCCCGGTGATTTCGGTCTGCCTGCTGAGCCTGATCGGGCTGGCGCAGTCGACCGCGATGCTCGGTGTGATTCTCGTGGCAGGCGGGCTCGGCGCTGCCGCATTCCACCCGCCGGCTGCTGCGCTCGCGCACCGTCTCGGCGGCGATCGGCCTGGCCTGGCGATGTCCGTCTACATCAGCGGTGGAACGCTCGGCTTCTCGCTCGGCCCGCTGATGTTTGCGCCGTTCGCCGAGCGGCTGGGCTTGGGCTGGACGCCGCTGCTCGCGCTGCCGGGGCTGTTGGTCGTCGGGTTCTTCCTGACACGCGTCCCGCCCATGCCGATCCAGGCCTCGTCCCGCGGCGGCCTGTCCGACCTGAAGCCCTATGCCCGGCCGCTCGCGCTCCTCTACACCATCGTCGTCCTCCGCACGCTGACGTCGCTGGCCTTCGCGACATTCGTACCGGTGATGTTGACCAGGCGTGGCTACACGTTGACCCAGGCTGGCTCAGCAGTCGCCGTGTACTTGTTTGCGAGCGGATTGGGAGGCTTCCTCGGCGGCCCCGCCGCGGATCGATACGGCGCGCGAAAGGTCATCGCGCTCTCGCTGGTGTTGTCCACGCCGTTCATGTTTGCGGCGCCGCTCGTGACCGGATGGGCGTTCGTCGTGCTGCTGGCGGTTGGCGGGTTTTTTCTGCAGTCGACATTGCCCGTCAACGTGACGTTCGGCCAATCGCTTGCACCGGTGAGCGCGGCGACGGTGTCGTCGCTGATGATGGGATTCGCATGGGGCACGGGCGGATTGAGCGTGCCGATTGTGGGAATGATCGCGGACCGATTCGGCATCCAGGCGACGCTGGCCGGGCTTGCGATGGTGCCACTTGCCGCCGCCGCGTGCGCGTTGCCGCTGCCGGCGCGGGCGCGCCCGCGGGCGGTGCCGATGCCCGCCGAGGTTGTCCTCGCGGAACCCGAGCCGTAAACTCCGTGTGGTACGATTGGAAACGGTTGCCTTAGATGTCCCGCTACGCCCCGCCCTCTTCGGTCAGCTATTCATTCGGGCCGGGACCCATCACGGACGCGGTCAAGTGGATCATCATCGCCAACGTGGCGATGTTCGTCATCACGCAGTTCTTTCCCATCGTCGTCTACTACCTTGGCCTGCGGCCGCAGGCGGTGTTCGAGCAGGGCTGGATCTGGCAGCTGGGGACGTACCTGTTCCTCCACGCCGACGTCATGCACATCCTGCTCAACATGCTGGGCGTGTGGATGTTCGGCGTCACGCTCGAGCGCCGCTGGGGCACGCATTTCTTCGCGAAGTACTACGCCGTCACCGGCCTGGGAGGCGGCCTTGCCGCCCTCCTCCTGTCGCTGCTGCCGTTCGATGCCACGGCCCCGGCCTACGGCGCCACGACCATCGGCGCGTCGGGCGCGTTGTTCGGGCTGCTGCTGGCGTTTGCCCTCTACTATCCGCATCAGCCGATCCTGCTCATGCTGCTGTTCCCGATTCCTGCGAGGATCTTCGTGATGATCTTCGGCGGAATCGCACTGCTCTACACGTTCCGCGGCGGCGGCGGCATCTCCCACGCCGCACATCTCGGAGGGTTGATCGCGGGGTATCTGTATCTCAAGGGCGGCCGTGGCGGCATTTCCGCCGAGGTGAAGTACCGCTATCTGAAATGGAAGATGAACCGGCTCCGCCGCAAGTTCGACGTGTACTCGGGCGGCCGATCGGACTGGGACCGGAACGTTCACTAGGCCGCTTTCCGCCCTCCGCCGTTCGCCGGCATGCTTCAGCCTTCAGCCTTCAGCCTTCAGCCTTCAGCCTTCAGCATTCAGCATTCAGCCTTCAGCCTTCAGCCTTCCGCCTTCAACATTCAGCACTCAGCACTCAGCATTCAGCATTCAGATGAGGCTGCGAACGTATCCGCCATCGACCTGAAGCGTCACGCCGGTGATGTACGAGGCGCGGTCGGAGGCGAGAAAGGCGACCGCCGCGCCGAATTCTTCAGGCGTTCCCATCCTGCCGAGGGGGATTCTGGCCTCGGTTCGCTTCTGCACGGCCTCGGGTGTGGTTCCCTCTCTCTTCGCGGCAGTTTCCGCGAGCTCGATCACTCTGTCGGTCGCCGTATAGCCCGGCGCGACGCAGTTCACGAGGATTCGCTCATGGGCCAGCTCGGTTGCCAGGGTTTTCGCCAGCCCTGTGACAGCCGCCCGGATTGCGTTCGAGAGGGCGAGCCCTTCGATCGGCTGCTTCACCGAGACCGACGTGATGTTGATGATGCGGCCTGCACCGCGCGCCCGCATGTGCGGCAGGGCCGCGCGCGAGAGCCGGACCACTCCCATGAGCAGCGAGGCGATAGCGGCGTTCCATTCCTGGTCTTCAATGGCCTCGAAGGGGGCCGACCTCGGCCCCCCCGTGTTGGTGACCAGGACATCCAGCGCGCCGAGCTCTTTGACGGTGGTCGAGATGAGCCGCGCGATGTCCTCACCCCGCCCGACGTCGGCCACGACGGGCACGACCTGCGCACCGGTCGCGCCGTTGATCTCCGCCGCCGCCCGCTCGAGGGTCTCGACGTGACGGCCGCAGATCGCAACCGCCGCCCCCTCGTCCGCCAGCGCCCGCGCCGCTGCCTTGCCGAGCCCCCGGCTCGCGGCACACACGAGCGCACACTTGCCCGCCAATCCCAGTTCCATGCGTCTCCTCACACGGATTGACGACAAAGCTGGTAGCTGGTAGCTGGTAGCTACTTATGAAAATAACTGTCCGTATGATCCAGCCAGTCCTGGCGGATCGGACTGAAGACGTCCAGTTCGAATGTGTCGTCGAGCGCCTCTGCCTGGTGCTCCACCCAGGACGGAATGTGCAGCACCTCGCCCTCGCGAACCGTGATCTCCTCGCCGCCGATGAGGAACTTCAACGCGCCCTGCAGGACGTAGGTCATCTGCTCGCTCTCGTGCGAGTGCATGGGCACCAGCGCGCCCTTCTTGAGATAAATCTGCGACAGCATTTCCCGCTCGCCCGTCACCATCTTGCGCGAGATCATCTCGGTCACTTTCTCCAGCGCTATCTCGTCCCATCGATGCAGCCTGACTGTGTGAGTGCTCACGACAGAATCCTTTCCAAAGGCTGAAGTATGAAGGCTGAAGGCTGAAGTGGGAAGGCTGAAGTGGGAAGGCTGAAGTGGGAAGGCAAGTGGGAGGTCGGGGCAGGCAGGGCCGCGGGGGCCGAATGCTATAATTTCCCTGTTCCCCTCCATTGCGGATGCGGCGTCGAGTTGTGCTCCGCGGGTGGAACGCTCGAATGTCGCGTCAGATCGGGGCCGATCCGCGGTAGTCCGCGCTCCCGTCAAGGGCCGGGAGCCATCCGGATCCGCGTTTCAGAAGGGCACTCCAGGAATGAAGGCTACGGCGGTCAGCAACGGGAAAGCCACGAAGGCGCAGTGGGAATCCGCCGGCCTGCACGGCCTGTCGCGCGAGGACCTGCTGGGCGCGTACCGGACGATGGTGCTGTCGCGGCGCATCGACGACAAGGAGATCCAGCTCAAGAACCAGAGCCTCATCTTCTTCCAGATCAGCGGTGCAGGGCACGAAGCCGTCCTCGTGGCGGCAGGCATGGTACTGAAGCCGGGGCACGACTGGTTCTATCCCTACTACCGCGACCGCGCGTTGTGCCTCGCGCTGGGCGTGACGCCGTTCGAAATGTTCCTGAGCGCAGTGGCCGCGAAGGACGACCCCAGCTCCGGCGGCCGCCAGATGCCTTCGCACTGGGGCCACAAGCGCCTGAACATCGTGTCCCAGTCGAGCCCGACCGGCACCCAGTGCCTCCAGGCGGTTGGCTGCGCCGAAGCCGGCCGCCTGTACGAGCAGGTCACGGCGATCGCGGGGCGCGAGCACCGGTTCCGCCGCGACGAAGTGACCTACGTCTCCATCGGAGAAGGCACATCCAGCGAGGGAGAGTTCTGGGAATCCCTCAATTCAGCGTGCATCGGCCAACTGCCCGTCGTCTACCTGATTGAAGACAACGGATACGCCATCTCTGTTCCCGTTGAGGTGCAGACCGCGGGGGGGGATATTTCGAAGCTCGTCTCGTCATTCCCTGGCCTCTATGTCCAGAGCATCGATGGCACAGACTTCCTCGCGAGCTATCGAGCAGTTGCCGACGCGGTCGCGTACGCGCGTGAGCGGCAGGGCCCTTCCCTGATCCACGCCCGCGTCATTCGTCCCTACTCGCATTCGCTGTCAGACGACGAGAAGCTGTACAAAACGGCGGACGAACGATCGTCCGAAGCGAAGAGGGACCCGATCATCCGGATGGCGGCGCTCCTCGCGGCGCAGGGCCTTGCAGAAGACGAGCTCGCGGCGATCGTCACGGACGTGGATCGGGAGATCAACGAAGCCGCCGAGCGCGCTGTCCAGTCCCCGAGACCCGCCCCCGACACGGCGACGGTGTACGTGTACTCCCCGGACGTCGATCCATCGTCGAGCGCGTTCGAGACGGCCCCCGCGCCGGAGGGCAAGCCCGACACGATGGTGGCGGCGATCAACCGCACCCTCAAGGACGAGATGGGCCGCGATCCGCGAATCGTGGCGTTCGGCGAGGACGTCGCGGACTGCAGCCGGGAAACCTCGCTCGACCAGATCCCGGGCAAGGGGGGCGTCTTCAAGGTCACCCACGGCCTCCAGCGCACCTACGGCGGCACGCGCGTGTTCAACACTCCGCTCGCCGAGGCCAACATCGTCGGCCGTGCCATCGGCATGGCGACGCGCGGCCTCAAGCCCGTCGTCGAGATTCAGTTCTTCGACTACATCTGGCCGGCGATGATGCAGATCCGCAACGAGCTGTCCATGATGCGGTACCGATCGAACAACGCGTTCGCAGCGCCCGTGGTCATCCGCACGGCTATCGGCGGCTACCTGCGGGGCGGCGCCCCCTATCACAGCCAGTCGGGCGAGAGCATCTTCGCGCACTGCCCCGGGCTTCGAATCGTATTCCCCTCGAATGCCCAGGATGCGGCGGGGCTGCTGAGGACGGCCATCCGTTGCGACGACCCGGTGATGTTCCTGGAGCACAAGCACCTCTACCGTCAGACCTACAACAAGGGGGAATACACGGGCCCCGACTACATGGTGCCGTTCGGCAAGTCGGCGATGCGCCGCGACGGCACCGATGCCGTCGTGATCACCTGGGGAGCGCTCGTCCAGCGCTCGCTCCTGGCGGCGCAGCAGGCGGAGAAGGACGGCGTCAGCGTCATGGTGATCGATCTTCGGACCATCCTGCCGTACGACTGGGACGGCATCGTCCGCGCCGTAACGAAGACGAACCGGGTGATCATCGCGCACGAAGATCAGCTCACCTGCGGGTTCGGCGCGGAGCTGGCTGCGCGCATCGCCGACGAGCTGTTCGAGCATCTCGATGCACCGGTACGGCGTGTTGCTGCGATCGACACCCCGGTCGCCTACTGCCCCGACCTCGAAGAGGTGATCCTGCCGCAGGCCGGGAACGTGCTGAAAGCCATCAGGGACATCGCCGCGTACTGACATCCTCCACCGCAGAGGCTGTTCGATGCTCCGCCTGATGACCGCTGCGATCCTCGGCGCCCTGATCGGCTGGCTTCCCGTTGAAACGCTCAAGCCTGTGGCCGCGCTGCCCGCGCACCTCGCGGGCCAGATCGAGGAGATGACCGCGTGCGAGCAGGGCGCCGACGGGCAATACTTCATCTTCGATCGCCGCTCCCACACCGTCTTCACCGCATCGCGGTCGCGCGATCAGATTCGCCGGCTCCTGCAGATCGGGGCCGAACCCGGACGCATCCTTCGCCCCACGGCGTTCGACGTGGCCGACGACGGCACGTTCGTCGTGGCCGACGCGCCTGGCTGGCGCGGCCGTGTGCAGAGCTTTCATGGCAGCGGTGCAAGCCTCGCGGGCTTTACGCTGCCCGGGCGTGAAGCCCCACTCGTGGTCCTCGGCGGCGCCGTCCTCAGCGGCATCGGGACGCTCGTGTACACCGGGCGATCCGTGCTGATCAGCCAGCCGGAAAGCGGCGCGCTCGTTACCGAGTACGCGATGGATGGCGACGTGCTGCGCACCTTCGGCACGCTCCGTCTGACGGGCCACGAGGACGACCCGGAGCTGCATCGTGCGCTCAACGCAGGAATGGTGGTTGTGAACCCTGAAGGGGGCTTCTACTTCGTGTTTCTGGCTGGCACTCCGCTGTTCCGTAAGTACGACGCGAATGGCCTCCTGATGTTCGAGCGCCACGTCGAAGGCGTCGAGGTGGACGACTACGTGCTGTCCCTCCCGACGGAGTGGCCGCGGAGGACGTCTGCCGAGGGCCGCGAACTCCCGGTTGTCCGGCCAGGTGTGCGAGCCGCAGCCGCCGATAAGGAAGGCAGCCTGTGGGTGTCACTCGCGACACCATTCACGTACGTCTACGACAGGCGCGGCGACAAGCGTCGCACGATCCAGTTCCGCGGGGCCGGGATCATCTCGCCGACCGCGCTGTCCTTCACCCGCGAGGGTCGGGTGCTGGTCACGCCGGGCTGCTATTCGTTCTGAGCCGTGGACTCGGGAGCGCCAGCAAACGGCGGATTGGCTCCGATGAAGCGCCCGGCGCGTGGCAGGATCTCGTATTCGCAGCGGCTGGCTTCGAGTACTTCGCCGTCGGTGTTCACCAGGATCGGCCGGTCGAGCTCAATGGTCGCGCGCGACGCGCGAAGATAGCGGACCCTGGGATCCTCGATGTGATCGCCGCCGGCCACGCGCCTCAGGAGGGCCACGAACTCCAGCGTCGGCATCGCGTCGATGAGGCAGAGATCCAGCAACCCATCGTCGATGATCGCGTACGGTGCGATTAGACGTCCGCCGCCGATCATGCGCGAGTTGCAGACGGCGAACGCGTAGACGTCCGTCGTCACGTGCTCGCCACCGGGCTCGGCGTGCAGAGTCACACCCACGGGCTCGAAGTCCAGCAGGGTCTGTGCGCCGCCGACCAGATAGGCCAGCCGTCCGGCGATGGACTTCATCTGCGGCGTCACCGCCTCGGAGACCTCCGCGATGAACCCGCCGCCGGAAACATTCACGAAATAGCGCTTGTTGAGCCGACCGATATCCACGGCCACGCTCCCGACGCCCGTGAGAATCCCGATTGCCCGATCTACATCGGTCGGCAGTCCCAGCGCCTGCGCAAAGTCGTTGCCCGTTCCGAGCGGGATCAGGCCGAATGTGATCCGCTTCAAACCTCCGGGAACCGACGCAACGCCATTCACGGCTTCGTTGAGCGTGCCGTCCCCGCCGCCTACGAAGAGGACGTCGCAGCCGTCCTCCACCGCGCGGCGCGCGGCAGCCTCGCAGTCTCCCGAGCCGAGGCTGAGGACGATCTCGATCGGACCGAAGCGCTGCGACAGCTTTTCGTTGAGCAAGGCGGCGTTGGCGAGCGCCTGGTCGCTTCCGGCGGCGGGGTTCAGGATCAGCCGGGCGCGTGTCGCGCTCACAGCAGCCTCCCGATAGGCCCGAGGTCGAGATTCAGGTCCTCCGGATCGAGCTCGAACTGCTCGGCCAGCTCGCGAATGGTCTCCTCCAGGCGCATCAGGGCGAGCCCGATCGCTTCGGTCTCCGAGGGCGTCAGCGTGCGGGCCTCCATGCGTCGGATCGCCTGCCGCTCGAGCAGCTGACGAATCAGTTCGACCAGCGTCAGAACCAGCTTCAGGACGGAACGCTTCACGTCCTCGGGATCGGCGTTCCATCGTGGAGCCCTCGCGCTGCCGGCCATCCGCGCGAGATCCGCGCGGAGCGACTCGAGCTCCCGGAGATCGGCGGGCGCCGCGCCGGCCTGTCCTGGCCGCCGCGAGACTCCGCGCCTGGTCGCGGGTTTCCGGACGCGTCGCTTCCGTGCCCTTTTCGGTGAACGTGTCCGCTTCATGGCAACAGGGCCGGCACGAATGCGAAGGGGGGCCATGGCCCCGAGACAACGATCTGGCCGGTGGACTGCTGCTTTGCGAGCGCCCGCCGAACCAGGGATTTGTACTCAGCTGCGCGACTGCGCTGAATCAGGTGATGGACGGTTGCCTGTACCAGGCCACGTCCTGCCTCGACGCGCTCACGCTGCACGAGTGGTCTGACCGCGCGCCGGATGGCTGCGCCCGCAACCGGAAGACGAGCGCGCGCGGCCTCCCGCCGACCCTGCAGGTAATCGGTGCCAGTACGCGGAGGGCGGACTGAACGCCGGTCTGCCATCGGGCCGGGCCCGAAGACCCGGAGCGTCATCTGGGCCCGCCCTCGAACCGCCTCGAATGCCCTGTGAATCCGCTGCCGCCGGGCGGTCACGATGCGCGCGAGCTCGAGCCTGTCCACCACCGCGCCGAAGCGGGCTGGCAGGGTCGCGTCGAAGCGGTGCGCGAGCACGACGGCGACGCGATGCTGCGACCGAAGCGACTGCTCCGACAGCTCGGGCGGCTCGTCAATCTCTTCGATGGCCGCCCACACCCCGCCAACCTCGATCAGGTCGATGCGATGCCCATCCACATGGAAGCTCGGTGGCAGCCTCGAGCCGCCAGGCCGGGCGCTCGGCCCCCGGAAATCGATGAGGGCGTACACGTACGTCGCGCTCATCGTTGTCGAACGCGCGGGAGGATCCGATCGGCCGCGCACACCAGCGCCGAGAGACGCACGTACACGAGATCCACGTCCGCGAGCGCCAGTATCACATCAGCGTTCAGCACGACACCCTTGTTGAGCAGGTTGTCGATCACATCGAGAAGCGAGGCCGTGTGCTCTTCGACGATGTGAGCAATGCGAGGACGTGGACGTCCTCTGCGCGGGGATCGCAGCCGGACATTCGCATTCGATGAGACGCGCGAGGAGGCCGCACTCGCTTTGGGTACGGTGCTAGACCGGCGCCGCCTCACGTCCGTCGCTCTCCGCCGTCGATGAAGTTGTACGCGGGCCACGGCCCGCTCAGCGCGAGATCGCCGCCCGCTGTCCGGCAGCGCCGCGCAGCCTGCCTCGCCGCCGCCTTGAACCGCGCACTCCCGCTCCGCGGAACGAGAAAGGCCGCCTCGAGGAGAGGGGGGGGCGCGGCCGCGTCGGGAGGGAGCCGTCGCTTCGCCTGCTTGGACACACGGCCGAGCTGCAACAGCACTCCTTCGGCTTCGGCATGCAACCTCGCCGACAGGTCCCGCTCATCGTCACGTGCCCGCTTCTTCGCCGCGAGGAAATCCACTCCAGTACGTATCGGCCGGGTCCGTGTCTGTTGCTGCGGCGTCCCTGCACTTCGCGTGACGCGCACGCCCCATTCCTGGCAATCCTTGATCCGCTTGATAACGGCCGACAGCTGACGCCGCCGCGAGCGCATTTCCTCGACCGCGCGCTCCGGCTCGGAAAACATCGTGAAGAGTTTCATCGGGACGACCGTGGCGCCGCCAATCTTCCCGATGTGTTCGACCACCGCCTCGTGGCCCAGCGCGATGTTCGCAACCCACTCCAAATCATGCAGCCGGCGCTCGATCTGCTCGGGCCCGTAGACATCGAGCGGCACGGTGGAGACGGCGATCGACAGGCCGTCCGAAATGTCGAGCAGAGCCGGTCGCGACGATCCAGGAACGCCGGGCGGCATGCGGCGCACCCCGACAGGGCCACCCCGGTGGACGACACAGTAGACATATGTGGCGCTGGCTGCCATGTGGTCAGGATCTCGATGATATCCCAGTGCGCGGCCTTGCCGGCGCCCGTGCGAGCAAGACGCTGACTACTTCGAGAGATGCCGTCGCAAGCGGAAGGTGATCAACTACACCAGGTCGCACGTAACGGATTCCTTGGACGGGCCAAGTGCTCAACCTCGCGTCGGAGGACCCATGGCCAGAGTGACGCGGCTCACGATGAATGCGTATCGATCAATTCCTGCGCCCAGGCAGGCGGAGGTCGTCACAGGGCGCGCCATCGACGTCTCCAGGCGCCGAGAGCTCGAACGCCCGCCGGTGGCGGCACCGCCGCAGGCGCCCCGATGACGGCGACCTGCCCGGAGCGCGCCCGGGCAAGCTGAATCAGCGATTCTGTTTCCCGGAGCTCCTGGCGGGTGCTCGCCCGGCAGCGCGTGCAGTCGCCCCCGCCGACCGCATTCACGATGACGGCCGGCACTGAGATCTCGAGGCGGTGTAATGTGCCAAGGAGACGCGCGGTCTCATGACGCGGCAGCGCCGCCGCTCTCGTCACCACCACGAGCTGCGCTTCCATCGGGTTTGCGAGCATGGCTCGCAGCCTCCCCAACCCGCGGGACAGCTGCAGGAGCGCAGCGCCGAGATCGCCGAGTCCCGCGAGAGGCTGGTACTTCAGCAGGATTCTCATCAGCGCCTTTGTCCAGCCCTGCACGGTCTCCGGCATCTGGAGGAGCCGCACGGCGTGCCCGGTCGGTGCCGTGTCCATCACGACGACGTCATACCTTCGTGGCGACCTGGCGTCGCCCAGCAGATCGACGAGCTCCAGCACGGCGGCCAGCTCGTCCAGCCCCGGCGGCGCGAAATCGAAGAGATCGCGCATCACCCTCCGATCGTGGGTCGCGTCGATGGCCGATCCTCGGAGGATTCGGTCGAACATCTTGTCTACCGACGCCGTGTAGCGCGTGCGGATGGGTTCGAGCGCGCCAGCGGGATCCAGCTCGCGAACGTCGAGATTTCCCAGTCCGGCCACCCGGCGTGGCGGGTCGCCGACGCGAGCCTCCAGCACGTCCGCCAGCGAGTGCGCGGGATCGGCCGAAACGAGCAGGAACCGACGCTTGGGTTGGGTCTCCGCGAGATGCAGGGCCGACGCGGCGGCGCACGTCGTTTTGCCCACGCCGCCTTTGCCGGCGAACATCAGCAGTTTCACCGCCGCGAGTTGCGCCGGTTGCTGGAAGGTTGCGGGCAGAGCGGCGATCCGACGCCGAGCCGGACGCCCCGCCGCGAGCGGGCGGCGCGGGAGGGTCGCCGGTTTGCGCAAGTCCGCCGCAACGCCGCGGAGGGCGCGCACTCCGGCGGGCTCGGTCTGCCGGGCGCCGACAATGGCGAGCCGGGGCAGCGCGCTCCTGGAGGTGCGGGCAACCGACGCGAGCCCCCGTGCAAGCGACGAGATCGCCTGCCGCTCGATGGAGCGCCGACCGTCGCACCAGTCGCACTTCTGCGGGGGTGGTGCGGTGAGGCGATTCATGACGACCGCGGCGATCGGTATGCGCATCGACAGGAGGCTGCGCGCGGCGTCGAGCGTTTCTTCGACAGCCAGCTTCTCAGGCAGCGAGACCAGCGTGACGTCCGTCAGTTCTGGATCCCTGAGAAGGGTCGTGAGCGCCTGCGCATCTTCCTGAAGATCGCGGATCATCTCGTCGGCTTCGTCTTCGATCGTTGCGCCGCGGAGCGCTTCGACCATCGCTCGGTGCTTCGCCTGCATGTGATCGAACGCGAGCGCGACAGCACTCAAGGCGTCCGGCATCGCCAGCATCCGCAGCGTGTGACCCGTCGGTGCGGTGTCCACCACGATGACGTCGTAGGCCGGAGATCGTCCGTACCGGAGTATCTCGAGCAGGGCGGCGAGCTCGTCGATGCCGGGAAGAGACTGTCGAAGGAGTTCCTGGACGTCCGTCTCATCGAGCCAGGTCCCACGGAGCGCAATGGTTTCGAGAACAGGGCGGCGGGGGCGAAGCCAGCGTTCCAGCGCGCGCATCGGGCTGATTTCGAGCGCGTGCAGGGTGCCCCGGGGAAGCGGAACGGGCCTTGGGGCGCCGGTAAGCCGAAGGCCCAAGGCGTCTCCGAGCGACGGTGCAGGGTCGGTCGAAATCACCAGGGTCCGCACCCCGCGCCCCGCATCGTCGAGCGCCTGCGCAGCCGCGCAGGTCGTCTTGCCGACGCCGCCCTTACCTCCGACGAGTCGGTAGCGCGTGCTCGTCCCCCTCGAAGGAGGCTTCTATGCCGGTGACGGTGCAGCTGGATGGCGACAGCGAGGCCGCCTCGCCGCCCTGGCGACGAGCGCGTACGGCGCGGAGTCTGACCAGGATGTCGGCCTCGAGCCGGCCGAATTCCTCTTGCGTCAGCTCGTCGAGCTCCAGGCGCATCTCGGCCGCCAGGAGCTGCTCCCTGAGGGCGGTGTCGTCGTTCAGCTCGGTATCGACCGCGACTGCGAGCTTGTCGAGGACGAACCGCAAACCGCCGATCAGCAGGGAATCTAGGATGAACATCAGTAATGCTGAATGCTGAATGCTGAATGTTGAATGCTGAGGGCTGAAGGCCCCTCATTCAGCATTCAGCATTCAACCTTCAGCATTCTAGTGCGCTCGCTCGAGCTTCAATCTGATATTCACGAAATTGTACGGCGGCCACGGTCCGGTGTACTTGAAGGTCAGCTTGTCGTATCGTGCGCCGACGTCCTTGACCCTGGCATCGAAGTCCGGCTCGCCCTCCCGGGTCACGAGGAACGCGGCGTTCATGATCATGCGGTCGCCAATCGGCTTGTTCGATCGCGACGCAACCGATACGTCACGGAGCGCCTGGAAGATCTCGGCCACGTAGCGCTCGGAGCGCGCCTGCAGGGCGGCATCGATGAGACGACCATACTGCATGCGCGCGAAGTAGGTCGAACCCCTCTGTGAGGAAATCTCGCTCTTGAGCCTCCTGATGTCTTCGTCCTCCTCCTCGATCTCGCGGACGATCTGATCGCGGTCCCAGAGCACCTTGAGCCCGAACTCGAACTTGCCGAGCATCTTGTTCAGGACGTCCCTGAACGCGTCGTACGCCGACCGCAGCAGCTCCACGATGTCGTCTTCGGTCTTGAACACCGTGCCGAACGACATGGGAATCACGGTGTGCTGCTGCATCACCGTTTCGTTGACGCGCTGGTGCGCCAGGACGTTGTCACGCGTGGGATCCTGCACGACCATGGGCGTGTTGGACACGACGGCCGCGATGTCCTTGTAGTGGACGGTGTGGACCTCGGCCGGATCGACCCCGATCCCGAGCGGCCCGAATCGCAGCGGGCGCGCCGACTTGATGATGCAGTACACGTATTTCCCCTCCGGCAACTCCTCGAGGGTCGCCCGCTCCGCAGCCGTGGGGCGAGCGGCGGGAATGTGGACGCGTTCCAGCTTCCCGCGCGATGCTGCCGTGGGGGCGCTGCGGGACCGCTCGCGCACTGCGGGAGGAGCCGCCGCCTTCGTGCGCGTCGCGGTCCGTGTTCTCGTCTGCTTACGGGTTTTGGGCATCGATTTCGCCTGTCACTGCCGGTGCGGCTGCTCCGCCGCCGGGCCGCACAACCGGGATTCATTCCTTTCGGATGTCGAGCATCCGCTGTATCTCGGCCACCAGCGCGTCGGGCAAACACGGCTTCGTGACGAACGAATCGCATCCCGCCTGGCGCGCGCCCTCCGCATGGCCTGCCAGCGCGTGCCCGGTCAGCGCCACGATCGGTATGTGCCGCGTCCGCTCGTCGATCTTCAACCGTCGCGTCGCCTCCCAGCCGTCCATCTTGGGAAGGGCCAGATCCATCAGAATGATGTCAGGCATCAGCTCGACGCTCTTCTCGATGGCCTCGAAGCCATCTGTCGCCTCCGCGACACGGAACCCCGAGAACTGGAGGTACGCGCAGTACATCTCCCGGGCATCCTGATAGTCCTCGACCACGAGCACCAGCGGTTCGCGCGCGCGTCCCTTCGTCTCGTTCACCGTCTCGCCTTGGCTGGCAACTTCAGCGTGAACGTGGAACCCCGTGAGATTTCGCTCTGGAGCTCAATCGTCCCGCCGAGCATCTGCGCCAGCCTGCGACAAATCGACAGCCCCAGCCCGGTGCCGCCGTAGCCTCGCGCCGGAGAGCTGTCCAGCTGGCGGAAATCCTCGAACACCTTCCTCCTCGACTCCTCCGGAATGCCCACACCCGTGTCACGGACCGCGATGGACACCGTCCGATCGGCGGGGCTCCAGAACGCTTCGATCGTCACGGAACCCTGCGGCGTGAACTTCAGCGCATTGCTGAGGAGGTTCAGCACGACCTGCTTCACCTTCTGCCGATCGCTCTTGATCGCCGGCAGCCTGCTCTTCACCCGTGTCGTCACGCTCAGATTGGACCGCTTGACGATGGGCTCGAGCTCGGACATCACCTCGTTCACCAGGTCCGGTATCCGGAACGTGGAGAGGTTCAGCGGCATCCGTCCCGCTTCGATGCGGGTAATGTCGAGAATATCGTTGATGAGGGCAAGAAGGTGGCGCGAGTTCGAGTCGATACGGGTCAGGCTCTTCCACTGCGGTTCCGTAACCGGACCCGTGACGCCGTTCAGCAACATGTGGGTATAGCCCAGAATCGCGTTCAGCGGCGTCCGGAACTCGTGCGACATGTTGGCGAGGAACTGGGACTTGAGCGCGGACGCCTGTTCGAGCGCGATGTGCTGGCGCCGAAGCAGCTCGTTCTGCTGCGCCAGCTCGGCGGTCGCTTCCTGGACCTTCCGCTCGAGCTCGGCGGAGGCGAACTTGAGCTGCTCGTACAGCCGCGCCTTCTCGATCGCCTCGGTGCGGTCGTGGAGAATCGTGACGACCCAGACCAGCTCCCCCTGTTCCGACAGAATGGTCCCTGCGGCAGCCTCGACCGGGAGGCTGCGGCCAGTCTGCGGATCGGAGAGCTGGATCTCCCCGCGGTAGCGCTGCTCTCCGGTCCTCGTCAGAACGTTGGACACGAACGAGGTCAGGTTGGCCCCGTTCGCGCGCACCCTTCGCTGGGGCCCTTCCCCCGCGCTCGCCGGCACGTTGAAGAGCCGCTCGGCCGGCTCGTTCATCAGAACGATGTCGCCCTCCTGGTCGGTCACCAGAATCGGATCGACGACCGAATCGATGATGAGATCCAGCCGGTGACGCTCGTCGCGGACCTCCGCCTGCGCCACGCGCAGCGTGCGGTAGCTCTCCTCGATCTCCTCCCGCGCACGTGCGAGGTCGGTAATGTTCCGCAGGATGGACACGACGTAGGTGCCCTGCTGTTCGTCCCTGGCCCTCGAGCTGATCAGCTCGAAGAGCAGATCCGATCCCTCCAGCGGATCGACCAGAAGCAGCTCGCGCCGGGAGAGCTCGGAGTGGTGACCGACCGCGCCCGTGGCGAGCGCTGCCGAGAAGAGCAACTTGTTCAGCGCGACGGCGCGACGCCAGCCCTCGCTCGCATCCTCGGGCGCCGAGAACAGCTTCTCCGCATGCGTATTTGCGATGATGAGCTTTCCTTCCGCCTCGGTGAGCAGAATGGGATCGGTCACCGCGTTGATGATGCTGTAGAGGAGCACACGCTCCTGGTTGAACCGCGTCCCGGCCAGAGTCGGGCGTTGGTGGAGGCGCGAGAGCTGGCTGCCGAGCAGGCGCGCCATCCAGACCGCGTCTGGTGAAAGGTCCGGCCCCGCCGATCCGACCACGAGCACGCCGTCACTGGCGGATTCCGCGGCGGCGCGCAGCGGGATCACATGGAAGCCGCCTGTCTGCAGCGCCGCGAGCCACGCGCCCGAACCGTCGAAATACGAAGGCTCCAGCCGGTCCATCGCCAGGATGAGGGGATGTGCGGTGTCGTTCCGCCGGACGGCAAAGCCGGCGACGGCCGTTGATGACAGGCCATGCGCGGCAACGAGCAGCAGGTTCTGATGGGTGGGTTCACGGACTGCGACGAACGCCTGCTGGAGACCCGCGTGCTCGACAAGCCATGCGATTGCGTGAGCGGCTGATGCCGGCAGATCCGCGCTCGCGACCAGGACCTCGGCAAGTGCGAGCTTCGCTTGGAGTTCCACGCCAGGCGTTGGCGGCAGCACCGGGGCCACGGACCGAGACACGTCAGACCTCCGGTGTGCGCCTCCGCGCACGAGTACGGCGGACCTTCGTCGCTGCAAGCTCTGCCCTCAACGCCCGGTTCTCGGCCATCACGTTCTGGGTGAGCTCCGCGTGCGGCCGCGACACGGTCGGAACTTGCCCAACGGCCTCCGAGTACTTGAGGTAGGTATCTATCGACGCCACGACGACACGAGCCTCAACGGTAATCAGATCGATGCCCACCAGGGATACCCGAACCCAGGCATCGATGACGATGCCCTTGTCCAGCACCCGGTCGAGCACGTCGATGAGACTTGTACCCGCACCCGCCCGTTCAACAGCCATTCTGCGCTCCTGCCGGCCCCGAGAGTCCCGTCCGTGGCCGACGCCTGACTACTTCCGGCGCTTCGCCGGCGCCGGAAGTAGTGCGTCTATCCTACGCTCGAGTTGCCGCAGCTGGTCGCGCAGTTGCTCGTGCTCGGGCAACATCCGGTGGTTCCGCGCAGAAGAGAGTTCGCGGTCGTACCTCCACCAGTCCAGCCCGATCTCCTGTGCCTTGTCGAGCGAACAGACGAGCAGCCGAATCCGGATCGTCAGGAGCTCGACTTCTGCCAGCGACACTCTGATATCACCCGCGATGACCAGGCCTTTGTCGAGCACCCGGTCCAGGACGTCGACGAGACCCGTGCCCCGATGATGTGAAGGTAGCTCGAGTGCCATGAGGGAGCGACTATATCGCAGAACCGGAAGCGACGAAGCGCGAGCCGCCCCGGATGCGCCGCGCGTGACCGGTCGAGCTTGTTACAAAAGCGTCATTAGCCCGACCGTCACCTCGACCTCATCTGCGCGCCTTCGACGGCTCTGAAATCGCCTCGACGAGCTCTCCAGTACGCTCCTCCCGATGGCCACGAGTCGCCACATCCGCCTGGGCGATAATGCCGCTGAGCCGCCCTGAGGCGTCCACCACGGGCATCCGCCGCACCTGATGGTCCGCCATCAGGCTCATCGCGCGTTCGAGGTCGTCGTCCTCGCGGCAGACTGCCGGGTTCTTCGTCATGGCATCGTTGACGGTCGCGGACGACACATTCCGATTGCTCGCGACGACCTTCGTGACCACGTCCCGGTCGGTCACGATCCCGATCACCCGCCTCGAGTCGATGGTCTCGACCACGGGCAGCGATCCCACGTCGTGGCTACGCATCATTTCGGCCGCGCGCGTGACCGGATCTCCGGGCTCGCAGCAGACGGGGTCCTTCGTCATCACTTCATGGCATTTCGGCATCGCTTGCACCTCCTCCGGAACGGGTAGCGATGCAAGGCGCCGGCCACCAGATGGCCCGGGATTGCGGAGAAAATCGCGGCCCCAGGCCCATTTCTGTATCGAATGGGTGAAAGACCGTCGAGAATCAGGAGCGCGTTACCACTCGCTGTGAACGTGGCCCGCCCGATCGATCCTCTCGTAGGTATGTGCACCAAAGGCATCGCGCTGAGCCTGCGTCAGGTTCTGGGGAAGCCGCGCGGTCGTGCAGGTGTCGAAATAGGCGAGAGCCGACGACAGCGCGGGCGCCGGGACGGCGGCCTCGACGGCGAACCGTATCGTACGCCGCCATCCGTCGAGTGCCGGCTTCAGCAGCGGCACGATCGCGGGGGCGGCGAGGAGGCTGGGGAGGCCGGGAGCATCCAGAAACGCCCGTCGGATGGGAACCAGCAGGCGCGCACGGATGATGCACCCGCCCATCCAGATTCTCGCGATCTCCGACAGGTCGATGTGCCAGTCGTGCGAGAGCGAGGCCGCGCGAATCAGCGCCATGCCCTGGGTGTAGGCGCAGATGCGCGATGCATACAGCGCGTCGCGTGCGCTTTCGATCAATGTCTCGCGGTCCGAGACAACCCGGGTCCGTCCGTCCGCGAAAATCCCCGAAGCCGCAACCCGCTCGGCCTTGAAGCTCGAGAGCACACGCGCGTCAATGGCCGCCGCAATCGTCGGCACCGGCACCGCCAGCGACAGGGCGACTTGCGCGGTCCACCTGCCGGTCCCCTTCTGCTCCGCCTTGTCCAGCACCTGATCGACCAGCGGCTGCTTCGTCTCGGGATCGAGCACGCGGGTGACACGCGCGGTCAGTTCGACCAGGAACGACTCGAGTGGCCCCTCGTTCCAGCGCGCGAAGACGTCCGCCGTTTCCGGCGCGGAGAGTCCGCCGACTCGTCGCAGCAGATCCCAGACCTCGGCGATGAGCTGCATGTCGGCATACTCGATCCCGTTGTGCACCATCTTGACGAAGTGACCGGCGCCATCGGGACCCACGTGAGTGACGCATGCTCCCGCGTCGGTTCTGGCGGCAATGGCCTCGAGCACATCGGACACCGCCCGCCAGGCTTCCACGGCGCCTCCCGGCATGAGCGAAGGGCCAAAGCGGGCGCCATCCTCGCCCCCGGATACACCGCAGCCCATGAAGCGAATGCCGGTCGGCCGTAGATCGGCCTCGCGGCGGCGAGTATCCTCGAACCACGAATTCCCGCCGTCGATGAGCACATCTCCGGGCTGCAGGAGCGGCGCCAGCTTCGCGATCATCTGATCGACGGGCGCGCCGGCCGGAATCATCATCATGATTCGCCGTGGTCGCTCGATCGCCGCGATCAAATCCTCGAGGGTCGTGGCACCCTGAAACCGGCCGCGCGGGTGCGCGCGAACGAAGTCGTCAATCCACTCGACCTCCCGGTTCCACACCGCGACCGCGTATCCGCGGGACTCGATGTTGAGGGCCAGATTGCGCCCCATCGTCCCCAGGCCGATGATGCCGAACCGGGAGCTCATGCTCGTGGCCCGGCAACGGGTGACCCGCCGGAAGCGGGCGGCAGGCCGGCGCCGGGACCGCTCGACGCCGGATCGCCGGTGCTGATGCAGGCCCGAACAGCGGCCTCGAACGCCCGATCGCGCGCGCGGATGCCCAGTTCCTCGGTCATGAGGGCCGACAGACTCTGGTCCCCGAGAGAGACCGTGCGCCTTGCGCTGCGATGGTCTTGCACGTCGGCGGAGGTCTGAACGCAGCTCCCGCTCGGGGCCAGACGAAGCAGCAGGTTTCCATCGCCATCGCCAAAGCGAATCTCTTCGATGAATGCGCCGCGCCGGCTGCCGAGGATCTCCGCCTCGATTCCACCAGGCCGATCGAGCGAGGCCGAAATCCAGGCGGCAAACAACCTGGCGGCGATCGGATCGGCGCCGGTGATCTGGAGACTGTTGAATCGCGGCGACGCCGCTCGGACTTCCGGAATGTCGAAGAAGCCTGCCATCAGCGTGCGCCAGCGGGTCAGCCGGGTCCATTTGAGATCGCTGAACGCCGCCTTGTCGAAGAAGGGGACGGCGCGACGCCATGCGTCGAGTGGCTCGTCATCGTCCAGCACGACGCGATCGGCAAGGTGTGCGAGCTCGTTCAGGACGGCCGGCTCGGTTCCACCTCTCCACCACACGATGGTGGGCAGGCTCGACAGCCGCAGCGCGGCCACCGCGTTGTTCACGAAAGACGATTTCAGCCCCGAGAGCGCAACCGTATCACCGTCCCGGCGCGGAGTCGGACGCGTCTCGTTGCCCGCCGAGATCATAATCGCCCGGACCGCGGTGCGGCCTCTGAGCCGTTCCAGGGCCGCGGCTGCCTCGTTCAGCCGGTCATCGGAGCCGACCGCGACCACCGTGGACGCCAGCACACGGTCCCGAACGCGATGTCCACCCGCGTCGGTCCGGCCTGCCAGCGTCGCGTTGATCTCGCCGAAGGCAAGCTCCACCCCACCGGGCAGCAACTGATTGGCCTTGTTCACAGTGTCCTCCAGCGCCGGCCCTCGCGTGCGACGAGCGCGTCAGCTTCGGGGGGCCCCCACTCGCCGGCTTCGTAGGTTGGGATCGTCGCGGCTCGCTCTTTGCGCCAGGTCTCGTGGACCGGAGTGATCAAGGCCCACGACGCCTCCACGAAATCGTGGCGCGCAAACAGGGTGGCATCGCCCACCATCGCGTCGAGGAGCAGCGTCTCGTACGCCTCGGGCACCTCTCGCCCGAACGTCGTGCCGTAGCGGAAGTTCATCATCACGGGCGCCAGCTGCATCCGGGTCCCGGGGAGCTTTGCCTCGAAACGCACGGTGATCCCTTCGTCCGGCTGGACGTTGACGATGAGAAGGTTCGGCGCCACGGGCGACGCGCTCACGCGGCGGAAGATCTCGAGGGGTGGACGCCGGAACTGAATCGCGATCTCGGTCGTCCGCTTCGGGAGACGCTTCCCCGTGCGAAGGTAGAACGGCACGCCTGCCCAGCGCCAGCTGTCGAGCTCGCAGTGCAGCGCAACGTACGTCTCCGTGGTCGAGTGCTCGCTCACGCCGGGCTCCGACCGGTACCCCACTACATCCTCTCCGTTGACCCACCCGCTCCGGTATTGCGCCCGAACGACGTTCACATGCGAGGCATCGAGGAGCGGTTGGACGGACAGGAGCACGTCCATCTTGCGATCGCGCACGCTCTCGGCGGTGAACGCCGTGGGCGGCTCCATCGCGACGAGCGTCAGCAGCTGGATGAGGTGATTCTGGACCATGTCGCGCAGCGCCCCCGCGCCTTCGTAGTAGGCCGCGCGCCGCTCCACGCCCACGGTCTCCGCCGCCGTGATCTGCACGTGGTCGATATACCGACGATTCCAGATTGGCTCGAACATGCCGTTGGCGAACCGGAACACGAGCAGGTTCTGGACGGTTTCCTTTCCGAGGTAGTGATCGATCCGGAAGACCTGTTTCTCCTCGAAGTGCTGGTGAATCGCGTGGTTCAAGTCGCGCGCCGAGTCGAGATCCTCGCCGAAGGGCTTCTCGACGATGACCCGGCGCCAGCCCTGCTCGCCGGGTCTGGAGAGCCCGGCCGCGCCAAGCTGTCCGACGACGGTGCCATAAACGGTGGGCGGGACCGCCAGGTAGTACAGGACCCCTTCCATGGCGCCGACGGCGCTCAACCTGGCCGTGATCTCCTGGTAGAGGACGGGGTCGTCGAGCTCGCCCCGGACGTAGAACATGCGTGCGGCGAGCGAGGCTGCAACCTCGTCCTGAATCGCATCGGCGCCGACGAACTCGCGGAGGCTCTCGCGAAACTGCTGCCTGAAGGCTGCGTCGCTCAGCGGACTGCGCGCGACACCGATAACGGTGAAGTGGGCCGAGAGTCGATTGCCGCGCGACAGGTTGTACACCGCCGGCAGGAGCTTGCGCCGCGTCAGATCTCCGGAGGCGCCGAAGATCACCAGCGTCGTCGCCCCAGGCGTGGCCTCGATACGAAGACCGTCGATGAGAGGGTTCGCCTGCACCCTGTTCAGCGTACAGGTGCTCCACGGATCGACGCAAGCAGGTGCGAAAGAAGAGCGGGCGAGGTCGTACAAGCCCGCGCGTCAACGCTCGCCGGCGTTACTTCTGCTGTCCGATTCTCTGAAGGTACGCTGTCGCTCCGGGCGTGCCGAGCAGCCGCAGCTGTCCGAGCACTTCCTGGCGCAGCAACCCGTCTCGTTCACGCTCGGCAATCTGAATCAGCTCGTTCTCGGCGCGTGCGTTGAACAGGCTCAGGATGATCGGCCGCTTCGTGTTATGACTGGCCTTCGCATACAGGATCCGAAGCTCGCTGGCCCCGCCGGCGCGTCCGAGCATCATGATCGCACCGGATCGCAGATCCAGGTTCGCTTCCGACTGGGCAATGGTGAACAGTGGCGCGCGCGCCCTCAATTCGCCGAGCGACCGCACGACCTGGCGTTTCACGGCAAGCGTGCCGGTGGGGTACACCTGCAACAGCTCCTCGGACGCGCCCGGCCCGCTGAACCGCGCCAGCTCACGGACAGCCGCCACCCGCACGGGCTGCGGTCCGGTCCGCGCCACCTGCACCACGGTTTCACGCGCCTGGGGTCGATCGGACTGCGCCAGCACGAACACCGCACGGCTCGCGGAGTCCGCATTGTCCGCCTCGAGCGCGATCTGCTTCAGCATCGGGATGGCCTTGTCCGCGTCGGTGCGAATGAGGTGCCGGAGAGCTTGAATCCGCAGATCGAGATCCGGAAAGTAGCCATCGGGAAACCAGAACGCCGCGGGCGCGGGAGGCACCGGCGCGACCGAAGGGCTCAACGGCGTTGGAGGCGCCGGTAACGCCGCAGGTGCCGGCATGGGCGGGTTCCGTGGCACAGTCCCGGGCCGAGGTGGTGGGGGAGGAAGCGGCGCCGTCGCCGCCGGAGGAGGAGCAGGGGGAGCGGGCAGCGCGGTTCTCCACAGCACATCGCTGCGCCCCAGCCGCACCGCAATCTCGATCTGAAGTGCCCTCGCCGGCTTTACCCAACGGCTCGAGGGGTGAGACCGTTCGAGCTCGTTGATGGTGCGCAGAGAGGAGGCGGAATCACCGATCTGGTTGAAGCTGTGGGCGAGCCAGAACAGCACTTCATCCTTGCTGGTTTCCTTTGGATCGCGAGACGCGGCGCGAAGCTCCTCGACGGCCCGGTTCCATTGTTCCTCGGCTATGAAGTCCTTGGCGCGCGTGAGCCGCTTCGATTCCGGCGCCGGAGGCTCCGCGAACGCCACGCCAGCCTCAGCGCCCCAGCACACGCATGCCATCGCAACAACGGCCACCCGCGCAACCTTGATGTTCATAGTTCTTCCCCAGAAGCAGCCGTTCCGGTTTCTCGGCTTGGGACGCTTTCTGCTCACATGCCAACCGTCGTCACATTCATCTTCGTCAACAGATCGCGCTTTCGAATCAGGCTCTGTATCTGTTCCAGCGTGGCGGGCTCCCTGTCGCTCGACAGTGAAGCCTGCAGCAGTACCAGCTCCAAATCCGCCATCGTCCTGGCGAGCGCAGTCATGCCGCGATCTTCCGCCGCCTCCCGGTAGAGGCGCGTGTCACTCAGGAGCGTGGAGGCAAGCGCCCGTTCGTATTCCCACTCCCCCGTTTCGACAGGGTTCTTGTTCGCCAGGCCCAGAACCACGAGCTTCGATCGTTCGAAGTGCTGCTCGCTCAACGAGGCGAACGCGGCGTCAGCCGACCATGCACTGCCGGCAGGCTCCGGCGCCGCCGGCGGCACGTTGAGACCTTCCGCGATTGTCGGATTGGCGACCTCCGCGGATCGGGACCGGACGATGTACCCGATGCTCAGGGTCGCGAGGGCGAAGAGCGCCGCCATGGCGAGGAGTGCGACGTGGCGATTCGAACGGAGAACCCGCGGAGGAGGCGGCCGCACGCCGGTTGGCTGGGGCCCTTGCGGGATCGCACGACCGAGGCCCTGCATGAAGGCGGTCCAGTCGCCGGCAGGCGGAGCGCACACATCGGGCCGTGCGGCCAGGGCCGAACGGATCATTCGCAGCTCGTCGAGCGCCTGTCGGCACTCCGCGCAGGACGCGAGGTGCCGCTCGGCTTGGACGTGCGACAGCTCGTCGAGCTCGCCGTAAAAATACAGTTCGATGGTGCCGGACGCCTGTAGGGTGCAAGCAGTCACGCGCGGCCTCCAGCCGTGACGTTCGCGGCGGTCAAGGCCTGGCGTAAGCGGTGGACCGCGGCATGGAGCTGGCGCTTGACCGTGCCTTCCGCCAGACCCAGCGCTTCGGCGATCTCGCAGAGCTTGAGGCCCTGATGATGCCTCATCACGAAGACGATTCGCTGCCCCGGGGGCAGCCGTGCGATTTCGGATTCCAGAACCCCGCCGAGCTCGCTCGCGTAGGCCTGATCCTCGGGCCCGGGCAGGCCTTCCGGTGTGCTCTGGAGCGTGTGCTCGGCCTCCTCGCCAAAGGGCGCCGAGGCGGCCGGCGACTGTCGGCGGCGGTGATCGATGCACGCGTTCATGGCGATGCGATACAACCAGGAGGTGATCTGGGCATCCTGACGGAACCGGTCCAGCGACCGGTAGACCTTGATGAAGACCTCCTGGGCGATGTCCTCGGCGTCGTGGTGGTTCCCAGCAAATTGATAGGCTACTCGATAGACCATCGAACGATGCCGCTCGACGAGCAGCTGAAAGGCGGTCGGGTCGCCGCCCGCAGCGCGGGTAATGAGATCCGAATCAGCCATTCAGGGCCCGTGCATGATGTATGACGGTCGAAGGCCGCCGCCGGTTGATCGTTCCGGACAAATTGCAGCCCTGCCTGCCTAAACCTATCAGCATGTTGACGTTTGGCCCGCCTTCACCCGGAAGCGCAATGCGTGGCGGAAGCACGCTGAAGCTGAAGTACTCCAACCTTCCTGGTTCAGCCTTTCCCTTTATACTGGTGAGATGCCTGTTCACCAGAAAGCCTCTCCTACCGTGGCCAACGCGCTCCGGCGCAACGTGGCCATCATCGCCCACGTCGACCACGGCAAGACGACCCTGGTCGATGCGATGTTGCACCAGAGCGGCATCTTCCGGGCGAACGAGCGCGTGGCCGAACGGGCGATGGACAATACCGACCTGGAGCGGGAGCGCGGCATCACGATCCTCGCGAAGAACACCGCCGTTCACTACCGCGACATCCTGATCAACATCGTCGACACCCCCGGGCATGCGGACTTCGGCGGCGAGGTCGAGCGGACGCTGGCCATGGTGGACGGAGTGCTGCTGCTGGTGGACGCTTCCGAAGGTCCGCTTCCCCAGACCCGTTTCGTGCTGAGGAAGGCGCTCGAGCGACGTCTCACGCCCATCGTGGTGATCAACAAGATCGACAGGTCCGATGCGAGACCGCAGGAGGTCCTGAACGAGGTGTACGACCTCTTCATCGACCTGGATGCGACCGAGGAGCAGCTGGATTTCCCGGTGTTGTACGCGAGCGCGCGGACGGGTACGGCGAGCCCCGGGCTGGAAGCCCCCGGATCGGACCTGCGGCCGCTGTTCGACGCGATCATCGACAGCGTGCCTCCGCCGCGGGGGGATGCCGATGCGCCCTTGCAGATGCTCGTCGCCAACCTGGATTCGAGCGACTATCTGGGCCGGATCGCGATCGGACGGATCTTCAACGGGCGCGTCCGCGTCGGCGATCCGATCACCGTGTGCAAGCTCGACAGCCGTCATCAGGACACGAAGGTCACGAAGCTGTTCGCGTTCGAGGGGCTGCGCCGCGTGGACATCACCGAGGCCGCGGCCGGGGACATCGTGTGCCTCGCGGGGATCGAGGACATCACGATCGGCGAAACCATCGCCGACATCGAGCATCGCCTGGCGATGCCGCCCATCGCGGTTGACGAGCCGACGGTCTCGATGATTTTCGGCGTCAACACATCGGCGATGTCCGGCCGCGAGGGGCAATTCGTCACGTCACGGCAGATCAAGGATCGGCTCGATAGGGAACTGCTGGGAAACGTCTCCATCAAGGTCGAACCGACCGAGACGCCCGAGCAGATGAAGGTGCTCGGCCGCGGCGAGCTGCAGCTGTCGATCCTCATCGAGATGATGCGCCGCGAGGGCTACGAGCTGCAGGTGTCGCGGCCCGACATCGTGACCAGAACGGTCAACGGCAAGGTTTTCGAGCCTGTCGAAGATCTCGTGATTGACGTGGCCGAGGAGTTCCAGGGTGTCGTCATCGCGCAGGTCGGCATGCGGCGCGGCAGCATGACGAAGATGGTGAACCACGGCAGCGGCCGGGTCCGGCTGGAGTTCAGGATCCCGGCCCGCGGGCTGATCGGGTTCAGGTCGCAGTTCCTGACGGAGACCAAGGGGACCGGCATCATGAATCACATCTTTGCCGGATGGGAACCGTGGCACGGCGCGATCCCTTCCCGGGCGACGGGCGCGCTGGTTGCCGACCGCCCGGGCGCCGCCACGGCGTACGCGATCTCCAACCTCCAGGAGCGCGGCGAGATCTTCCTCGAGCCCGGCACGCAGGTGTACGAGGGCATGATCGTCGGCGAGAACGCGCGTGCGAACGACCTCGACGTGAACGTCACGAAGGAAAAGAAGCAGACCAACATGCGCGCCTCGACGGCCGACGAGGCCGTCAGGCTGATCCCTCCGCGCAAGCTGGGTCTCGAACAGGCGATCGAGTTCATCAACGACGACGAGCTGGTGGAGGTGACGCCGACGAGCATCCGGCTGCGCAAGCGGGTGCTGACGTCGAGCCTGCGGCCGAGGCGGGAATGAGCTCACGTACGACGTACGACGTGCGCCGTGCAACGTGCTACATGCACGTGCGAGGTGCGCGTGCGATGTGCGACCTGTCACGTGCGACGTGCCATGTGCGACTACGGATTACGGAAGCGTTAGACTGTGCCCATGTCCACTCCATTCGAGAGCGCGCTGCTGAACCTCAAGCTGTTCGAGCTTCGGCGCGAGCCGGTTTTGCGCGAGGCGCGGCACTGGTTCATTCGGGATTTCAACCCCGACACCTTCGAAGAAGCGATCGCGATAGTCAGCGGTGAGCGTAACGCCTCGTTCCGCATGGTCCTTGGGTACTGGGACATGGCGGCCTCGCTCGTGACGAGCGGCGCGATCGAAGCCACCTCGTTTCTCGCCGCGCACGGCGAGATCTTCGCCGTGTTCGGAAAGATCCAACCATTCCTGGATCAGGCCAGGACCGCGACCGACGAACCCGACTTCTGCAGGCATCTCGAGGCCGTCGTCCTGCAAGCCCCGGACGCCCAGGCCATCCTGACCCGCCGCCGCGAAGCCTGGCGAGCCGCAGCCAGGCGCCGCGCCGCCAACACATGACGTGCGTTCGTCACACCTAGCACGTGGGACGTCGCACGTGGCACGTCGCACGTGGCACCGCACCTCGCACGTCGCACGTGACAAGTAGCACGTGGCACATCGCACGTAGCACGTCGTACGTGACTAGATGCTCACCCACCTCACCACGTTCCCCCGCGACGCGAGGAATCGTTGGAAATCCGGAACCGAGATCGTCAGGCTGGCCGTGTTGATGTTGGGGTGGAAGATCAGCCGATCGGCACCGCGGAGATCCTCGTCGATGATGACTGTCACCGCGTTCCGGCTGTCGTTGAGGAGGCCGAACGGCGAAACCGAACCGGGCGTCAGCCCGAGGTTGCCCATCAGGCGCTGCGGGGATCCGAAACTGAGGCGATCGTCGCCAATCACCTTCACCAGGCGCCTGAGATCGGCCTCTTTCCCCACCTCGAGGATGACGAGATAGTGGCGATCCCCCTTCTTGTTGCGCAGAAACAGATTCTTGACCCGGGTCGCGACGATGCCTGCCCAGTGCTCGGCCGCTTCTTCTGAGGTGAACACCGCAGGGTGCGTGTAGCGTTCGTACGAAATGCCGAGGGCGTCGAGCGCTCCGCACACCTGTTCGACAGGGTCGCTCATGAGCCCGATCATACCTGGGGCGCCAGGCTCATCGGCGCCGGGGTGCCCGGAGCACCTCGACCCTGACTCGAACCAACCCGTCTCGCACGAAGCCGAGTCGCCTGGCCGCTCCTTTAGAGACGTCGATGATGGTGCCCTTTCGATAGTTCCTCCCGTACGGGCCACGGTCGATCACCCGGAGCACGACGCGGCGGCCGTTCTCCAGGTTCGTGACGCGCACGAGCGTGCCGAGGGCCAGCGTCCGATGCGCCGCCACCATGTCGGCCTGGTCGAAGACCTCTCCGCTCGCGGTCTCCTCGCCGTGAAAACCGGGACCGTAGTAGGATGCGAGGCCGGTCTGCACCCGTTGTCCCGGCTCGCGACCGCCGTAGGGGCGGCCGGCAACCTGGGACTCTGGGGCGCAGGACACCAGCACAGCCAGAAGCCAGACGGGCAACGCGGGGCTACATCGCCGCATTCCGAATCACCTGAAAGATCCAAGCCAACGGGGCCCGGTTCAGCTCGCGGAGCCAACGATGAGTAGTCTCAGCAGCAGGTTCGACGAGGCCTTCCGATACGCGCATGAGGTGCATGGCTCGCAGACGCGCAAGGGTACGTCCACCCCATACATCGGGCACCTCATGGGCGTCGCCTCGATCGTGCTCGACGATGGTGGAACCGAGGATGAGGCAATCGCTGCGCTCCTCCACGATGCGCCCGAGGACCAGGGCGGGCGAGCCCGACTCGAGGAGATCCGCTCCCGTTTCGGGGAGCCGGTAGCGCGGATCGTGGAGGACTGCACCGACTCCTGGGAGTCTCCGAAGCCTGAGTGGCTCGGACGCAAGCGGGCCTACGTTCAGCATGCCCGGCACCTGCCTGCCGCCAGCCTGCGTGTTTCCGCCGCGGACAAGGTCCACAATGCCTATGCCATCCTGCGCGACCTCAGAAACCTGGGAGAACAGGTCTGGGAGCGGTTCAATGCCGGGCCCGACGACGTCATCGACTACTACGAGTCGCTGGTGCGGGCCTACCGACAGGCGGGCGGCGGCAGGCTGGTGGACGAGCTGGATCGGATCGTTCGGGGCATTCAACGGGAAATGGGATATTGACCCTGTGATGCGGACCGACGGCAAGATCGGCTATAACTGAATACCTGACTGCAGAGGAAAGGAGCCGACGCTCATGCGAGTTCGACACGTGGCCCTCGCCACATTGTTCACGGCAGCTGCGCTGACCGTGCCTGCCATGGCCCAGCAGGCCGGAACGCTCAGAACGCCGGACGTCATCTTCGTGCCCACCCCGCCCGAGGTGGTGGATGCCATGCTCAAGCTGGCCAATGTCACGGGCAAGGATACGGTGTTCGACCTGGGCTGCGGGGACGGCATCATCGTAGCCACTGCGGCACAGAAATTCGGGGCCCAGGCCGTCGGTATCGACATCGATCCTCAGCGAGTGAAGGAGGCCAACGAGCGCGTTCAGAAGGCCGGCGTGACCGACAAGGTCAAGATCCTCAACGAAGACCTCTTCGAGGCCAACATCAGCCCGGCGACGGTCGTCACGCTGTACCTCCTGCCGTCGCTCAACCAGAAGCTCATCCCGAAGCTCAACAAGGATCTCAAGCCCGGCACACGGATCGTCTCGCAGAGCTTTGACATGGGCGACGAGTATCCGCCCGAGAAGACCGTGGACGTCAACGGCCGCATGGTCTACCTGTGGACCGTTCCGATGAAGAAAAAGCAATAAGAAAGGTGGAAGGCTGAAGGGGGAAGGCTGAAGCAACTTCCCCCTTCAGCCTTCATCCTTCATCCTTTCTTCTTACGCGGCTTGCCGATCGATTCGCGCCCGGAGTGATTCGAGGGCATTCGAGATCTCCCGCAGTTCCCGCTCCATCTCCTGCAGCTTCTCGCCCTCCGACCTGACGAACCGGCTGTAGGGCGCGATGCTGTCTCGAATGCGCTCGGCGCTCCGCCTGATCTCGGTGCCGAACTGCCTGCGCAGGGCATCCGACAGCCGCTGGCGGACATCGGCTACCTTCCGGCGCAACTCTTCTTTCGCCTTCGACTTCTTCGCCGGAAGAATGAAGAAGCCGATCGCGGCCATCACAGAGGCCAGCGCGAAGCCGGTGAAGTCTGCGGACGCGGTCGTGGCCGCCATGGCGACAATCGTGCCGAGGCCGACCGCGCTGGCACCGACCGCCGCGGCGGCGGCGACGGCATTGCGCGCCCCTTCGGCGAGCTCGCGCGCCTCTTTCCGGCGATCGTAGGAGTCCACCACGCGCTGCGCTTCACGCCCCACCGAATCGATCAGCCGCGTCCGATCGTAGTGGAACCGGCCTTCCTCGTCTCCGACGATGCGGTCACGATACTGCCGGCGGCGCTCGGCGAGGTGTGCGGTAACGCCCTGCCATTGCCGTAGGTCCGCATCCACCAGCCAGTCGATGAGCTCGCCCACCTTCTGCTCGATCTGCTGGGGCGCTTCGGCGATGACCTGCTGTTCGAACCCCTGCTGGATCCGGCTCTTGTTCAGCAGGTCCATGACGCGTCCGATTCGCATCGTTTCGTCGAAGTACTCGTGGCCGCGCCGTTCCATCTCGAGCAGGATCTTGTCGATGTCCGCCATCCGGAACTCGAGATCGCGGTTCAGGTCGCGCTCGTACATCTCGAGCTGCCGCTCGACTTCATCGAGCGTGTCGAAGTCCTCCTCGAGCAGCGCAACCCGGTCGCGGGCGACGCCCAGATGCCGGTCGGCGATGGAGGAGCCGACGCCGAGCGGGTTCAGCAGCTTCAGCTGCACTCGCGCCGGCGCATCCAGCGTTGTCTGGATGTATCGCTCGAGTGCCTCGAACCGACTGGCCGACCAGGCTGCCGGATCCCCCTCCTTCCCGCGAAGGGCCAGTCTGGCACTGACGGGGAACACCTCGGGGCTGAACCCGAGCAGATCGTGCGCGCTCCCGGAGACGAACCGGCAGACCTCCTGGACTTCGCCCTCTCCCTCGAGGATGTCGATCTTGTTGACGATCACGACCACCTTCTTGCCCCACCCCCGCACCTGCTCCATGAAGGCGCGCTCGGTTTCGGTAAAGGGGCGGTCCGCCGACGTGACGAAGAGCACCAGATCGGATCGCGGAACGAACTCGGATGTAATCCGCTCGTGTTCCCTGATGATGGCGTTGGTCCCCGGCGTGTCCACGATGTGAATGTCTCGAAGCAGCGCGACAGGAGCCGTGATGATGTGCAGTGAGGCCTCGCGCACCTGTCGCTCCAGGACCTCGCCGTACTGGAGCACGTTGATCTGCGCGGTCGTGGGCGTGACGCCTTCCTGGACGATGCGGCTTCCCGCGAGCGCGTTGATGACGGCGCTCTTGCCCGAGTTGAACTCGCCGACGATCACCAGCAGGAACAGTTCGTCGAGCTGCTCGATGGAGTGCTCGAGCGCGTGGCGGTGCTCGGCCGCCCCGTCGAACCTGACGAGCGCCGTCTGAAGCCGCGCCAGCACCCGGCGCTCCTCCTTCAGAAGCTCATCCTGGGCCGGCGAGAGGATTTTCGACAACACCGTGCGTACCCCCTGACTGAAGGTTAGCAGGATCCAGCCCACTGTCGAGCCCGGCCCCGTGGTCCGGAGCCCAGGGCCCGACGTGGCCGTGGGCGGTGGCGGACCGAGGGACCCGGGACCGACGGACCGTGGACTGAGGGACCTGGACCGAGGGACGCTGGACCAGGGACCGAGGGACCAGGGACCGAGTGACCGAGTGACCCTTATTCCTGAGCCGGGATGGCCACGCGTCGCCTGCCGACGCGCGTCAGGGCGACGCCAACGAGCACCGCGCAGGCGCCCACGATCTTCGAGGCGGTAAGAGACTCGCCGAGGACGGTGACGGCGGTGAGCATGGCGACGAGCGGCACGAGGTTCGAGTACACGGAGGTCCGTGCGCTCCCAATCTGCCGCACGGCCGCGTACCAGATCGTGTAGGACACGCAGAGCGCGAAGAGCGCCGAATAGATCAGCGCCACCCATGTGCCCGTGCCGACGGAGGGCCAGTTCACGGCTCGAAGGTTCGACCAGGTCGCGGGCACGTACAGCAGCGTGCCGATCGTCATCGACACGCCGGTCACGCCTACCGGCGAGTGTCGCATCATCAGCTGCCTGGCGCCCAGCGTGTAGATTGCCCAGCACAGGACCGCGGCGAACATCATCACGTCGCCGATGATCACTGATCGATCGATCGCGACACCATGGCCGACGATCACGTAGATGCCCGCCATGGAGAGCGCGGCGCCGGTCCAGTGCAGGCGGCTCACGCGGTCCTGGCCGAGGAGCGCCGTGAGCAGCGCGATCACGACCGGGGTTGCGGCAAGCATCAGGGAGCTGTTCGCGACGCTGGTCCGGGCCAGACCGCCGATGAAGAAGAACTGATAGAGGAAGTGCCCGACGATGCCGAGCCCGATCAGCCCGAGCCAGTCGCGCGAGGTGAGGTGCGCCGGGGTGTGAAAGATGCTGGCGAGCGCCTCGGCGCCATCGGCCGGCGGCTCGGAGGGCCGCTCGACCACTTGCCTGGTCACCGCGATGATGACCATGAACACCGCCGACGCGATGCTCATGCGCACGGCATTGAAGGCCTGCGGATCCAGCTCGCGGAAGGCTGCCTTGACGATCGAGTAGTTGGTACCCCAGATGACGGCCATCAGGAGGAGGAGCGCGTCGATGGGACGCATGCGGAATGCTGAATGCGGAATGCTGAATGCTGAATTGCGAGAGATGCAGAATGTAATGCTGAGTGCTGAATGCTGAGTGCTGAGTGCTGAATGTTGAGTGCTGAGTGCTGAATGTTGAGTGCGGAATGCTGAGTGCTGAATAGACAGCCCTCATTCAGCATTCAGCATTCCGCACTCAGCATTCCGCATCACCCGCCCTTCCCGACGCTTCCTATCACCTCGTCGATCAGGGCGCGGTTGTCGTCGGGCGACAGGTTGCGGCGGATCAGCTTGGAGGCAATCATGATCGAGAGGTCTGCGGCTTCCTGGCGAACCTGCTGGCGGGCGCGGGACGCCTCCAGCTCGATGCGGCGTTCGGCCGCCGCGACGATCGAGGCGGCTTCGGCGCGCGCCTTCTGCTTGATCTCTTCGCGGACGCGTTCCCCGTCCGCGCGGCTGGACGTGATGAGGGCATCGGCCTCGAGGCGCGCCTGCCGCATGATCTCGGCAGCCTCCCGCTTCAGCCGCTCTCTCTCGTCGCCGGCGGCACGCGCCTCCTCGAGCGACTGTCTGATCCGTTCCTGCCGGTTGTGGAGCGCCGTGAGAAGCGGGCGCCACGCGTACTTCGTCAGCAGCGCCAGCAGCACGAGAAACGTAAGGATCGTCCAGATGAAGAGCCCTGGATCCGGGCGTACGAGCGGGTTCAACGCGATCTCCTTCTTCTACTCGGCTGGGCGAACCCTACTTGAGGAGCACCACGAGCAGCACGAACACTTCGGCCAGAATCGCCACGCCTTCGAGCAGGAACAGCGGCAGGTTCACGGCGGTGGTGATTCTGTCCGCCGCGCTGGGCTGCCGTGCCACCCCGTCGGCCGCCGCCGCCGCCAGCCGGCCGATTCCCAGACCCGCGCCGATCACGATCAGACCAAGCCCGAGAGACGCTCCGAAATAATGTACAAACTCCACTCTCTACCTCCGTTCAAATCCCAACCCTAGTGGTGGGCGTGAATCGCCATCCCGATGAAGACTGCCGACAACAGCGCGAACACGTACGCCTGCACTAACACGACGATGATCTCGAGCAGGTAGATGCCGACCGCCAGCGGCACCGAGAACAACAGCCCCACGCCGATGCCGGCGAACGCCTGACCGGCCAGCTCGGCGAAGAGAAACACGAGCGACAGCATCGCGAGGATGGCGATATGACCGCCCGTCATGTTCGCCGCAAGCCGCATCGTCAAGGCAAAGGGCTTGACGAGCATGCCCATGATCTCGATCGGGATCAGCAGAATGTAGATCGGCCAGGCGAGGCCGTGCGGCACGAGGTTCTTCCAGTGCGTGAGGAACCCGTGCGCCCAGCTGCCCGCGATGATGATCGCGAAGAATGTGATCGTCGCGAGCCCCGCCGTCACGTTGAAATTGGCCGTCGCGGTGGATCCGCCGTGCAGGAGCCTGTTGACGAAGGATTCCTCCGGCAGGTGCAGCAGCGTCCTGTCGATCAGGCCCACGAGCTCGAACACCGGCAGGAGGCCGGCCATGTTGGCGGTCAGGACGAACAGGAACAGCGTGAGGACGAGCGGCGTCCACACCGCGGTCCATTTGCGGCCGACGTTCGGCTCGACCATCGAGTCGCGCACGTACTCGACGATCGCCTCGAGCGCATTCATGAACCCGGAGGGCGCGGCCGGGTCCGGCTGCCTGAGGTAGCGGCGGACCGTCCACGTGACCAGGACCAGCACGGCAACGGCGACCAGCCACAGCATCAACACGTGCTTGGTGACCGAAAAATCGATGCCAAACACCGTGGGCAGGTGGATCAGCGGATGATCGATGTCGCTATTGGAAACGTGCTCGATGATGACCTTGCCCGCATCGAACCCTTCCGCCGCGGCGGGCGCGGAATGCGCTGCTTCGTGTTGAGGCATACGATTCAGTCCACGCCGACGCGGCGGCCGGGAGCGGCGAACAACCGGCGCAGGAAGAGCCCTTCGATGAAATGCAGCATGATGTACTGGCTAGTAAAGCTCACGACGAACGCCCTGGGGGGGACCGGCACAAGCGTGACTACCGCCGCCACATAGGCGCCAAACAACAGCATCTTGCCCGCCAGCAGCTTGATCATCGCGTTCGAAACCTGGTCCGGCTTCCGCGCGTGCTGGCGCTTCACGACGATCCACGTTGCGACGGCCGCCGCCAGCGGCCCCAGCGATCCCAGGAGAGCCGCCCCCCGGCTCTCGGGCCCCATCGCGAGCGACAGCACCGCGCCGCAGGCGAGGCTGGCGGCGGCCATCCATCCAACAGGGCCCGTCATTTCTATCGCGTCTATCGCGGCTCCGCCCCAGACCCTCTGACCGCCCACAGACTATCCCTCATCGGGCGGCTCGTGGGTTCTGCGGCCCCAGACGACCATGGCCAGCTCGTAGAACCCGACGACAATTCCCAGAAGGAGACCCGCCAGGAGCAGCCACGGGCTCGTGCCGAGCCAGCGGTCGGCGAAGTACCCGAGGCCCCCCAGGACGATGATGGCCCCGATCAGCGTGTAGCTGGCCGCTGCGAAGGGAGCCGAATTCCTGAGATTGCGCTGAAATTGCGCCGCGGATTCCCCCAGGCCGCGACGGCCGGGGTCACGCGGGTTTCCGGGAAGCACGTTGGCATTATTCCACCGAAGCCGGCCGATTCCTGCGCGCTCCCCGGCATTATGTCCCGACCGGCATTATACAAACTTTGTGAAAAAATTCACTAGCGCAAGCTGGCGCGCCGCAGCCCCGTTCCGTCCGACCTTCGCCAGGCTGTGGATTCCCAACGCTTCGGTGTCCGCCCCTGCTCGCTGCTCAGAACCCGGCTCGGCCCAGCGCGGCACTCGACGCGCTCGCCAGCTCGAACAACGGGCCCGGATACAGGCCGAAGACGACGGTCCCCACGACGCTCAGGACCAGCGCCGCGGTGAGCGCGGGCGTCAAGCGCAACGCGGGCGCGCCCTCGGCTTCCTTGACCCACATGAAGACCACGATGCGGACGTAGTAGTAGAGCGACAGGGCGCTGTTCAGGACGCCGATCACCGCCAGGCCGATATAGCCCGCGTCGATGGCCGCGGCGAAGATCCAGAGCTTGCCCATGAAGCCGGCGGTGGGTGGAATCCCGCCGAGCGAGAGCATGAAGATCAGCATGGCCACCGCCGCCCCGGGGTGCGTCGAGGACAGGCCGGCGAGATCCTTCAGCTCGTCTCCAATCACCTCGCGCCGCCGCAGCATCGCGATCACCGCAAACGCACCGAGCTGCATGAAAGCATAGACCATCAGGTAGACGAGCGCGGCCTCCACGCCGCGCGGCGGGCCTGCCACGACCCCGATCAGCACGTAGCCGGCATGAGCGATGGACGAGTACGCCAGCATGCGCTTGGTGTTGCCCTGCGTCAGCGCCGCGATATTGCCAACCGTCATCGTCAAAATGGCCAGCACGTAGAAGAATGCGCGCCAGCCGAACGGCTCGCCGAACACGACGCCGAGACCCTGCACGCGGAAGGCCGGAAGTCCCTCGATGAAGATGCGCAGCAGCATCGCGAAGGACGCCGCCTTCGAGCCCACGGACAGGAACCCGGTGATCGGCGTCGGCGCCCCCTCGTAGACGTCTGGCGCCCACATGTGGAACGGCACCGCCGCAATCTTGAAGCCCACCCCGGCGATGAGGAGGATTACCGCCAGGAGCAGCATCGGGCCGCCGCCCTGGAGCGCCAGGTCGGTCGCAATCGTCCGCAGATGCGTCGTGCCGGTGAGGCCGTAGAGCAACGACATCCCGTAGAGGAGCAGCCCGAGAGAGAACGCCCCGAGGACGAAATACTTCACCGCCGCCTCGTTCGACCGGCGGCTCGGCCGGAGGAAACCTGTCAGCACGTAGAACGAGAGCGCCATGGTCTCCAGGCCGATGAAGATCGTGATGAGATCGATGGCTGCCGCCAGGATCATCATCCCGAGCGTCGCGCACAGGACCAGGAAGTAGTACTCACCGGGGCGCGCACGCTCGACGCGGAGGTAGGCCGGCGACATGAGGATCGTGATGGCGGCGGCGCCCAGGAACAGCACCTTGAAGAACGTGCTGAAACCGTCGATCGCGAGCAGGCCTTTGGCGATGGTGAGGCTGTCACCCACGGCAGCAGACACGGCCGAGCCGGCCGCGACGAGCACGGCCAGCGAGAGCCACATCAGGAAGCGATCCGCGGCCGACGGAGTCTCGCCGGCGGGAGCGGCCGCCGCTCCGCGCATCATCAGCACGTCGGCCAGGAGCACCAGCAGCGCGCCGATCGTCAGGATGACCTCGGGCAGCAGATAGTAGAAGTCGGCCGCCGAGAATCCAGCAGGCATCACCGGGACCCTTCCGCAGCCGGTTGAGGTTGGGGCGCGGGCGTCTGGTTCGACCCGTCAGCGCACGGTACAGCCAGCACGAGGCCTTCGGGCAGGCCGTTGGGCGCCACCGGCGACGACACAGGCGGTGTCAGGCAGTCCGATCCCCGCTGCACGAACGGCGCGTACTCCGGCCGCACCCTCGCCACGACGCGTCCCACGGAGGTCTCGATGCGGTTGAGGAACGGCGCCGGATAGAGCCCGATCCAGAACGCCAGACCGATGAGCGGGAGGAACGTCGCCAGCTCCCTCACTCCGAGATCCTTCAGCCCGGCGTTGGCCGGGTTGTCGATCTTGCCGAACATCGTCCGCTGGTAGAGCCAGAGCATGTAGGCAGCACCGAGCACGATGCCGCTGACGGCGACGGCGGCCCACGCTTTGCTGACCGGAAAGACGCCCTGCAGGATCAGCAGCTCGCCGATGAACCCGTTGAGCGCCGGCAGGCCGATCGACGACATCGTCATGATCATGAACACGGCGGCGAAGACGGGCATCACCTTGGAGAGCCCGCCGTATTCGGCGATCTCGCGCGTGTGACGGCGCTCGTACAC
>DASTBU010000180.1:0-13407 GCA_035711845.1 Vicinamibacterales bacterium
AAGATATCTACGAGCTGACCTATATCCGCAAGGATGGGAGCCGCTTCCCGGCAGTCGTGTCTGTCACGGCGCTGCGCGACGCGCAGGACGCCATCATCGGCTATCTGTTGATCGGCACCGACAACACCGCGCGCAAGCAGGTCGAAGAGGAGCGGAAGAAGCTCGATCAGCGGCTGCGCGACCAGCAGTTCTACACGCGCTCGCTCATCGAATCCAACATCGACGCACTGATGACCACCGACTCGTCCGGCATCATAACCGACGTCAACAAGCAGATGGAGGCGCTCACCGGTTGCACGCGTGACGAGCTGATCGGCGCGCCGTTCAAGAACTACTTTACCGATCCGGAGCGAGCCGAGGCAGCGATCAAGTTGGTGCTCAGCGAGAAGAAGGTCACCAACTACGAACTGACCGCGCGCGCCAGGGACGGCAAGCAGACAGTGGTCTCCTACAATGCGACCACCTTCTACGACCGAGAGAGGACGCTGCAGGGCGTGTTCGCCGCTGCGCGCGACGTCACCGAGCGCAATCGCCTGGATCAGGTGCTGCAGGAAAAGAACGTCGAGCTGGAGAGCGCCAAGTCTGTGGCGGAACAAGCGAACCTCGCCAAATCGGATTTCCTTTCCAGCATGAGCCATGAGCTGCGCAGCCCGCTCAATGCGATCCTCGGTTTCGCCCAGCTGATGGAGTCCGACTCCCAGTCGCCGACGCCTTCCCAGAAGGAGAGTATTGCCCAGATTCTCGACGCGGGATGGCATCTACTGAACCTGATCAACGAAATCCTCGATCTCGCGGTGATCGAGTCCGGGACGGTCTCGCTGTCTGGAGAATCGGTGTCGCTGGACGAAGTCATGCTCGAATGCCGGGCCATGATGGAACCGCAGGCGCATCAGCGTGGCATTAGCATGACCTTCCCCCAGTTCGACAAGCCCTGCTTCGTCAGTTCCGATCGGACCCGGTTGAAGCAGATTCTCATCAACCTGCTCTCCAACGCGATCAAATACAACAAGGTGCGGGGAACGGTTGTCGTGGACTACACCGTGAGCGCCCCGGACCGCATTCGCATCAACATCAAGGACACCGGGGCGGGATTACCTTCGGAAAAGCTGGCGCAGTTATTCCAGCCGTTCAATCGCCTCGGCCAAGAGGCCGGGGGCGAGGAAGGCACGGGCATCGGCCTCGTGGTGACCAAGCGCCTGGTCGAACTGATGGGGGGCGCAATCGGCGTGGACAGCACCGTCGGAGCGGGAAGCGTGTTCTGGATCGAACTGATCTCGGCTGCTGCACCGCAACTTGCCGCTGAAGGAGGCGAAGCTGCCGCATATGCCCTACCGCACGTGCCGCACGGCGCGCGGCTACGCACCCTGCTCTGTGTGGAGGATAATCCGGCGAACCTGAAGTTGGTTGAGGAACTCATCGCGCGCCGCCCGGATCTGCGCCTGCTGACCGCGGTGAACGGGACTCTCGGCATCGAGCTTGCGCGCACCTCCCAGCCGGAGATGATCCTGATGGACGTAAATCTGCCTGACATCAGGGGTATCGAGGTAATGAAAATCCTGCGCGAGGACCCGGCCACCGCGCACATCCCCATCGTGGCCCTCAGCGCGAATGCCATGCCGCGCGACATCAGGAAGGGCCTGGAGGCAGGATTCTTCCGGTATCTCACCAAGCCTATCAAGGTCAGCGAGTTCATGGACACGCTGCGCATGGCGCTGGAATTTGCTGAACATCGGGCCGCAGAAGAAGGGCGCACATACCCGTTGCTCCCCGTCGACAAGCACATGCGGGAAATGGATGGCCTCACGCTGGTCGGAAAGTTGAAGACCTCGTCCGATGTGGCAGACGCGCGCCATCTGACCAAGAGGGTCAACCAGTTCGATCCCGTCGACGCCATCACCGACGTGCTGACGAGTCGATCTGGAGAAGCAGCGGTCTCTGCCGAGCCGCCTCCCGCCCCGGCAGTCCGCACGACGGGGCTGCGCATCCTCCTCGCCGAGGACCATCCCGTGAACCAGGAGGTGGCGAGGCAGATCCTGCAGCGGTTGGGGCATCACGTCGTCGTGGCCGCCGATGGCCACGCGGCACTCGCCGCGCTCGAGCAGTCGGGGCGCGGGGCGTTCGATCTCGTGCTGATGGACCTGCAGATGCCGGTGATGGGCGGGCTCGAGGCCACGGCCGCAATCCGCGACGCCGAGCGCGCCTCGGGGACGCACCTGCCGATCGTCGCGCTGACGGCGCACGCGATGCCGGGCGAGCGCGAACGGTACCTCGAGGCCGGCATGGACGGTTACGTCACGAAGCCGATCGACGGCGTCGAGCTGACGCGCGTCATCGACCAGCTCGTGCCGCCCGCTGCAGCGCCCGGGACGGTCCCGGCGTCGGCCGTCCCGGTTGTGCCGTGCGCGGCAGGCCGGCCCGCTTTCGACGAGCGGGTCGTCCGTGCGAGGGTGGGTGACGACGCGCGGCTGTTCGAAAAGATGGTGCGTCTGTTTCTTGAAGACTGCCCCGCCCGGATGCGAGCCATGCGGCGGGCCATCGCCGCCGGCGACGGCGAGGCGCTGCGCGAACCCGCGCACGCGCTGCAGGGGGCTGCGGCAAATTTCGCAGCCGCTCCGGTGGTCGAAGCCGCGCGTCAACTCGAGCTTCAGGGCAAGAACGGGGACCTCTCTCAGTCGCTGGCGGCGTACGATGTGCTGACCCGGGAGATGCTGCGCCTACGGCGGGCGCTCGGCCGCGCCAGCGTGCCGCCACGCACGACCGCACACCGCAAGGGGCAGAGGAAGCAGGGCCATGAGCAGCATCCTAATCGTCGAAGATGACCGGTCGACGCGTCAACTCCTGGCGGAAACGCTGAAGACCGCCGGATTCTCTGTCGCGTCGGCGAAGGACGGAGTGGAAGCCCTGAAACGCCTGCGCGCCGGCTCCTACGATCTGATGCTCCTCGATGTGTGGATGCCGAAGATGAACGGGCTGGACGTGCTGGCCGCGCTGCCACAGGAAGGGACGCGCCCGCGAGTCGTCGTGATGACCTCGGACGACACGCCGGAAACGGTACTCCGGGCGGTCCGCGAACAGGCGTGGCGGTACGTGGCGAAGCCCGTCGAGCCACAGGCGCTCGTCGAGCTCCTGCACGAGGTGCTGGCCCAGACCGCCGCGGCGCCCGCGATCGAGGTGGTGTCAGCGCGACCGGACTGGGTCGAGTTGCTGGTGCCGTGCGAGCGGGTGGTGGTGGATCGAGTCGAGAGCTTCATGACGCACCTCGAAGCCGATCTGCCGGTCGACGTCCGGGAGTCGATAGGCTACGCGTTTCGGGAGCTGCTGATGAACGCGATCGAATGGGGCGGAGGGCTCGACCCTTCCCGCACCGTGCGGGTCGCTTTCCTCAGGGCAAAACGGATGTTGCTCTATCGCATCGCGGATCCCGGTCCCGGCTTCAACGTGGAGGGGCTGTTGCACGCCGCCATCGGCCAGCCGGAGGACGATCCGACGGCGCACGCGATCGTGCGCGAAGAAAAAGGGATGCGACCGGGGGGATTCGGGATTCTGACCGTGCGTGCGAAAGTCGACGAGCTGCTGTACAACGAGAAGCGCAACGAGGTCGTATTCGTAAAGTATCTGGACTGACGCGCTAGAGCCCTATCCGCAGTGGCTCCGACCGCACCCTTCAAATGTGGACCGGACGACTTTGCCCGGCTCCTCGCCGAGGGGTCATCCCGGCAACACCTTGAACCGCCACGCCCTCAACCGCGTTTGCTCTGCCTTCGTAGAGGTTCTTGCCAAGAGAGAAGAGAGCGAGATCTGTTACCGGTGTCCTGGGACTTCACATGGTCCATTCCGGACACATGGGGTGACAAATCATTCCGGAGACGTCAGAACCGTTGCTGCAGCAATACCCAAAGTCCGGGCGTTGCGCAGGGCGGCGAGCTGAAGCACTCCTCGCTCGATCAGCCACCGCACCTTCTCGCTGTTCCGGTATTCAGACAGTAGCGTGCGGCGGCTACTGGTGTAGGCTGGTCCATCGCATAGGCGAGCACCGTCTCCATCACCACGCCTTCCTCCGTGTTCGTCTCTCTGAAGCGGGAAGTTCTTCAGTACAGGCGCAAAGGCCGGATCGTCCCACTGTTCAGGGCCGGAGTCGCGCTGCGGAACGTGCTCGATGTCTGCGTCGATGCGCAGACAGGAATGGACCCCGGCACAGCGCGCACCCGGCCCATCGGCGACGTGCGCGCCCTTCTGCAGGAGCGCTTCAACGCCTATAGCGAACAGGCTATCGGGTGCTGGTTAGGGACGGCCCCAGTCATGATGAAGGCGTGTCTGATGTCATGCGTCTCGACGGCGTCAGGACGGTTGTCGCGCCAGCGGACCCGTTCGCGGATGGCCGTTCCCGTCAAGGCCCTCGATTTCCGAATGCGTGCGCAGGATGATCGCGGGGTTCTCCTCGATGCGGCGAACGAAGTAGCGCGACATCGTGTCTGCCAGCCGGCGGCGCGCACCAGCATGTGCACGCGCTTGACGCTCTGGGCCAGGAACACCGCAGCCTGACCCGCGGAATTGCCGCCACCCACCACCACGCCTCCTCGCCGGCGCACAGTTGCGCCTCCATCGGCGTCGCGCCGTAGTACACGCCGGCGCCTTCGAAGAGGGATAGGTTCTCGAGCGCGGGTTTCCGGTACTCGCCCCCGGTCGCGATAATCACCGCGCGGACCGGAAGCCGCGCGCCCTCGTCAATCTGCACCACATACCGCGCGGGTTCGGGGTCGTCCTGGGGCTGGCGCTTTCGATTGCCGCCGCGCCGGTGGTCCGGGACTTCCACATTGGCGTCAACTCGACCGACCCGGCGAGCTTCGGTGGGGCGGTCGTACTGTTGCTAGTCGTGGCCGCGACTGCCAACTATGTGCCCGTACGCCGCGCGACCCGTGTAGATCCGAGCGTCGCGCTGAGAAGCGAATGAGGGAAGGTTTCTTTCTAGCCGCGCCCGCGGCGCCGGTGGGTCTTGACCATCGTCTTTGCCGTCCGCATCTTGGCCGCCTGACTGTCCGCAATGTTCGCGCCCGGGTCGGTCGGCATGGGCTTCCGATGTCTCTTGCCGGGTGCGTCGACCGTGCCTCCGCTACGCCCTTTGGTTCCGCCGCGCGCCGCTGCGGCGGCCGGTTTCTTCTTCGAGGCCTTCGTCGCGCCGCCCGCGAGTTGCTCGAGCAGGTCGGCCGCGCCGTCACGCACACTGGCGATCTGCTTGTTCAGCGTTTCCCGGTCCATCCAGCCTTCCGCCTTTGCTTGAAAGGTCCCGGCGATCCGGCCGAGCTGCTCGGCAAACGCCACCAATCGCTGTTCCATCGCGTCGACCGTCGTCGCGCCTGACGCGTTGGTCGTCGTCGTGCCACCATTCGTTCGTTTTGCTCCGTTGTCGCGCTTCGTCACCATGCGAACCCCGTCCCTGCTGCGTTCAGTCGCTACATGAGTGTACCGCAGCCTGCACGGTTGCAAGAGACGGCTCCGTCGTTGGCTGGACCCATCTACGATTCAGACCTGATCCACAGCCCTCACTCACCAAATCCACGCGAGACCTGGGTATCAGGTGACGGCGAGGGGCTACGTACCCAGGTCCTTTTAGGGATAAGCTTCACGAGGGTCGCCGACGCGCCCGACACCAACGCGCAACCCCGCGGAGGATCCGTGTGGCGCCTGGCCCGCGCGGAACGAAGCGCCTGCCTCCGTGTTCCGGGAGAAATGTATGACCGAGCGGTGGACGATGACGGTGGACGGCAACGAGGCGGCGGCGTCTGTGGCGCACCGCATGAGCGAAGTGATCGCGATTTATCCCATCACGCCCTCGTCGGCAATGGGCGAGCTCTCCGACGAATGGTCGAATCAGGACCGACGAAACCTCTGGGGCAACATTCCGGAAGTCGTCGAGATGCAGTCGGAGGCGGGCGCCGCGGGAGCAGTCCATGGCGCGCTGCAGGCCGGCGCCCTGTCGACGACCTTCACGTCGTCGCAGGGGCTCCTCCTGATGATCCCCAACATGTTCAAGATCGCGGGCGAGCTGACCGCCTTCACGATGCACGTCGCGGCGCGCACCATCGCCACCCACGCCCTGTCCATTTTCGGCGACCACTCCGACGTCATGGCGTGCCGGACCACCGGCTTCGCGATGCTGAGTGCCTCGTGCGTGCAGGAGGCGCACGACTTCGCAGCCATCGCGCACGCGGCGACGCTCGACTCGCGCGTCCCATTCATGCACTTTTTCGACGGCTTTCGAACGTCTCACGAAGTCTCGAAAATCGAAGAGCTCACCGACGACGACCTCAGGGCGTTGATGTCGGAAGACCAGGTGGCGGCCCACCGCCGGCGGGCGCTCACGCCCGACCGTCCCGTGCTGCGGGGGACCGCACAGAACCCCGATACGTTCTTCCAGGCGCGGGAAGCGGCGAACCTCTTCTACGAAGCCTGCCCGGACATCGTCGAGCGGTTGATGGCGCGGTTCGCCGCGCTCACCGGCCGGAGGTACGGCCTGTTCTCGTACGCGGGCCATCCCGAGGCCGAGCGGGTCGTGGTGATCATGGGGTCCGGCGCCGACACCGTGCACGAAACGGTCGACTATCTCGCGGCGCGTGGCGACAAGGTGGGGGTGCTGAAGGTGCACCTGTTTCGGCCGTTCTCGATCGCGGCGTTTCTGCGCGAGCTGCCCCGATCGGTTCGGGCCATCGCAGTGATGGACCGGACCAAGGAACCGGGCGCACCCGGCGAGCCGCTGTATCAGGACGTGCTCACCGCGCTCGCCGAGGCGCGCGCCGAAGGTACGTCCTCCTTTTCGGCTGAACCGGTCGTCGTGGGCGGCCGCTACGGCCTGTCGTCCAAAGAGTTCACGCCCGCCATGGTGAGGGCGATCTTCGATGCGCTCGCACAGGCCCGCCCGAAGAATCATTTCACTGTCGGCATCATGGACGATGTGACCCACACATCCCTGGCGTACGACGACACGTTCGATACGGAACCGGCCGACGTCACGGCCGCGGTGTTCTACGGCCTCGGCGCCGACGGCACCGTAGGCGCCAACAAGAACTCGATCAAGATCATCGGGGAAGAGACCGGTCTGCACGTGCAGGGCTACTTCGTCTACGACTCCAAGAAGGCGGGCGCGACCACGGTCTCGCACCTGCGCACGAGCCCTCGTCCGATCCGGTCGGCCTATCTGATCTCGAAGGCCCGGTTCGTCGCGTGCCATCAATTCGAGTTCCTGGAAGGAATCGACGTGCTCGAACACGCGGTGGAGGGGGCGGTCTTCTTGCTGAACGCGCCCTACCCGGCGGACGAGGTCTGGGAGCGGCTGCCGACCGAATTACAGGAGCAGATGATCGACAAACGCATTCGCTTCTACACGATCGACGCGTCCGAGGTTGCGCGCCAGACAGGCTTGGGCGGCCGGATCAACACGATCATGCAGACCTGCTTCTTCGCGATCTCCGGCGTCCTGCCACGCGAGCAGGCGATCGCAGAGATCAAGCGCGCGATTGAGAAGACCTACAGCAAGCGCGGGGCGGAGGTCGTGAAGCGCAACTTCGAAGCGGTCGACGCCACGCTCGCCCACTTGCAGGAGGTGTCGGTACCGTCGAGCGTCACCGCGACGCACGCGCGCCCGCCGCTGGTGTCCCCGCTCGCGCCCGATTTCGTCCAGCGCATCACGTCAGTGCTGCTCGCTGGAAAGGGCGATCTGCTGCCGGTGAGCGCATTTCCGGTGGACGGCACGTGGCCGGTCGGGACGGCAAAGTGGGAAAAGCGGAACCTCGCGCTCGAGATCCCGGTCTGGGACGAGGTGCTCTGCATCCAGTGCAATCAATGTGCGCTCGTGTGTCCCCACGCAGCCATTCGAGCCAAGGTGTACGAGGAGGGACCCCTCGCCGGCGCGCCGCCGACGTTCAAGTCCGTGCCGTACAAGGGGCTCGTCGAGTTCAAAGGGCGGGCGTACACGATTCAGGTGGCGCCCGAAGACTGCACGGGCTGCAACCTGTGCGTGAACGTCTGCCCGGCCAAGGACCGGAAGAACCCCAGACATAAAGCGATCGACATGCACCCGCAAGCGCCGCTCCGCGACGCCGAGCGGGACAACTACGCGTTCTTTCTCCAGTTGCCCGACACAGCGCGCGTCGATCTGCCGAAAGTCGACCACAAGACGTCGCAGTTCCTCGAGCCGTTGTTCGAGTACTCGGGGGCGTGCGCCGGATGCGGTGAAACGCCGTACATCAAGCTGCTCACGCAGTTGTTCGGCGACCGCGTCCTGGTGGCGAACGCCACGGGCTGCTCGTCGATCTACGGCGGCAACCTGCCGACCACGCCGTTCACGACCAACCGCGACGGGCGCGGGCCGGCGTGGTCGAACTCCCTGTTCGAGGACAACGCCGAATTCGGCCTCGGTATGCGCCTCGGCGTCGATAGTCATACGCGGGCGGCCCGCGCACTGGTGGAGTACATGGCCGGGCCGATCGGGGAGCGCCTCACACACGAACTGCTCGATGCCGACCAGTCGACGGAGACGGGGATCCGGGCGCAGCGCGAGCGGGTGCGCGCGCTGCGACAGGTGCTCGCGCCTCTCTCCGCGGCCGAAGCGCGGCGCCTCGAAGCGCTCGCCGATTACCTCGTGAAGAAGAGCATCTGGCTGGTGGGGGGCGATGGGTGGGCCTACGATATCGGGTACGGCGGCCTCGACCACGTCCTGGCCAGCGGGCGTGACGTGAACATCCTCGTGCTCGACACCGAGGTCTATTCAAATACCGGCGGCCAGCAGTCGAAGGCGACGCCGCTCGGCGCCGTGGCCAAGTTCGCGTCGGCAGGCAAGACAACCCAGAAGAAGGATCTCGGCCTGCTCGCCAACATGTACGGCCACGTCTACGTGGCGCGCGTGGCCTTCGGCGCGAAAATGAGCCAGACCGTCCAGGCCTTTCTCGAGGCCGAAGCGTACCCGGGGACGTCGCTCATCATCGCCTACAGCCACTGCATCGCGCACGGGTACGACATGGCGAACGGCGCGACCCAACAGAAGCTGGCAGTCGACTCGGGCGTGTGGCCGCTCTACCGCTTCGACCCGCGCCGCATGGCCAAGGGAGAGCCGCCGATGCATCTCGACTATGGCCCCCCGAAATCGCTCGTCGCCGAGTACATGCGCAACGAATCGCGGTTCCGGGTCGTCGAGCGGACCGACCCCGCCCGATTCAAAGGGTTCCTCAAGGACGCGCAGGAAGCGGCCCGTCAGCGCTACGCGATTTACCAGCAGCTCGCGGGCATCACTGTGCCACGGCTCGAGGTGACGACCGGGGACGAGCCGTCTCCGGCCGCACCGGCACCGGAGGAGTAGCGATGGATCTGAGCACGGAATATCTCGGGATGAAGTTGTCCCATCCGCTGGTGGTGGGAGCGTCACCGCTGGCCGATGATCTCGACGGCGTCAAACGCCTCGAAGACGCCGGCGCCGCGGCCATCGTCCTCCGGTCGCTCTTCGAAGAGCAAATCACACGGGAGCAGATGTCGGAGCACGTGCATCTCGACAGCCACGGAGAATCGTTCGCCGAGGCCGCCAGCTACTTTCCCAGCCCTCATGCCTTCGCGCTCGGTCCATTCCAGTACCTGGAACACTTGCGGCGAGCGAAGGAAGCGGTCCGCATCCCCGTCATGGCATCGCTGAACGGCGCGACGCCGGGTGGCTGGATCGAGTACGCCCGTCTGATGCAGCAGGCCGGCGCCGATGCAGTGGAGTTGAACCTCTATCGCATCGTGACCGATCCGGAGACCACCAGTGTGGAAATAGAGCGACAGGCCATTGAAACTGTCCGTGAGGTGAAGCTGGCCGTCACGATCCCGGTGGCGGTCAAACTCTCCTCGTTTTACACGGCGTTCGCCCACTTCGCCAGAGAGCTCGATCGCACCGGGGCCGATGCGCTGGTCGTTTTCAATCGTTTCTACCAACCCGACATTGACGCAGAGGAACTGACCGCCACGCGCACGCTGCTCCTCTCGGATTCCTCGGAGCTGCGCCTGCGCCTGCACTGGATGGCGATCCTCTCCGGGCGCGTCCGGGCGTCGCTTGCCGTCACCGGCGGCGTGCACACCGCGCTCGACGTCGTCAAGGCCACGATGGCCGGTGCGCACGTCACGCAGATGGTGTCGGCGCTTTTGAAGCACGGTCCCGTGCATCTCCGAACGGTGCTCGACCACCTCGCCGGGTGGATGGAGGAGCACGAGTGGTCCTCGCTCGCCGAGATGCGCGGCAACATGAGCCTCTTCAAGGTTCCCGACCCCGACGCGTACGAACGGGCGAATTACATGCTCATGCTGCAGGGTTGGCGAGCCTGACTTGATGGTCAGGCGCTGGCCCTTACCTCCGTGTCGCAACGAACATAACGGTGTGCGCCTCGCGAGTCCACGCCTCTGCAGATTCAACCGCAAAGCCGCACTTCCATCAGCTCGACCAACTGCCGATACGCGTACGCCCGATGTGACCCGTGCCGCACCTCGACGCACCGTTCGACACGAACGTGTACTCGATGTCGAGGCGTTCCCGTGTGGGATCGTAGTGGTTCGACGCCAGCAAGTACACATCGCCCACTTTCCACCACGGTCGATCGCGCAGGTGTCCGAGGAGATTCTCGAGCACCATCGGCGTCTCCAGCAGGAATCTGGCGAAGCTTGAGCACTGCGCATACGGCGCGCAGAAACGCGGCGTTGCCTTCGTCGTCGAGATAGCGGAAGCTGTTGCCGACACAGAAGGCGCCGTCAAACCGGCCCCGCCACGGCAAGTCCCGTATCTCCCGGCGTTCCCAGGTCACCAGATCCGAGCCGGAACACGACCGCGCGTGATCGAGAAAATTCCGAAGACCAGTCGACGCCTGTCACGCGATAGCCCCGCGCAGCGTCAGCGAGAGCCGGCCGCCCCCGCTCGGTACGTCGAGGAGTTGAGCGCCGGGTGGCACAGCCAGTCCGCTTTCGAGGACGTCAGCCTCCCGCTTGCTCTCCTCTGGCGCCAACGCCCGAAGCCATAAGTCCACGGACACGCCTTCGAAGAAGTGGTCCCACCAGTCAGATTGCACATTCATGCCAGACTCCCGAGTGATCAGGCGAACTCGCGAGATCTCCACAGTCCGCGTCACGCGGACACACCACGGATGAATTGGGTGAAAAGAAAGGAGAGAACTCTCTATCGGGCGGCGGTCGTAATCAGCGGCAGTTCCTGCGCAATCCTGACACGTTGGTGGCTGACGGAGACCATGCAGGAGAGTGCATTAGCTTGAAACCGTCATTCTTACCATCGGGGTTCCTGGCTCGTAATACTCGGTCACGCCACAGCTTGTGCAGGTCACACGCCAGCCTCTCTCCGAATGTTGGCCGGACCTCGATGCATCATTTGATCGCTGGATCGCGAACGGCGCGCCGCACTTCTTACACGCGAAGCCCATCCACCATTCGGCCTGCTTATCTGTCGTCATTTCTCTCGCTCACGTCGCCACTTCAGGCCGTCTATCCAGGAGACCGAGGATTTCCTCGATGCTCGAGACGTGATCCGCCAGTCCCGCTTCCATCGCCGGCCTCACGCGGAGCGTCTGGTGCCCGCGAGCGACGTCCTGTTTCATGAAGTATACGGCCACCGCCCCGCCGTGATTCTCCAATGTCTTCGAGGATGCGTAGGTGAGCCGGGACAAATCGCCGCCTAGACATCTGCAACGTCGCTTGCCCACCACATCATGGCGTGCTAAGGTCGATCGCGTTTCACTCACGGCACAACGGAGTGGTGAGGTCTGGAACTGCGGAGAAGGGGATCATGGATCTCGGAGCACTATTGGATCACGCTCCAACGAATCGCATGAGCCGGCTGAAGGCCGCGGCCTGGGTCAGTGGCGACCCGTTTCACACGGAGGTTCGACGCCAGGTCGCGCTCTACTTTCAACAGGAAGGCATCGATAGCAAAGGCGGCGCACGAGTCTGGCGGAAAGCGCTGCTCCTGCTCGCCTGGCTGGCGGCTTCGTGGACGACCTTTGTGTTTACCACCACCGGGCTGACAGCAACCATGATGATAGCCGCTTCCGCCGGACTCGCGATGGCTGGAATCGGTTTCAATGTTCAGCACGACGGAACCATCGCTCGCTCTCGCGTCGACGCTGGATGAACAGAATCGCAGCCGCCTCACTCGATCTCCTGGGCGGCAGTTCCTACATATGGCACTGGAAACATAACGTCCTGCATCACTCGAGTCCGAATGTGTCAGGGGTGGACGAGGATATTGACCTGGGCGGCCTTGGTCGTCTGAGCCCTCTGCAGGAATGGCGACCCGTGTACCGATATCAGCACGTCTATCTGTGGTTCGCATATGCCTTCTTGCCGTTCAAGTGGCACTGGTACGATGATCTCGCGGCGTTCCTGCGCGGACGCATCGGGTCCCAGAACATCCCGGTGTCCAGAGGCGCAGTAGCCGGACTCGTCATCGGCAAGAGCGTTTTCGTCACATGGGCGCTGCTCCTGCCTCTTCTGTTTCAACCTGCCGAACGGGTTCTTCTCTTCTACGTGACGTGCTGCTGCGTGCTGGGATTCACGCTCAGTTCCGTGTTTCAGCTGGCTCACTGTGTGCCTGAGTGCTTTGACCCGCCTGTGAACGACGCTCAGCGACCTTCCTGGGCCGCACACCAGGTTGCGTCCACGGTCAACTTTGCTGGTGCCAACCGCCTGCTCGGATGGTATGTGGGATGACTGAATTTTCAGATCGAGCACCATCTGTTTCCCGGCGTCAGCCACGTCCACTACCAGAAACTGGCGCCTCTGGTTGCCTCGGTGTGCCGTAAGCACGGTGTGCGATATACGTCGCGCGCAACGGTATGGCAGGCGATCCAGGCACATCACCGCTGGCTACGGCATCTTGGCCAACCAGAAGCCGCGGCTCTGGTCTGTACGGATCGCGCGGACAGGAAGACATTCAGCCTGTAACGCAGATCCGATCGGAATGTTCCCGCGGCGCGATCGAGCCCGAAGTACAGGCGCTCTAATCCAAGACCGGCATGACGTTTCGATGTTGTAGTGCGGCTTGTACTTGTATCTCACGCCGCATCCGGTCTCTGCCTGCCGTGGTCGGGTTGATCCGTCGCTTCAACGCAACCACTTCGCCAGTGAGATGATGCTCCGCTCGGAAGACTTCGGCTTGACTGCTCCGAGCAATCGGCCTCTTCGAAAGCCGGTAAACTTCGCGTAAGTCACTGCCACGTTCAAGCCTCGTTTTCCGCACGGCAGAATCCTGCCACCGAATGCGCAGGGGACGAGCCTGACGAACACCGGACCGAAAATCTGCGCGGCCTGCTCGAGTGTCTGGCCAAGTTCGAGATTGTGTTGCCGGGGAGTGTCACTTCTGCCGTGATTGAATACGACCGCGGGAAA
>DASTBU010000181.1:0-34022 GCA_035711845.1 Vicinamibacterales bacterium
GCAGGCCGTAGTTCAGCGTGACGTCGTTCGTCAGCCGCCAGGAGTCCTGCGCGTAGATCTGAAACCCGTTCATGTACAGGTTCGGCTCGTGGAAGAGCGTGAGCCGCTGATTGCTCGCCAAGCCGAGGAGAAAGTCAGCGAAGCCGAAGTTCGTGTAGCGGCCATCGCTGAAGTTGATCTCGCCGTTGAGCGATCGCAAGTCGATATAGCGGACCCGATCCCGACGGTACTCGCCGCCGAACTTGAACGAGTGGGTCCCCTTCGTCCATGTCAGGTTGTCCGAGAACTGGAACACCTGGGACGTCTGGAACTGCGGCCGGAAGAATGGACCACCAATGCGCTGGACTCGGCCGATGAACGTGTTCGGCAGACCGCCGTAGAAGCGCGGGTCCTTCGGGACGCCGATGATCCCGAACTCGGTGGCCGAGTCGATGCCGAAGGCCAGGTGCGTGACGTCGGATCGAACCCGGTTGTACCCGAACCGGAACTCGTTGAACATCGTGCCGCCGAGGATGCGCGAATACCCGAGCGCCAGATTCTGACCCCGAATCAGGATGTCGCTCGAGAAGTCGCCGGAGGCCACCGGGTCCTCCAGCACGGGGGGCTCGAGCCGGTCCGTGTTCTGAAAGCTGTATCGCCCGAAGATCGAGTCCGAACCCGTGATCGTGTGATCGAGGCGGACGTCGAATTGATCGATATCGCTGTTCAGGATGCCGTTCGACAGGAAGTTGTTGTTGAAGAAGCCGCTCCCCGGGACGTTCGGCAGCGGATACAGATTGACCATCCTCGCCGCGACCGGGTCGAAACAGGCGGGGCTGACCTGTTTGTTGGCGGCGTCGATGCAGCCCGCCGGCACGAATGGATTGCCCGCGGTCATGCTGCCGGTCAGCTCGCTCAGATCCCCCTGCCGCATCCGCGCCGTCGGCACGGTCGCCGTCTGCGTGAGGGCCCGTTCCGTGCGAGTCGCCTGATAGTCGCCGAAGAAGAAGAGCTTGTTTCGGGCGATCGGGCCGCCAAGTGTGAACCCGAAGATCTGCTCGTCGAACTTGCCCTTGTCGACGTTCGACCGGTTGTTCTCCCACGTGTTGGCGTTGAACGCTTCGTCGCGGAAGAACCCGAACGCGCTCCCGCGATACTCGTTGGTGCCGCCCTTGACCGAGGCGTTGATGACCGCACCCGCGGCCTTGCCGAACTCCGCCGAGTACGTCCGGGTCTGCACCTTGAACTCCGACAGCGCATCCACCGGCGGCTGCACCACCTGCGGGCTGCGCTCCTGGAGGTTCGTCGAGAAGGAATTGTTGTCGGCGCCGTCGAGCGTGTAGTTGTTCCAGGTCGCGTAGTTGCCGTTCGAGTTGAAGAACGTGTCCTCGCCGCGGCTCGTCAACCCCGCGGGCGCCTGGACGACGCCGGGCGTCAGGAAGGCCAGCTCCGAATACCGCCGTCCGAGCAACGGCAGCTCACGCAGCTGGCGCTCGTCGACCACGTTGCCGATGTCGGCCGACTGGGTCTGCAGGAGCTCGGATCGCCCGCTGACGTTGATCTCTTCGGCGAGGTTCCCGACCTCGAGCATGAAGGCGACCTCGCGTCGATCCTGAACGCTGAGCGGGACGCCCTTGTGGACGACACGCCTGAAGCCGCTCAGTTCTGCGGACACCGTATACGTTCCGACCCGCAGGCTCGGGAACACATACTGTCCCGACTCGTTGGTGATGGTGGTCTGCGTCACCCCCGTGGCCTCGTGAGTGACGGTGACCGTCACCCCCGGGAGGAAGGCGCCGGAGGAATCCCGGACGGCTCCCACGATGGCACCGGTGTCCAGCTGGGCGGCCGCGTGCGGCGCAGACAACAGGAGCACTCCCAGGGTCAGGCCGATCAGCCGCTGAACACGACGACTGGCTGTCATTCGTTTCTCCTTCTCTTGCTCTTGCGCTTGCCGGGCGGCAGCCCGGTCCGATCTTTCCGTGCCACGGTTCGAGAGGCGCTCGCTCGTGGGGACGCGGGCGATGCGACGATGCGCGAGCGCGGTCGTTCCCCTGTGTCGATGCGGCGGCCGATCGGCGCCGCCTGCGCGTAGGCTGGCGCGGCGGAACCCGGGGGAGGGGCGGACGGCTCCGAGGACTGCGGAGCGGGACTGTCCGTTCCGGACGTGCGCTCGGCGGTCCCTTCACCTAAGCGCTTCGCCAGCATGGCGCCCTGCCCCGAATACGTCGACGTGCACCCATGGGTTCCCTCCCTGCCGAAGGTATCCTCACGCACGTGCGAAAACCCGAGGATATGCGAAGGCCACCAAGGGGTGTCAACTGGTTTCTTCGTCTTTCCAAAGCGCTTCGCCCAATGGTAGACTCCGGCCGCCTGCGGGAGGCGCCTCCGGACCTCCGTCCCCGCCGGCGGCTCGAACTCGTTTCATGCCGAACATCTACGACGTGGCTCGGCACGCACGCGTCTCGGTGGCCACCGTGTCGGCGGTGGTCAATCAGTCCGCCTACGTGAGCCCCCAGCTCGAACGGCGCGTCACGGCCGCCATCAAGAAGCTGGGCTACCGGCCCAACCTCCTCGCCCGCAGCCTGGCCAAGCAGCGCTCCCACATGCTCGGCATGATCGTCCCCGACATCGTCAATCCGTTCTGGCCCGAGGTCGTGCGCGGAGCCGAGGATCGGGCCCACGCGGCGGGGTACACCCTCCTGCTCGCCAACACGGACGACGACCCGAAGAAGGAGGAGATGTACCTGAGCCTGTTCCTGGCCAAGCGTGTCGACGGGATCCTGCTGACGAAGGCGCCCGGATCCCTCACCCCCGAGATCGTCGACCGCTTTGCGGCCGCGCGCGTGCCCGTGGTGCAGGTGTCGCGGATTGCCGATGGCCTGTGTGACTGCGATTCCGTGCTGATGGACGATCGCAACGCGGCATACGAGAGCGTGACGCACTTGATGCGACTGGGGTATCGCAGGATCGGGATGGTCGGCGGGCTTCCCGGGGCGACGACCTCCGAGCGGCGGCTGCTGGGCTACAGGGACGCGTTGAGAGACTGGAAGCGTCCCTTCGATCGCGGGCTGTATTTCAAGGGCGACTTCCGCGTGCAGTCGGGCTACGAGGCCGGCATCGCGCTGCTGAAGCAGCGCCCCGATGCGGTGTTCATCTCCAACTACCAGATGGCCGTCGGGTTCATGAAAGCGCTGCGACAGTACCAACTGCGCTGCCCACAGGACATCGCGGTCGTGACCTGCGACGACTACCCCTGGATCGATTCCTTCTCCCCGCGTCTGACGACGGTGGACCTGCCGAAGTACGAGCTGGGTGCTCAGGGCGCAAAGGTACTGATCGACCGGCTCGCGGCACGCGACAGCCCGCCGCAGAAGCTGGAACTGCGGAGCGTGCTCACGATCCGAGACTCGTGCGGCTACGGCCTCAAGGCGAAATCGGTGTGAAACTCAGCTTCCAGTGACCACTTTCCAGTCAGAGCCTTCGCGCAATCAGAGGACCGGGCTGATGCGCCGGCATCGGGCGTGGAGCGCCTGGTCGATGCCGTAGGCGATCAGGCCCGCAGCGATCGCGGCGAGGAGCCATCGGCCCTGGACCGCGTTGGCGATTTCCAGCACCGATTCGCGTGAGCCCTGAGCTTCTGACGGGTCGTGCATGACCGCGGCGCGAACCAGGAATACCCCGAGCACGGCGATGATGATACCCCGCGCGCCGACGCCGAAACGGCTGATCTTCACGGCGGGGCCACGCAGGGCGCGCGGCACGACGCTCAGGTCGACGAGCTTGTCCATCTTCAACTGCAGCGCCGTGATCAACTGCGAGATTCCGTAAATTGCCACAATCACGCCGGCGGCGCCGACCATCCACTCGCCGAGCGGCAGTTCCATCACCCGCGCGGTCCACAGTTCCGCTTCGTTGCCTCCGGAACCGCGCAGCCCTCGCGCAAGCCGGAACGCCTCGACGCCCAGGGCGCCGTAGATCAGGCCGCGTATGACGTTGCCGATTCGCACCACCAGTCCCCCGAAGTCCGTTCCGTGCCTGTCGGGATCCATGGTGGCATCCAAGATGCGCCAGGCTGCATACCCGCAGAGGCCGAGCGCGAGCACGATGAGGATCGCCTGGCCGAATGGCTGCGACAGAATCACACGCAGCGCGCCGCTGGTGTCGGTGATACGACCGCCCCGGTTGGCGGCCGCGGCAGCCGCCAGCCCACCCACGATGCTGTAAATCAGCGCCTTGGACGCGTAACCGAGTCGGGCAAGTGGCTCGATCATCAGCGAAGCGCACCACTGTAGAAAAGGTCGTGGTCCCCTGGCGGATCGAACCCGGCCGAACGGACGGCCAGGGCTACCTGCGCCCAGTGCCTGATTTCGTGAAACAGGATATGGAACAGCAGTTTCCGCGGCGTCATCAGCCAGTCGCGATCCTGGACGTTGAACGTGCGCAGCTGGTCGGCCAGGTCCTCGTCCAGCGCCTCGACGAAGCGCTCCAGTTCCCGCCGGACGGAGGCGCCGTAGTCGAACAGCGGCGGCGCGTTGTTTGCCGTCAGCCCTGTCGAGTTCGACAAGGGCTCCTCCCGGAGCCGTTGAAGATGTCTCTGTTCCACGAGGAAGATGTGGTCAATCAGCTTGCCAACGGAGGGCAGCCGGCTGCCGGCTGGCTGCACGGCGACCTCCATGGCCGAAGGATGCGCCCGGAGCCACGCTCGCCATTTCTCCCGCTCGTCGCTGGTGTACTGGAGCAGTTCGTCGAAAGCCAGCGTCATGGACATGATGAGTCCTCGAAGCTTCGGTGCCCCGGACGGTGCGTTCGATCCGCAGGCGACTCACACGCCGGGCGCCAACGGGTGACGCCCACCCGGATCCGCCGGTCTATAGTTGAGGAGCCATGTTCTCGTCACGAATCCCGTGGGAACGCGCGCCAAACCGCCTTGCGCGCGCCGTTGCCAGCGCTCGCTCCGATGCCCGTGCCTTGATCGATCTCACGGCGACCAACCCGACGACAACAGGGATCGGCTATCCCGACGACTTGCTTCGACGTCTGGCGTCGCCAGCGGCGCTAGTCTACACCCCGCATCCATTCGGGCTGCCTGAGGCGCGGGATGCGGTGGCGCGTGATTACCGCAGGCGTGGCATGGCGATTGATAGTGCCGGCGTCGTGCTGACCGCCAGTACGAGCGAGGCTTACTCGCTGCTGTTCAAGCTGTTGTGCGATGCGGGAGATGCCGTCCTGGTCCCGGTTCCCAGCTATCCGCTCTTCGACCACCTGACCCGGCTCGATTGCATACGCGCGTCCACTTATCAATTGGAGTACCACGGACGGTGGATGGTGGACTTCGAGACCGTGGACCGGTCGTGGTCACCGGCTGTGCGGGCGGTACTCGGCGTCAGCCCCAATAACCCGACCGGTTCGATTCTGTCCGAAGGCGAGTTGAGCGAGCTGGAGAATCGTTGCGCGGACCGGGACGCGGCGCTGATCCTGGACGAGGTGTTTGCGGACTATCCGCTGCAAGCCGAGGGCGGGCACACCGCCGGGCCCGGGCTGCGCGGGCGGGCGCTGACGTTTCGGCTGGGCGGGCTGTCGAAATCGGCAGGATTGCCGCAGGTCAAGCTCGGGTGGATCGGAGTGGACGGCCCCGAGCCGCTCGTCCGGGAGGCGCTCGAGAGGCTCGACATTATCTGCGACGCCTATCTGTCCGTGTCGACGCCCGTACAGGTTGCGGCACCGGAGCTCATCGACACGGCACATCAGGTCCGAGCACGCATCTGCACGCGCATCGCCGGCAACTACGCCGAACTCCGTCGTCAGGCGAGCGGACACCCGTCGATCCAGGTTCTCGCGGCCGAGGCGGGGTGGTCGGCGGTCGTGCGAGTGCCTTCCACGCGCGCCGAGGAAGAACTGGTGCTCGAGCTCGTCGAGCGCGACGGCGTGCTGGTGCATCCCGGTTTCTTTTTCGATTTCCCACACGAGTCGTTCGTGATCGTCAGCCTGCTTCCGGAGCCGGCCGTTTTCGCCGAAGGGGTCGGACGGATGCTGGAGCGCGCCCGTGCGTCCTAGCGGCGCCCAATGGCGTTTCGCGTCCGGGCGTCACGCCGGGATCATGGTGCCGCTCTTCTCGATCCCGACCCGATCGTCCTGGGGGATTGGTGAGATTTCGGATCTCGAGCCCCTGTCGCGCTGGATGAGTTCGGCAGGCCTCGATTTCGTCATGCTGCTTCCACTCAACGAAATGGAGGAGGGGCAGAGCTCACCGTACTCGGCCTTGAGCGCGATGGCGGTCGATCCAATTTTCATTGCCCTGCGCGACGTCGAGGATTTCTCCGATGCGGGTGGCGAACAGGCGCTCGGCACGGAGGATCGGTCCGTTCTCCGGGCCGTGCGCGACAGGGCCGCCATCGACTACGAATCGGTGCGGACCATCAAGTCGCACGCGCTCGGGCTGGCGTTCTCGTCGTTCCACTCCCGTCACTGGGTCAAGGACACTCCCCGCGCTGCCGAGCTGCGTCGGTTCATCGACAGCGACGGCTGGTGGCTGGATGACTACGCGCTGTTCCGGGCGCTGCACGAGGAAGATCCGCGATCCTGGCTCGAGTGGATCGCTGACCTGCGGGATCGCGAGCCGGGCGCGGTGGCTGCCGCCCGCCACCGCCTGTCGGACCGGATCCTGCACTATCAGTACCTCCAGTGGCTGGTTGACGAGCAGTGGCAGCGCGTCCGGCGCGCCTGCGCGGGCGTCGGCATCTTCGGCGACTTTCCGTTCATGGTCAGCAGCCACAGCGCGGACGTCTGGTCGCGGCAGGAGGAATTCCGCGTCGATGTGTCCGTCGGCGTCCCGCCGGATGCGTTCTCCGAGACCGGACAGGATTGGGGCCTGCCCGCGTACCGCTGGGATGTCGTGGCGCGGACCGGCTACGAGTGGCTGCGCAACCGGACGCGGCGCTCGGCGGAGTTGTTCGATGGCTTCAGGATCGATCATCTCGTCGGGTTCTATCGCACCTATATGAAGGATGGCAACGGCCGGACCTGTTTCGCGCCGGCAGACGAGGCGGCGCAGCGCGATCAGGGCGAGCGTTTGTTGACGCTCTTCTCGTCCTGCGGCCGGCGCATCCTGGCCGAGGATCTCGGCACCGTCCCCGATTTCGTGCGGGAATCGATGGCACACCTCGGCATTCCCGGTTTCAAGGTTCTGCGATGGGAGCGTGAGTGGCACCAGACGGGCAAGCCGTTCCGCGATCCGGCGCGCTATCCCGCGGTGTCGGTAGCGACCAGCAGCACGCACGATACGGAGGCGCTGGGCGAATGGTGGGACAACGCGGACGAAGAGGAGCGGGGCCTCGTCCTCGACATTCCGCTCATGCGGAATCGCGGCATCACCCCTCGAACGGCGTATGGTGATACCGTCCGCGACGCATTGACCGAGACGCTCATGGGCGCCGGATCGGATCTGGTGATCTTTCCGGTTCAGGATCTGTTCGGATGGCGGGATCGGATCAACCGTCCGGCGTCTGTCAACAGTAAAAACTGGACGTGGCGGCTGCCCTTCGCCGCGGAGGAACTGCTCGCGAATCCCCGGGTGGAGGAGCGCGCGCGGTTCCTGCGCCGGATGTCGCAGAAGTACGGCCGGAGCGGAACCAGGCGGGCACGGGGTCGAGCGCGGTAGTGCGGTGATACGCGGTCAGCACGGGGTCGCCTGTCCCGTCTCCCGCGCTCCCTCCAGGTCCAGCGTTTTGATAGGATGCCACGATGCTGGAGACCACGACCGCCCGCGTTGATCCTGCTGCCATCAGGGCCGCCAGCGAACGCCTGGATGCCCACGTTCGTGACATCGTTCGCTGGCATTTCGATCCGGCAACAGGCTGTCCGTTCTGGCTCGAGCGCGCAGCGTCGCTCGACTTCGATCCGCTGAAGGACATCAACACTTACGCCGACCTGGACAGGTTCGGTTTGTTCGAGGACGAGTGGCTGCGTGGAGGGCCCGTGCGGCGCTGGGTCCCGCGGGCATACGCCGACAAGCCGATCCACATCTTCGAGACGGGCGGCAGCACGGGCGTGCCCAAGTCCCGGATCGCGCACGAGGATTTCCGCATCGACTACTCGAACTTCAGCGAGACGCTGCCGGATGCCGCCTTTCCGAAAGGGTCCGACTGGCTGATGGTCGGACCGAGCGGCCCGCGCCGGCTGCGGCTCGCTGTCGAGCACCTGGCCCAGCATCGCGGCGGCATCTGCTTCATGGTCGATCTCGATCCGCGCTGGGTGATCAAGCTGATCAAGGCGCGGCAGATGGACCAGGTGGAGGCCTACAAGCGGCACGTGATCGATCAGGCCCTCACGCTGCTTCGCGCGCACGAGAACATCAAGTGCGTGTTCACGACCCCGAAGCTGCTCGAGGCGCTCTGCGAGAAGGTCTCGTTGAAGAAGATGGGCATCCGTGGGGTCTTCTGCGGCGGCACCGAGATGACGCCGCAGTTCCATCGCTTCGCGGTTGAAGAGCTCCTCGACGGCGTGTACTTCGCGCCCACCTATGGCAATACCCTCATGGGCCTCGCCACGCACAAACCAGCGGAACCCGAGGACAATTTCGCGATCATTTACTACCCACCCTTGCCGCGCGCGATGATCGAGGTCGTCGACCCCGATCAGCCATTCGAGCTCGCTGACTACGGCAAGACAGGGCGTGTTCGCCTGACGACGCTGACAACGGAGTTCTTCATGCCGCGGTTCCTGGAGCGCGACGAGGCGGAGCGCGAAGCGCCCTGTCGTCAGTATCCGTGGGATGGCGTGCGCAACGTGCGGCCGTTCTCGCGCTTCGCGACAACGGTCGTCGAAGGGGTGTACTGAGCCGCAAGAGCCTCGTCACGCCGGCGTGCCGGCCGGCTCGAGGGCAGGCCGCGATTCCGCTGGCACCCGCAGCCACAAGCGGCCGTCCCGTTCGGCGACCTGATAGGTCGCGATCGGTTCAGTCGCAGGGCCACGCCGGTTCGCCCCGGTCTTCACGTCGAACTGCGATCCATGCCACGGGCATTGAACGGTGCCGCACGCCAGCACGCCATCCGACAACGGCCCTCCCCTATGGGTGCAGCGATCGTCGAAGGCGACGAACCCGCTATCGGTACGCGCGATGACTATCCGCTGTGACCCCGCGCGCAGCAGCTTCATCTGATCCGGTCCGAGGTCGTCAGAGGCGCCGACCTCGATTTCACCGCCGTCCAGTTGCTCGGGCGTCAGGGTTTGAACGCGCCACTTGCCGGCATCGGCGTACCGATGATCCACGGCAATCTGGTTCCGGTACACGAGCGTGCCTCCCAACCACCCGCCAGCCGCCAGGAAGCCCGCCCCGGCGACCTCGCTCCCAATGGCCCAGAGCGGAGGCCTGGCATCCGCCCCGCCGCGTCCGGCCCGCGCCGCCGCGAAGAGCCCGACCGCGGTCAGGTTGACGAGCATGTGGTACGTCGCGCGTGTACGGGCGGAGCTCTTCGGGGGGACGGCGAACGCGTAGTCGATCAGCCCCGGCACGGCTGCCGCCACCGCGGAGCCGAGGCCGAGCGTGTTCATGTGGGCGGCCGTCCGCAGGTACCGGCGTCGGCCGGTCACCCGCGACCACACGTCGATGGCTGCGCTCCCCAACAGGTAGGCGAACGGGAACGGGACGAGCATCGGATGGATCGGGTGGCCTTTGACATGCGCGCTGCTTCTCATGTCCCGAATCGTGTGCAACGGAAGCGCCAAGTGACTGCTGATGAGTCAGGTCGAGGGTTCAAGGGTTCAGGGGTTCAGGCCACTGAGCTGGTGGAGCCTGGACTCCGAAGGATCCGGAAGCGGCAAGATTCACCCGAGCCTTGGCTGGCCGGAAACGCCCTGCGATAGACTGTCGTCATACCTGGGACCTGCAACCATGCTCCACATTCCCATCCTTCGTCACGGCCAGCCGTATCGGAGCCTCGACGTTGTCCGCGTACCCCATCACAGGACCCGCGAGCCATTCGTGGAGATCAGTCAAGCCAATGCCGGCCTGATCCGCCGGGACCTGCGGGCCGAGCTCCAGGCCGAGGCTCGTGAGGCGCTCGCCCGCGTGCCAACGGCCGAGCTGCTGCGAGTCTGCGCGCAGGCGGCGCAGCATTTCCTGCACGACGAGCTGCCGCTCGGCGACTCGCCGCAGTCGCCGCACGACTACGTGCTGCAGCTGTCGGCGACCACCGGCATGCCACACGTCCTGGTCCGTCGCAACATGGCCAAGATCGCGGGCGTCCTCACCGAGATGCCCACGGTCCTGCGCGGCCTGACCCGCGGGCTGCCTCTCGATCTTCTCGACCGAGGGCACGGCGAGCACGCGGGACACGCGATCAGCTTCTATCCGAGGACGCACGCGCTCGGCGTGGTGCTGCCGAGCAATTCGCCCGGCGTCCACTCGCTCTGGGTGCCTGCCATTCCGCTGAAGACGCCGCTCGTGCTCAAGCCTGGCAGCGCCGAGCCGTGGACGCCCTTTCGTATCGCGCAGGCCTTCATCAAGGCTGGCTGTCCCGTGCAGGCGTTCGGCTATTACCCCGCGGACCACGCGGGCGCGGGCGAGGTGGTTCGCCGGACCGGTCGCAGCATGGTCTTCGGGGATATCGCCGCTGTCGGCGCCTACGAGGGCGATCCGCGCGTGGAGCTCCACGGTCCCGGCTACAGCAAGATTCTGATTGGCGACGACGTGCTGGCGGACTGGGAACGCCACGTGGACCTGATGGCTGGTTCGATCGCCGACAACGGGGGGCGATCCTGCGTGAACGCCTCCGGTGTCTGGGTTGCCGCGTCGCACGCCGAACGGGTTGCCGAAGCGCTCGCCGCAAAGCTCGCCGCCATCGTGCCGCGGGCGGCAGACGACGAACAGGCGCTGCTGGCGCCGTTTGCCGATCCGCGCGTTGCGGAGGCTATCTCGCAGCAGATCGACGCGGGGCTGGCCGTACCGGGAGCGCGCGACGTCACCGCCGGCATCCGCGCGGGATCGCGCATCGCGACGTTCGACGGCTGCACGTATCTGACGCCGACGGTCGTCCTCTGCGACAGCGCGGACCATCCGCTCGCCAACCGCGAGTTCCTCTTCCCGTTCGCGGTGGTCGTGAAGGTCACGCCCGACGAGATGGCGCGCATGCCCCAGCCGTTGGGAAAGACGCTCGTCGTGACCGCGCTCACCGGGGATCGGCAGCTCATCGACCGCCTGCTGTCGTCGCCCGTCGTCGATCGGTTGAACATCGGCGCGATTCCGACGAACCAGATCAGCTGGGATCAGCCGCACGAGGGCAACCTGTTCGAACACCTGTACGCTCGCCGTTCCTTCCAGGCCGCGTCCCGGCTGGCGTCAGCCGGGGCCGGCGCCGCGTGAGGATCCTGTCGTTCACTGGCGGGGCTGGAAGCATGTACTGCGGGAGCTGCCTGCGCGACAACGCACTTGCCGCCGAGCTCCTCGCCCGCGGACATGATGTGGTCCTGACGCCGGTCTACACGCCCACGCGCACCGACGAGCGCAACGTCAGTCAGCCGCACGTGTTCTTCGGCGGCATCAGCGTGTTTCTGGAACAGCACTCCGCGCTCTTTCGACACACGCCGCGCTTCGTCGATCGACTGTGGGACGCCGAGTGGGTCATCAGGATGGCGTCGAAGCGCCAGATCAAGGTCGATCCGAAGAGCCTCGGGGAACTCACGGTCTCGATGCTGAAAGGTGAGAACGGATTCCAGCGCAAGGAAATCGGCAAGCTGCTCGATTGGCTGAAGGCCGAACCCCGCTTCGATGTCGTGAATCTGCCCTATACGCTGTTGCTCGGGCTGGCCGAGCCGCTCAAGCGGACGCTGAACGTTGCGGTCTGCTGCACACTGCAGGGCGAGGATCTGTTCCTGGACGGGCTCGGCGAGCCGTTCAAGCGCGAATCGCTGGAGCTGATTCGGTCGGCCGCGGCCCACGTCGACGCGTTTCTGCCGGTGAGCGGCTATTACCACGACTACATGTCGGGATACCTTGGCGTCCCGCGCGAGAAGATGCGGCTCGTCCCGCTCGGCATCAACCTGGATGGATACGAGCCACGCTCGCCCGGACCCGCCGATCCGTTCCGCATCGGCTACCTGGCGCGCGTCGCGCCGGAAAAGGGGTTGCACGTGCTCGCCGAAGCCTATCGGCGGCTTCGCATGCGTCCGGGTGTCGGCGCCTCGCGCCTCGTCGTGGCGGGGTATCTGGCGCCCGAGCACCATGAATACCTCGAACGAATCAGGGACGACATACGATCCTGGGGGCTCGAGAGCGAGTTCGAGTATCTCGGCGAAGTGGATCGGACACAGAAGATCGCGTTTTTGCGAAGCCTGGACGTGATGTCCGTTCCCGCAACCTATCAGGAACCGAAGGGCATCTTTCTGTTCGAGGCTATGGCGAGCGGAGTGCCGGTCGTGCAGCCCGCGCGCGGCGCGTTTCCCGAAATCATCGAGAAGACCGGCGGCGGCCTCATCGTCGAAGCCGACAGTCCCGGCGCGCTGGCGGACGCCATGCTTGAGCTGTGGCGCAATCCTGCCCGGCGGACTGCCCTCGGTGCGGCGGGTGCCGGCGGCGTCCGCCGGCACTACACCGTGGCCCGCATGGCCGAAGCGGCCGAAGCGGTGTATCAGGAACTGCGGCGGGCGGGAAACAGCGCCGTGGCCAGCGGCTCGTAGCAGTGGCTGGTTCGGACTTCCACAGAGGCTGGTTACACCGACAACATCGTGCTGATCGCTGAGCGCATCTCGAAGTCGTATCCGACACCACGCGGCGAGCTGCCGATCCTGAGGGATGTGTGTCTGAGCGTCGATCGCGGCGGTGCGGTGGCCATCATGGGCCCCTCTGGCAGCGGGAAGAGCACGCTGCTCTACATCCTTGGCGCCCTCGACCCGCCGTCGTCTGGCACCATCACGCTCGAGGGCCAGGATCCATTCGCCCTCGACGAGCGCGCACAGGCGGCTTTCCGGAACCGGCGGATAGGATTCGTGTTCCAGGACCACTCCCTGCTGCCGCAATGTTCGGTGCTGGAGAACGTCCTGGCGCCGACGCTCGTCGCCCCGCCGGACGAACGCGACACGAAACAGGACGATGCTCGGGCCCGTGAACTGCTGGACCAGGTAGGCCTCGCCGATCGGCTCGACCACAGGCCCGGTGAGCTCTCCGGCGGCGAGAAGCAGCGCGCCGCGATCGCTCGCGCGCTGATTCGGGAACCGCTGCTCGTCCTCTGCGACGAGCCGACCGGAAATCTCGACCGCGCATCAGCCGACAACGTCGCGGCGTTGCTCCTGGATCTCCATCAGCGACGCCAGACGATTCTGGTGGTCGTCACTCACAGCCCGGCGCTCGCGGATCGGTTCGCGGTCCGCTACGAGATGTCGGAAGGCAAACTCATCAAGGGCTGAAGCAGGAAGGTCGAAGCCTGAAGAGCGAAAGCCGAGGTCGAACGGCGGACGTCGGAGGGCGGCAGTGACATTGTTCACGATCGTCGGGAGAAGCGTCACTTACCACTGGCGCACGAATCTCGCCATCACGCTCGGGGTGGCGGTGGCGGTGGCGGTGCTGGCGGGGGCGTTGCTCGTTGGCGACTCTGTTCGCGCCAGCCTGCGCGACATCGCGCTCGGGCGGCTCGGATCGACGGACAGCGTCGTCGCGTCGGCCGGGTTTTTCGAGGGCGGACTTGCCGACAGAATCCGTCAATCGCCAGGCGTGACGGGCGCTGCGCCACTGGTGGTGGCCAACGGGTTCGTCACGAATGAAAGGTCGAAGCGCCGGGCGGGCAGCGTGCTCGTTTATGGAGTGGACGAGCGATTCTGGCGGTTCCACGGTCTCGAGCCGCTCGAAGGCGTTTACGCCTCCCCCGCGCTGGCGTCGGAACTGGAGACACGTGAGGGCGATGTCCTGCTGACGAGGCTCCAGCGCCCATCCGAGATTCCGATCGAATCGCTGTTCGGGCGCAAGGACGAAACCGGCCGCACCGTGCGGCTCTCGCTGGCTGGCGTTCTCCCATCGGCGCGGCTCGGTGAATTCGCGCTTCAACCCCAGCAAGCCGCCGTGCGCGCCCTCTTCGCGCCGCTCGACCGCATTCAGCGTGACCTCGCCGTGCAGGATCAGGTCAACACGGTTCTCGTCGCGGGCGGGATGTCCGCCCGCGCGTTCAGGTCGGCACTTCGGCTCGAAGATCTCGGTGCGCGGGTTGGCATCCTGCACGCTCCGGTGGCCCTTGCCGTCGAAAGCACGAGTGGCATCATCAACGAGCCGCTGGAAACGGCCGCTCGCGGCGCTGCAGCGAAGGCCGGCCTCGAGCCCGTTCCCGTCTTCACCTACCTCGCAAACACGATCCGGAAGGGAGATCGGCGGATTCCGTACTCGCTGATCACCGCTACCGATCTCGCCGTGCTGTACGAGCCCACCGCCGCCACGTCTCCGACCGCGACTCCGGCGCGCGCGCCCGTCGCCACAACTCAGGGCCCGACCGGTCCCGACACCATCATCTTGAACGAATGGGCTGCGCGCGAGCTGAACGCGGTGCCCGGCGAGCCGATCGAGATCGAGTACTACCTGTGGGATCCGGCTGCGGGCCTTCTGACGCGAAGCGCGTCGTTCACCCTGGCGCGGGTCGTTCCCATTGCGGGCGTTGCCGCCGACCGCCGCCTTGCCCCGGAGTACCCCGGTATCACCGGATCCGACAGCCTTGCAGACTGGGATCCTCCCTTTCCGATGGACCTCTCGCGGGTGCGAGACGAGGACGAGCGTTACTGGGACGCATATCGGACGACGCCGAAGGCGTTCATCGCGTACGAGCGAGGCCGTGAGTTGTGGCGGACGCGGTACGGCGCCATGACGTCGCTGCGGTTTCGGCTGCCCGATGGCGTCGATCCCAGGGTCGCCGCCGGAACGCTGGCTGCCGGGATTCTGGGCACGCTGCAGCCGCAGGCCATGGGCGTGTCTTGGTACCCAGCGCGACAGATGGCGCTCGAGGCGGCGACGGGCGCCACAGACTTCGGAGAGTACTTCACCTACTTCAGCTTCTTCCTCGTGGTCTCCGCGCTGATGCTCGCCGTGCTCTTCTTCAGGCTGGGTGTCGAGCAACGGCTCGGGCAGATCGGCATCATGCGGGCCGCGGGCTATACGACGGCTGTCATCCGCAAGCTGCTCCTGGTCGAGTCGGCGCTGCTCGCCGCGGTTGGCGGGGCACTCGGCGTGATTGGCGCGATCGGCTATGCGAAGGTGATCGTGTACGGGTTGACGACGTGGTGGATCGGCGCCGTGGGAACCCGTTTGCTCGAGGTGCATATCAACCCCGCCTCCCTGGCGATTGGGGCCGCGGGCGGGATCGTGGCAGCCGTGCTCTGCGTCATCATCTCGCTTCGCACTGTCGCGCGCGTGTCGCCTCGAAACCTGTTGACCGGGCAGGGGCTCGACGGAGCCTCCGCCGTGGATCCCGCACGCGCGCGGCGCGGCAAGCGCCTGGCTGCGGCGCTCGCCGTAGCTGCCCTCGCCCAGATCGTTCTCGGTTTCGTCACGGGGTTTCAGGCACCGGCGTTCTTCGGTGCGGGCGCCGCGCTGCTCGTTGCGTGGCTGGTGTTACTGGCCGCCTGGTTGCGCGCGCGTGACAGGAAGGTGATTGCGGGCCGGGGCGCGTGGCCCATCGCACGCCTCGGCTTCCGCAGCGCCGCTTTCCGCCCCGCGCGCAGCGTGCTCTCGGCCGGGCTCATCGCCGCCGCCACCTTCATCATCGTGTCGGTCGACGCGTTCCGCCGGGGCGGCGGAGAGATCACGCAATCGGTGGACTCCGGAACCGGCGGGTACGTCCTCATGGCCCGGTCGGAATTGCCGATGATCCACAACCCGAACGAACCAGCCGGCCGCGATGATCTGCTCATCGAGGCGCCCGAGTTCGCCCGGATGCGATTCACGAGATTGCGCGTCCGGCAGGGGCAGGACGCGAGCTGCCTGAACCTCTATCGTCCGACGAACCCGACCATCGTCGCGCCCGAGAGCGGCTTCATCGAGAGCCGCCGCTTCAGCTTCGCGGCGTCCCTTGCTGAAACCGGCGCCGAGCGCCAGAATCCCTGGCTCCTGCTTCGCCGCACGTTCGAGGATGGCAGCGTACCCGTCATCGCGGATGCGACGTCGCTGCAGTACGTGCTACACGCCGGGGTCGGGGACACCTTCTCGATGGATGTCGGTGCGGACCAGCCGCTGGTGCTGCGTTTCGTGGCCGCGCTTCGCGACAGCGTGCTGCAGGGGGAGTTGATCATGGGCGAAGAGGCGTTCGTTCGCCTCTTTCCGGGCCAGCAAGGCTATCGTATGTTTCTCATCAGCGATCCCGGCATCGCGACCGTCGAGGAGGCCAGGGCCCTCGCAGGCGTCGTGGAAAACGAGCTGCAAACCTTCGGCGTGGACGCGGTGACGACCGTCGATCGGATCGAGGAGTTCCATCGGGTGGAGAACACCTATCTCTCCACCTTTCAGGCGCTCGGCGGGCTCGGACTCCTGCTCGGAACGATCGGTCTGGCCGCGGTAATGTCCCGCAACGTCCTCGAGCGGCGCAAGGAGCTGGCGCTGCTTCGTGCCGTCGGGTACAACGCCAGCCATCTCTCGCAGATGATCATTGCAGAGACCGTCTTCCTGCTGGGCACCGGGCTCGTCGTGGGCGCGGCATCCGCCGGGATCGCCATCGCGCCGGCGTGGCTCGGCCGTCCCGGCACGCTGCCGGGGATTGGACTGGTGTTGCTGCTCGCCGCGGTGATTGTTGCAGGGCTGCTGTCGGCAGTCGTCGCGACTCGAACGGCTCTGAGAGGGCGGATGCTGGATGCGCTGCGCGCGGAATAATGGTCTATCGGTCCCTGGTCGCTCGGTCCCTGGGTCGCTGGGTCCCTTGGTCCTTAGTCCCTCGGTCCCGGGCCCCTCAGTCCAGGTCGCTCGGTCCCGGGTCCCTCAGTCCAGGTCGCTCGGTCCCGGGTCCATCAGGCCCAGGTCTCTCGGTCCCGGGTCCATCAGGCCCAGGTCACAGGAGTGGAGACCGGTCAGCTGAAAGGGAGGATGTATGGAGCCACGAATCGGGCGTTTTCCACGAGCTCTGGCAGCTGGCGTGCTCCTCGGGGTGGTCGCGGCGGCTATCCACGCCCGCGCGGCAGACATGACGTGGCTGCAGTGGGGCGGTCCGAACCGGAACTTCATGGTCGAGGCGACAGGGCTCGCGGAGCGCTGGCCTGCTGAAGGACCGCGGCGCTTGTGGAAGCGCTCGCTCGGTGAAGGTCACTCGGCCATTGTCGTCGACAACGGGCGGCTCTACACGATGTATCGGCCGGCGGGGCTCCTCTCGTATGTGCGCAGGTCGCAGCAGGAAACGGTCGCGGCCCTCGATGCAGCCTCGGGCAAGACGATCTGGGAGCACACGTACAGCTCGCCGACCAGTGGCCTGAATCTGGAGGAGGGCGCCGGTCCCCACTCGACACCGCTCATCGTGGGCAACCTCCTGTTCACCGCGAGCAGCACGTCACAGGTATTCGCGCTGGACAAAGCCACCGGAAAAGTCGTGTGGTCGCACGACCTCGTGAAGGAATTCGGCGCGGCGCAGCTGGATCGCGGGTACTCGCCGAGCGCGCTGGCCTACCGGGACATGGTGATCTTCCCGGCCGGCGCTCCGGGCGCGTCCGTGATGGCGTTCAATCAGAAGACGGGCGCGGTCGTCTGGAAAGGCGGCAATTTCGCCATCGGGCCAGCCGCACCGATCCTGATCAACCTCGACGGCCAGGAGCAACTCGTCCTGCCGGGCGCCGACGAGATTGCGGGGATGGACCCGGCCACCGGGACAGTCCTCTGGTCCCACCCTCACAAGACCCAGTGGGGCCTCAACATCAGCACGCCCGTGTGGGGCGCAGACAACCTGCTGCTCGTGTCCTCCGCCTACAACAACGGCGCGCGCCTCCTGAGGCTGTCGCTCTCGGGCGGAAAGACCAAGGTCGAGGAGCTGTGGTACCAGAACCGGATGCGCGTTCACATCGGCACAATCATCCGGCTGGGAGCCTACGCCATCGGCTCGAGCGGTGACTTCGGTCCGTGTCCAACGGTCGCCATCGACATGAAGACCGGCGATATCCTCTGGCAGAACCGCGAGTTCGCCAGATCCACCTTCATCTACGCCGACAACAAGCTGATCATCATGGACGAAGATGGGAACATGGGCATCGCGAAGCCGACACGGCAGGGGCTCAACGTTCTCGGCAAGGCATCGGTGCTCACCAACCGCGCCTGGACCGTGCCGACGCTCGCGGGAACGGCGCTTTACGTGCGCGACCGCCAGGAGATCGCCGCGTTCGATCTCGGGGGGTAGGCCCGCCTCTGCTTTCGCCGAGGATCCATGCGAGACGCTACGGCGCGGCGGCTGCTGTTTGGAGAATTCGGACGTCAGCTGGTCGGTTTGAAGTACAGGACCATCCCGGCGCCGACGGCGGTGATGAGGAAGCCCAGATAGAGCAGCGGATTGGGCGCGACCTTCGGCGGGTGGATGTACATCGTGTAGAGGACGTTGACGAGCGGCGCGCCGCCGAAGACGAGCGGCATCACGTAGGTCGGCGTGCCGCCGGTCCGGAACGCGAAGATGATGCAGACGGCGCCGAGTGCGCCGAGTATCCCGGCCATCGTCGCGCCGGTCGTCCCCTCGCTGTTGAAGCCGCGCAGGCCCTGGCCCTGATAGAACAGCACGGCGCTGGGGACCAGGACGCCCACGAGAAAGTAGGCCACGCCCACGCAGAGCAACGCGCGCATCGGGTTGCCGAGCTTGACCTGTCCCTGGTGCAGCATCGCCCCGTACACGCCCCACGACAAAAACGCTCCCGCAACAAAGGCCAGCCAGGTCATTGATGGCTCCGAAGAAATTCTGAATTTCGAATGCTGAATGCTGATTGGAAATGCAGCATTCTACTTCAGCACTCACCATTCAGCATTCAACATTCAGCATTCAAAAGGCCACCCTGATCCCCACCTGGATCTGGCGCGACGAGGTCACCGTGTTGGAGATGCGGCCGAAGGTGGCGAACACCGGTTCGTCGTCTGACCGCCCGGCGAAGGCGCGCAGTTCCGGAACCCCGAAATTTGCGCGATTCAGGATGTTGAACGCCTCGATGCGAAAGTCGATTCGGCCGGTGTCGCCGAGCAGGCGCCACCGCGCCTGTCTGGTGAGCGACAGGTCCAGGGTGCGGAGGTCCGGCCCGGTGAAATCGCCTCTCCCGGTGTTGCCGAACGTTCCGGCCGGCTGCAGGACGAACGCATCGGGGTTGAACCAACGCTCGGGATTGCCCGTGACCGCGCTGTCTGGACCGAACCCGGGCGCGTAGCTGGGACGATCCTGGCCGATGCCAGGGCCGCGAGACGGGTTCCACTGCGAGCGCGACCGGTTGGCCCCGACGAACACGGTCAACGGCTGGCCGCTCCGCGCCGTCCAGATCCCCGACAGGCTCCAGCCGTCGAGCAGCCTCGCGGCAATCCCGGTCAGGCCCCTCGCGAAGGGAAGCTCGTAGGTGAGGCTGAGCACCCAGTTGTGCCGTACGTCGAAGTCCGATGGGCCCTTGTTGTAGTCCGGGACGAACTCCGGCAGGGCCGATGTGGTGCCGTTGGTGGCGTCGGAGAAGAACGTGGAGGCCTGCGTCGTGTCCTCGCTCTTCGCAAACGTATACGAGGACTGGACGGCCACCCCGTTGGCCCACCGGCGACGAACGTCCAGGATGAGCGCGTTGTACCACGACTCGCCGTCGCTGCTCTTCAACTCAATCGTGGAGAAGCTTCGATTGCGCCGGGGTGTGTTGACCGGGATGAACGGTGTCCCGTCGGGCAGGATCACGGGGACGGCCGTATTCACGTCGCCGCTGCGAAGCAGGTGCTGTCCCCGAGATCCCGCGTAGCCGACCATCAGCGCGGTGCGCCACCACAGTTCCCGCTGCACGTTCACGTTGTAGACGTGCACCCGCGGGTTCTCCAGGTCGAACTGAATGGGCCGGATGGAGATCGCAGCCGCCCGGTTGAACGGCGGATTGGGGAACGTGGGGTTGACGATCACCGGCCGTGGCGTGAACGGCGGGTTGGTCACCGTGACGATGAGGTTCTGATGGTTGTTGGTGTTGAAGTAGAGGCCGTACCCGCCCCGGAGCGAGGTGCTGCCGTTCCCGAAGACATCCCAGGCGAGCCCTCCCCGCGGCGAGATGTTCGTATAGGTGGGGTTCTCGTAGAGGGGCCCGATCGTCTCCTGGGCCGCGCTCAAGTCGGGCATCGCGACATCGCGGCCGTACTTGTCGGCTGGCAATGTCGAGAATTCGTACCGCACGCCGCCGTTGAGCGTCAGCCGCGGTGTGATCTGGACGTCGTCCTGCACGTAGAAGCCAAACAGCGTGAAGCGCCAGTAGCGATCGAACTGCGCTTCGGGCGTCAAGCCCACGAAGTTGTTCGGCACGTTCCGGAGAAAGTCCGCGAGAGTCGGAAATGCGTAGATTCCCAGGCTGAAGGTCGGGTTGACCATGTTGTCCTGGTAGCGCTCGATCAGCCCGCCCGCCTTGATGACGTGCCTGCCGCGCGTGTGGACGAGATCGTTCTGGACGCTGAACACGTTTTGTACGAGGCGCAGGTTGGCGGAGCTCTGAGGCCCGAACCGGCGGAGTCCCGCCACATCGATCGAGCCCATGACGCCCCGGCCAGGCACGAACTCCTGCAGCGGCTGCGACGTGTTCGCCTCGACGTTCTGGCCGATTCGCGTCCGGCTGAACCCCAGCCGCGCGGTGCTCAACGTACTCGGCGAGAACACGTGCCGGTACTCGCCGGTGAAGAACTGATTGCGCGAGAAGAACTCGCGCGGGAACTGCGGATAGTCGGTCGGGAGGAACTGGTTGGTATCGTCGAGCGTGTAGCGCGCGAAGAGCTGCCGCCCGGCGGCCAGGTTGTGATCGATGCGCCCCTGGACGAAGTGCTGGTCCAGGGTCTGCTCGAAGGGGAAGTTGTAGACGGCGAGGCCCTGACCGAGCGAGGGCCCGTTGGCCCTGGGAAACTCGGCGAGGTAGGGCGCCACCGCCGCGTCCACCGGGATCGTCCCCGACGGAAGGATCCCCAGCCGGGCGTTGTCGTCGGGCACGACCGTCGAAATCGTTCGACCGAGCCGCTCGATCAGCGCCTCGTAGCCGACAAAGAAGAACGTGCGATCCCGCGCGATGGGACCACCGATCGTGCCGCCAAACTGATTTCGGTGGAAGTCAGGCTTCCCGCCGGCGTCGAAGTAGTTCCTGGCGTCCATGGCGTCGTTGCGGTGGAACTCGAAGGCGCTGCCGGACAGCTGGTTCGTTCCCGACTTGGTCAGCACGTTGATCTGGCCGCCGGAGTTCCGCCCGAACTCCGCGCTGTACGCGTTTGCCTCCACCCGGAACTCGCGAATGGTCTCGATGCCGAGCGCCGTGCCGGCGGCGCTGCCCGCCGGGCCGTTGGTGAAGTCGTTCTGCAGGGTCCCGTCGAGCAGATACACGTTCGCCCGCGGGTCCTGGCCGTTGATGCTCACGCCCAGACCGTGTGCGACGACCGAGCCGCCGTCACGATGGGGATAGGCGACCACGCCCGGTTGCAGGAGTGCCAGGTCCGTGTAGTTGCGGCCGTTGAGCGGCAGCTGCTCGATTGCCGCCGCCCCGACCAGATAGCTGAGCTCCGGGCTGGAGGTGTTGACGAGCGGGATGACGCCGACAACCACGTCCTCGATCTCGATGCCGCCGATCTGGAGGGTGATGTTCAACACCAGCGTTTCGGCCACCGTGACGGCCAGCTTCCGCCTGACGTGCGGCTTGAATCCGGCCAGCTCCGCCCTGACGTCGTATTCGCCGGGCGGGAGCGCCGGAATCACGTATCGGCCCTCGACGCCCGTAAGGGACGTGCGCACGAGATTGGTCGCGGTGTTGGTGGCCGTGACGGTCACGCCCGGCAGCACGCCGCGGTTGGCATCCTGCACGGTGCCGCTGATTGCAGCCGTCGTCTGCGCCACCGCACCCCGTATGAATGGAGGGACGACGAGGCAGACGAGCAGCAGCGCAGCCGTTCGAGATGGCATCTGCAAGAGCTCCGGGAAAGTCTGATGGATCACGCGCTGGCAGGCACCGGCGCGGGCAGGCACCCCGAAAAACCATTCTATCAGCGGGGCCTGTTGCGGACAGTGGCTCGTGTGATAAAGACGATCCCTGCAGACATGACGTTTCAACAGGACTCACCTCGCTCTGGAGAGGCCATATCCCCTTCGGGAGTCGGACACCCGGCTTCGTCGGCCGCAGGGAACGTGCCTGTCCTCCGGCTCGCTGCCGCCATTGTGGCGCTCTATCTGCTCCACCAGGACCTGTGGTTCTGGCGGACGGTCCGACCGCTGATCTTCGGCTTTCTGCCTGCCGGGCTTGCCTACCACGGTGCCTACTGTGTGGCTGCCGCAGTGTTGATGTGGGCGCTCGCGCGGCTCGCCTGGCCGGCGCACCTCGAGGAAGGCTCCCGCCGTTGATACCAGCGGTCATCGTTTTCAGCTACCTCGCGATCGTGCTCTACATCGGCATCTTCGCCTTCCGTCACCAGGGCGCGGGCAACGCCGAGGACTACTTCCTGGCCGGCCGTTCGCTCGGCCCGGCGGTGTTCCTGCTGTCGCTCTTCGGCACGAACATGACGGCGTTCACGATTCTGGGCTCGGCCGGCCATGCCTTCGCGAACGGGATCGTGACGTTCGGCCTCATGGCGTCCTCGTCGGCATTCGTGATTCCGTTGACGCTCTTCTTCGTCGGCACGCGGATGTGGGCGCTCGGAAAACGCCATGGCTTCATGACGCCGGTGCAGATGTTTCGCGATCGGTGGGAATGCGGCCACATCGGCACCGCCATCTTCGCTGTTCAGGCCGCCCTGCTCGTGCCCTACATCATCATCGGCGTGATGGGGGGCGGCGCGGCCCTGCGCGCCATCACGGGCGGCTTCATACCCTACTGGTTCGGCGGCGCCGTCGTCGCGCTCGTCGTCATGAGCTACGTCTTCTTCGGCGGCATGCGCGGTACGGCATGGGTCAACACGTTCCAGACCGTGCTGTTCCTCTCGTTCGGCGCGATCGCGCTCGTCGTGATCGCGCGCGGCGTCGGCGGGTTTTCCGGCGCAGTGGAATCCCTGCTGGCGTCTCCGGAAACGGCGCCGCTCCTGAGCCGTGAGCGCATCTCCCCCTGGTATTTCTTCAGTTATACGTTCATCCCGCTCTCGACCATCGCGTTTCCCCACATCACGATCTTCTGCCTGACCGCGCGGCGCCTCCAGCAGTTCAAACGCACCGTCATCTTCTATCCGATCTGCATCCTCGCGATCTGGCTGCCCTGTGTGTTTCTCGGGGTCGTAGCCAACGCGATGGCCGGCGTCCCGCGCATCCAGGAGAAGCTCGACGCGCGTCAGGCGCTCGCGGCCGCACCGGCGACGCTGGCTGCCGACGAGCGCGCGGCCTTGCGGCGCAGAGCGGCGGGTGACGACGTGATCCCGATCATGCTGGAGCAGTACGCACCCCTGTGGCTCGCAGGGATTCTGGGTGCAGGCATCATGGCCGCCGTCATGGCGAGCGACTCGCAGATCCTCGCGCTGTCCACGATGTTCACCGAAGACGTGTTCGCGTACTATGGCGGCAAGGCGCGATTCGGAGAGGCGGTGCAGGTCCAGACCGGCCGCCTCTTCGTCGTGATCCTGACGGTGGTTGCGTACGTGGTCGCCCTGCGCGCGCCGCAGGGCATCTTCGATCTGGCCGTGCAGTACGCCTTCTCGGGGTACTCGTCCCTGTCGGTTCTGTTGTTTGCGGCTCTCTTCTGGAAGCGGAGCACGAAGTGGGGCGGGCTGGCCGTAGCGCTGTGGACGGCCTGTGCCGTCATCTATACCGCCCGGACGCCGGGCGCGCTCGCCTGGTTCGGCCTGCTGCCGGTCGTGCCGATCACGGTCATCTCCGGGGCGCTGATGGTCGTCGTCTCGCTCGCCACCCACCCGCCAGCGGCAGCGACCGTGGCCCGTTACCGGTGATGCGGCGGATAAGACAGTGCTGAATGCTGAGTGCTGAGTGCTGAATGCTGAATGCTGAGTGCTGCAGTGTTGTCAGCCTTCCGATTCTCGAATGGTGACCGCCGTGACGATCGTTCTGATCGCGATGGCCGTGATTGCGTGTCTCGTGCCAGCTCACCGGGCCGGCACCGTGGATCCCGTCGCGATCTGCGCGAAGGGTGACGGGCCTGGACACGCCCCACGTTGCTCCTTAGTACGCCGCCTTGTAGATCTTCAGCGCGCCGGAGGCGTCGAAGGGGCGCGGGTTGAACGTGCCGGTCCACTGCTCGGCGGCGAGCGAGGCGAGCGCCGGAAGCGCAGCGTCGTCGACGCCGGCCTCGCGCAGTCTCAGCGCCAACCCTCCCGCCGATGCGAGGTCCTCGAGACGGCGGGCGAGCGATTCACCAGCCTCTTCGTCTCGTTCGCGGCGGCGGGGGGAGCCCAGCAGGGCGGCGTATCGGTCGGTGGCGACGCTCGCGTTCCAGCGCACGACATGGGGCAGGAGCATCGCCAGCGCCAGGCCGTGCGCGATGTCGTAGCGCGCGGTCAGCGGGTTGGCGCAGGCGTGCGCAGCCCCCAGCATCGACTGCTCGATCGCCATTCCGGCCAGATGCGAGCCAACCTGCATCGCGGCCCTGGCGTCGATGTCAGTCGGGTGCAGGAGCACACGCTCGAAGGCCGACGCGAGCAGCTGCCATGCCTGATGCGAGAACGTGTCGGACATCGGCGTACGCCGTGTCGTGGCGGCCGTTTCGACTGCGTGCGCGATCGCGTCGAACCCGGCCATTGCCGTGACGTGCCGGGGCGAGGTGAGCGTCAGCTCGGGATCGAGGAGCGCGACACTCGCGGCCGCCGACGGATCGCCGCACGCCATCTTCATGCGGGTGGCTGCGTCCGCGATCACGGCATAACTCTGCGCTTCGCTGCCGGTCCCGGCCGTCGTCGGTACGCCCATCGACGGCAGCAGCGGCCGCCGGACCTTGCCGTACCCGCGGTAGTCGGCCATCGTCCCGCCGTTGGTCAACAGGAAGTTGATCCCTCGCGCGCAATCGAGCGAGCTGCCGCCGCCCAGGCCTATGACCGAGTCGGGGGCGAACGGCGCCGCGACGGCACGACCGGCTTCGACCATGGCGCTGTCGGGGTTCGGACCGAAATCCTGGAAGAGCAACGCGTCGATGCCCGCTGCCTGCAGCAGCTCCAGTGCCTTCGCCGCGTGGCCTGCGTCGACGAGCCCCCCGTCGGCGACGAGCAGCGTACGCTGGAAGCCGCTCTCGCGGGCGAGCTGCCCGAGTCGGCGGAGAACGCCCTGCCCGGAAATGACGCGCGTTCTGGGCCGAAAATCGAACGGAACCATCTGAAGTAAACTCTATCACTCCATTCCGCGTTACTTCCGCATGCAGACGAGCACCCAGGACCGACTCACGCCAACCGAGTGGCTGATTTGCTTCATTGCCTCCGTCGGGTTCGCGTTCGACATCTACGAGATCCTCATGCTGCCGCTCGTGGTGCGTCCCGCGCTGCTCGAGCTCGTGGGTGCCGCGCCTGGATCACCGGAGTTCCAGATGTGGGTCGGGCGGCTGTTCTATATCCCCGCGTTCGCGGGCGGCATTTTCGGCCTGCTCGGCGGGTATCTGACGGACCGGCTCGGCCGCCGCCGCGTGCTCACTTACAGCATCCTGATCTATGCGGTCTCGGCATTTGCCTCGGGCTTCGCGACCTCAATCGAGATGCTGCTCGTGCTGCGGTGTCTGGTGTTCGTGGGCGTGTGCGTGGAGTTCGTCGCGGCGGTCGCCTGGCTGGCCGAGCTCTTCCCCGAGCCGGCACGCCGCGAGAGGGTGCTCGGCTACACGCAGGCGTTCTCGTCGATCGGTGGATTGCTCGTAGCCGTCGCCAACGGGCTTGCGGTCACCTACGCGGCGAGCCTGCCGGCGATCGCGGCGTTCGGCATCGAGGTGCCGAACCCGCACGCGCCCTGGCGCTACACGCTGATGTCGGGCGTGATCCCCGCCATTCCGCTGATCCTGATCCGGCCGTTCCTGCCGGAGTCGCCGATCTGGAAGCAGAAGAAGATGGCGGGCACGTTGAAGCGCCCGAGCATTGCCGCGCTCTTCTCGCCCGAGCTTCGCCGCACGACGATCGTCACGACGGTGATGTTCGCGATGTCGTACGGCGCGGCGTTCGGAGCGCTCCAGCAGACGCCGCAGATGATCCCCGGCCTGCCGCAGGTGCGCGAGGCGGTACAGGGACTCTCCCCGCAGCAGGCTCGCGCGGTCGAGCAGCAGACGGCCGCCAACGTCACGAAAGTCCAGGAGATTGGCGGCCTGGTGGGACGCCTCGTTCTCGCGGCCCTGGCCGGCGTCCTCGTCAGCCGCCGCCGTTTGATACGGATTTTCCAGGTTCCAGGGTTGATCGTGATGCCGCTTGTCTTCGGAGTGGCTGCGGTGGCGAGCCTGCCGATGCTGTACGTCGGGATATTCTTCGCCGGCCTGCTGACGGTCGGGCAGTTCAGTTTCTGGGGCAACTACCTGCCTCGCGTCTATCCTGTCCACCTTCGCGGCACCGGCGAGAGCTTTGCCGCGAACATTGGCGGCCGCCTGATTGGAACGTCGTTCGCCTGGGTGACGGCCTCGCTCGCGGTGACCTCCGATCGCGCCAACGCGCCGGCCAGGGTGGCGATGGTCGCGGCAGCCGTGGGTTTCAGCGTGTACCTGGTCGGGTTCATCGCCAGCTTCTGGTTGCCCGAGCCCGGGGAAGAGGGGTTGCCGGAGTGAGTCTGCACGTGCTGCGTGCTGGGTCCTACGTGCTCCGTGCGTGGTGTTACGTGCGGCGTGCGACGTGCAGTGCGACGTGCAACGTAATGTGCGACGTGCCATGAAATGCGCGGTCTGAAGTCGGAGTGATGCCATGCTGATCGGGATTGTCGCGGTGCTCGCAAGTGTGGCGGTTCAGGCCGGTCAAAGGCCGGACTGGAAGGCGATCGAGGCTGAGGCGCTGAAGACCCTGCAGGGTTACCTTCGCATCAACACCGCGGTGCCGCCCGGAGACGTGACGAAGGCCGCCGACTTCCTGCAGGGGATTCTCGAGCGCGACGGCATCCCCGTCAAGCGGTTCGAGTCCGGCAAGGGCCGCTCGATCGTGCTGGCCCGGCTGAAGGGCAGCGGATCGGCGAAGCCGATCCTGTTGCTGCACCACATGGACGTCGTCCCGGCGGACGCCTCGCGATGGAAGCGCGATCCGTTCGGCGGGGAGATCGCTGACGGCGCCATCTGGGGCCGCGGGGCCATGGACATGAAAGGCCCCGGTGTCGCGCACCTGTATGCGTTCATCGCGTTGAAGCGCAGCGGCGTGCCGCTCGATCGCGACATCCTCCTGATGGCCGTGCCCGACGAGGAGATCGGCGGCGGGCTCGGCGCCACGTGGATGCGCGAGAACCACTACCAGGAGCTGGATCCGGAATACATCATCGACGAAGGCGGATTCGGCAGCCGTGATCTGTTCGCGTCGGGAAAGCTGGTGTTCGGCATCTCGGTCGCCGAAAAGAAGATCCTGTGGCTCAAGCTCACGGCCGAGGGGGTCGCGGGGCACGGTTCGCAGCCGCACGACCGCAACCCGAACGACCGGCTCGTCCGCGCGCTCGGCCGCTTGCTGTCCGAGCCGCTCCCGTCGTCGACGTTCAGCGTGCTCGAGACGTTCAAGACGCGCGCCGGCACGCTCAACAGCAACAAGTTCAACAATGCCATCCAGCATTCCACGATCTCGCTGACGAGCCTGCGCTCGGGCGTCGGGGAGCCGCCCAAGGAGAACGTCATTCCCTCGATCGCCGAGGCAATCCTCGATTGCCGCGTCCTTCCAGGCACCTCGAAGGAGGAATGGTTGAAGGGCATCGCCCGCATGCTGGGGGACCCAGAGATCAGGATCGAGGTGACGTACGAGTCGCCGGACGCGAGCCTTACGACACAGGATACGGACCTCTATCGCGCGCTGGAGAGCGCCGTGAAGAAGCGGCACCCCGAGGCCATCGTCGCCCCGATGATCGTGCCGTATGGCACCGACGCCAACGGGTTCCGGCCGCTCGGGGTCAAGAGCTACGGCTTCACGCCGGCGATCCTCCCAGCGGCAGTCGTCGCCTCGATGCATGGCGATGCCGAGTACATCCCGCTCGATGCGATCCTGCCGGCGATTCAGATTTATTACGACGCACTCGTCGCGACAGCCGGGCGTTGAGATCGCGGCGTGCCGGCGCGGGGACCGTGAAGCCGGGCGGGAGCGCCTGGTGACTGGTGACTCGCAACTGGGAGCTGGGAGCTGGCAGCTGGAAACTGGTAACTCGAGTGGCCGGATACGTTAGCCTGCTCGTCGCGCTCGCGATTGCTCTCTACGCCTGCTGGCTCATGCTGCAGCCGTTCTTCAACGTGCTGCTCTGGGCGGCCGTCCTCGCAGTCGTGTTCTACCCGATGCACCGGCGCATTCGAGCGCGGTTGCGCCGTCCGGCTCTTGCCGCCGCGCTGTCGACGCTGCTCGTCATCGTCTTCATTCTGCTGCCGGTGACGTTCATCACCGTCGCGGTCGTGCGCGAGCTGACCGGGGTCGCCGCCAGCGTTCAGACCGGGGTGACACGCTTTTCGCTCGCCTCGACGCCGGGCGTTGGCTGGGTGCTCGACTGGGCGAACCAGTACATTCACATCGACAGGCAAGCCGCGCAGCAGTTCGTGGTGGATCGTCTGCAGACGTGGGGTGCCGCGCTCGCGGGAAGCACGCTGGTCGTCGTAGGCGGCGCCGTCGGCGCGGTCGTCCAGATGCTGCTCGTGGTGTTCACGCTCTTCTACCTGTTTCGGGACGGCGAGCAAATCCGGCAGGCCGCCTACGAGACGCTGCCCATCGAGCGCGTCCAGGCGCACGACATCGCGCTCCGCACCCGCGACGTCATCGGCGCCACCGTGAACGGCGTCCTGGTGATTGCGGCCATTCAGGGCACGCTCGGCACGATCATCTTCACGCTCCTCGGCCTTCCATCGCCCCTGCTCTGGGGCGTCGTGATGTTCTTCCTCTCGATGATCCCCATGGCGGGCGCCTTCCTGGTGTGGGTCCCCGCCGCGGCGTACCTCGCGCTCACCGGGGCCTACGCCCGCGCCGCGATCCTGGTTGTCTGGGGGGTCTTCGTGATCGGAACGATCGACAACTTCCTGTCCCCGCGCCTCGTGGGACATCGGGCCTCGCTGCACGAGCTGCTCATCTTCTTCGCCGTGCTCGGCGGCCTCGAGGTCTTCGGCGTCCTCGGCCTGGTCATCGGACCAGTGATCGTGGCGATTACCCTCGCCCTGATCGAGATGGTCCGTCAGGCGTACCGGCCACCATCCGAGACCCTTGCGGAGCCGACGCTCCTGGAGCAGCAGGCGGAGATTCGCGAAAAGGATTAGAGTGGCCGTGGTCCGTGGTCCGCTGCCGTCGCCAGTTGCCGGTTAAGCCTCATTCCACGGGCCAGGGTACGGACGACGTCACATTCACCCGAGGCAGAACACTTTGCCGTCCTGCGACCCGATCACAAGGCGACTGGAGGCGATGGCGGGGGATGCGGACAGCGGTCCTCCAGCTTCGAACTCGAAGACGCTCTTGCCGGACTGGAGATCGAGCACGTACAGCTTTCCATCGTTCCCGCCGACATAGACGCGGTTGCCGGCGATCACCGGCGACGAGTCCACGCGCGCGCGTGTAGTGAAGGTCCAGATCGGCTTGCCGCCGTCCTTGCTGATTGCGTGCACCATCTTGTCGCGTCCGCCTACGACGAGACGGTCGCCCGAGAGCGCGGCCGAGGAGTAGAACGGGAAGCTGCGTTCGGGATGCTTGTAGGTCCAGACGATCTTTTTCGCTTTCAGGTCGACGCCCAGTACTTCGTTCTCGTAGGTGCCGTAGTACGCGCGTCCGCCCTCGATAACCGGTGAAGCGCCCGTGTAGGCGCCCGACGACAGCGTGAAGATTTCCTTGCCGTCGCTGAGCCGGATGCCCCGAAGGATCTCGTCGCAGCCCGCCAGATAGGCCACGCCGTCGGCGATGGCCGGGGTGGCGTGGACGTACCCTTCCGTCTGGACCCTCCACGCCAGCTTGCCATCCTTGGCTCCGAGTGCGTACAGGTTCGCATCGTACGAACCGATGAGCACCAGATTGCCGCTCACGACCGGCGACGACTTGATCTCCGTTCCCGTCTTGAACGTCCACGCCGCTTTGCCCGTGGCGGCGTCGACGGCATGCAGGATGCCGCTGAGATCGCCGACGTAGACCAGCCCGTCGGCGACAGCGGGCGAGGACTCGCCGATGCCGTCGGCCGAAGCCTTGTACTTCCACCTGGCCTTGCCGTCAGCCAGATTGATGGCATGCAGCTCGCCCGTGAGCGATCCTACGTACACCACGCCATCCACGATCGCGGCGGACGATTCGATCGCATCGCCAGCCTCGTACGTCCAGATCGGCTTCAACTGGTCGGGGAGCGTAGCCTGGCTCACACCGGTGAGGGTCGGAGAACCGCGGAACTGCGCCCAGCGGTCGGCCGGCGCCGAAGCCGGTCCCTGGCCGCCCACGGCTGGAACGATGGAGAGCGCGATGAGGGCCGATGCAAGCGTTCGTGGGCGCATATACAGGAGGGGTCTGACCCCGGCTATCTGCCGTTCGTCGTCGTCGATTCGGCGAGCGCGAAGAGCTGGTTGCGGTTGACGATGAACATCGTGCCGTTGGCCGGCACCGGGGTGGAGTAGACGGAGCTCCCCATGTTGTTCTCGGCCAGCAATTTCATCGTGCGGTCCGCATTGAGCACCGCGACGTCGCCATCTTCGTCCCCCAGGTACACCTTGCCGTCGATCACGATCGGCGAGCCCCAGATGGCCGCGAACATGTCGTGCTTCCAGAGCTGTTTGCCGGTCTTCGCCTCCACCGCGTGCAGGAAGCCGCTGAAGTCGGCGTAGAACAGGATCCCGTTGTGAAGGGCGCCTGTGGAGATGGAGCGACGGATGTCGGTGTAGTGCCAGAGGCGGCCCGACTCGGTGATGTCGCCGCGCTTGGTGGCGTCAATCGCGTACAGGTGGCCGACGCCTTCCCCGTGCTCGGGGTCCTGGCCGTTGGCGATGTAGACGACGTTTTCGTGGATGATCGGCGTGCTGATCACCTCGTTGCGGGTCTTCGGCCACACGGAGTCCTTGGGGTTCAGGTCGAACTCCCAGAGCCGCTTGCCGGTCTTCGCTTCGTACCCGCGCACGTACCCATCGCCCTGTCCGATGACGACCTGCACCACGCCGCCGATCGTGCCGACGGCTGGCGACGACCACTGGCCGTGCAGGATCTTCTCGCCGACCGGGTTGTCGTCCCACGCGAGTTTGCCGGTGGCCTTGTCGACGGCGATGATCGCGGGCGCCTTTGGCGAGGGAACGTTCACGTGGCTTTCGTCCTGGCCGTTCGAGGTGCTGACGAAGATCAGGTTCTCGAACACGGCCGGCGAGGAGTTCGCCATGTTGTGTTGCTGGACCCCGAGCTCCTCCATCATGTCGTAGATCCAGATGATGTCGGCGTCGGTCTCGCGGGTCTGCTTCTCGTCCTTGAACGGGCCGTCGTTCTCGCCGCCATCCCTGAAGCCCTGGATGTCCACGGCCACCAGCTCGCCGCGGTTGGACACGTAATACGCCACGCCGTTGTCGACGAGCGGCGAGGAGCAGACGCCCTGGAACGGCCAGTCGTTCGCGCGGCCCGCCGCCAGCTTGTCGTGAACGGCCTGCCAGAGGAACTCGCCGTCCGACTCGCGGAAGGCCATCAGGACGCCCTTGTCGCCTTTGACTGTCGGGTCCTTCATGACTTCGTTGTTGGTGCCGACGAGCACCACGCCGTTCGAGACGACGGGATTGCCGTAGGCCTGCGAGCCGAGCTCGGCCACCCACTTGACGTTCTTCTTCGTCTTGACGTCCCAGCTGACCGGGAGCCCTTTCATGCTCGAGACCAGGTTGCGGTCCGCCGTGCCGCCCCACATCGGCCAGTCACCTCCAGCCGGTTCAGAGCGAGCGAACAGCGCGAGGCCGCCACCCAGGGTTGCGAACGTCAATGCCACGGTTGCAGTTTTCTTCATGATTTGTTCTTCTGAATGGTCCCACGCGCTTCCAGTGTTCACCCACCGTCCGCCGACGGCAGGCGCCGGGCGGCGAGCGGCGGCGCGCTACTTCCTGTTCGGATACACCTTGATATTGTCGTAAAACACTTCCGAGCCGCCGCTCGGCGACGAGTTCATCGCATCGGCATAGAGACCGGGGCTGCCCTTCAGACTGCCCCGCGGATCGAGGCTCTCGACGTTCCACGCGGCGGGCTCCGGCTCGCCCTTCGGCCAGACCTTTCCGCGCGCGCGGACCCGGCCACCATCGAGGTTCTGGACCTCCAGCTTCATCACGTACCAGGTGTCCGGCTTCCAGGCGTACTCGACCCTCTTCGTGCGGGCGGTCTCGGGCTGCCAGGGCTGGAGCTCGAGGCGCTGGTGATTGCCGAACAGCACGAGCTCGTACCGCTGGGCGACGATGCCGACGTCGGCCATCTGCCGGCGGCGTTCCATCGTTCGCACCTCGGCCTCGATCGTGTAGTTGCTGTGCTCCGTGGACCCGAAGAACGGCCGCGTGCGCTTCGCGAACGCGAACGGATTGTTCGCCAGCTTCACGAGCACCTTGTTGCCCTCCTCGGTACGAACCGCGAACTTGCCGGTTGCGTTGACCCAGTGCGCCGGCGGAGTCTCTCCCGCGCTCTCGAAATCGAATGTCCACGGCAGATCGGGGATCACGCGAATACGCGACACGCCGGACACCGATCCGATCGTCGCCTTGACCGTTCCAGCCTGCGCGCCGCCGGCCTCGGCAGTGAACGTGCCGTTCTGAAGCGTTCCCTTCAGGCCCTCGAGTGTCCATGCGGCCTGTCCGGCGTTCGCGACGGATCGTCCTGCCGCGTCGAAGGCCTGCACGTGCAGCTTCACCGAGGCGCCCGGTTTCAGGATCAGCTCGGTCGGGCTGACGATCAGTGTTGCCGGCGATCCGCCCTGCGACCCGCCGTTCGTGCCCGAAACTGGCGCCGGCTTCGGCACGGCGGTCGAGCGCGCGGTCGTTGGAGCGGTCTTGGGTCCGATCGCATACAGTGCGTCCATCGACGTGACGTACACCCGCCCGCGGGCGACGATGGGCGAGGCGATGATCAACTCCGACTTCTCAGGCGTGCCGAGCCAGTCCTGATCGAGGATCTCCGCGCGATCGGCGTGGGGGCGAACGATGTAGAACTTCCCGCCCGCATCGCCGGTGTTCTCGGTGCCGATATAGAGTTTTCCGTCGGCCAGCACGGGCGAGGCCTTGGCAATCGTGCCGAGGGTCTGGTGCCACAGCTGTTTTCCGTCTTTGAGGTCGAACGCGAACAGCACGCCCCCGTTATCGAGCACGTAGATGCGCTCACCGTCGCTCACGGGAGACGCGTAGCCGGCCTGTACCCCCCTGACGAGCCAGCGGGCATCCTTGTCCGTCAGCGTGCCCCTCGAAGCCGCCGGGACGGCCGCCAGCATTCCCATCGCGCTCGTGTTGTGGTTTTCCTCGCTGTGGCTCACGATCACGTCAGGACCAACAAGGAGCGCGGCGGTGTTCAGCCCGCGCTTGCTGACCATCCAGTTCCAGATGGACTCACCGGTCGAGACCTCGAGCGCGTGCATCGCGCCATCGCTGCCGCCCGTGAAGAACATCCGTGTGCCGTTGACGTCCGCGATGAAAGGATTCGCGTAAATCGTGTCGGTCGGCCGTCCTTCCGGAGCGCTGATCCAGGTCGCCTGACCCGTCGCCTTGTCGAACGACACGAAGCGGTGCGCGCCGTTGGCGTGCTGCCCCCAGAGGAACATGAGGCCGCTGACAATCACCTGATCGCCGTCCACCACCGGTGACGACACGCGCCCGCCGTGCGTCGTCCACATCCCGAACTCCTCGGCCAGCGAGCG
>DASTBU010000182.1:0-23505 GCA_035711845.1 Vicinamibacterales bacterium
CGAGTCGCATGAGGCGACGCCGAACCCCACGCCAAGAATCAGGGTCAGCACAACGGGGCGAACCTTGGTGCACATATCGCCTCCTGCAATCAGCAACGTGTCCTTGCCGCTACTCCCTCTAACGTTCGCGGCGGGCGTTCCGGACAAGCATCCCGGCGTGGCCTGCCGGCGTCGAATCGATGCCGCTGAGAACGCGGTTCGCGCCGTCGAGCGCAACTCGAAGTCCAGAGCCTGGTTCCCGGCGACCTCGACTTCCTCGACCTGGTGGCGCCGATAGGCGCGTAGGGATACAGTCTCCTGCCCGGCACCGGGGGAAGTCCTGACCGATTCATGGGATTTCCCTGAATCCTGCCCTTAGGGCTGGAGCCGGCGGCCTCGCTGGTGCCTGAAAGCGGCGACCGACGGCGCATCAGTAACCCCCCGCGATCGCGGAGCGTTCCCGGCGTGACGCCGCGCGGGGTATACTCCGAACCCCGGACCTGGCCAGCCTGATTGATTCTTCAGTAGCCTCCAGGCCGTCACCTGCAGCGAGGGGTATCCCATGACCGTCCCCGTCACCTTGACCGTAAACGGCAGGACCGAGCGGCACGTGGTCGAGCCACGACTGCTGCTCGTCCACTTCCTGAGAGACATGCTCGGCCTCACCGGCACCAAGGTCGGCTGCGATACGAGCCAGTGCGGCTCGTGCACCGTGCTGGTGGACGGCGTGGCCGTCAAGTCGTGCACGTGCCTCACGGTTCAGGCCGATGGCGCGAAGGTCACCACGATCGAAGGCTTTGCGCCGGCTCCCGACCGCCTCCATCCCCTTCAGGAAGCGTTCTGGACCAAGCACGGCCTGCAGTGCGGGTTCTGCACGCCGGGGATGATCTTCGCAGCCGACGAGCTCCTGCGCTCGAACCCGGATCCCACGCCAGAGCAGATCCGGCATGGCCTCGAGGGCAACCTCTGCCGTTGCACCGGCTACCAGAACATCGTCCGCGCGGTGCAGGAGGCCGCCGCCGCCATGGGAGGTCGACGATGAGCTCACGCATCTTCGGCTCCGCGATCCGGCGACGCGAAGACCCGCGGCTGATCACGGGCACGGCGACCTACACCGACGACATCAGGTTACCGGGCCTGGTGCACGCGGCGATGCTCAGAAGCCCTCACGCGCACGCACGCCTCCGGCGCATCGATACGAGCAAGGCGGCCAAAGCACCTGGCGTCCTCGCCGTCTACACTGGAAAGGACACGGCTGGGGTGCTGAAGCCGATGCCCTGCGCGTGGCTGATCCCGAACTCCGACCTCAAGGTTGCCGAGTACCCCTGCATCGCCACCGACGTCGTTCGCTACGTCGGCGACATCGTCGCGGTCGTCGTGGCTGAAACCGCCTATCACGCGCAGGATGCGCTCGATCTGATCGAGGTCGACTACGAGGCGCTCCCGGCGGTGGTGGATCCGCAGCAGGCGGCTGCCAGCGGCGCACCGCTCGTGCACGACAGCGTGCCCGGCAACCAGGCGTTCCACTGGGTGGTGAGCGGCGGCGACGTTGACGCCGCATTTGCGTCGGCCGAGGTCGTCGTCAAGGATCGCATCGTCCAGCAGCGGCTGATTCCGACGGCGATGGAAACGCGCTCCGCCGTCGCGCAGTGGACGCCGGCAACGGGAGATCTGACGCTCTGGAACACCACACAGAACCCCCACATCGTCCGGTTCATCGGATCCATCGTGACCGGTGTTCCCGAGGACAAGCTTCGCGTGATCGCCCCGGAGGTCGGCGGCGGCTTCGGCAGCAAGATTCCGCAGTATCCAGGCGAGTTCATCACGGCGTTCTGTTCGATGCGGCTGGCACGGCCCGTCAAGTGGACCGAGACGCGCAGTGAGAATTACATCGCGACGACGCACGGGCGCGACCACGTACAGGAAGTCGAGCTTGCCGGCACGAAGGATGGGCGCGTCACGGCGCTCAGATGCCGCGTGTGGGCCGGCATGGGCGCGTATCTCTCGACGGCTGCGCCCGGCATCCCGACGATCCTCCACGGGCTGATGCTGTCGGGACCCTACCGGATACCCGCGGTGCGTGAGGACGTCTACGGTGTCTACAGCAACACCACGCCGGTCGAGGCCTATCGGGGGGCGGGCCGGCCGGAAGCCACCTACATGATCGAGCGGCTGATGGACCGCTTCGCGCACGCCATCCAGATGGATCCGGTCGAGGTGCGCCGTAAGAACCTCATTCCTCCGTTCAAGGACGGATTCGATGTGGTGACCGGGCTCAAGTACGACAGCGGCAACTACCAGGCGGCGCTCGACAAGGCTCTCACGCACGTGGATTACGCGGCGCTCCGCGCCGAGCAGGCCCGGTTGCGTGGCCAGGGCCGGTACATGGGGATCGGCGTGTCCACCTACGTCGAGATCTGCGGGCTGGGACCCTCGCAGGTCGCCGGAGCGGTCGGCTTCCAGGGCGGATTGTGGGAAAGCGCGATCGTGCGTTTCCATCCAAGCGGCAAGGTGCACGTCTTCATCGGTGCGAAACCCCATGGGCAGGGTGAAGAGACCACCTTCGCACAGATCGTCGCCTCCGAGGTGGGCGTCGATGTGAACGACGTCAAGGTCGTGCACGGCGATACGGATCGCACGCCGATGGGATGGGGCACGTACGGGAGCCGGACCACTGCGGTCGGCGGCGCGGCACTCGCCGTCGCGGTGCGGAAGATCAAGGACAAGGCGAAGGCACTTACCGCGCATGTGCTCGAGGCGGCGGTGGAGGATATCGACTACGCCGACGGTAAGTTCTTCGTGAAGGGCTCACCCGGGAGCGCGAAGACGATCCAGGATATTGCCCTGCTCGCGCACGTGGCCTGGAACCTTCCGCCGGGGATGGAAGCGGGACTCGAAGCCTCGAGCTTCTACGATCCCCCGAACTTCACCTATCCGTTCGGCGCGCACGTCGCGGTGGTGGAGGTGCATCCCGACACCGGCGCCATCGCGCTCGAGAGGTATGTCGCGGTGGACGATTGCGGCCCGCAGATCAACCCGATGATCGTCGAAGGGCAGGTGCACGGCGGCGTCGTCCAGGGCATCGGGCAGGCGCTGTGGGAAGAAGCGGTGTACGACGAAGCCGGCCAGCTGATAACGGGGACACTGATGGACTACGCGATCCCGCGGGCGGATGGTCTGCCCGACATCGAGGTACTGTCCACCGTCACGCCGTCGCCGCATCACCCGCTTGGCGTGAAGGGCATCGGCGAGGCCGGGACGATCGCCTCCACCTGCACGGTCTACAACGCCGTCATCGATGCGCTGCGTCCTCTGGGCGTGGACGCGCTGCCGATGCCGATGACACCCGAGCGCGTCTGGCAGGCCGTGCGCACCAAATAGATCGGCTTCTCGAGGGAGCGAATGCGATGTACGCCTCACCCTTTCAATATCACCGGGCCGGATCCATCGCGGAGGCTCGCCAGCTGCTTGCGGCCCATCCCGGAGCAAAGCTGCTTGCCGGCGGCCACAGCCTGCTACCGCTGATGAAGCTGCGGCTCGCGAACCCCGAGGCGTTGATCGACATCGGATCGATCGCCGAGCTCAAGGGAATCACCGCAACCCAGGATGGTTTTCGCATCGGCGCCGCGACCCCCCACGCGGCGATCGCCGCCTCGTCGCACCTCGCGACGGGCTGCGCCGTCGTCGCCGAAACGGCCGGACGGATCGGCGACCCGGCCGTTCGCAACCGCGGAACAATTGGCGGCAGTCTCGCCCATGCCGATCCGGGCGCCGATCTGCCCGGCGTGCTCGTCGCGATCGGCGCGTCGATCGAGGTGATCGGCGCAGCCGGGACGAGGACAATCGCGGCCGATGACTTCTTCCAGGGGTTGATGACGACGGCGCTGGGTGAAGGGGACATCGTGACGGCCATCCGCGTCCGGCGTCTCAAGAAGGGTGAGGGGGCCGCCTACGCCAAGTTCCCGCACCCCGCTTCCCGATATGCGGTGATCGGGGCGGCGGCGTGCATCGCCGTCGAGAAAGGCGCGTGCACCAGCGGCCGCGTCGTGGTCAGCGGACTCCTGCCGAGGCCAACCGTTCTTGCGTCGGTCGAGAAGGCCCTGGTTGGAGCGAAGCTGGACGAGGCCGCGATCGCGGCGGCCGGTGGCCGTGCCGGCGAGGACCTGGGCGACGACATCATCGGCGACAATTTCGCCTCGGCCGGTTATCGTCGCGGGGTCGTCAGCGTGTACGTGGCGCGAGCCGTCCGCGAAGCGGCACGGCGGGCCGGATGAACGAGCAGCCCGCGACCGCGGCCAGGATCGAGCGATTCCCAGCATCTATCGATCAGCTTCAGCAGGCGCTGGCCGCGCAACACTACATCGCCGACCGCAGCATCGCCGTGTCGGCGTTCCTCGCCTTGAAGCTCGGACGGCCGCTGTTTCTGGAGGGCGAGGCCGGCGTGGGCAAGACCGAGGTGGCCAAGGCGCTCGCGTCCGCGCTCGACGCAGAGCTGATCCGGCTTCAATGCTACGAGGGGCTCGATGTCGGGCACGCCGTCTACGAGTGGGACTACGCGCGGCAGCTGCTGGAGATCCGTCTGCTCGAGGCGGCGCACGCGATCGGCCAGCCGATCGCAGATCGCTCGATCGCCGATCGCGCGATCGAGAGCGGGGACATCGCGCCGGCGCGGGCGCATCTGTTCAGCGAGGCGTTCCTCGTCAAGCGGCCGCTCCTGCGCGCCCTTGAGTCGGCCGAACAGCGACCCACCGTTCTCCTGATCGACGAGATCGATCGAGCGGACGAGGAGTTCGAAGGCTATCTGCTCGAGCTGCTCTCGGACTTCCAGGTCACCATCCCCGAGCTCGGCACGATTCGCGCCGCGACGCCGCCGATCGTGATCCTCACGTCCAACCGGACGCGCGAGGTCCACGACGCGCTCAAGCGGCGATGTCTGTATCTCTGGATTGGCTATCCCGACTTCGAGAAGGAGCTGCGCATCATCGAGACCAGGCTGCCGGGCGCCTCGAAACAGCTGGCCGAGCAGGTGACCGCGTTCGTCCAGGAACTGCGGAGCGTGGAGCTGTACAAGGTCCCAGGCGTTTCGGAAACGCTCGATTGGACGGCCGCGCTCGTGGCGCTCGCTCAGGACCGGCTCGATCCGGCCGTGATCGACGAAACCATCGGCATCCTCCTGAAGTATCAGGAAGACGTCCAGGCGGTACGCGGCGCACGTGCCGGCGAAATCCTTTCACGGGCGCTTGCGCGTGGCGCGCGCCAGAGCGGCGCACGGACCCCGACGGAATCCCGCGTCTCCGGAGGGTGATCCATGTCGGCCGAGCCTCCTGGCGGAGCTCTCCTCCCCAACCTCGTGCTCTTCGGGCGGGTGCTGCGCCGCGCCGGACTGGACGTGCACACCGGCCGCCTGATCGATGCGGTTCGTGCGCTCGCCTACGTCGACCTCGGCCGGCGTGCCGACGTCCATCACACGCTTGCGGCCCTGCTGGTGCACCGCCACGAGGATCTCGTCCTCTTCGACCGCGCATTCGATGCGTTCTGGCGGAAGCGCGGGGGACACTGGGGGCGGAGCGACCTGCGCGCGCTCGGCGAGCAGCGCTCGGGGATCAAGCTGCGGTTCACCATGCCGGGGTTCGGCGAGGACGGCTGGGACGAGCAACCGCAAGAGCCGAGCGAACCGCTGGAGGTGCCGCGGCCCACGTGGAGTGCCCGCGAGGCGCTCCGGCAGAAGAACTTTGCCAGCTACACAGCGGAGGAGATCGCCGAAGCCAGCGCGGCCATGGCGTCCCTCGCGTGGAATCCCGGCGAACGGCGCACGCGCCGGTGGCGGATCGGCTCCGGGCCTTCGCCCGACATTCGCGCAGCGTTGCGGCGTGCGGGCCGGTCCGGCGGAGAGCTCATCGTCCTGCCGCGTAAAGCGCGGCGGCGGCGGCCGCGCCCGCTGGTGATCATTGCGGACGTGAGTGGATCGATGGAACGCTACACGCGCATGCTGCTGCGGTTCGTTCACGCGCTCGTGCGCAGGCGCAAGAGCGTCGAGGCGTTCCTGTTTGCAACGCGCGTGACGCGCATCACGCGCGATCTGAAGCGTGAGCGCGCGGACGAAGCCGTGTCGGCGGTGGCCCGCCATGTTGAGGACTGGGCAGGAGGCACGCGGATCGGCGATGCGCTGCGCGAGGTGAACCGGCACTGGGCCAGGCGCGTGCTCGGGCGCGGGCCCGTCGTGCTCCTCATCTCCGACGGGTGGGACCGCGGCGACCCTGCGTTGCTCTCCGCCGAGATCGCGCGCCTGCAGCGCAGTTGCCACCGGCTGATCTGGCTCAACCCGCTGCTCGGCTCCCCCGACTACGAGCCGCTCACCCGCGGCATGCGCGCCGCGCGGCCGTTCATCGACGATTTTCTCCCGGCGCACAACCTGGCCAGCGTCGAGAGACTGGCCGCTCACCTCGACAATCTGCCGGCCCGCCGGCCGGTCCGCCGCTCCACGCCATGGACATTCACGCAACCTACACCTTCGACGCTCCTGCTCAGGCCGTCTGGGATCTCCTGATGGACACCGAGCGGGTTGCGGCCTGCATCCCCGGCTGCGATCGGCTCGAGCCTGTCGGAGACAACCGCTACCGGGCGCGGCTCACCGTCTCGCTCGCGGCGGTCAGCGGCGCGTTCGACGGGACCGTCGCGATGGTGGACCAGCACCCGCCTTCTTCGTATCGCCTCCTCGTCGATGGTCAGGGCCGCGGCGGGTTCGTGAAGGGCGAGTCCGCGATCACCCTCGCAGATCGGGGAAGCACAACCGATGTGTCGATCGACGGCCACGTGCAGGTGGGCGGCGCCATCGCCCGCGTCGGCCAGCGGATACTCTCGAGCGTGGCGAAAATGATGATCGACCGCTTCTTCGGTTGCTTACAGACGAAACTGCGCCCCTGAGTTTCTCCTCGTCCGGTCCCCCAACGCTGAGCTGCGAAGGGCAGGTTCCTTGCAGTCGCACTCTCGTGATTACGGGAACCCACAACAAGGAGCCTCAACAGTGAACATCGACTGGAACAGCGAAGACACATATTGGAAGACGAACTACCGAACGCGGCCGTACGCATCGTCGGGTGCCAGGGAATACGACTATTACCGACCGGGATACCGATACGGCTACGACGCGGCGAACCGCTTCCAGGGACGCCGGTGGGAAGAGGTCGAGTCCGACCTGGAGCACGACTGGGATCGGTACGAGCACCGCGGTCAATCCACCTGGCAGCAAATGAAGGATGCCGTGCGTGACGCCTGGGATCGCGTCACAGGGAACGTGCCAGCCGGCACCAAAAGATAGTGAGGGATGGCGGGGTCTTACGACCCCGCCGCTCGTCATCCGTGTCTGTTGCTCGCAGCACATCGCACGGCGCACGTGACAAGCCGCACGTCGCACGCGGCACGTGGCACGTGGCACGTGGCAAGTACGTGGCAAGCAACATGAGAAACTCCACCATGGCCAAATATGGAAGAAAAGCCTCGAAGAGCGTCGAGTCGGCGATGCGCCGTCGGAAGCGGGGCTCGCTGAAGAGTGGCTCGGGCCGCACGGTGAAGAGCCGCAAGCAGGCGATCGCGATCGGCCTCAGCGAGGCGCGAAAAAAAGGGGTGAAGGTGCCCTCCCGGAAGTCGTCGCGGAAGGGATCGTCGAGCCGGAAGTCAAAGAGCCGCAGTGGCGGCAAGAAGCGGTAGCCAGGACGCGGACCAATGGCCAGAGCAGCGAGTCGTGCGATCAGATACGCAGTCGTGGGTCTGGGCCATATCGCCCAGGCGGCCGTGTTACCCGCCTTCGGTCACGCCCGCCGGAACTCACGACTCACGGCCCTCGTCAGCGACGATTCCACGAAGCAGACGAAGCTGTCGAAGAAGTACCGTGTCGAGAGTACGTTCTCGTACGAGGAATACGATTCCTGCCTCGAACAGGTCGATGCCGTCTACATCGCGCTGCCGAACTCGATGCACGCCGAATACACGATTCGCGCCGCCGAAGCCGGCGTGCACGTCCTCTGCGAGAAGCCGATGGCGGTCACCGTCGAGGAATGTCGGCGGATGGTAGACGCCTGCGATCGTAACGGCGTCAAACTCATGATTGCCTATCGCCTGCACTTCGAGGAGATCAACTTGAAGGCGGTGGACCTCGTGCGCCGCGGTCGAATCGGCGATCCGAAGTTCTTCAACTCGTCGTTCTCGATGACGGTCCGCAAGGGAGACATCCGTACCCGGCCTGATACGGGCGGCGGAACCCTCTACGATATCGGCGTGTATTGCATCAACGCGGCGCGATATCTGTTCCGATCCGAGCCGACGGAAGTCATGGCCATTTCGGTCAACAGCGGCGCCAGCCGGACCAGGGAGATCGACGAGTCCACTGGCGCCGTGATGAAGTTCGCCGGCGACCGCGTTGCCGCGTTCATCACGAGCTTCAACGCCGCCGATGTCGCCTCCTATCGCGTGGTCGGCACGAAGGGCCAGCTCCACGTCGATCCCGCGTACGAGTACGCGGAGGGGCTCGCCTACGAGCTGACGATCAACGGGAAGACGACGCGCAAGCGGATCGGGAAGAGGGATCAGTTCGCACCGGAGCTGCTGTACTTTTCCGACTGCATCCTCGAGGACCGGCACCCGGAGCCGTCGGGCGAGGAGGGGCTGCAGGACGTGCGGATCGTCCAGGCGCTCTATGACTCAGCCCGGACCGGACGAGCGGTGTCGATCCCGCCGTTCACGCCCTCGAAGCGCCCGACCGGCCGGCAGCGCATCGTGCGTCCGGGCGTGCAGGAGCCCGAGCTCGTCAAGGTCCAGAGCGCCAGCGAATGACCTGGTAGAGCGTCCCTCGTGAGTCTAGACCGGCTGCTCCGTCGCCGCGGCCGGCTGATTCTGGTCGGACACCCGCCGTGACTATCGAAATCAGCTGAGGCAGTCCTACCCTCGCGCGTAGCGTTCCGCCGCACGGGCCCTGGCCCGCGCCGCCCACTCCTCGCGATCCCGCGGCTGGGCGGACGTTACGAGAGAATCGATCAGCCGCCGCGCTGCGGCTGAGACGTCTTCCACGGCTTGATCGAAGGCCTCCTGGTTCGCCTGCGACGGCTTCGTGAAACCGGACAGCTTGCGCACGAACTGTATGGAAGCAGCACGGACCTCCTCGTCCGTGGCAGGTGGATCGAAGTTGAACAGGGTGCGAATGTTGCGGCACATAGCCTCATTGTAGCTTGCGGCACCAGACAGCCCGGCTGCCCGCAAATTCCATGTTTCTAGGCTTACTTTCCCCGCGCCGAAGCCATCCGAGCCCCGAGCCCCGAGCCATGTCACCTGCCGCCCCGTTTTGTCTGTATTTCCCGCCCGTTGTAATGTTGCCGCGGCTATGGCCATCAATGCTCTCGTGGGCCAGACGGCGTGCGCTCTCGCCGCGTTCGTGCGAAAGCGGGAAGCGACGCCCGTCGACATCGTTCGATCCCACCTCGCGAGAATCGAGCAGCTCGATCCGGTGATTGGCGCGTTCCAGGTTGTTCGCGGCGAGAAGGCCGTCGTGGAGGCGGAAGTGCTGTCGAGGCGTGAGGACCTCCATCGGCTGCCCCTCGCGGGAGTTCCGATCGCCATCAAGGACAACGTGCAGGTTGCCGGCGAGCCGATGCGGGTCGGGTCGCTGGCGACACCAGAAACCCCATGTGCCGCGGATCACGAAACGGTCCGCCGGCTGCGAGCCGCGGGCGCGATCGTCCTCGGCATCACGCGCGTTCCCGAGCTCTGCGTCTGGGCAACGACGGACAGCGCGTTCGGCGTCACGCGCAACCCCTGGGACCGCGAACGCACCGCGGGTGGATCGTCGGGCGGGAGCGCGGCGGCTCTTGCCGCGGCGATGATCCCTCTCGCCCTCGGCGCCGATGGCCTCGGGTCGATCCGGATCCCCGCTGCGTCATGCGGGATCTTGGGCTTGAAACCAGGCCCGGAGATCGTGCCCGCGCAACTCGGGGTTTCCTCCTGGTTCGGTCTGGCCGAAAGCGGCCCGATGGCCACGACAGTCGAGGACGCGGCGCTGATGCTGTCCGTGCTGGCCGATCGAGAGGACCTCGCGCATGCCGACCCGCCTGCAAGTGCTCTCCGCATCGCGTTCTCTACGCGCTCTCCGCTGGCCGGCGTCCGTGTCGATCGCGAGCTGCGTGGCGCGGTCCTCGAGAGCGCGAAGCTGCTCGCCGCTGCCGGCCATCTCGTCGAGGAGGCGGATCCGCCCGCGCCCACGTTGCGCAGCGTTGCCGCGATCCTCGGGCATTGGTTCGGCGGCGCCTCGCAGGAGGCGGAAATGCTCGAACTCCGGCGGCTGGAGCCGCGCAACCGGACGCACGTCAGGCTCGGACGGCTGGCGCGTCGGCTCGGTCTCGTTCGCGCGAAGGATCGCGAGGCGTGGCGGGCGATCAACGATCCGTTCTTCCGTCGGTTCGACCTGCTTCTCACACCGGTGCTGGCCTCGACCCCAATCTCCTGCGACCGCTGGAGCGAGCGCGGATGGATCGCGAACATGTACGCGAACCTGCGATTCGCGCCATTTGCGGGTGCGTGGAACTTTGCCGGGTACCCTGCCGCGAGCGTCCCGGCGGGCGTGCACTCCGACGGCACGCCGCTCTCGGTGCAGATCGTCACCTCATTGGGGCGCGAGCGACTGATCCTGTCTGTGGCCAGGCAGCTCGAGATACTGCGTCCCTGGCCGCGGCATGCGCCGGCGCGCGCCTTTCAGACCGGTTAGAAGTCGTTAGGAGAGCCGCGAACCGACCAGGCGCGCACGGAGCGCGTGCGAGGCGCTGGGCAATGGGCCCCACGAACGACCGAGCCGGTCAGCCTCTGCCAAGGCTATGGCGGCCGCCGCGGCGCGTCGCGCGAAGGCGGGGTCCGGAGCGGAACCCCGGTCTGGTCAGGCCAGCCGCGACAAGCGGCGATTCGATCTCGGGAAGTCGAGACCAAAGGCCACGTATGTCATCAGGCCCACCGCCAGCACCATCGGAACAACGGAGACTTCCAGCCCCTCGGCTCGAGGTGCTGAGGTGGCACCGAGCGTGGTCAGCGTAGCCCCTCCAATCACGAAGACGATCGCGAGCCACTGATATAGGCGGAGACCTCCCACGATGGTTGTCTGGGGCTCGCCGCGGTAATGCTCTTCGACGAACCGTCCAAGGCCAACGAGGATGAAATACGTGCCCGCTATGAACTGCAACGGCGCGGCGAGCGCCCAGAGCCGAAGCAGGACCGCGCCGACCAGCAGCATCCAGACCGCCGAGTAGAGCGGCGTCGGGTGGATTGGCCTGCCACCGAGCGAGCTCAACCTCACCACGCGCGATCGCGCGTGGTGATATCGAATGCCGACCGACGCGTGCGCTTCTCGACCGTGGCAGCAACCCTGTGTCAGGCAACGCATCCGGCCGATCGCCTGCGCGACCGTTCCGCCGACGCCGAAAGCAGTGAACAACAGCCAGGCATCAGCGCCTGCCATCGCGGCGACGAGCGAGGCCGCGATCGCCCCGACCACAGCGCCGAAATAGCCGTACGGCCGGAGGAGTTGTGCCGATCCTTCCAGGAGCTGCGCCCACAAGCCGGCGCCGAGTACGGCGGCCACCGTCATGCCAAGTATCCAGGAGGAGGAATCGCGGCCAACCAGAAACAGGGCAATCAAGACCCCGGTCATGGCGCCCGCCGCTGCATAGACCCCGTGGCTCATCAGGCGAACCGGTCCGGCCGACCATTCTCGCCAGGCGTTGGCAATCCACTCGGCGCCGTTGCACACACCCCTCCAGATCCTCTGCAGTCGTCCCAGTACGACATAAGCTGCCAGACCCGCGACAACGTCGACGATCGCGTGCATGCCAGTCGTAATGCAGCTCACCGCGATTGCGCCGAGCAGCCCCCACCACAGGACTCGCAGACGCGGACAGGACCTCGCCCACAATCGTGCGGCGAAACAGGCCCAGACCACGTGAAACGCCGGAAAGGCCGTCACAGGCTGATCGAACGCCCGCTCCAGCCGCATGACATCCTGCCAGAACCCGGTACCTGGAACCGGCCGGGGAGGCGCGATCAGCGGAACGAGCAGATACAGAGGGACGATGAGCGCCGTGGCCCACAATCCACCCAGCGCAAACTCCCGGAGGTCGCGCGCGCGGCGGGCGCCAAGCGGCGCGGCCAGCACAAAGACATACGTCGTGGCATAGACGACTTCGGTCCATGGCAAGACCGGCAGTCGCGCCTCCCACGAGAAGTACGCGGACACGGCGTCCGGGGGAACACCAAGCAATTCCACCGCTTGATACAGCACGATCCAGGGCAGGAACACGAGCAGGTAGACAGACGAGCGCTCGGACACGGTCGGCCGTTCCTCCCGGGCTGCTGGAAGTCTCACGGCCGGCACCACAACGGTCCCGAAGCGTTGGCGGGTCGCGTCGCGCTCGTAACCAGCTACGAATGCCACCGCGGCCATCGCGAGGGTCGGTGTAACGATCCACAGCCCTCCCGGAGAACGTGCGTACACGGACACGCCGAGGGACACGAGGATCGCGGCAACGTAGATGGGATCGGCCACGAACCGGTAGACCCCTCGTGTGACGAGCCGTTCGGGCGGAAAGGGGCTGGTGGGCAGTCCTCGGCCGTACACCCACAGGTTGAGCATCGCCGCGGTCATGAGCGCGGCGCCAGCGAGCGCCAGGGCCAACCCGGCGACCGGCGGACCGAAAACCGGGAGGCGCAGCCACTCGTCCAGCTGAATCGCCCACAACACGAGCAGCACCGGAAGGGCCGCCACGAACAGGAGTGCATAGCCCGCCCGGCCAGCGACCACTCCACGCACGCCGGGCCGTGGCAGAACTGCTGTCATCGGAAGACGAGCCGCTCATGAATCGCCCGACCCTGGATGCGAGGCGCACCCGGACGGCGCAAGGTTCCGAGGCTCGACCACTTCGTCTCGCGAAATGCAAGGATCGAAGAAGGCACAACTGCGCGAAGCGCCGGAATTCCAAGGATGATATCAGCGACCGCCAGACCCGACAGTGTGGACAATGCCTCGAGCGTGAGCGCAGTCGTCGGACTACTGATGCGGACATCGTTCACTGAGAATCCGGGGGCGCGCGCGCCGTCGACGAACACGTGCGTGCACGGCGCAGTTCCACTCCAGTCAATCCACACGACGGAATGATCGGCGGTCGGGTCCATCCAACGTCCCCATCGAACCTCGCGGATGGGGAGCCGCCAGGGAGGAATGGTGAGCGTCAACTGCTCGGCGTAGCCCGTTCCGTTGATCGACGGCCGATTGGCAAGCTCCACCTTCACGAACGCTGCTGGAGCGTCACACCTCCAGTCGATGACGCCGGCCTCGCTCTCGAACAGGCGCAGGGCCAGCGGTGGACGGCGAATGTCCGCGGCGAACGTACACCCTAACGCGTGCGGCCGCCAGACAATGCGGTCACCCTCCCGCGCAGGCGCCGGGCCGCCGGCGAGCGAGGAACATTGAATCGCCTCGCAACCCGTTTCGTAGACGGTGATCGCCTGCCAGGTGAGCGAGATCCCCAGCCAGGCGAGCGATGCCCAGTACCCGATGGCGGTGCGTCCATCGTCGCCCGCGCAGTCGATGTACCATTTCGCAAGGGAAAAGGCGCGATCTCGCGTTGACATGCCCGTGTCGGATCGGTCGCTCAATGCAGACGCAATCCTGCCGTGGAAGAGTGAGCGCATCTTAGCATGCCCGCTGAAGGACCTTTGTCCTTGGAGTGCTTCAGCTCGGTTCGGATTCGCGGTGTCAGGATTATCATGGTCGGATGCAGATCGGACGGCGTGCGCTGATTCGTGGCGCGGCAGCGGTGTGGTTCGCAAGCTTCGAAACACCGTCGGCTCAGAAGGGGCAAGAGATGTACGGATTGATAGGGAAGATGACCACCGTGCCTGGTCAGCGGGACGCCTTGATCCAGATCCTGCTCGAGGGCGTCGGCGGCATGCCCGGCTGCCTCAGCTACATCGTGGCGAAAGACCCCGCGGACGAGAATGCCCTGTGGATCACTGAAGTGTGGGACAGCAAGGCCAGTCATGAGGCCTCGCTCGCGCTCCCGGCCGTCAAGAGTGCGATTGCCAGAGGAAAGCCGATGATCGCCGGCTTCAGCGAACACTTCATCACCACCCCGGTCGGCGGGCACGGACTTCAGGCAGCGAAGAGTCGCTAACCGGACGACACTCGCCAGGGCATCCACATACCGCCCAGCATGACCGGATTATGCGAGTGACCCTCGAGGACCTGCGCCTGTTTGCCGTGGCGCGAAGTCTTTTTCCTCCCACGACATTGAAGCGCGCGCTCGGAAAGCTTGGCTTCGTGCAGGCCGATCCAATCCGAGCCCCTGCACGGGCGCAGGACCTCACGCTTCGCCATCGTGTCGCGAACTACCGCGCTGGTGATCTGGAACGACGGTATCCGGCACTCGGCATCGAGGAAGACGTTTTCATCAACTACGGATTCGTGACGAGCGAAGTGCAGACCCTGATGCACCCGCGCACGGGCATGTCGTGGTCTTCCTCTCGCAAGAAGCGGGCACAGGCGCTGCTCGACTTCGTTCGGGCACGCGGTGAGGTGCATCCGCGCGAGGTGGACGCTCATTTTTCGCACGGCACCGTGACCAACTACTGGGGCGGCTCGTCGAGCGCCACGACGCACCTGCTCGATGAAATGCATTACTACGGCATGCTGCGTATCGCGCGGCGCGAAGCGGGGATCCGCATCTACGCCGTGAAAGTGCATGCATCCAGCGCGCTCGATCCCGCCGCGCGAGATGCGCAGATCGACGCGCTCGTCGATATCCTGGTGCGCAAGTACGCGCCGATCCCGGCGGCGAGCCTCACCGCCGTCGTCAGCCGCCTGCGATACGCCGTGCCGCAGTGGCGCCGTCATCTCAGGCGCGCGCTGCTGCGCGCGAAAGGGCGGCTCTCGCACGCGCAGGTTGACGGCATCGACTGGTACTGGCTGGCTGGAGAGGAGCTGCGAAGCACGGCGGACGATACGGTTCGCCTGCTGTCGCCCTTCGATCCGCTGGTGTGGGACCGCCGCCGCTTCGAGCTGTTCTGGGGCTGGGCGTACCGATTCGAAGCGTATACACCGGTCCCCAAACGCAAGCTCGGCTACTACGCGCTGCCGATGCTCTGGCGCGATCGGGTGATTGGCTGGGCCAATCTCGCCGTCCGGGACGGTCGGCTTCAATCCGAGATCGGCTACGTGTCGTCGCCGCCGTCCGGTGCCTTCAGCGACGAGCTCGAGGCCGAACTGCAGCGAGTGCGGCGGTTCCTGGGGCTCGACTGAGTGCGGCACGCGCCCCATCCGGGGCACGAGACGAGCCAGTCCCTGGAGACATCGCGACCGTGAAGGGCGGGCCGCCCGCCCGAGGTCATAAGTTGTATGAGACACACCACGGCTGTCCGAAGACCTTCGCAGGCACCGTGCTCAGCGTGTTCGAGTTGTTGCCGAGTTGGCCGGCCCCGGCTGCAGCCCCAGCCGTGCACGGTACCGGTGCTGGCGCGTCCGCAAGCGGCCCATCAAGGACGCCGACTGGGCGCCTGATGTCGTTCGCCTCGCGGTCGGCTGCTGACGGCGAAGCCGCGGCTGTGTCTTCAGACGGAACCATCGTGAAGCAAGGGTCCGCGCCCGAGCGGCTGGGCGTTCTGCCGACCGGAACGGGACCGCCAGGACGCTGGTGAACTTGTCTTCCGAGCTCTGGGTGATGGGACGCGGATGGCGTAATCCGACGCGTCTGACTTACAACGCCGAAGAGGAGCGGGGTCCCGCCTGGTCGCCCGACGGCACATGCATCGTCTACATGTGCCGCCGGGGCCCGATCCCGCCGAACGGAAGATTCCCGACCTTCGAGATCTGCGTGATACATGCCGACGGAACCGGCGAGCTCCGGCTGGCCAACAACTCAGTCCCCGATCTCACACCAAACTGGTCGCTCGACAGCCAACGGATCGTGTTTCATCGGGATTCGTCGGGACTGAACGATCTATTCCAGATCAATACGGACGGCACGGGCGAAACGGAGGACCGGGTCGTTCACGTCGTGACTCGTAAACACAATCCTTTGTCCGTCTGGCGACCAGTCGGGGTCCTCGTCGATCTTGAGGATGCCGGATAGATGTCTGAGCGGCCCACCTCGTTGATGGATTCACCTTCAGCTCTTGTGGCACTGTGCACCTCTTGGCGATCGTTTGCAGAAATCGATGCCGCCGGGCACTCGACAGGATGCTTTGCGCCTGACCCGTCACAGCCCCACAATAAGCTGATGGCCGAACCGTCGGGCCGCGATCTCGATGACGAAGAGTTGCTGGCGGCTGCCCGGAGCGGCGACCGCGCGGCGCTCGAGGCGCTCATCTCGCGTTATCAATCGCTGGTCTATCGATTCAGCATCAGGATGTGTGGCGACGCCGAGGACGCCAGCGACGTTCTGCAGGAGACTTCGTTGGCGATGGCGCGATCCATCGAGGATTTCCGCGCCGACTCGTCCCTGTCGACGTGGCTCTACACCATCGCGCGGCGCTTCTGCCTCAGGAAGCGGAGGAGGAGCAAGTTCGCCCCCACGCGCGAGGAGTCTCTCGAGAGGCTGAGCGGCGAGCGGCTGGAACTCCTGCATGCGCGAACCCACGATCCCGAAGAGGAGCTTGCGCGCAAGGAGCTGGGCACCGCGCTGGCCGACGCGATCGCGTCGCTCGAGCCATCGCAGCGTGAGGTCCTGGTGCTACGGGACATGGAAGGACTGCCGGCCTCAGAGGTGGCGCAGGTGCTGGGCTTGAGCGTGGGCGCTGTGAAGAGCCGCCTCCATCGGGCGCGGCTGGCCGTCCGATCAGAGCTCGCGCCGGTGCTGGGCCCGGCGGGCGCCGAGGCCGGCGATCGCTGCCCGGATGTGTTGAACCTGTTCTCCCGTCACCTGGAAGGCGACCTCGGCCGGGATGCGTGTACGGCGATGGAAGCGCACCTGCACCAATGCGCACGCTGCCGTGGAGCGTGCGCGTCTCTCAAACGGGCGCTGGCGCTCTGCCGCCAGGCTCCTGTCCCCGAGGTGCCGAACGCAGTCCGACAATCCGTGCAAAACGCCCTGCGCGACTTCCTGTCGCAACAATGATCACAGAACCTGCGCACCCAAGATTGCAGATTCTGCCCAGGGGGACAGGCACCTTAAGGCTCCTGTCCCTCTAAGGGGACTGTCCCTCTAAAGGGACTGTCCCCCTTCCAGGCGCTGCAACGCGCTGCGAAGGCGGGTGTCGGCTTCCTTGGCGACGACCTGGAGGTCTTTGTTGCCGACAATGCCCATGGCGGGGAGCGGGGCCATGGCCGCGACGGAGGAGGAGCCGGGCTCGCGCTCGTAGACGATGACGTTGCAGGGCAGGAGCAGCCCGATCTCGAGCTCCGCATGAAGCGCCCGATCGGCGAGCGGCGGGTTGCACGCACCGAGAATCACGTACTTGCGGAAATCCCGGTCCAGCTTCTGCTTCAACGTCTGACGGACGTCGATTGTGGTCAGCACGCCGAAGCCCTCTTCCTTCAGCGCAGCCGTGGCACGCTCGAGCGCCTCCTCATACGGCATGCTCAGATCGATCCGCAAGCCGTACCGCGTTTCTTCCATTACTGCTCCTCCTTCTCGATCTCGACGCCCGGCTCCCTGCGCGCCGACCGGCGCGGCGTAGGCGCCGCTCACGTGGGCACGCCGAATCGCGGCAGGAGCCACGTCTGAAGCACGATCCAGACAACGAGCACGACGAGAAGTCCCACCCAGTCCATGACGCTATGGCCTTTCAGCTTCGGCGGACGCCTCCGTCCGCTGCTCCTCCACACGCCTCCGCACCTCGTCCATGTCGAGTCCGCGAGCCTGACCAATGAGCTCGTCCAGCACATCGTCTGGCATCACGCCCGGCTGCGACGCGAGCAGCACCCCATCGCGCAGCACCATCAGGGTTGGAATCGCGCGGATGTTCAGCGCACCCGCGAGCCCCGACTCCGCCTCGGTATCAATCTTCCCGAAAACCACGTCCGGGTGGCGCTCGGCCGCGGCTTCGAAGATGGGCGCGAACATCCGGCACGGGCCGCACCAATCAGCCCAGAAATCGAGCAGGACGATTCCGGCCTCTATGGTTTCCTCGAAGTTCTGTTCAGTCACCCGCACAATTGCCATCCAGGGCCTCCCTGTCAAACGTAAGAGCCAGCCGCCGCCGAAAGGGTTCGCTACCTGCCTCTCTCCGGCACGGGATGGTTCTTCATCACCTCCGACCGGCCGTTGGCGAGAAACGCATCGATGACCTCGGCGTGCGCTTTGATGAGCTTCGCCACGTACGCGTCGCTCGACGTCTCGATGACCCTGACGCCTTTCGCAGTCACCTCGTGCTTCATGACGATCTTGTCACTATGCTTGAAAATCTCCCTGAACAGCGGATCCCGCTGATGAATCGGGCGCGCCTCCTTCACGCGGGCCGACATCGACTCCACGTGGGCCTGAATCGTCTTCGCGACCTCCGGGTCGTCCGACTCCGTCACGGTTTCAACGCCGTCGCCGAGGACGGTGACCTTCCTGACGATCCGCTCCCGGTTGTCGAGCAGCGCATGAAACAGCTCCATATCGGCCTGATGACCGGGGTCGGCCATCATCCCGCCGCCCATGCCGCGCCCCTGGCCTCGTTGCGCCGCCGCAGGCGTGGAGGCTCCCGCGACCAGAAGCACCGCGACCAGAGCAGCGGCACCCCATAAATCAAGCTTCGTCATCCGTGACATCTTCGGTCCTCCGTTGGACAGCGATCCGTACGCCGACTGGAGCGCTCGCACACGAGCGGCACCCAGCCAAAGAAAAAGCAAGCGACAGTCCACCGTCCGGGAACCACCTGGGCCGGAAAGATGTCGCCTGACGGCCTCTATCTGATTGGAGCCAGTTACAGCGAAAAAGATTCGCCGGGATTGCGCCGCGCTGAGCGCCGGGGTTCCGGCGGCTCATGATGGACTCCCACCCTTCGGCGCACGACTCCACGATCAGGCGCGGTCTTGGGATCCGAGAACCCGCTCGAGCGGCTCCGCCAGTTTCGCGGCGCTGGATCCGTCCGGATCGAGTGCGGGATCGTAGATCGTCAGCTCGAGGCCCAGCGCTTTGGGGCTGCGGACCAGGGGCGTGAGCAGTTCGCCAAGCTCGTCGAACTCGCGCCCCCCGAGCTCCGGCGAATCAACAGCCGGGAGCACGCCGGGATCCAGCACGTCCGCGTCGACATGGATCCAGAACCCGTCGCCGCCCGGCCGGGCCAGACGTTCGAGCGCGAAACGCGCTGCGGCAGCCGGCCCGCGCTCGCGGACCGTAGCGTGAGGGAGGTCCAGCAACGGAAGCGCGCGCAGCGCATCCTGCCCGTACCACGGCTCGTCTGCGTCATCCCGACGGCCGATGACAACAACATCGGCCGGCCTCGCCAGCGCCGCTTCCCCATCCAGGCGTGCCAGCGGCATGTCGCCGCGCCCGACCGCAAGGGCCAGGCACATGCTGGCAGCCGATCCGGTGCGCGAAATGATGTAGTGCGTCGCCGTGCCGCCCGAAGATGTCGCCTCGGCGCTGTGGCCGACCACACGGGGCTCGAGGCCGATGAGATGCAGCGGATTTCTTCCGTTGAGTGGCAACGTGACGATGGTTTCCTTCCCGACGAGCGTACTGAGGGACGATTCCGTCGTCTGCACGATGGGGGAGCCCCCGACCACAACGACGGATTCCTCGACACTGCCGAGTTCCAGCACGACGTCACGGTGAGATCGGCTCCGACGGTGAGCACGTTCTTCTCGCGTGTGAGGCTGCGGAAGCCCGACAGTTCGGCCTCGATCGCCGAAATGCTTCGCGCTCGAAGCGCGCCACGCGATCGACGTCCGCAGTAAAGGCCGGCGGCAGGATTTTCAGCGCTACGTCACGATTCAGCTTCGTGTCGCGCGCGCACGATACACCTCCCCCATATCTCCGGCGCCGAGGGCCGAGAGGACCTCGTACGGGCCGAGCCGCGTGCCGGGGGGAGTGCCATCTGAGGCGGTCATTGTATCGGTCGGGTGTCGCTCGACCATCCGGAGACTTTGTTGCACGACCGGCGGGCGGGCGGCGAAGAGTGAACCAGTCAAGTGCCGCCTCCACGGCAATAGACGGCGACACAAGGCTGCACATCTTTTCAATTCAGGACGCACGCGGCTGAGCCAGGCGCCGTGATAGGATGCCGCCCTGACAGGAGGTGGAGATGGAGGATGAGAACCGCCCTGTGGACGCCCGCCCGCCGTCCGACGGCCTCCCAGACTCCCACGAACACCCCCGGGGCACTCTCGCGATCGTCGTTGTTTTCGGCCTCCTGTTCGCTCTGGGATGGGTGGCCGTCTACGTGTTCCTGTTTCTCCAGCGCGGCGCCCCGCACTCGTAGCGATCGGAGGCAGGCGTGCTCGTCGAGCTCTACGAGAAGATCTGGATGTGGATCGGCGCGGCAATCATCGTGCTGTTTCTGGGCAGCATCCTGGTTCCAGCCGTCACCATGGCCATCCACCCTCCCAGCCACATCGAGACCATCGATCCAACGGCGCTCGGTGAGCATCCGGAGTTCGCTTCCGGAGGCGTCACGACCGACTCGAACGGACGTACGGTGGTATCCGTGCTCGCCGGCATGTTTGCCTTCAGCCCTGACCCCATTGAAGTTCCTGCGAACCAGCCGATCACGTTCCGTATCACCAGTGGCGATGTGATCCACGGTTTCGAGGTCGTCGGAACCAACGCCAACGCCATGGCGATACCCGGCTATGTGAGCCAGTTCACGGTGACGTTTCCCAAGGCGGGAGAGTACGTCATCGCGTGCCACGAATACTGTGGCCTCCTGCACCACGCGATGGTGGGCAAACTGATCGTGAGGGGTTCATGACCGGCCGACATACGCTCGCCGCGAGCCACATCGGCGTGGCGGTCGCGGCGTTCGGGGTCGCTTCCGTGATGGGAGTACTGCAAGCGCTCTCCATGGCGGACATCGCCTTCCCGATGCGTAGCGAGTCTCTGTACTACCTGTCCCTCACGGCTCATGGCGTCCTCATGGCGCTCGTCTTCACCACGTTCTTCATCATGGGGCTCGGCTATGTGTTCGCCGAGGCCAGCCTGGGCCGGATTACGGGGCGCCGCCTCGCGTGGGCGGCGTTCTGGATGGCTGTCATCGGGTCTGTGGCGGCAGCGGTTACGATCCTGCGCGGCCAGAGCACCGTGCTCTATACGTTCTATCCGCCGCTGCTGGCACATCCGCTGTTCTACATCGGCGCGACACTCCTCGTGGTGGGGTCCTGGATCTGGGGCGGCGTGATCATCGCAAGCTTCCGCTCGTGGCGACGTGAGCACCAGGGTGAGCCCGTGCCGCTTCCCATCCACGGTATGCTCGCGACCATCATCCTCTGGTATCTGGCTACAGCCGGTCTCGCCGCAGAAGTGGTCGGGATGCTGATTCCCTGGTCGCTGGGGTTCTTCGAGAAAATCGACCCGCTGGTGGCGCGCACGTTCTTCTGGTGGTTCGGCCATCCACTGGTCTATTTCTGGCTGCTGCCGGCGTATGTGCTGTGGTACTACGTCCTGCCACAGGCGGCGGGCGGGCGTCTGTTCAGCGACCGACTCGCGCGGATGGTCTTCGTGCTGTTCCTCCTGCTGTCGACGCCGGTCGGGTTCCACCATCAGTTCACCGATCCTGGCATCAGCGCCGGCTGGAAGCTCGCCCACACGATCTCGACGTATGCCGTCGTGTACCCGAGCCTGGTGACGGCGTTCACCGTGATCGCATCGCTCGAGATCGCCGGCCGGATGAAGGGCGCCAGGGGGATGTTCAACTGGATCGGCCGTCTGCCCTGGAACGAGCCCTTCTTCGCGGCCGTTGCGCTCGCGATGATCGCGTTCACCTTCGGCGGCTTCGGCGGCGCGATCAACGCGGCCTACGCGATGAACACGCTCGTGCACAACACCGCGTTCATCATGGGGCATTTCCATGTCACGCTCGGCACCACGGTGGCGCTGACGTTCATGGGCGCGACCTACTGGCTTTTGCCGAGGCTCCTGGGCCGCGAGCTGCGTTGGCCGCGGCTGGCGCTTCTCCAGCCGTACCTGTGGATGGCCGGCATGACGCTCTTCAGCGCCAGCTATCACATCGCCGGCCTGCGCGGACTTCCACGGCGCGTCTACTCCGCTTCGCTCGCCGGTGAGCAGGGCGCGGCGTGGCACGACTTGACGGTCATGGCGGCTATCGGTGGTGTGATTCTGTTCCTGAGCGCGCTGACGTATGTCAGTGTCGTGGCCGCAACATGGATCGCCGGGGCGAAGATTGCGCCGCCGGCCTTCGAGTTCGCGGTGCCGCTCCGGCCGGAGCCGAGGCCAACCGTGTGGGATCGATTCGGACTGTGGACCGTTGTCGCGGCCCTGCTCGTCATCGTCGCCTACGCGTACCCGCTGATGCAGCTGCTGTCCCACCCTCGCTACGGGTCCCCTGGCTTCCAGCCGTTCTGAGCAGCGCAGACCGAGCGCGACGGCGCGAACCATGAAAGTGCGAGCGGAGCGAAGTGAGCCAGGTGGGGTGAACGCCTGCGCGCGAAGGACCCGCTGCTTTGGCGAGGCAGACAGGGACCCCTGACGATAGAGAAAAAGCTCGCCAGCCGTGGCTCGTTCAGCAGGTGAGTAGGCCCACCTACGCTGGCGTGTGATCAAAGGGGCTACGGTGGGCAGTCTGCCTGCGATCATGAGCGGAGGTTGGTCCGCCGAGCACGACTCGAACGTGCGACCTCCTGGTTTCTAGCCAGGGGAAGACGCCTCCGGCGCTAAAAGGTTGTATCAAAACCCCCATACAGCCGCTTCTGGCGCGGTCGGCGAAGCGTGGATCGCATCAGGGAGCCGCTACCGCGGGATTCGGGGTTGGTGACCCGGGCCTGTTCCATCAGGACCATGTTCGAGAGCGGCTGAGCCAATTGAGGTGCGCCGAAGCTCGCTCGAACAACACCCGGACGTCTTCATACGTAACTCACCCCGGCCAGTGTTGGAATCGGTCAACGTCGGGATCCGGTGCGAAGATGCCGATCGAGCCACTCCAGGTATCGCTGGATCACGTCGATCCGATGCGGCTCTTCGACGTAGTCATGCCACTCGCGCGGATAGGCGACGAGCCGAACCTCCGCGCCGGCGAACCGCAGTGCCTGGTACAGCTCCACGCTCTGGAGAAACGGCACCTCCTCGTCCAGCAGGCCGTGGTCGATGTGAAGCGGCGTCCAGTCCCGGCGAACATGTGCGAGCGGCGAGCGTTCCGACAGGAGCCCCGGGCGCTCGTACCACCACATGTTCCAAAGGGCGAGCGTCTCATGAACCGGTTCCCGGCATGAGCCTATGTAAGACGTCCAGTCCGTGATCGGGGCGCTTGCGATGGCCGCCTTGAATCGATCGCTGTACAACCCGGCGGCGAGGGCGGCTAAATAGCCGCCGTAGGAATGTCCCTGAATCGCCACACGGTCGG
>DASTBU010000183.1:0-23580 GCA_035711845.1 Vicinamibacterales bacterium
ACGCTCCGGACCAAACAGTTGCTCGGCTTCGATTGCTCCATGGCTAATCGCGATCTCGCCGCCCCCAGCCCGACATTCTGTCCAATCCAGGATTTTCATTCTCTTTCGCGGGCCTCCGGCCCAGCTGCAACCAGTTGCGGAAATCGTCCCTGCCTCCCAGCCAGCCTTCGCTCGCGCTTCGCGCGAGCTACGGCCAGGCCGGCGTCGCCGGTCGAGTCGACACGCGAGCTCACCATCAGGCGAAGGCTGTCTCGCCGAAGCTCTCGAAGGGAGCGAATGCGGACGTGCGCCGCGTCTTCTGATCATGCTCCTCTAGTTGTCCGGCGATCCGTGGGTCCGTAGGTCCGTGGGTCCCTCGGCGGAACATTCGTGCGGGCGGCGGCGTATCCGACGGGGTATGTGCCGGCACGCCGCTGCAATCTGCCTGTCAACTCTGCTCCTCTGTTGGTCCTCCGCTCATCTATCGGGACAGAGTGATGCCGAACGCGTCAGGAACGTCCTCCGGGCCAAGGCTCCCGATTTCAGTGGAACGGTCCTCGTGTCGAAGGAGGGCCGCACCATCCTGCACGAAGGTTCCGGGCTGGCGAACCGTCAGTTCGACGTGCCAAACAGCGTCACGACACGGTTCAGGATCGCGTCGATTACGAAGCTGTTGACGTCGGTCATCGTGTTGCAGCTTCACGACGAGGGGAAGGTCGATCTGCTGAAGCCCATCGGCAATTTCCTGCCGGCGTGCCGCGGCGAGGTCGGGTCGCGTGTCACGTTGACGCAGCTCCTCAACCACACCTCAGGCCTGAAGGATCTCGTCGCGATCAAGAGCAAGGAAGACGCGATCCGCAACGGCATGGACCTGTATCAGAGGCCGTACAGCCTCGACGCGATCGCGGAAAAGTATTGTGCGTCGCCGCTGGAGCGTACGCCTGGCGCTGGATTTTTGTACAACAACGGTGACTACATCCTGCTCGGGCAACTCGTCGAGCAGGTTGAGCAGGAGCCGTTCGGATCGGTACTGACGCGCCGGATCCTGCGTCCCCTCGCCATGGTTGATTCAGGGCCGCTCAACCAAGGCGCGATCGTGCCTGCGCTCGCAAGCGCGTACTTCACACGTGACGATGCTTCTGGCGCGCTGTCGAACGACCTTCCCGTCTACGACGAGAACTGGGGCGCAGCAGGCGCGATGTATTCGACGACCGCCGATCTGCGGACTTTCGCGGACGCGCTCTTCGGCGGACGACTGCTCAAACCGCAGACATTGCAGCGCCTCATGCAGCCCGGACTGGACGACTACGGGTTCGGCGCGTGGATCTACCGGGACGACATCGGCGGCCGTCGGTACACGACCGTGATGAGACCCGGCCAGATCATGGGCACGAACACCGTCGTGTACCGGGTCGTCGAGGCGGGGCTGACGATCGTCCTGTTGAGCAACACCGACAAATCGAACGTGGACGCAGTCGCGTTCGACATCAGCAAGGTGCTGCTCGGAACGTCCAAGGCGGCCAGGTTTTGAAATCCCAGGGGAAGCTCACACCGGCGTGAAAGCGAGCTGGCTGTTCGCGGCTGTTGGAGGGCCCCTGCGCGACCTTCGCATTCGTGCCGATCGACTCGCGCGGCGAGGAACATCGCGGCGAACCTGCTATCGTCATCGAGGCCATCTGCACGTCACGGAGCATGGCGTCGGGTACGACGCGAAATGGCTGCGGCCCTGCACGCTGGAAGTCCACGCTCGATCACCGACGGGCGCGCCGCGGATCACTTCGTCCTGTTGGCGATCTCAGCGCGAAGCGCCTCCTCCTGGGCGGCGATCTCGGGACCGAAGTCCGTCGACTCCCAGATCGGACGGATCTCGAGATCCGACGGACCCGGCATCGGGTTGGGACAGCGCTTCGCCCACTCTATCGCCTCGTCCATCGACCGCACCTGCCAGATCCAGAACCCCGCCACCAGCTCCTTCGTCTCGGCGAAGGGGCCGTCGGTCACCGATCGTTTTGTGCGGTCGAAGTGCACCCGCTTGCCGAACTTGCTCGGCTTCAGCCCGTCACCGGAGAGCATGATCCCGGCCTTCACCAGCTCTTCGTTGTACTTTCCCATCGCCTCGAACATCTCGGCGGCGCCCGGGACGTCGAACGGGTTGTCCTCGGCCTCGGATTCCTTCGTCGCCTTCACGATCACCATCACGCGCATATCGCCTCTCCTCGGTTGGGAGCCCGTCAGGGCCCTACCAGGACGTCGAACGAGTCGCGCCGATTTCGACACGGCCTCGAGAGGAGGATACAGGCATCGAATCCGTGCCTCCACACAGCTCAGCCGTAGCCCATCCTTCGCGTCTCTCACACTTCGTCCTGTTCGGTAAAACGCAGGTTTCGAGCGGAGCCGAGGCCGGCCCGTCGGTTTTACTGCTTCACCAACGCTGGCCAATTGAGCACGACGTTGATTGACGTTCGAGCCGCTGGTTGATCCAGTGGCACTTCAATCAGGAAGCGCTGGCCGTCGCGAGTGGACTGCGGAGTAGTAATCACGCCCACGCTCGGAGCGAAGGGCAGCCGCTGGGGAACGCCACTCTCAAAGGCGGTACCGGTTGTGTTCACCGGCGCGGCAAAAACCGCCGTTCGACTTGGAGCCGTGTTGAAGACGATCTCTCGGTCGATGCGCCACTGTGGCCAGTTGCCCCCGTCCCTCGAGATCTGCCACTTGCCCTCGCCGAATGACGGTTGGCCGGTCTGTTGTGACACTCGGAACGGGCGGACATAGACCTCAGACAGAACTCCAGCCTCGAGCGATACGTAGGCAACCCAACGCACGTCGGGTGAAAAGACGGCGGCCCACTCATTGAAGGCCTCGCCGAGCATCAGATGTGGCTTGCGATCGCTGAGGGACAGTGCCCACAGGTCGTATCCCGTGTTCGTAGCGTTCTCGGTGTGAGAGAGCAGGAACCGGCCGTCGCGCGACCAGCTGGTCGGATAGTGCCGCAAGCCCGGCTCCTTGAGCAGCACCTGCTCGTCGCCGAGTCCGGACGCGGCTTTCTCGTAGATCGTGTCACCGAGACGGCCGGCCGAGTAGGCAATGCGGGCGCCGCTGCGGGCGTCTTCCGGAGACCACACGGCGGGCGAGTACACGTTCTTGTTGAACGTGAAACGCGTGCGCCGACCGCTGGCAAGGTCCAGCATCCAGAGATCGCCCGGCACGTTGTACGGAGCATCTTTCGCGACTGCGCGCCTGCCATCCGGCGACAACACAACCCGCCCGTCCGTTCCGGGCGGTCCGAACGTGGCCAGGGTCTTCCCCTGCCGGTCAACCCAGGTGAGCTGGAGGGTGCGGGGCGCGGATGCGACCCGATAGACGAGAACGTCGTCCTCGGCCACCGAAAACATCCCGGTGAAGTACCACGTGATCCCGACGTCCTCCGCCACAGGTACCGGAGGAACGTCCTGGAGCTCAAGGCGGCGAGCGTCGAATGGTTGCGCCATCAGCGTGCCCGCGCGCAGAAAGAACAGGTAGCCGTTCGCGAAGATCGCAGGCACAGCTGTGGCCAATATCCGCTCACGCGACTGGTTCGCCGCGTCGACGTCGAGAGAACCAACGTACATGCCCTCAACGTCAGGCGGTCCGGAGCGGAAATACAGAAAGTGTTTGCCGTCAGCAAGAAACGTGGGGCACGTGTGAACGAACTCTCCCTTTGATGGGTCGACCTCGGTCACCGCCGTCGGCGCACCCCCTCCCGGGGACACTCGCCACAGCGGACCACCGGATCCGCCGCCCCAACTCCCCAGCACGATGTCGCCATGACGATTCCAGGTGCCTGATCGGAGCGCCACGGCGGGAACACTGGTCACCGTTTCCGATGGACCACCGGTCGTGTCAACTCTCCTGAGCGTGTTGTCGACGATGAAGCCCACGTACCGGCTGTCGGGGGACCAGAAAGGGCTCGAGGCACCCTCGGTACCCGGCAGGCGCCGCCAGTCGAGTGCATCGAGATCGCGCAACCACAACCCACTTGGAGCGGCCGCCGTGAACGCCAGCTTGCGGCCGTTCGGGGATACCGACACGTCATCGGACAGAGTCACATTCTGCGGCCCCGGCGCCTCGAATCGGCCGGGCGACCCCGGCGCTGTGGGCTGGAACACCCACGCGCCAATCCCCAACGCGATCGCCGCCATCAACACGGCCAACCCTTGCCACACGCGAACTGATCGCGCGGGAGTCGACGGCGGCGCCGCTGCCATCAATCGCAACGCGTGCCTCACGTCGCGCGCCGATTGCCAGCGTTTCTCAGGATCCTTCTCGAGGCAGGTTCGCACCACTTCCGCGAGACCGCGCGGCGTTCGCGGCTGCACCTCGAACAGAGGCCGCGGCTCTTCTTTGAGGATCGACGCCACGAGGTTGGCTTGCGTCTTGCCCGTGAAAGGTCGGGTGCCGGCGATCAACTCGTACAGCACGACGCCGAAGGAGAAGATGTCGCTGCGCGCGTCAGCGTCATGGCCTTCGACCTGCTCCGGCGACATGTACGGCAGTGTGCCCAGGAAGGAGCCCTCAGCCGTCAGAGAAACGGCGTGGGTTTCCATGAGGCTGGCGCTGTCGACAGCAGGAGCGTGCGTGATCTTCGCGAGTCCGAAATCGAGAACCTTCACGCCGCTCTTTGTGAGCAGGATGTTGCCGGGCTTCAAGTCGCGGTGGACGATGCCCTTTCCGTGCGCGGCATCGAGCGCGTCCAGGATCTGCTCGGCCAGTTCGAGCGCCTGAGCGAGCGGCACGGGTCCGTGCAGCCACTCGCCCTCGACGTACTCCATGACAAGGTAGTCGGGGCCCACGTCGTAAAGCGAACAAACATGAGGATGGTTCACCGCCGCGATGGCCCGAGCCTCACGTTCGAAGCGCTCGCTGAAAGGGCCGAGACTCGCCTTGATGGCGACCAGCCGATTGAGACGCGTGTCTCGCGCCTTCCAAACCTCACCCATGCCGCCAGCGCCGAGGGCGGAAAGAATCTCGTACGGACCGAGCCGCGTTCCTGGCGCCAGAACCATGGAAAGTGCTCAGGATTATAGAACGACGGGTTGTGGCAGATGAGCCTCAATTACGCCAAACGTCGTCGTGTTGCCACGACTTGTCTGGCAACACGTGGGAACGTCGTCGGGATCACGCCGTGCTGCGCGATCAACCCGCGCCATGATCGTCTCGAGGACCAGCGACGGCTCGTCGCGGATCAGGCTTGTCGAAGGCATTGTCTACCAGGGGCAGCGCATGCTGCTCATGGGCCCACACCGCAGCGGATCTGTCAGCGGCGGGTGCTGCCCGAGATTGCAGTCAGCTTCAAATAGCTAAACACAGCCCGACTACTGAGGATTGATGGACGAGCTCGGAGGACCGTGACAGCAGGCATCGTTGGTGAAATAGCGACCGGCTGATTTCCCAGTTCTTTATGCGCGGGGGGCGATGCTAAATCGAAGCCGAGGGGTGGCGTCGTCTCAACTCGCGGAGGAGCCAGGCCTTCGCGGTCTTCCAGTCCCGCAGCACGGTCTCAGCGGAGACGTTCAAGACATCCGCGGTCTCCTCGACGGTCAGGCCGCCAAAGAATCTCAATTCGACAACCTGGCCCATACGCGCATCGCGCGTCGCCAGTGCGCTGAGCGCATCGTTGACGGCGACGAAGTCGCGCTCCTTGAAATCCGGCAGCTCTGGCACGTCATCGAGACTCACGTGAAGCGCACCGCCGCCACGTTTCTGGCGCCGTCGGTTGCGGGCGAACTCCACCAGGATCCGTCGCATCATCTGCGCCGCGACAGCGAGGAAGTGCGTGCGATCCCGCCATTCGACTCGATTGACGTCGATCAGCCGCAGGTACGCCTCGTTCACCAGCGACGTCGCCTGCAGCGTATGATCGGGCCGCTCCTGGCGCATATAGCGCTCTGCAAGACGGTGGAGCTCCTCATAGACCTGCGGGACCAATCGGTCGAGGGCGGATCCGTCCCCCTGGCTCCACGCTCGGAGGAGCTCGGTGGGTCCGCTGTCGGAATTCGGCGACATGACAGTCTTTCCGGTCGGATGGCGCCTTTTACAAACAGAGGACGTTATGGTACACCGCGGCGAGGCGGTTCCAAACGCCCGCATCCAGGAGTCCGACATGAACCAGCCTGTAATGGACCATTGGACGACGGTCAAACGCATCCATCAGGCTGCCCTCGATGTCGACCCGTCGGAGCGTGCGGCATTTGTCGACGAATCATGCGGCGAAAACGAAGCGCTGCGGCGCGAGGTGGAGTCGCTTCTCACGTACGCGACCGAGGCCGAGGCGTTCCTCGAGCGGCCGGCAGCGGACATCGCGACCGCACCGTCGAGTGAGTCGTATGAGACGACGCTCGTCGGCAGGACCATCAGTCACTACCAGGTCCGGTCGTTGCTCGGTGCCGGCGGAATGGGAGAGGTCTACCTCGCGTGCGACTCGCGACTGGACCGGACGGTCGCGCTGAAGATCCTGCCCCGCGAGCTGGCCGCGGACCCAGAGCGCATGCAGCGGTTCGCTCGCGAAGCGAAGGCTGCTTCCGCGCTGAACCATCCGAATGTTGCAACCATCTACGACATAGGCGAGAGCGACGGCATCCGCTTCATCGTCATGGAGCACGTCGAAGGAGAGACCATTGCAGGGCGAATCGGCCGTCCGTTGAGACCGTCGGAGGTTGTCGATATCGCAGTTCAGGCCGCGGACGCGTTGGACGTGGCACACGCCAAGGGCATCACGCACCGTGACATCAAGCCAGCCAACCTGATGCTGACGCACCGCGGTCACGTGAAGGTGCTCGACTTCGGCGTGGCGAAGGTTAACTGCGAGGAGGTCATTCCGAATGGTGACTGGACCGTTGAACCAGTGACTGCAGTCGGCAGCGTGGTCGGGTCGGGGCCGTACATGAGCCCTGAACAAATTTTGGGCGGCGATGTCGACCCGCGTAGCGACGTGTTCAGCTTGGGAGTCGTCATCTATCAAATGGCAACCGGGCAACATCCGTTCTCCGGATCGACGCGGGAGGAACTGACGGACCACATCCTTCATACCGCTCCGGAGCCGATGAGGCGGCTCAACCCGGCTCTCCCGTCGGAGCTGGAACGGGTCACGATCAAGTGTCTCGACAAGCGACCCGAGGACCGCTACCAGTCGGCGCGCGAGCTGTTGACCGACCTGTGGCCGTTGAAGCGTCAGCTCGACGCGAACGCCGCTGGAGCGATGCCAGATGCAGTGCGGTTCGAGCTCCTCAGGCGGGCTGGCTCGCATCCAGGCGCCGCCGCCAAACTTGCAGTCGCCGACGATGCTTCGATCACCGATGCGCCCCGTCCGTCGGAAGCATCGGAGCTCGTTGCTCGCGGTTGGGCGCATCTGCGCTCCGGGTCTTTCTTCGAGACCTCCGAGGCTGTGTCGGCGTTCAAGGCCGCGACGGAGCTCGATCCAACCTTCGCCGCCGCATACGCTGGCCTGGCGCTCGCGAAGGTTGCCCAGGCGACCAATCGCAACGGGCTCGTCGAAGCGTTCCGCGAGGCTAGAGCCGCTGCGCTTCGCGCGCTTGCGTTGGACGATGAAAGCCCCGACGCACGGGCGGCGCTGGGAGAGGTAATGCTCTTCGCAGAGTGGGATTGGATCGCCGCCGAGCGAAGCTTCCAGCGCGCCCTGGCCATCGACCCGAATCACGCTCACGCGTACCTCCGCTACGGCGACTTGATGGAAGCGCTCGGCGACCTGGAGCGTGGATTTGACCTAAAACTACAGGGCCTGGAATGCGACTCGACGTCGGTGCTCGCTCACTTGCTGATCGCAGTCTCGTGCTGGAATCAGCGCCGGTACGCCGACATGATCGTGTGGGCCAACAAGGCGCTCGATCGCGATCCACAACATCATTTCGCTCGTGAATTGCTCGGAGGCGCGTACTGGAAGCTGGGCGATCTCGAGCGCGCGGGGCAACTGCTGCGTGCGAATTCGAGTCCTGTCAGCTCGGATGGCACGACACAACCCGAACTTGGCAATGACGTCACCGGCGGCGAAGACGCCGCCGACTATGGTGCGGAATTCCGGCTCGTGATGCACCACGCAAGCGCCGGAGATCTCGACGCGGCATTCGAGCATCTTCACCGCTTAATCGACGCGCGCGACCCTGCCTTGATTCATCTCGCCGTGGCGCCTCAGTGGGACAGCTTGCGCGCGGATCCGCGGTTCAACGAGTGCCTCGCACGGATGAAGCTGCGGCCGGTCTTGTGATCGGGCCGGTGACTGCGGGGAGGAGGAGCCATTGTCGAACGTCGCGCTTGCCGCGCCATCGCCCAATACGAAGATTAAGGGCCTCCATGACTGTCAGCCGATCGATGATATGTACCGAGTAACGCCGAAGTCTGCACTAAGCGCGGATCGGGATAAGGGTCTGCCCCCAAAGCCCCTCCCCGGCCACTTTTCGCAGCCGTATCGCGGTCAGCGCTTCAGTAGCGTTTCGACATCTCGAGCGCCGTGGAGGATCGCAATAATCGTGAGCGGTCGGCTTTGCAGGGTCGTAGACGAGATACGAAAAGACGCTCCAGAACTTGAGCGGGCGATCCGTCAGATCCTGGCGCGAGTGGCCAACGCCCGTCGTTTGGCGAGCAGCCCGAAGGCGTGCTCAAACGCGTCGTACACCTTCAGGGCTGCGTCCAAGCTGTCAGGTGCGATGTGAGCGCCGATCTCGTCGATGTGCGTCTGCGCACTCCTCGTAAGCAATTACCGCGACTCCGCGACCCAATCGAGGCATTCGTGATATGCGATGTCGTATCGTTGCGCTACCATCGCGGCATGAGCGCAACGATGTACATGCGGCGGTGTCTGGAACTGGCGGAGATCGCGGCGCGGGCCGGCGACACCGCGGTTGGCGCGCTGATCGTCTGCGGCGACGAAGTCGTAGGTGAAGGTGCCGAGCGCAGTCGGGCGACACTCGACCCCAGCGCGCACGCCGAAGTGGAAGCGATCCGCCAGGCCTGTCGGTATCTCGAGACGCTCGATCTGCGTGGCTGCTCGCTGTATTCGACCGTCGAACCGTGCGTGCTATGCGGTTACGCGATCCGACGGACTGGCATCGCCCAGGTCGTCTATGGCGTGCCGGCGGGACAGGCCGGCGCGTGCACGTCCTCGTACGCCATCCTGGCCGACCGTGACCTCGAAGGATGGCCGCAGGTTCCCGAGGTCACAGGTGGCGTGCTCGCCGACGAATGCCTCGCCGCTCTGCGGCGAACGTAGGACCTCCACTGCAGGTCATAAGGCAGAGGCTCGAATCCGCACCACCGCTCATGGATGAGCCAATTTCGGAAATCGTCCCGGCCTCCCAGCCAGCTCAACCTCAGAGCGGACTCTTCTTACTCCTGTAGAACGAAATTTTTGGGCGACACCATACGCGGCCAGCGCTCTCCGCGCAAAATCTACGCGGCGATCGCAGCACCGGAGCGCGTCCGATCCGTCGGCTATGATCACTGTCGTCGAGTCTGCTCGGTGGGGCGTTGCTCAGACCTGCCCGCCGCGAGTCGAGGCGAATTGATCGCAGTGACGCCGTCGGTATGGGACCAGGATGCGCGTGACGGGCGCGAACGCGGCAAAGTAGGTACAGGAAGAGAGGTGATGTGAAGGCCATTACCGTCGAACCGCAGAAGCCGGACACCGCACACCTGGAGGACATCCCCGAGCCGGACCCGCGCGGCGGGTCGGTTCTCGTGCAGGCCATCGCAGTGGGCGTGTGCGGGACCGACGTCGAGATCGTGGAGGGGAAGTACGGCTGGGCCCCGCGGGGCAAGACGCGCCTCGTGCTGGGGCACGAATCTCTCGGCCGCGTCATCGACCCGGGTCCGAGCGGCGCGCTTCAGCAAGGCGATCTCGTCGTCGGCATCGTCCGGCGCCCCGACCCCGTGCCCTGCAGCAACTGCGCGGTGGGCGAGTGGGACATGTGCCGAAACGGTCAGTACACCGAACGCGGAATCAAGGAGATCGACGGTTTCATGTCGGAGCGCTGGCGGATCGATCCCGAGTACGCGATGAAGATCGACCCATCGCTCGGCCTGCTTGGCGTACTACTCGAGCCGACTACCGTCGTCGCCAAGGCGTGGGAGCAGGTCGTCGCGGTCGGCCAGCGTGCCTTCTGGGAGCCGCAGACCCTACTCGTGACGGGAGCCGGGCCGATAGGTCTTCTTGCTGCTCTGGTCGCAAAGCAGCATGGGCTCGACGTGCACGTCCTGGACCGGGTCCAATCAGGGCTCAAACCGGAGCTCGTTCGCGCCCTCGGGGCCACCTACCATACCGGCACTGTCGCGGGAGTGGGCTTCGAGCCGGACGTCATCGTCGAATGCACCGGGGTTGGACAGGTCATCGCGGACTCGATTGGGGCCATCGCGCCGGGCGGGGTCGTGTGCCTCACGGGCATCGGGAGCGGCGGGCGCACCGGGGGCCTCTCGACGGCCGACGTTGGGGCCAACCTCGTGCTGCGTAATAACCTGGTGGTCGGCAGTGTCAATGCCAACAAACGGCACTGGTACAAGGCAGGACAAGCGCTGGCACGCGCCGACCGCGCGTGGCTCACGCGCCTGATAACGCGGCGCGTGCCGCCGGACCAGTTCGAACATGCCCTCCGGCGGCAGCCGGAGGACATCAAGGCCGTGGTTCAATTCGCCGAGGTGTGATCCCGACGCGGTGTACAGCGGAGCGACCGCCGCCGTGCCGGGCTGACGGTGGCCTCCTCTAAGTACAAAGGCGACCCCGCGCGGCTGGCATGCACCTTCATTTGACTTCCTAATGGTACGAGGGCATAGTCTATCGGGATGTCCAATAAAGAACCTTCCAAGGCGGAAGTGCTGCGCGGCACGCTCGACTTGATGGTGTTGCAGACACTCGCTGCGCTGGGGCCGCAGCACGGCTACGCCATCGGCGCCCGGCTCGAGCAGGTCTCATCGGGCGCGCTCGTGCTGAACATGGGCACGCTGTACCCAGGCCTGATGCGCCTGGAGCAGCAAGGACTGGTCAAGGCCGAGTGGGGTGTCACCGACAACAACCGCCAGGCGCGCTTCTACGCCATCACCGCCGCCGGACGCCGGCGGCTCGCCGCCGAGAAAAAGGCGTGGGATCAGATGGTGGCCGTCATGCACACGCTCTTTGAGGACCCGGCTTGACGCCTCCGGGAGGATCCAACATGACGCTCCAGGAGGTCAGCTCCTCGCTTCGCGAGTGGACACGCCGGGTATGGGGCGCGCTCGGTGGCCGTCGGACCGACCATGACTTGCAGCGCGAGCTTGCCGGACACCTGGCCCTTGCTGAAGACGAGCTCCGGCGAAGGGGCCACGCGTCGAGCGACGCCGCGCGACTCGCCAGGGCCGCCGCCGGCGGCCGCATCCAGGCGCTCGAAGGGCTAAGGGAACAGCGCGGGTTGCCCTGGCTCGGCTCGTCGTGGCTCGATATCAAGCTCGGACTCCGCCTGCTCGCCCGCAACTGGGGGCTGACGGTGGTCGGCGGGCTGGCGATGACCGTCGCGATCGGTATCGCCGCAGTCGTTTTCGCCGCGTTCGACGTCGTCCTGTGGAGTCCGCTTCCACTCGACGAGGGTGAACGGGTCGTCGCCATCCAAGTGTGGGACCGCGAGGCCGGCCAGCGGCGGGACACGACGTGGCAGGACGTCGAGCGTTGGCGCACCAGCCTGCAATCGATCGATGACGTCGGCGCGTTCCAGACCATCCGGCGCAACGTCATCGCGGCCGACGGATCGGTCGAACTCGTGGCGGTCGCCGAGATGTCGGCCGCCGGTTTCCGGGTGGCGAGAGTACCGCCGCTCATCGGCCGCGCCATCATCGACGCCGACGCAGCGCCCGACGCCGCCCCCGTCGTCGTCATTGGCCACGACGTCTGGCAGCGGCGCTTCGCTGGCGCGCGAGACGTCATCGGACGCGAACTGCGGCTCGGCAAGGACGTGCATACCGTCGTCGGTGTCATGCCGGACGGCTTCCAGTTCCCGTTCAACTTCAGCTACTGGGTTCCACTCCGGCTCGGGGCCGATCGGGTGCTGCGCAACACCGGTCCCGAAGGCGTCGTGTTCGGCCGGCTCGCGCCGGGCGCGGCGCTCGCGCGGGCGCACGCGGAGGTGTCGGCGCTCGGGATCCTCCCAGCCCTCCGTAGCGTGCAGCGCGAAGGAGGGCGCGTGGTGCCGTACACGTTTGCCTTCACGGGGGACTTCGAACGCGGCGAGCTGGGCCTGCTGTGGTCGCTGTCGAGCCTGGTGCTCGTCTTACTGCTGCTACCGCCGTGCGCGAACATCGCGATCCTGAACTACGCGCGCACCGTCACGCGGCAGCAGGAGTTCGCCGCGCGCCACGCCCTCGGCGGCAGCCGCGCGCGGATCGTCTGGCAGCTGTTCATCGAGGCGCTCGTGCTGACGGCCGCGGCGGCCGGTGTCGCCCTGCTGGTCCTGCGCATCGTGTCGGTCGTGATGGCCGGGCGCCTGCAGCAGATCCCCGGCGGCCCGCCGTTCTGGATGACCCTGGATGTGTCGTACCGCACCCTTCTCTTCGTCGCCGGACTGGCCGTGGCTGCGGCCGCCGTGTCCGGCCTCGTGCCGGCGCTGCAGGCTACGAGGCGCCTGACGCGGCTCGGCGCCGGTGCGCTCGCCGGACGGACCAGCCTGCGGCTGGGCGCCACGTGGACCACGCTGGTGATCGCGCAGGTCGCCTTTTCGGTCGGCGTGGTGCCGCTGGCCGCCGAACTCGCCTGGGGCACGCTGCGGACCGGCGTCGTCGGCCCGGGCTTCGCCGCCGAGGAGTTTGCGACCGCGCGCGTCGCGCTGGGTGGGGGCCGGTTCGTGCTCGATGCGCCCGATGCGGACTTCGACGCGCCACGGCAGCTGACCAGCGAGCCGGAGGACGCGCAGCGAGAACGCGCCGTGCGCTTCGGCAATCGCGAGCGCGAGCTGGCGCGACGGCTTCTCGCCGACCCGGGTATCCTCGGTGCCGCGACCGCCTTGCGTCCGCCCGGCGAGGAGCCCTGGGTGTTCGTCGACATCGAAGGCCGCGAGCCGGCCGAGGTCGACTTCCTCAATGGCCAACTGCCGGGTTTCCTCGCCCGGTTCAACCAGGTCGATACCGCGTTCTTCGATATCTATCAGGTGCCTGGCCTCGCCGGTCGCCGATTCACGGAGGGCGACGCTGCCGCGGCGGCCGATGCGGCCATCGTCAACCGCAACTTCGCCGAGACCATAGCCGCCGGCGGAAATGCGCTCGGACGGCGTTTCCGCTACGTCCGTGCGACAGGCGGCGAGTGGCGGCACGGCCCGGAAGCGGACCGATGGTACGAAGTCGTCGGGATCGTCGGTAATCTGCCCGTGACGACCGAGGCACGGGTGGCGTACCATCCTGCCGCCCCGGGTCAGATCCATCCCGCGCACCTGCAGCTTCGCCTGAGAGGCGGTCCGGCCGGTCTCGCGGAACGCCTCCGCGACGTCGCAGCGAGCATCGACCCCGAGCTACAGGTTGACCAGGTCCGCACGCTGGCCGAGATCTACCGCGAGCATCGCTTCGGCGACAACCTTGGCGCCATCGCCATCGGCGCGGTCACCGGCAGCGTATTGCTGCTCTCGGCCGCCGGACTGTACGCGCTCCTGGCGTTCACGGTCGCGCAGCGCCGGCGTGAGATCGGTATCCGGTCGGCGCTCGGCGCGCAGCCGGGCCATTTGGTGGCGGCTGTGTTCAGGCGCGCCTTCTTGCAGATCGGTGCCGGCTCGGCGGTGGGGATGCTCGCCGCGTACCTCGTCGGCCGGTACGTGCCGATCGAACAGATCGGCGGCATGCCGATTCCCGGCATCCTCCCCGGCGCGGCCGCGGTCATGCTGCTCGTCGGTGTCTTCGCTGCGTTGGGCCCAGCCCGACGCGCCCTCCGCATCGATCCCACCGAAGCGTTGCGGAGCGAATAGGGGACCGCAGGCCCTCACGGCTGTCCGAAACATGTATACAAATTGCGGACGGAGCGCTTCGCGATGATCGCGATCTTGAATAGTCACGCGTGCGGCGGTGAATCATTTGCGCGCAGGTTGCGCGCTCTGAAAGCCACCTTGGCCGACCACGGGGGCCCCAAGGCCTCGGCCGAGTCCGGCGGAGCTTGGATGTCACTGTGAACATCGCCAGATCTATCCACGCTTGCGGAAGAGCACGACCCGATTTGTATTTGTGCCCTTGCGGTTGTTCGTGACGCCCCAGCAGTTGGCGGTCTTGGTGAACTCCTGGGCATTCACCAGGACCAGGACCGGTTCGAGCCCGGCTGCGATGCCCGCTGGCACCACGAGCTCCTCGAGCCGCACGGCACCGCCCCGCACCTCGCCGACCTCGAACGCGATGTGACCGTTCGGCCGCAGGATGCGCCTCAACTCGGTCAGCGTGCTGGTCACGAACGCCTTCCACGCGTCGAGCTGCTTCGCCTGCGTCACGGGCACGGCCGTCGCGTCGATCCCGCTGAACCAGCACCGCAGCCAGTTGTCGCGCTTGTAGTCCACGACGTCGAGGAATGGCGGCGACGTGACCGCCAAGGCGATGGAGTCGTCCTCGATCGCGGGTGTACTTGCGGACGAGCCGGCCAGAATCCGTGCGGTCTCAGCGAGTCCTTCGAGGCGGGCACGCAGCTCGGGCGTCACGTCTCGCAGAAGCGCTCGGCTCTTCGACAGAATGATGCCTGGAACGTCCCGGCGTTGCGGGCGCTGGTTGAGCCGCGAATTGATCTTCGCCTGCGCGCGCGGCGAGACCGCCTGGTTTGGCGGCAACGTGTACACGGAGAAGAATCCAGTGGAGTGCCCGGTCAGCCGGTTCACGGCGACCATTCGTATCCAGCGCTGCACCGCACTCGAGGCACCACTGCGTTCGTGTTCCAAGAGATGCCTTCGCAACGCCGAGATCTGGCGCAGGGTCTCCTGGTGGTAGAAGACCAGGAGCTCCTCCGGCATCTCATCGGCATCGGAGAAGTCCACTTCCGCCAGGGCCCGCTGCACGTCGGCGAGTGACGGTGGGCGAAGTCTGGGCTCGCAAAGCACGGCGCTGAGCGGGTTGACGTCGCAACCGCAGGGGCGCCGGCCCATCAGCGCCGCCTCCACCAGCGTCGTCCCGCGCCCCATGAACGGGTCGTACACGATGTCGTCCGGCCGAGTGAGCCGATCGATGAAGAACCGTGGAAGCTGGGGCTTGAAGCAGGCGCGATACGAGATCTCGTGAAGGCTATGTGCGGCGCGCTGCTTCGCAGTCCAGAACTCATTGGTGAACGTGTTCACCCGGATGGGCGCATCCTGGTCGCTGCAGACGTCAATCTGGCCAACGCAAGTGGGTACGCCGCTCCACCGAAAGTCTCGAATGAAGTCCTCGACCGCGACGTCGTCGCGATCGTCAAACGGAAGAATCGCCGCCCCTGTGCGCCTCATCATGACTTCGTAGAGTAGCACTTTAAGGACGGTCGACCGGCTGGGTCCTGAGTGAGCGAAGGCGGGGAGCTTCGGCCAGGCTCGCCAAACTGTCAGGTGTCTGCTTGCCTGCGGAGGCCGTGCCGAGCTACCTTCGAGCGATGACCATTCCTCAGACCCGCCAACTTGGATCGAGCGGGCCCCGCGTCTTTCCGCTCGGTCTCGGCTGCATGGGCATGTCTGACCTGTACGGCCCTGCGGACGAGGCCGAGAGCATCGCGACCATTCACGCCGCCCTCGATGCGGGTGTGACGATGCTCGACACGGGCGACTATTACGCAGCGGGTCACAACGAGCTGCTCATCGGACGGGCGCTGCGCGATCGGCGCGACAAGGCGGTGCTCTCGGTGAAGTTCGGGGCCCTGCGAGGACCCGACGGAAGCTGGATCGGAATGGACACACGGCCCGTCGCGGTCAAGAACTTCCTCGCCTACAGCCTCAGGCGACTCGGCGTGGATCACATCGACGTCTATCGCCCTGGCCGGCTCGATCCGAACGTGCCGATCGAGGAGACCGTCGGCGCGCTCGCCGATCTCGTGAAGGCAGGCTACGTCGGCGCCATCGGCCTGTCAGAAGTGGGCGTTGACACCATTCGGCGCGCACGCGCGGTCCACCCGATCAGCGATCTGCAGATCGAATACTCGCTGATCAGCCGTCGCCCGGAGACCGCGATCTTTCCTGCACTCGCGACACTTGGCATTGGTGTGACGGCTTACGGCGTGCTGTCGCGCGGACTGCTCACTGGTTCCAAACCGAAGTCGCAGGCCGACATCCGTGCGCACCTGCCGCGCTTCACGGGGCAGAACCGCGAGCGCAACCAGGCGTTGATTGAGGCGCTACAGGAGCTGGCCGCAGGCAAGAGCGCCAGCGCGTCCCAGCTCGCGATCGCGTGGGTGCTCGCCAAGAGCCCCAGTATCGTGCCGCTGATCGGTGCACGCACGCGGGCGCAGCTCACCGAATCGCTGGGGGCATTGCGGGTCACGCTGTCACCCACCGACATGGAACGCATCGAGGGGGCGGTGCCGGCGTCGGCGGTTGCGGGCACGCGATATGACGAGCACCAGATGCGCATCCTTGACAGTGAGCGATGAGGAGGCCGGCCATGAACGTGGGAATTCTCGGCACGGGAGACGTGGGCAAGGCACTGGGCAGAGGGTTCGTCACGCTCGGCCACGCCGTGAAGATGGGCGCGCGCGATGGCAGGAACGAGAAGGCGGTCGCGTGGGCGAAAGAAGCGGGCGCACTGGCGTCAGCAGGAACGTTTGCCGATGCCGCATCCTTCGGCGAGCTCGTCGTCCTTGCCACGCTCGGCGTCGCGAACGAGGGCGCACTCACGCTCGCAGGTCCGGAGAAGCTACGCGGCAAGGTGGTCATTGACGCGACCAATCCGCTCGACTTCGGTGGTGGGATGCCGCCGACATTGGCCGTGAGCGGGAACGACTCGGCCGGCGAGCGCGTCCAGCGTCTGCTGCCGGACGCCTACGTCGTCAAGGCCTTCAACACTGTGGGCAACTCATTCATGTTCCGGCCCGAGTTCCCGGGCGGACCGCCTGACATGTTCATCGCCGGCAACGACGCCGAGGCGAAGAAGAAGGTGACCGCCATCTTGAAGGACTTCGGATGGGGCGTCGTCGACGTCGGCGGGATCGAGTCGTCCCGCTATCTGGAGGCGATGTGCATGGTGTGGGTGCTGTCGGCCATCCGCACCAACAATTGGAACCAGTCGTTCAAGATGCTCAGGAAGTGACCGCGCCTCAACGGCCGGGCATGGCTGGGCCGTCGTCCTCTCTCACAGTGGAGTATCGCCGGACGGACGGGCCGCTGGTCGCGCGCTCCCGGCCCGTCCCTCGGCGGCTCACCGTGTCACTCGTTCCAGAATGACCGGGACCGGCCGGCATACCGTGTTGCAGACCGGCGAGTGTGCCTGCGCGAAGCCCAGAAGATCGTCGAGCTCCTCGTCGCTGGCATTCACGGCCTTGATGTCCACCTCGATCCGGATCTGCTTGTAGCCGGGCTGTACCTCGCTCAACGCGAGAAGCCCCTGCAGATCGATGTTGCCGACGAGTCTGGTGGACATGGACTCGATCTCGATGCCGCGCGCCGCCGCGTGCAGCACGGTAGTCGTCGTGACGCAGCCCGCCAGCGCATGCAACAGGAACTCGACCGGATTCGCGCCCTCGTTGTGGCCGAGCAGCACCGGCGGTTCGCCATTCGTGAACTCGAACGCCTCCGGGCGCGAGGCATCCTCAGCCCCCGCCGCGTAGAAGTCCTTGATCGTCGACCGGTTCTCCCCGCCGGAGATCCAGCAGTTGCGCGCCCGAAACTCGAACTGAGCCAGGATGGGATTGGCCTTCAGCGCTGCGACCGTCTCGACCATCTTCTGCGTGTCGAGGCCATTCAGTTCGGTCTTGGATTGTGCCGGCGTCAGTGTGGTTGACATCTCATCTCTCCCGTCTTCGTCGGCTTGAGCTCAGGCGACATGCCGTGAACGCGACGATGGGTGTCACGATACGGGTTCGGCGGAGTCGTCGTAAGATGGGTTTCTGCCAAGAACGGGTCTTTCGTGCCAGGGGGTGCGATGCCTGACCAGAAACCGCTCGAAACGACGATCGTCGCCGTCCCCGAAACCGCAGGGTCCGCGCTGTACGGCATGCTCGACGTGCTCAACGTCACGGGGAATGTGTGGCAGGCCCTTACGCGCACGGAGCCCATGCGGCCGCCGTTCCGGGTGCAGGTGGTCGGCGTCGGTCGAGAGCGATTCTGTTGTGGCAACGGAATTCCCGTCGAACCGGGCGCCGCCATTGACGAGGTCGACCGCGCCGACATCGTGATCCTGCCCGAACTGTGGCTCGGTCCGGACGAGCATCTCAAGGGACGGTACCCAGCACTTATCGAGTGGATCCGTGCACGCTACGAGGCCGGCGCCTGCGTCTACTCAGCGTGTTCGGGTGCCTTGATGCTCGCAGAGACGGGGTTGCTCGACGGCCGCGATGCCACGTCGCATTGGGGATATCAGGACCTCTTCAAGCACCAGTACCCACAGGTGCGCTTTCGGCCCGAGCCCAACCTCTGTTTCGCCGACCAGTCGGGTCGCATCGTCACGGCGGGAGGCACGACGTCCTGGCACGACCTCGCGCTGCACATCATCTCGAGACACGTGAGCCCGGGCGAGGCGATGCGCATCGCGAAGGTATATCTGCTGAAGTGGCACGACGAGGGACAGTTGCCATATGGGCCCCTCGTGCGCCAGCAGCCGCATTCCGACGCCGCCGTGCGCGGCTGTGAACGCTGGCTTGGGGAACACTTCCGGGAGTCTGGAGCCGTCGCACGAGCGGTCGGGCACGCGCGGATCCCGGAACGGACGCTGAAGCGGCGCTTCAAGCACGCCACCGGACTTGCGCTGATTGACTATCTACAGAACCTCCGCATCGAAGAGGCCAAGCGGCTGCTCGAGTCGTCTGACCAGTCAGTTGACGAGATCGGCTTTGAGATTGGTTACGAAGATTCCTCGTTCTTTCGACGCTTGTTCAAACGCCGGACCGGGATTGCGCCGGCGCAGTACCGTCGTGTGTTCCAACCGATTCATCGAACGCTGCCGGCCGTCGAGACACGCCGCCGCACCAGGGCCTAGTCCAGCCAGACTTCGTTTGCCTTCGGCGAGCTTCGTCTCCAGGAGGACGGTCGAGCGGAATTCCAGAGCTCGTCAGATGACGCAACCCGTCGTGTCCACGTCAGCCCCGCCTCGCTGCCTCGATGGTGGCGACGTCGATCTTCTTCATCGGCATCATCGCCGCGAAGGCGCGCTTTGCCTCGCCGCCACCAGCCGCAAGCGCGTCGGTTAGCGCGCGCGGCGTGATCTGCCAGGAGAGGCCCCAGCGGTCCTTGCACCACCCGCATTGGCTCTCCTGGCCGCCATTGCCGACGATCGCGTTCCAGTAGCGGTCCGTCTCTTCCTGATTGTCCGTGGCGATCTGGAAGGAAAAGGCCTCGCTGTGCCTGAACTGCGGGCCGCCGTTGAGGCCGAGACAGGGAATGCCCAGAACGGTGAACTCCACCGTCAGCACATCGCCCTCCTTGCCGCTCGGGTAGTCACCGGGCGCTTTGTGAACAGCTGTGACTTCACTATCCGGAAAAGTGGCGGCGTAGAAGCGCGCCGCCTCGAGCGCGTCCTTGTCGAACCAGAGGCAGATCGTGTTCTTGGGTTTCATGTTTGGTGTTGCTCCTTGTGTCCGAACAGGGCGCATGCCGCGGTCTCCGCATCGAACGCGTTGCGCAAAATACGCCATCGGGGATCGTACGAGGCCCCGAGCCCCGAGCCCCGAGCCCCGAGTTGCAGGCGGCGGGGCCATCGCGGGGTCGATCCAGCTCATCGCTGCACAGAAGTCGGCTTCGGCAACGGCCCGGCGGCTTCGGCGTGTGTATGCAAAATTCTGGACAGCTGACGCAATAACGCCAGTAGGCCGCCCTGTTGGACAGCCGCCGGCGATCCCATCGGCGCACCTCTTGACAACCTAAATGAGAGCTGCCAATATGGCGACGTCTTCTCTTGGCACCCTAAAAGGAGAAAGCTCGTGGCGAGAAACGACGAGGAGCCACTGGACAAGCTCGACGTCCCGCAAGGAACACTCGACCTGATGATCCTCACTATCCTCACGAGAGAGCCTCTGCACGGCTACGGCATCTCACAGCGATTGACCGCGCTCAGCCACGACCATTTTCGGGTCAATCCCGGCTCGCTGTTCCCGTCGCTGTACCGGCTCGAGCAGGACGGCAAGCTGAAAGCTGAGTGGCGTCCCAGCGAGAACAACCGGAACGCCAAGTACTACGCGCTGACGGCGTCCGGTCGCAAGCAGCTCGAGCAGCACAGGCGCCGGTGGGATCGAGTGTCGTTTGCCATCGCGAGCGTACTGGAGGGCGCATGACTCTCTTTCATCGACTGGCGTCAATCGCATCCTGGATCCTCCGCCGGGATCACGCCGAGCAGCGACTCGACGACGAGATCCGTTCGTTCGTCGAGATGTCCACCGCGGACAAGATCCGCGAGGGTGTTTCCTCCGCCGAGGCTCGCCGCCTCGCGCTCGCCGACATCGGCGGCGTCGAGCGGATGAAAGAGAGCGTTCGGGCGGGCCGTCACGGCGCGCTCCTCGATGACCTCGGCCGGGACATTCGCTACGCGTTCCGGCTCTTCGCCAGGCAGCGCACCTTCGCCATCGTGATCGTCGGCACGCTCGCGCTGGGTATCGGCGCCAATACTGCAATCTTCTCCATCATCGACGGCCTCCTCCTTCGGACGTTGCCGGTTGGCGATCCCGGGCGGCTCGTGCAGCTCGCCGCCGCGCCACCATCGGCGCAGCGGTCCTGGACCTATCCAATCTGGGAGGAAGTCCAGCGACACGCCGGCCGGTTCGACGGCGCGTTCGCGTGGACGAGGTTCGACGCGGAGTTCGATCTGAGCACGGGAGGAGAGAGCCGGTTCGTCAACGGCGTGTGGGCCAGCGCCGGGGCCTTCGATGTGCTCCGCGTCGAGCCGGCGCTCGGCCGCCTGTTCGAGCCATCGGACGATGCCCGCGGCGGCGGCAGCAGAGGGGCCATCGTCGTGATCAGCCACGGGTTCTGGCAGACGCATTTTGGCGGCGCACCCGATGCGATCGGCCGCACGCTGACGCTCGAGCGGGTGCCACTCACGATTGTGGGCGTGACGCCGCCCGGATTCTTCGGGCTCGTCCCAGGACGGTCGTTCGATGTCGTGATCCCGCTCGGCGTCGAGCCCCTCATTCGCGGCAGCGAGTCGCGCCTGGACCGGCGGACGTCGTGGTGGCTCCAGGTGTACGTGCGCCTGAAGCACGGGCAGTCCATCGAGGCGGCGACAGCGCTCGTTCAGACGCTTCAACCGGGGATTCGCGAAGCGACGCTTCCGCCATCGAGCCCGGGCGGGAGCCGGGACCAGTACCTGGACGAACCGTTCACGTTCGTGGATGCGGCCCGCGGTCCATCGGGTCTCCGGGACGACTACTCACGGCCATTGCTGGTCCTGATGGCCGTCGCGGGACTGGTGCTGCTGATTGCCTGCGCCAACATTGCCAATCTGTTGCTCGCCCGGGCAACGGCGCGCAGCCACGAATGGAGCGTGCGGCTGGCGCTGGGGGCGTCGCGCGGACGTCTGGCGCGGCAGCTGCTGATCGAAAGCCTGCTGCTGGCTGCCATGGGCGCCGCGGCCGCTGTCGCCCTGGCTCAGTGGGGCAGCCGGCTCCTCGTCGCCCAGCTCGCCACGGATGCCGTGTCTCTGGAGCTGCCGCTGGATTCGCGCATGCTGGCGTTTACCGGGGTCACTGGCCTCATCGCGGCGCTCGTCTTTGGCGTGGCGCCGGCGTGGCGCGCGACGCGCGGCGCGCCGATCGACGCGATGAAGGATCGCGGACGGACCCCTGGTGCCTCGAGCCACACCCCGATGGCCAGTGGGCTCGTCCTGGTGCAGGTCGCCCTCTCGCTCGTGCTCCTCATCGGTGCCGGCCTGTTCCTGCGCTCGTTCAGTGGACTGACGCAGGTACCGCTCGGCTTCGAGCGCGGCCGCGTGCTACTGGCCATGATCGACGCGCGCCGCGCCGACCTCCCGCCGCCTGCGCGTCTGGCGGCGTACGAGCGCATCCACCAGCGCGTTCTTGCGATTCCGGGCGTCGAGCGGGCTGCTGTCTCGATCACGGCGCCGCTCGGCGCGATGTGGAGCCGGCGGATCGACGTCTCCGGCTCGACGTTGCGAAGCAGCGACGACGCCGCGGGGGGCGGACCCGAGGGTTTCGGGTTCACCGATAGTCCGATTCCGGCCAATGCTCCTCTGGCAGTCTTCAACGGCATCACGCCCGGCTGGATGTCGACGTTCGGCACGCCACTCCTGGCCGGACGCGACATCTCTGAACGTGACCGTCCGGGCTCGCCTCGGGTGGCGCTGGTCAACCAGGCATTCGCCCGGAAGTTTCTCGAGGGCGCGAACCCCATCGGCCACACGATTCGTCCGATGCGGGAACCCGGATCGCCCCCGATCGAGATCGTCGGGCTCGTGGGCGACGCCGTGTACCGCGACGTACGGGAGCCGACACTGCCGACGACGTACGTGCCGTTGTCGCAGTCGGTCGATCGTTCGTTGGTGGAGGACCCCACCGTCACCACGCCAGCGGTCGTCACCCTGAGCGTCCGCGCCGCGGCAGCAGACCCGGGGTCACTCACGAAGAGCATCACCACGGCGATCGGCGAAATCAACCCGACGCTTGCCCTGACATTCGAGCCGCTGGATGACCGGATCAGCGATGCGCTGACGCGCGAGCGGCTGCTCGCGATTCTGTCGGCGTCATTCGGCCTGCTGGCGCTGGTGATGGCGGCCGTGGGCCTCTATGGCGTGACCTCGTATGCGGTGAGCCTGCGGCAAGCCGAAATCGGCATTCGCATGGCGCTCGGCGCGACGCGCGTGTCGGTCGTCCGCCTGGTGCTCGCTCGCGTGTCGCGGCTGGTCGGCGCCGGGATCGTCGTGGGGCTGGCCATCGGCGCATGGGCGTCGCGTTTCGTGGCCACGCTGCTCTTCGGCCTCGAGCCGGGCGATACGGGCACACTCGCCGCGTCGGCAGCGACATTGGCGCTCATCAGTGCCATTGCCGGATGGCTCCCGGCGCACCGCGCCTCACGCCTCGACCCGACTCGGATCCTGCGCGAGGCGTAAGGACGGATCCGAACTACACCGGGGGGCTTCGCCCCGTCCGCCTTCGCCAAGGCTCCGGCGAGACCTCGCCAAAGCCCGGTCCCATACGCGTCGGGCGACGGCGGGCCGGACCCCCCATCGCCGTCGCTCGCGGGGCCCCGAAAGCCCCGCTCCGCTCCCTCCTCCGCTGAAGCTCCGGCGAGGCTCGCCGAAGCGCCTGCGGCGCGCCCGAGGCCGTTGTGCGGCTCCACAACGTGTACAAAATTCTCGTTTCGAGCCGCATAACGACTAAGTCCTGCGTTTCACAATTACGGTGACGTATTCGGGCGCCGAGGCGCCCGGATCGCAAGGCGCGAGGAGGGAGCATGCCGGGCGCATGTGACCGACGAGCAACGCAGCGAGGCGGGATGCATCGGCGGCCGAGACGTCATC
>DASTBU010000184.1:0-26527 GCA_035711845.1 Vicinamibacterales bacterium
AGGGTGCCTGTCCCGTTAGGGGGACTGTCCCCTTGGGGGGACTGTCCCCTTAGGGGGACTGTCCCCCTACCCCGCGCGCTTCTGGCTCCTCGCCACTGCAAGCGCGATCATCGCCAGACCCCAGGCGGCCAGCGCGGCTGCCTGGGGCCACAGCAGCTCGAGCCCGATCCCCTTCAGGAAGATCCCACGCACCATCACCAGGTAGTACCTCAGCGGGATCAGGTACGTGAACGGCTGAATCACGGCTGGCATGTTCTCGATCGGAAAGATGAACCCCGACAGATAGATCATCGGCATCAGGAAGAAAAACGTCGCGGTCATCATCGCCTGCTGCTGCGTGTCCGAGATCGTCGAGATGAACAGCCCGAGGCCCAGCGTGCTCAGCAGATACAGGACGCTCATCGCGTAGAGCAGGGGGAAGCTCCCTCGCAGCGGGACCTCAAACCAGAACACGGCCACCGCGACGACGAGCAGGACGTCCACCAGGCCGATCAACCCGTACGGCAGCAGCTTGCCGACGACGAGCTCCCAACGCCGCAGCGGTGTCACGTTCAGCTGCTCGAGCGTGCCGAGTTCCTTCTCGCGAACGATCGCCATCGACGCGAGGTTGGCTGTGACGACGAGCAGGACCAGCGCGAGCACGCCGGGGATCATGAAGTGCCGGCTCTCGAGCTGCGGGTTGAACCAGACCCGGATTTGCGCGTCGATTCCGCCCGCCAGCAGTCGGTCGTCGCCGGCGGATGCGACCAGCTCCTGAGCGTAGCCCCCGATCAGGCTCGTGGCGTACCCCAGCGCGACCGTCGTGGAGTTCGCGTCGGATCCGTCGGCCACGACCTGGACCGTGACCGGCCGTCGTGCCCGCACCTCGGCGCCGTACCCGGCGGGAATCGCGAGCGCGAGCCACGCCCTGCCGCGTTCCATATAGTGGTCGATCTCGGCGACCGTGCTGACCGTGTCGATCACGGTGAAATTCCGCGAGGCCTCGAACCGTGCGGCCAGCTCGCGGCTGGCCGGTGATCGATCGCCGTCGGCGACGACCACCGGCACGTCCCGTACATCCGTCGTGGCCGCGTAGCCGAGCATCGTCAACTGGATGATCGGCGCGAGGACGACGATCCCGAACAGCCGCGGATTCTGCCGCAGCTCGAGGAACTCCTTCCAGACGAGGAATCGCAGGCGCTGCATCAGGCATGCTCCCGCGCCAGCCGGAGCGACGAGAGACCCAGCATCACCGTGGCATACAACGTCAGTGCGAGAAGTTGCGGCACGAGCGGCGCCAGCCCTGAGCCCTTCAGCAGGATGCCCCTCAGCGCCACGAGGAAATACCGCGCCGGCACGCCGTAGGTCACGACCTGGAGCGCGGTCGGCATGCTGCTGATCGGGAAGATGAAGCCCGACAGCATGAGCGTCGGCAGCAGCGAAATGAGCAGCGCGATCTGGAAGGCGAACTGCTGCGTCTTGGCGATGGTCGATATCAAGAGGCCCGTGCCGAGCGCCCCGACGAGGAAGAGCGACAGCGCGACGAAGAGCGAGAGCCAGTTGCCGCGCATCGGCATGCCGAACAGGACCATCGATGCGAAGATGATGAGCGTGGCCGACGTCAGCGCGATCAGGAAATACGGAATCGTCTTCCCGATGATGAAGGACAGCGTGTTCATCGGCGCCATCCTCACCTGTTCGATGGTCCCTGCCTCCTTCTCGCGCACGATCGACAGCGCCGTCGACGCCACGGCGGTGATCATCGCGATGTACGCGATGAGGCCCGGAACGAGGAAGAGCGTGCTCCGAAGCTCCGGGTTGTACCAGATGCGCGGCTCGACACTGATCGCCGGGGCCGGCCGGCTGAACGGCGACAGCTCGGCTCCCACGGTCCGGAGGATGTTGTTGGCATACCCCATCACGGTGGTCGCCGTATTCGCGTTGTCGCCGTTGATGATCACCTGAACCGGCGCGGCACGACCCGCCGTGATCTCGGTGCTGAAGCCTTCCGGAATCACGAGCACGGCGCGCGCCCGGTTCAAATCCAGCAGACGTTCGGCCTCGGCGCGTGAGTGGACCGTGGCATACAGACTGAAGTAGCCGGAGCTCACGAACGCCGAGACGACCGCCCGGCTCTCCGGGCTGGAGTCGCGATCCTCGACCGCGAGGCTGATGTTCCGGATGTCGAAGTTCAGCGCGTAGCCGTACAGGAGGAGAAAGAACGCGGGCACGAAGACGAGAATCATGAGCGTGCGCCGATCGCGTGCGATCTGGCGCAGCTCCTTCCGGCCCACCGCCAGCGCCTTCGTCATGCTGCCTGGCCTCCCGCTTTGTCCACGACGTCGAGGAAGACGTCCTCGAGCGACGGCGGCACCTCATCGATCGACTCGACCGTCAACCCCTCCCGCCCCAGACGCGCAGCAATCGCTTCAGGCGCTGCGCTCTTGTCCTTCAGCACTGCATGGACCGCCGTGCCGAACAAGCTGGTCTTCTCGACTTCTGCCATCGCATCGAGTGCCCGCATGAGTTGCACGGGCTCGGCGCCTCTCACTTCCACGATCGGACGGCCTGCGAAGATCCGCTTGACCTCGCGCGTGGTGCCGATCGCGGCGAGCCTGCCCGCATGGATGAGCGCCACGCGGTGGCAGCGCTCGGCTTCGTCCAGGTAGTGCGTGGTGACGAGCACCGTCACGCCCTCTTTCGACAGCGTGTCGATGAGGTGCCAGAACTGACGGCGGGACAGCGGGTCCACGCCGCCGGTCGGCTCGTCGAGAAACAGGATGGGCGGTTCGTGCAGAATCGCGCACCCGAGCGCCAGCCGCTGGCGCCATCCGCCCGACAGATCGCGCGCCAGTGTGGACTCGCGTCCCTCGAGGCCGGCCATCTCGATCACGAACTGGCGGCGCGCCGCCATCCGGGCCGCGTCGAGACCATACACGCCCGCGAAGAACCGGATGTTCTGGTCGACTGTCAGCAGTTCGTAGAGGGAGAAGCGCTGGGACATGTACCCGATGCGCTTCTTCACACCTTCCGGATCCGTCTTCACGTCGACGCCACCGACGCGTGCGGTGCCCGAGGTCGGCTGCAACAACCCGCACAACATCCGGATCGTCGTGGATTTCCCAGCCCCGTTCGCGCCGAGGAAACCGAAGATCTCCCCCCGGCGAACCTCGAACGACAGATCGTCCACCGCCGTGAACTGGCCGAACCGGCGGGACAGATGACGGACGTCGATCGCGATGTCAGAAGTGGTCATAGCCGCGTTGCGGATTCATGAGCGTCGCACGCCGCACGTGACAAGCAGCACGTGGCACGTCGCACGTGACAAGCAGCACGTCGCACGTGGCACGTCGCACGTCGTACGTGACAACGATCCCCCTCACCTTCCTATCGCCCGCTCGAGCCTCGCCTCCGCGAGGCGCACGTTCGCGAGCGCACGCGTCAACGACAGCTCGGCCTGGATCAGGTCCGTTTGGGCATCGAGGACCTCGGTGCTCGTGGCCACCCCGGCTGTGAATCGATCGCCGACGACGCGGCGGGCCTCCACGGCGGCGCGGACACCAGCGTTCGCGACGTCGATGGCGGCGCGGCTCGAATCGAGATCGAGGCTGCGCTCGGTGACCTCGAACGCCAGCTGCCGGTCGAAATCCCCTACGCGCGCCCTGACGGCACTCGCCAACGCCGCGGCCTCGGCGCGTTCCGCGCGTGTGCGGCCGCCGTCCCAGAGCGACCATGTGGCGTTGACAGACAGATCCCAGGAGTCGTTCCACTCGCCGACGCGCGGAAAGATGCGCGGATTCGGACGTGCGTAGTCGTAGCCGGCCACGACGGAGACCTGCGGCCGCATCCCGGCCGCCGCCGCGTCCACGCGCGCCAGGGCCGCGTCCGCCCGGTCCTCGAGCGCCCGGCGTTCGGGACGATTGCCGCGGGCCTCGTCGATGAGGGTCTGAGGGCTGGCGGCCGGCCGCGCCGGCGCATCGAGCGCGCCCTTGGGCTCGATGCGTCCCGCGCCTTCGATGCCGAGCAGGCGTCGCAGATCCGCCTCGGCGACGCCGCGCGCGTTGGAGGCCTCGATGGCCAGGAGCCGTTCGCGGGCCTGCTGCGCCTCGGCCGACAGGACTTCGTTGGGCGGGATGAGCCCCAGATCGAGGCGGTTGCGGAGGTCGCGCACGTGCGCGTCGATGCTCGCAAGCGATCGCTCGAGCACCTGCTCGGTTTCACGCGCGGTGACGAGCGCCCAGAACGCACGCGTGATCTCCAGGCGCAGGTCGGCGCGGGCGGCGGCCAGGTCCTCGCCCGTCGCTTCGCGTTCGGCGCGGGCAGCGCGCTCCAGCGCTTCGACGCGGCCGGCCGTATAGATCGGCCACTGCAGATCCAGCCGGGTGCGGTAGTTGTCGGGCTCGTCCGGATAGATCACCTGCACCGGTCGCCCGAGCTGCGCCACGGCGAATTCGTCGACGTGATTCGTCCGCGTGTACCCGCCCTGGAGGGCCACGATTGGCAGCCCCGCGGCGGCGCGCCCCGCCTCGACCGCTCCGGCGGCGTCCTCACGCGATTGAAGTTCCGCGAGTCGCAGGCTGTTGGCGACGCCGAGCCGTATCGCTTCTTCCAGCGTGAGCGCCGACGGAACCGCCTGGGCGCCGGCAGGAGCCGGAGCACCCAGTAGAACAAGTCCGCTTGCAAGAATGACGACCGTGTGCTTGTAGGTCATGGTTTTTCAGCTGGAAGCTGGAAGCTGGAAGCTGGAAGCTGGAAGCTGATAGCTGATAGCTGATAGCTGGTCCTCAGTGCGTCACCAGATCGATGAACACGTCCTCGAGCGACGCCGCGACGGCCCTTGCGCTCAGGACCTCGATGCCTTCCCGTTCGAGCATGGCGGTGACTCGCGCGATTCCTTCCGCCTGGGTCACGCCAGACATCAGCCTGACGTGCGCCCTGTCGCCGAAGGCCTGCACATCGGCAACGCCCGCCACGCTCGACAGCAGCTCGAGCGGCGGCCGCGGCGTGTTGGTGGCGATCTCGGTCAACCGGCCCGCCAGCGTGCGCTGAAGCTCGTCGGGGCGATCGATGGCGAGGACGCGTCCTTCGTGCAGCAGTGTGACCCGCGTGCAGCGCTCGGCCTCGTCCAGGTATGGCGTCGCCATCACGATCGTGAGGCCCTGGGAGAGGAACTCGGACAGCAGCTTCCAGAACTCGCGGCGCGACACGGGATCGACGCCGGTCGTCGGCTCGTCGAGCAGGAGCAGCTCCGGCTCGTGGACGAGCGTGCACGCGAGCGCCAGCTTCTGCTTCATGCCGCCCGACAGCCGATCGGCGCGGCGCGTGCGGAACGGCGTCAGCTGCGTCATGTCGAGCAGCCGGTCGCGTGCGGCCGCGTACCGGCGCACGGCGTGGATCTCGGCGAAGAACCCGATGTTCTCGTCGATCGTCAAGTCGCCATACAGGCTGAAGCGCTGTGAGAGGTACCCGATGCCCTTCGTGACGGCCCTGTGCTCGCGGAATGGATCGCGGCCGAGCACGCTCACCCGTCCTGCGTCCGCCTCGAGCAGACCGCATGCCACCCGGATGGCAGTCGTCTTGCCGGCGCCGTCGGGGCCGATCAGCCCGAACATCTCTCCGCGCCGGACGTCGAAGGACACCTCCTGGAGCGCAGCAACGCCCGCGTACGTCCTCGTGACCGATTCGAAGCGGATGGCGGTCGTCACGGCCGGGGCAGCTCCGCTTCCACAGGCATGCCGGGTTTCAGGATGCCTTCGCGATTGTCGGTCGAGACTTTGATCCGGTACACGAGCCGCGAACGCTCCGCGGCGGTCTGGACGTTGCGTGGCGTAAACTCCGCCTTCGGCGAGATGAAGCTGATCGTGCCATCCAGCCGCTGGCCCGCGTCGGTGACGAGCGCGACCTTCTCCCCGAGCTTCAGGCGCGGAACGACTGGCTCGTCCACATACACGTTCGCCCACGCATGATCGAGGTCGGTGACGACCACCACCGCCGTGCGGGCCGCGATGACCTCGCCGGCATCGATCAGCTTCGACGTCACAATGCCGGCAACCGGAGAGGTGAGGAGGGCGTCGGCCAGGCTCTTCTCGAGCACCGCAACCTGCGCGTCAACCGCCGCCACGCGTGCCCGTGCGGCCCGAATCTCCTCGGCCCGTGCGCCGGATCGGATCCGCGCCGAGTTCTCCGCCGCGGCACGCGCGCGCTCCGTTGCCGCCTTCAGCCTCGCCGCCGCCACATCCCGCCTCGTCGACGCATCGTCGCGCTGTTTCTGCGAGCCGGAGTTGCTCTTCAGGAGCGCCTCGAAGCGCTCGAGGTCCCGGGACGCCGATTCCAGCTCGGACTCCGCGGCCCGCACATCGGCTTTCGCGGAGTCGACCTGCGCGGCCGCCTGGCGGATCTCCTCCGGACGTGCGCCGGCCTGGAGCAGTCGAAGCTCGGCGACCGCCTGGTCGCGTTCGGCCTGCGCGCGCCGGATGGCGAGCTCGGTGTCGGTGGTGCTCAGCCTGGCGATCACGGTCCCGACAGCGACCCGATCCCCTTCTTCCACGGGCACTTCGACGACGCGGCCGGCGACCTCGGGCGCGACCCGCACCTCCGTCGCCTCGACGTAGCCCGACGCCATCAGCGCCGCCTCGTCCGAGCCGCCACGGCAAGCCGTCAAGGCGGCGAGCGCCACGAACACCGTCATCCCCGTAGCGTTGGCTCGTCGCGTCATTTCAGCTGCTCCGCCTTTTCGTACGCCCCCCAGCGAGAGCCGCGTGCCCTCGTCCTCCGCGCCCCACTTTTGCCTCGGACGTCGGCGCGGCCACGTGCGTCTCCCCGCCGGCCACGCCACGCAGCACGGCGAGGGTGACGTGCTGGATGTGGTCGACCACCTGGCCGCGCTGGTACTGCCCCACAGGGAGCCCGGCCCGCGACATGCGCTCCCGCAGCGACGTGCTCGCGAAAAAGAGGAGCAGGGGCCCCACGATGCCCGCGTGGACGAGGAACGGATCGACCCGATGGAAAACGCCGGTCTCGACGCCGGCGTCGATGATCCCGCCAAGCGACGAGACCACGCCGGCGACATCGCGGATGGTCTGAGGGTCGAGGTGGGTGCCGCCGTCGGCGATCTCGCGAAACCAGATGGGCGGGAAGTGCGGGCGCGCGTTCGCCTCTTCCGCGATGGAGGCGACGAAGCGCCGGACCTTCTCCTCGGGGGAGGCCGGCGAGGCGGCGACCGCGCGCACGCGGGCGCCGACGGCGCCGAACATATCGCGCAGGATGTCGCCGTAGAGGCGGGCCTTGCAGCCGAAGTGGTAGTAGATCATCGCCTTGTTGAGGCGGGCAGACGAGGCGATGCGGTCGACGCTGGCGCCCTCGAAGCCGTGGGTGGCGAACTCGCGGGCGGCCGCCTCGAAGAGCCGGCGGCGGGAGGCGTCGCTGCCCCGCCCCCTGGGCCCGGGCCGGGGCGGGATGGGTGGCCTGCGCCGGCGCGCGGGTCGATGATTGACTAAACGGTCGGTTAATTTCACTAACCGGATATTTAACGTACTCGGCCCGTCGGTGTCAAATGGTGGGCCGCCTACGCCGGTGGCGACGCTGGCTCGATCTTCTGCTCGCTACAGCAGTTTCGCCAGCCGCGCGTACCCCGCCCGGCTCACCGGCAGACGAGTCCCATCGCGCAGGATCGCGACGCGGCTGTCCTTCGCATACAGCTCCACGCGGGCGATGCGCTCGATGTTCAATAGGTACGATCGGTGGATGCGCACGAACCGCGCCGGATCGAGCAACTCCTCCACCTTCGCCATCGTCTGGTCCTTCAGGTGCTGACGGCCGTCGGCCTTGAACGCCACGTAGTCGTCCTGCGCTTCGACGTAGTCGAGCCGATCGACCGGTATCACGTGGACCTGGGCGCCGTCGCGGATCAGCACGCGCTCGAGGGGGCCGTGCCTCGGGCGCGCCTGTGCCACGAGCGCCTCGACGTCGACCCCCCCCTCCTCGCCCGGGCTCGACCGGCTCCGGAGGCGCTCCCGCGTGCGCTGCAGCGCCTCCGCGAATCGATCTTCGCTGAACGGCTTGAGCAGATAATCCACCGCGTGCACGTCGAACGCCCGCAGCGCGTACTGGTCGTACGCGGTGATGAAGACGACCGGCACCTCGCGCCCGAGCAGCTCGAGCACTTCGAACCCATCCAGCTTCGGCATCTGCACGTCGAGGAACAGCAGGTCGGGCGACAGCTCGCTCACGGCCTTGACCGCATCGAAGCCGTTGCCGCATTCGGCCACCACCTCGATGCCACTGTGGCGGCCGAGGAACTCGCGCACCACGCTGCGCGCGGGCGGCTCGTCATCGACGATGACGACACGGAGAATGTCAGAGTCGGTCATGTACTTCGGCTGTCAGCTGTCAGAAACGAGTGCCAGTTTCCAGTTTCCAGTTTCCAGTTTCCAGCCATTCGGACCACGGACGACGGCAGGATTGGGCGTCAGTGCCCCTCATCCAGCGGCATTGTCACCTCGACCCGCCAGACACCGTTCTGCTCGGTGGCGTCCAGCCGCGCGTCGGTACCGTGGAGCGCGCTCAGGCGGGCCCGGACGTTGGCGAGGCCGACGCCCACGCCGCGGCCGCGCGGGCGATCGGCGTCGCACGGGTTCTCCACCAGGATGCTCAGGCGCCGGCCGTGGCCTGAGGCGGCGACCCGGATGGTCCCCCCTTCGAGCATGTGCGCGACGCCGTGCGTCACCGCGTTCTCCACGATTGGCTGCAGCAGCAGCGGCGGAACCAGGCAGGACCCGGCGTCACGGCCGTCGATGTCCACCTGCAGGCGGCTCCCGAACCGGACGCGCTCGATGGCGAGGAACCGCTCGACCAGCGCCAGCTCGCGCGCGAGCGTGATCCGCTCCTCGCCGCCGAGCGCCAGACTGTCGCGCAGGAAGTCGGCCAGCAGCAGGCACATGCGGCGGGCGGCCGCAGGATCCGAGCCGGTCAGCGCGCTGATCGAGTGCAGGCTGTTGAACAGGAAGTGCGGATCGATTTGCGCTTTGAGCGATCGCAGCTCCGCTTCCCGCGACAGCACCTGGACCCGGAGCTGGCGCCGCTCCGTCTCGCGCAGCTGCTCGAAGCCGGCCAGCAGGTAGCTGATGGCGAGCGACAGCAGGTAGAGCAGCACCCCCAGGCTGAAGATGAGCGCATCGAGCCCTGCCGCACCGGCACCGGCGCCGCCGACCCAGCCGCGCGTGACCAGTGCGCCGATCCAGAAGTGCGCCACCAGCAGCCAGACGGCGCTGGAGATCACCGCCGATGTCAGCGCGGTGGCGAGGATGCGGACCGCGCTCGTCGCGACGAGCGGCATGCTTCGTGAGACGTACCAGCCAGACAGGCAGACGAACGCATAGACCGCTGCGAGCGGCAACGCGACGAGGAGCGCCTCGGTCCAGTCGAGCGCCGCCTGCGCGACCAGCATCGCCCCGAGCAGGCCGCCGACGAGCACGCCAATCCCGAGGTACAGCGCCAGAAACCGACCGCGCGCGAGGATCGGGTGCATGAATCAGTTCTTGATCTCCACGCCGCCCATGATCGCGACCCCCCGCAGGATCAGCCGGTGCACCGCGGCGCTCTGCGGGGCCCGCGTCTGATCGTCCACGCCCCCGAGGATTGGCACCACGCGCGATTCGATCGTCCAGGTGTCCGGCACCCGGATCTCGATGCCGCCCCAGAGCGCGAACACGTCCACGTAGGCCTCGCCGTCGATCGCGGCGTTGCGCAGGTCGATCTCGCAGCCGCCCATGATCGCCGTGAGATCCGCCCCGCGGAATGCCTTCGAGTTGCTCCCGCGGCTGAAGGCCCCCAGGATCGCGACGGCGCTGATTCTCGAGCTGCCGTCGTGGGCCGCCGGTGATGGGCGGCGCTCGGGCTCCAGGCCACCGGTGGGGATCGACCCGCCCGCACCGCTCCCGACCTCGGCGCGCGACGACATGCCGCGCCACACGAGATAGCCCCCGATGACCACGAGCAACAGCGGCCAGATATCGGCCAGGCGCACTCGGAAGACGGTCAGTTCTTCGAGGAGCAACCACATGCCGACGAACAGGAACAGGAAGCCGGCGATCGCGCCCGATCCCTTGTGCGACTGCGACAGCTTGAGCGCGCCGACGGCCACCAGCACCACCGGCCAGAACCTGATGTAGTCTGCCGCCTCCAGAATTCCCAGATTGTCGAGCGTGAAGAGCACACCCGCGGCGATCGCAAAGATCCCGAGGAGCAGTTGCGGCGTGAGCCTGAACTCCGGCGTTCCCGGCGACTCGCTCAACCCGTGCGGCATGATCGGTTCCCCTGCCGCTTCATCCGGCTATCGAGACCATCTCGTCGCCCTGTCATGACGCCAACCCTGACTGGATGGTTCAGGCCGGGTTGGCCCGTCCCGTGTCGCGCTCGACCCATGCCCTCACCATACGCCCGTAAGTGACCGTGGTAACGGCATTTCCGGCGAACCCCGCCGCTGGGGCGGTGAACGGCGGAATGCTACAATCCTCAGCCATGCCGCACGCCCGTCGACTCGCCGCGATCGCATCCCTCGCCCTGCTTGCCGCCGTGTCGGCCTCCGCCGGCCCCCTGCAGGATGACCTGATAGCCCGTCGGTCGCGCGTAATGGAACAGCTATCGCCCGAGACGCTCGCGATCTTCTGGAGCGCGCCGACGCGTGTGTACTCGCACGACGTCGAGTACGAATACCGGCAGGACAGCCACCTGCTCTACCTCACGGGCATCGATCAGGAGGAGACCATCCTCATCCTGATGCCGGGCAACCCGGTCCGCCGCGAGATCCTGTTCATTCTCGAGCCGGACCCGCGCCGCGAGCACTGGAACGGCCACCGCCTGACGCCCGCCGAAGCCACCGCGCAGAGCGGAATCGAGACGGTCCTGACCGTGAAGGAGTTCGAGCCGTTCATCGCCGCGATGTTCTCGCGCCAGCCGAGGGGAGACGCCGCCGAGTACGATCCGTTCCTCTCGGCCCTCGAGGCGGGCCGCGCAAAGCTGGCGCTGCTCCTCGAACCGCAGCAGAACCTCTCCACGCCCGCCGGACCCGCACGCCGCTTCGCGCTCGACCTCCGCGAGCGCTTCTTCGGGTTCACGGTGGAGGACGCGCGGCCGATCGTCTCGAACCTGCGCCAGGTGAAGACGCCCTACGAACAGGAGATCATGCGCAAGAGCGTCGCGATCTCGAGCCAGGCGCACAAGGCCGGCATGCGCGCGGCGGCGCCCGGCAAGTTCGAGTACGAGGTGGAAGCCGCCATAGAGGAAGTCTACCTTCGAAATGGCGCCATGACGTGGGGCTACCCATCGATTGTCGGAAGCGGTCCCAACGCGACCATTCTTCACTACAACAGATCGAGCCGGCGGATGGAGCCCGGCGATCTGCTGCTCGTGGATGCCGCTGGAAATTTTCAGGGCTACACGGGAGACATCACGCGCACCTACCCGATCGGCGGCAGGTTCACGCGGGAGCAGCGGGAGATCTACGAGATCGTGCTTGCCGCGCAGGAGGCCGGGATGAAAGCTGTCTCGGCCGGGGCTCCCACCAGGGACGTCCAGGCCGCATGCGACAGGGTGCTTCGGGCCGGCCTCGTCACTTTGGGTCTCGTCATCGATCCCGAGGGGCAGCAGTTCAAGATCTGGGCGACGCACGGCGTCGTGCACATGATCGGCATGGACGTCCACGATGTCGGCAACCGTCGCACGTTCGAGCCCGGCATGACCTTCGTGATCGAGCCTGGCATCTACATCCGTCAGGCCGCGCTCGACGCGCTGCCGCGCACGGCCGAGAACGTGGCGTTCATCGAGAAGGTTCAGCCGATGGTGGACAAGTACAAGGATATCGGCGTGCGCGTGGAAGACTCGTTCCTGCTCACGACCGGAGGACTCGAACGCCTCTCCTCCGCCGTCCCGCGCACCGTCGACGAAATCGAGCAATTCATGAAGAAGTTCTGAATGCTGAATGCGGAATGCTGACTGCTCACAACTCAGCACTCAGCACTCAGCACTCAGAACTACTTGCGAGCTACTTCGGTGTCAGCCCGGCTTCCAGCCGCGCCTTCCGCAGCGCCTCGAGCGCTTCCTGCACCTCGCGCCGGGCGGCCTCGCGGGCGCGTTCGTCCTTCGCCTGCTGAAATTCCTGGAGGGCGGTGTTCAGCGCCCATTTGAGCGCGAGCGACGTCAGCGCAACGGTGGCCCCCTGCTTGTTCGAGAACGCCGCGTATCCCCGCACGTCGGTCGGCGTGACCATGTTCAGGAACTCCTCATGGGTCATCGAGCCGGCCGGCACCGGACCGCGCAGGTAATCAGGTCCGAGAATCTCGTCGATGGTGAGCTTCCTTGCCTGGACGGCCACGCGGAACGTTGGCAGCCCGGTATCGGGGTTGAAGTCGGGTTCGAGGACGATGGCCGGTTTCTGCGCGAGGAGCTTCTGGATCCGTTCGATGTCCACCGGCAACGACCCGGGGCCCACCGCCGGCTGAGCCGTACTCGCCTCGGCGTTCGACGGCCTGGTCCCCTGGGACGAGGCTGGCTGCTGGCTGGCGGCGCCGGCGATCAGCAGCGCGAGGACAAACGGCATGAGACCCATAAATCCACCCCTTCGTGTTTAGACGCCCGGCCTGCAAAATTTGCTTCAATATCAGTGCCTCTGTTCAGCGGTGGGACGTCGCCTGTTCAAAACCGAACAGAACTGCGCGGAGCAGTCCTACTTAAGTCACTGACGTTCCAGAGGTTGGAGCCGCGCAACCGCCCGGCATGGAGTTCGCTCGAGGCCATGATCGTCCATCATGATCGCGTGAGCTCTCGGGTCGGTCCTCGCTTCCCCGAAAGGCTCGGAGGCGATCCCGGCAATCGCTCGGTGTCGGAAGACATGCTCATGAACTCCGTCTGGCAAGATGTCCGCTACGCGGCGCGCATGCTGATCAAGTCGCCGGGCTTCGCGTTTGTCGCGATCCTGACGCTTGCGCTCGGGATTGGCGCGAACACCGCCATCTTCACGATTGTCAACACCGTGCTGCTGCGGCCTCTGCCCTACGCCCGCCCCGATCGGCTGGTGACGGTCTGGCAGGATCTTCGCGCCCGCGGCGGTCCCGCCGACGAATGGGCGACGCCTGGCAACTACGTGGACTGGCGCACCGCGAAGGACGTGTTCCAGCAGGTCGCCGTGATCGCTGGATGGCGCCCGACGCTCCTCGGCGGCACGGAACCCGTGCCAGTGCCCGGCGAGCGTGTCTCGCACGAATACTTTTCGATCCTCGGCGTGGCGCCGGCACTCGGGCGTACGTTTGCGCCAGCCGACGACCAGCCCAACTCCGCGCTCGTCGCCGTCATCGGGCACGGGCTGTGGCAACGCCGCTTCGGCGAGGACCGGTCGATCATCGGCCGGACAGTGGATCTGAGCGGCGAGCCGCACGAGATCATCGGCGTCCTGCCCGAAGGCTTTCGCCCACTCGTGAACGCTGACGCGGAAATCTGGCGTCCGCTGCGGATGAACACCGCCAATCCATCTCGCGGCGCGGTCGTGCTGCGCGCCGTCGCGCGGCTGCCCGACGGCGTGCCGCTCGAACGCGCGCAGGCCGCCGCGAACGTCCTCGCCAGGCAGCTCGAAGCCGCGCATCCAGAGTACAACGAGAAGACAGGGTTCAACCTCATTCCACTGCACGCTCGCGTGGTTGGCGACATCAAGCCCGGCCTGCTTGCGCTTCTCGGCGCGGTCGGCTTCGTCCTGCTGATCGCCTGCGCCAATCTGGCCAACCTGCTGCTCGCGCGCGGGTCCGGGCGCGGACGCGAGATCGCGGTGCGACTCGCGCTCGGCGCCGCCCATGGCCGGATCGTTCGTCAGCTCCTCACCGAGAGCCTGCTGCTGGCGGCGGCCGGTGGAATCCTCGGCGTGCTGCTCGGTGCCTGGGCGGTCGAAGGGCTCGCGGCGATGGCGCCCGCAAACGCGCCGCGCGTGAACGAAATCGGGCTGGACATCCGGGTGCTCGGCTTCGCGCTCGGCCTCACCATCCTGACCGGCCTGCTCTTTGGCCTCTTCCCCGCCCTCCAATACTCGCGCGCGCAGGTGGCCGGCTCGCTGAAGGACGGCGGCCGAGGCGCAGCGGGGAGCGGCGGACGGGCACTGCGGCGCGTCCTCATTGGCGCAGAAGTCGCCGTCGCGCTCGTGCTGCTGACGGGGGCAGGGCTCCTCCTTCAGACCTTCGTGCACCTGCAGTCGGCGGATCTCGGCTTCAATCCCGAGAACCTGATTGCCGGGTTCGTCAACCCGCCGGCCGCGAGCGGCTACGACAACCCCCAGAAGCATCTCGCCTTCTACGACCAGGCGCTCGAGAAAGCGGCCGCGCTGCCGGGCGTCGAACAGGCAGCGCTGGCGTCGGTGCTTCCGCTGAGCGGCGACAGCGACATGAACTTCGCGATCGACGGGCGCGCCGCGCCCCGGAGCCAGTCGGAGACACCGGTCACCTGGTACCGGCTGGTGAGCGCGTCGTACTTCGACACGATGGGCATCTCCATCGTGGGCGGCCGCGGCTTCGAGCCGCGCGAAGCGGCTCCCGTTGTGGTCGTCAACGAGGCGTTCGTCCGCACCTATTTCCCGGGGGAAGACGCCCTCGGCCGCCGGCTCCGATTCAGCCCCAATCTGCCAGCCTTCACGATCGTGGGAATCGCGGAGGACACGAAGGTCCGCGGCGCGCGCGAGGCGCCGCGCGTCGAGACGTTCGCGCCGTACTGGCAGTTCACCGAGCGAGGGATGAACGTCATCCTCGAGAGCGCCGGCAACCCGGCCCAACTCGCGGGACCGCTGCGTCAGGCCATCGCATCGATCGATCCGAGCGTGCCGGTCTCGCCTGTGACGATTCTCTCGGAGCTCGTGGCCGATTCGATCGAACAGCCGCGATTCTTCGCCACGCTCGCAGCCGCGTTCGCGATCCTCGCGCTGGCGCTGGCCGCTATCGGGCTCTACGGGGTCATGGCATACGCCGTCTCGCAGCGCACCGCCGAGATCGGCGTCAGGATGGCGCTCGGCGCATCCCCCTCCGAGGTCTTCCGCCTCGTCATCGGCGACGGCCTGCGCGTGACCGCTATCGGCATCGCCTTCGGAACCATCGGCTCGTTCATCGTCGCTCGCTGGTTGACGACGCTGTTGTTCGGCGTGCGGCCAGGGGATCCCACGGTGTTTCTGTCGACGGCAGCCTTGCTGCTGCTCGTCGCCACCGCCGCGTGTCTGATCCCGGCCCGCCGCGCGACACGCGTGGATCCGATGATCGCACTGCGCACAGAATAGGCGCGGCGCGCCCCGGACCAATGCGATCGGGCCGAAAACGTGCTGGCATCAGCCGGGAGGCGTACCCACGAGTCACGTCCGGGAATGCGAGGCCGGGCGACGAGGCGCGGCAAAGCTCGTATAATCTCAAGAAACCCTCGTCCGGCGGACCCCGTCTAACTAGCAAGGGAAAGGTTCAGAGCCCATGGCGTTATTCTCCCGATCCAGTCAACCGGCGCCCCAGATGGATGTGCCCATCGAGCCGTCGCTGGCGCCGAACACCCTGATCGGCCTCCGCAGTATCGAGAAGTCCTACGCCCACGGCACCAGCCGGACGTACGTGCTGCGGCGCATCAACGTGGATGTCAAGGAAGGCGAGTTCATCTCGATCATGGGGCCGTCGGGCGCGGGCAAGTCCACGCTGCTGCACATCGTGGGCATGCACGACAGCGCGTGGACCGGCGAGTACTACTTCCTCGATCAACCCGTCCATCGACTGGCGGCCAAGGAGCGCGCGAAGCTGCACAAGCAGTACATCGGGTTCGTGTTCCAGAGCTACCACCTGCTCGATCATCTGACGGTCTACGAGAACCTGGACATCCCGCTGTCCTATCGCGATATCAAGAAGTCGGAGCGCGAGAGCATGGTCTGCGACATTCTCGACAAGTTCGCGATCGTCGGGAAAAAGGACCTGTATCCAAATCAGCTCTCGGGCGGCCAGCAGCAGCTCGTCGCGGTGGCGCGCGCGGTGATCTCCAATCCGAAGGTGATTCTCGCCGATGAGCCCACCGGCAACCTGCACACGAGCCAGGGCAAGGAGATCATGGAGCTGTTCAAGAGGCTCAACGAAACGGGCACCACGATCATCCAGGTCACCCACTCGGAAACCAACGCCAGCTACGGCAGCCGCATCATCCAGCTCCGCGACGGCTGGGTGGTGGACGAATAGGAATGCTGAATTTTGAATGCTGAATGCTGAATGCTGAATGGTGAATGCTGAGTCGTCGACGCGTGAGGAGCGCTCAAAAGACAAAGGCCGGGGCCCTAAGGGGCGCCCGGCCTTTGCCCTTCATTCAGCATTCAGCATTCAGCATTCAGCATTCAGCATTCAGATTACCACCTTGGTTCTTTCCTTCGGCCTCCGCTGAAGTCGGCGTCGTCGTAGCTGCGACCGCCGCCGCGGCCTCGTCCGCCGCCGAATCCGCCGCCACCTTCAGGTTTCGGCCGCGCCTCGTTCACCACGAGGGCGCGCCCTTCCATCTGATATTCGTGGAATTCGGAAATGGCCTTCTGGGCGTCGTCGTCCGAAGCCATCTCCACGAAGGCGAAGCCGCGCGCCCGACCCGTGGCCATGTCCCGCATCACCCGGACGTTGTCGACCTTGCCCGCGCGGCTGAACAGCTCGGTGAGCTGATCCTCCGTGGCCGAGTACGGAAGATTGCCGACGTAGAGTCTCCTGCCCATCCTGTCACCTACCCGTGCCAATTGACGCGCTACTGTGTCTGAAGCGCTCGCTCGCGCGCGCCGAGCCGGGCGCCATCGGAAAGCTCTCGCGGATTGCGTTGCGGAAGGGGTCTTACCTGCGCAGGCAAGGAGCGGGCTCCCATTCGCCGCGAGTATAGCAGAATGCATGCCGGGTCCCGGCCGCCGTCCCACAGCATCCCGGCTGGGGTCGGATCGCGATTTTCGAAAACGGGAACCGGCAGAGATTTCAGAATCTGCAACGTTTTCCGAAAATAGAGATCTGACCCCACTTCCGGCTAGAGTGAATGGATGGCCTGGCGTGCGCTTTTGATGTCGACCCTCTTGGCGGTGGCTGCCTGCTCTCGCGGCCAGGAGTACGAGCTCCGGGGGCAGGTGCTGGCGATCGACCTCGAGCGTCAGGAAATAAGGGTCCAGCACGAGGACATCAAGGGGTTCATGCCGGCGATGACCATGCCGTTCAAGGTGAGGGACGGCGAGGTGCTGGCGGCGAGGGCACCGGGGGAAATCATTCGGGCAACGCTGGTCGTCGAAGGTGGGCGCACCTACCTCAAAGATATCGAGAAGACCGGCCAGGCACCCCTCGCGGAGGGGCCATCGCCTCCGACATTCGACATGCTGGATGCGGGAGAAGCGGTGCCTGACGAGCCGTTCGTCGATCAGAACGGCGACTCGCGACGGCTCTCCGAGTGGCGGGGCAAGGCGGTGGCCGTCACGTTCATATACACACGGTGTCCGCTTCCAGACTTCTGCCCGTTGATGGATCGGCATTTCGCGGCGGTCCAGAAAGCCGTCGCGGCGGACCCCGGCCTGCGCGACCGGGTGCACCTCGTGACGGTCAGCTTCGATCCCGACTTCGATCGGCCCCCTGTTTTGAAGGCCCACGCTGCGAGAGCGGGCGCCGACCCAACGGTCTGGAGTTTCGTGACGGGCGACCGCGAGGACATCGATCGCTTCGGGTCGCGGTTCGGCGTGTCCATCATCCGCGACGAGAAGGCAGCGCCGGAGATCGTGCATAATCTGCGCACCGCCGTCATAGACGCAAAGGGCCGGCTCGTGAAGGTGTTGAGCGGCAACGAATGGCAGCCTGCGGACCTGTTGAACGAGTTGAGGAGCTCGATTGACGCCAGGTGAGGCCCCACCGCTCACGGCGTTCAACGCTCGTGAGCGGCGACTGATTCAGCGCCTCCGCACGCCCACGGCCGTCCAGGCCTGGCTGAACGCGCTTCCCTACAACACCGAGCCTGCTCCCTCCGGCGCGACGCTCCGCAGCTTCCGCGGCGTGGTACGTCTGGGCACGGCGCATTGCCTCGAAGCCGCGCTCTCGGCGGCCGTGATCATGGAGCAGCATGGCCGTCCGCCGCTCGTCCTGAGCTTCGAGTCCATCGATGAGCTGGACCACGTCATCTTCGTGTATCAGCGACAAGGCCGCTGGGGATCGATCGCGCGCTCGCGCGATCCTGGGCTGCACGGCCGGCGGCCCGTCTTTGCCACGCCCCGCGCGCTCGCGTTGAGCTACGTCGATCCGTACGTCGACTTCACGGGCCGCGTCACCGGCTACGCCGTCGTCGATCTGCGAATCCTCGGGAACTACGACTGGCGGCTGTCGGACGCGAACATCTGGAAGGTGGAGCGGGTGCTGCTCGACCACCCGCATCGCGCCATCCGATCCTCGGATCGGAGGATCGACGCGCTCCGGCGCCGCTACTTCAAGTTTCGGCGTGAGCATCCGGGGCAGAAACCGGTCCACTACTACCGGGGACGTGAGCGATGGAGCGCCCTGCCCAGGTACCTCCGGTGAGGGGAACGGTGGGAACGGAGATACTTGAGGGTGAACAACGCGCGTGAGTTTTGATCCCTCGCGGGCGCTGAACATGTCATCGAACTGGACAAAGGACGCTACGGGCTGTATATAGCGTCAACACACGCCAACAATTGGCACATACCTGCCCTGGGGGCCCAGGCCATGCGCAGTCGGTCGCTCGGGTTCGCTGCACTCGTTGTCACAACGGGTCTCGTCGGTCTGGCGCAGCAGCGTCAGGAGCCGCCGACTCGGTCCGCTTTCAAGCAGCGGACCCACGATGTCCCCACGCCGGGACGGCTCGGGGCGCTGCGGTCGGAAATGCCCCCGCCGATGACGGTAGACGCCTCCGGCGTCGCGGTCCCTCGCCCCGACGTTTGGGATGTGGATTCCGTCACGGGCGCGCAATACCGGCGAGGCGAGGTACTGGTCCGTTTCAGAGAGGGCGCCGACGCCATCGGACGCCTTCGAGCGCTGCGGACTGCAAGGGGCACCAGGGCCGCTCGCAGCGCCGGGGGCGATTGGACGCTGGTGGAGCTCGAACCCGGAACGGAACCGAGAGAAGCGATCCGGGCCCTGCGGGCGGGAGGCGACATTGCCGAGGCTTCGCTGAACTACCGCGTCCGGACCCGGCAGTTCCGTCCGAACGACGAGTTCCACCACCTCCAGTGGAACTTCACGGCCATCAACCTGCCTGTCGCCTGGGAGATCAACCCCGGCGCGCGCAACGATGTCGTGGTCGCGGTGATAGACACCGGATTGAACATCGTGTCCGACACGTTCGTCTTCGTCTCCCCGTTCGGGGACATACCCGTACGATTCGCGGCCGTTCCCGACCTCGTTACCGACGATCGTATCGTCAACCCGTACGACTTCGTGTACGACGACGAATTCCCGGTTGATCTGGGCGGGCACGGGACGCACGTCGCCGGAACCATCGCCCAGCAGACGAACAACAACATCGGCGTAGCGGGCGTGGCGTTCAACGTCAGGCTGATGCCGCTGAAGGTTCTCACCGGCGGTGCCTTCCTGACGTCTTGGGACGACGTGTTCAATCCTGGCAATCCAGGGGGCACCGTGGCCATCATCGCCGACGCAATCCGATATGCCGCCGACAACAACGCCAGGGTGATCAACCTCAGTCTTGGCGGTCCCGGCCCGGCACCGCCGCTGCGCGATGCAATCTCCTACGCGGTCTCGCGCGGAGCCTTTGTGGCGATTGCGGCGGGAAACAGCGGCGACGAGGGGAATCCCATCGACTATCCCGCCGCCTACGCGGAGGACATCAACGGAGCCATGGCGGTCGGAGCGGTCAATCGCAGTCTGCGACGCACGACCTACTCCAGCTTCCATCCCTACGTCGAGATCTGCGCCCCCGGCGGCGAGCTGAACGCATTCTTCGACTTCGAGAACGGAATCACGCAGACAGGCTATCGGGAGGACTCGACGCTCTCGTTTCTGACGCTTGGGGAGAAGGTGGCAGCCCTGGCGCTCGGGTTCAGGCCACGGTTCGACGACTTCGAGCTCCGGCCCTTCCAGGGAACCTCGATGGCGGCGCCCCATGTCGCGGGCGTCGCAGCGCTGTTGTACTCCCAGGGCATCACCAACCCGGGCGCCATCGAAGAAGCCATCAAGCGGTTCGCACAACCCATCAGCGCCAGTGCCGAGGAATGTGGCGCGGGACTGATCGATGCGCGGCGCGCGCTCCGTGGCTTCGGCCTGGCGCGTTGATTCCGGACAGCCCCATGCACATCACGTCAAGACGGCTCTGCCTTGGAATTGCCGGCGGCATGGTGCTGGCGCTCACGACGGCGGCGCACGCGCAGGAGCCATCCGAGGACACAACACCGGCACGACAGCAGCGTCCAGCGCCTGGCATCGGATTCGACGCGTTCGGCGGGGCGGGGATTACCTGGCCGGCTGCCGCCGACAGCATCGAAGCGGTGGGGCTGGAATCGCGGTCGGTCGAGTTCGGAGGCGGGGCTCGCGTGACCGGTCTGTGGCGTCAGCTGTTCGCTCAGGTGGCGCTCCACCGCTGGTCGGAGTCGGGCGAACGTGTGTTCGTCGATTCGACCGGGACACGCTTCCCTCTTGGCATCCCGCTGACAGTGGAAGGAACGTATGTAGACATCAGCGCTGGCTGGAAGGCACCGATGGTCACGAGCACGGGTCGAACGGTGCTGTGGTCCTATATCGCGGCGGGCGCCGGCGTCGCCACCTACTCCGAGGAGTCACCGTTCGCCGAAGAGGGCGAGAACATCGACACACAATCCGTCTCGTACCACGTGCTCGGCGGCGTCGAGGTCCCAATCGTGCGCTGGCTGGCTGCCGCGTTCGACCTCCGGTATCGATTCGTCCCGAACGTTCTCGGCGAGGATGGTGTGTCCGGAGCGCTCGGTGAGGATGTGCTCGGAGGACTGCAGGCCAGTGCCGGCCTGCGCATCGGCTTCGGCGGCGGGTCACGACCTGGCCGGGCCGTGCCCGCTCCAGCCCCGCCGCCCGCGGAACGCCGGCCGGCGGCCGCGCCGCTCGTCCAGCCTGCGGTCGAAGCCGCCTCGATCATCGAGACAGCGCCCGTGTATCTGCGGCCTGACACCCGACGCGTCCCACTGCGAACATTGAGCCGGGGCACATCCGTGCGGGTCCTCGAGGAGGCCGGCGACTGGGTGCGAATCGAGTTCAGCGATCCGCAGTATGGACCGAGGGTCGGGTGGGTTCAGCGAACGTTCATCCAAATCGACAAGAAGTAGCCCCTGTCAATCGAGATCGAAGTCCCTCGTGGGCTTCGTCACCGGCTCCTGGCGAGCCTGCTTCAGCGCTTCCTCGAAGCGTTTCGAGAGCGCGTCGCCGCGGGTGCGTTCCGCGGCGACCGATTCCTGGAAGATCGCCTCGCGCCGGGCTGCCGCCTCGTCGAGGATGCGGTGGGCATCCGACAACTCCGGCCGATCGGACCGCACGGGTTCCACGTGGCGGACGATGCGGCGGAGGTTGGTGTCGATCACGAGGGTGGCCTGACAGCAAGGGCAGGCGACCTCGAACTCGGACTTGAGCGTCATATCTTCGTGCCTCGTGTCGCTATTTAGGAAACCGCACGCCACTCCAACTGAGCTTTATCGGCTTCCCGTCTGCGTCGGTTGCCGTCACCTCGATCTTGCGGACGCTCATGCGTCCCCGGTCGTACCGCTGACCGAAGCTGGTCTGCATGTTGCTCAACACCGCGTTCATGCGCGCGCCGGGCGCCAGCGACGGCACTCCGCCTCCGAAATAGTCGTTCACCACCAGCCGGACGTCCTTCCATTCGCTGCTGGTCTGGTTCTCGACCGTGATGATGCCCTCCTCGAGCGTGATCGGATCCCGCCGCTCCGAGCAGGCCAGCGCCAGCAGCAACGCGGCGCCCACTGCACCGCGAACCAGAGACGAGCCTCGGATCATCGGTCTATGATAGCGCCATGCGGACAATCGCGCAGACTGGCCGTTGATGCTGGGGCTCTTCATCGCGGGCGCGGCTTATCTGGCCTGGCTGATCCTGGTCGCGCGCTCCACGCCGGGCATCACCTGCCACCTCAGTCACCGTAGGTCGATCCACGTCGTCCATTTCGTGGAGCGGCAGCCGTGACCGAGGCGTCAGGCAGAGGGCGCCAGGCGACCGTTCGCGTGGCGACCTACAACATCCACCGCTGCCGCGGCATCGATCGCCGCGTGATCCCGTCGCGGATCGCCGAGGTGCTGCGGGACATCAACGCCGACGTGATCGCCCTGCAGGAAGTCGTCGGCGCCGGGCCCGGCGGCGCGGGCCAGGCGGAAGAGATCGGGGCCGCGCTCGGCATGGGCTGGGTGATGGCCTCCGTGCGGCACCTGCGCAAGCACCTCTTCGGCAACGTGGTGATGAGCCGCTTCCCCATCGTCCATCACAGCCAGTACGACCTGTCGTGGCGGACGTGCGAGCCGCGCGGCTGCCAGCGCGCCGATCTCGATCTCGGCGACGGGCGCCGGATGCACATCTACAACGTGCACCTGGGGACCGCCGTCCTCGAGCGGCGCTATCAGGCGCCGCGGCTCGCCTCCTACGTCCACGATCGACGCGTGCAGGGCCCGAAGATCATCCTGGGCGACTTCAACGAGTGGACGCGCGGCCTGGCGACGCGCACGCTGAGCTCGCTGTTCGAGAGCATCGACATCCAGGCCCACCTGCGCCGCCGGCGCACGTACCCCGGCTTTTTCCCGCTCCTGCACCTCGATCACATCTACTACGAGGGGCGGGTGGAGGTCCGCACCGTCGAGCTCCCGCGCGGCCGAAAGGCGCTGATGGCGTCCGACCACCTGCCGCTCGTCGCCAATCTCAGTATCGGGTTCGAGTAGCGCGCCGGCCCGTCGCCCGTCGCACGTCGCACGTGACACGCCACCTCGTCCCTATTGACAGTTGAGCTTTCAAAATGATATCACTATGACATCACCGAGGAGGTCGCTTCATGATTCGCGAACGTGATTACGGCGCGCTGCCCGGTCTCCCCATGGTCCTCGTCCTGCTCTTCGTCCTCGGATTGCTGATCTACCTGCTCGTCGACGCCGCCGACGGCGGCTCGGGCTGGTATCTCGGCGGCCTGTCGGTGGCGATCCTGCTGGACATCTTCCTGTTGTGCGGCGTGTTCATCGTCAATCCGAACGAAGGACGCGTGCTCCAGTTCTTCGGCGATTACGCGGGCACCGTGAAGACCCCGGGGCTGCGCTGGGCCAATCCGCTGTTCACGAAGAAGCGCATCTCGCTGCGCGTCCGGAACTTCGAGAGCGCGCGCCTCAAGGTCAACGATCACGAAGGCAACCCCATCGAGATCGCCGCCGTCGTCGTGTGGCGCGTCGTCGACACCGCGGAAGCCGTGTTCCAGGTGGACGACTACCAGAACTTCGTGAAGGTGCAGAGCGAGTCCGCCGTGCGCAACATGGCGACGAGCTACAACTACGATTCGCACCAGGAGGGGGAGATGTCGCTGCGCGGCAACACCCTCGAGGTCGCCGACCATCTCAAGAAGGAGATCCAGGATCGCCTCGCGCAGGCGGGTGTGGAGGTGATGGAGGCGAGAATCAGCCACCTGGCCTATGCACCGGAGATCGCGCAGGCGATGCTCCAGCGGCAGCAGGCCGGTGCCATCATCGCCGCCCGCCAGCGGATCGTCGAAGGGGCGGTCGGCATGGTGGAGATGGCCCTCGACATGCTGTCGAAGCGCGAGATTCTCGACCTCGACCACGAGCGGCGCGCCGCCATGGTCAGCAACCTGCTCGTGGTCCTGTGCGGTGAGAGATCCGTGCAGCCGGTCGTCAACACGGGCACGATCTATCAATAGCCTCGTGACGGACCGGAAGCCGTTCCTCCTTCGGATCGACCGCATCGTCCTCGAGGCCGTTCAGCGCTGGGCAGACGACGACCTGCGCAGCCTGAACGGCCAGATCGAGTTCCTGTTGCGGAAAGCGTTGAAGGACGCGAACAGACGCGTCGCGCCTGCGCGCGACGCCAGACGGCGGAACCGCGACCCCGGCGCCGGCGATTGAGCCGATCGATCAGCTCTCTTCGTACTCTTCTTCGTTGGGCGGGACCAGGCGCGTCGACGGCCTGAGCGCTTCGCGATAGTCGAACAACGGAAGGTCGCGCACGTGCAGAGCGAGCGGGCAGCCGGGACCTTTTTCGTCGACGACGACAGTCACGGGACTGCCTTCGACGCCTTCCCTGAAGCCGATCCGGCAGCCGCAGGCAAGACGTGCGTGCGTGAACCCTTTCAACATCGTTCGTCGATCATACTACAGGAGCGGCTTGATCGAGGCCTCGAACGACTCCTTGGTTCCGATGCCGATGTGCTTTCCACAGACGGCACCGCTGCGGTCGATGAAGAACGAGGTGGGATAACCGTACACGGGGCCGGCCGCTTCGAGAAACTCTTCCTGGCCCGCGGCGAGCAGGACCGGATAGGTCATCGGCGTCTGCTTGACGAACTCCTTCAGCGTCGGCTCATCGTCGTCCACCGACACGCCGAGGATGACGAGGCCCTGGTCTTTGTATTGCGCGTAGAGCTCGTTGAAGATGGGGATCTCGACCTTGCACGGGCCGCACCACGTCGCCCAGTAATTGAGCAGGATCGCCTTGCCGCGGAAGTCCTCCACCTTGACGCTGGCGCCGTTCATGTCCTTCAGCGTGAAGTCCAGGTTCGCCTTGCGCTCGGCCTTGCACGTGGGTTCGTGACTCGCCACGAGCTGCGGGGCGTCGTTGTCGAGGTAGGCGGGGGGATCGCTGCCGAGCAGCAGTGGCACCGCCAGCACGCCGACGCCGACCGCCGCCGCCGCGGCAACTATCCAGCGCGTAGTCATCTCAAACAGCTCCGGTTTCCCGTGATCTTACCAGCGCGAGCGCGCGGTCAGTTTCACGTAGTCGACGATCTTGTTCAGTTCCCGCGGGCTCGCCTCGCCGACCACGGCGTAGGTGCGTCCCCCGTCGGTCCAGATGACGGCATCCTGCCCTGCCTTGGTGACGAACTGCGCCTCGCTACTGGCACGCTTGGACTCGCGGTTCATCACGTAGAGCGACAGCGGATTGCCGTGCCATTTATAGAGGATGTGAGCGTTGAGGCCTTCGGTCGTTCCGCACCGCCGCACTTCGAGGAGCTGCAGGTCGTAGGCGGCCGCGCTCGGGGGAATCTCGAGGGCCCACCCGCGCTCGTTCTGCCAGGCCTTCGAGATGAGCAGCGGATCGGGAGTCGCCGCCTGGCCGGAGTAGAGCTGGTGGCACTTGACGTGGTCTACGGCGAGCTGGGCGGCGAGGACTTCAACGCCGCGGTTGAGCGTGAAGAACAGGACGGCGCCGGCGACGACGAGCAGCGACGCGGCGATCGACAGCGGAACCAGGGTGCGCCTGAAGAACCCGGAACCCACGGGCGCATCGGGCGGCGCCGCCAGGGTGCGCTGCGCTTCACAGCGGCGGCGAAGGTGGTCCGACGCGCAGCCGCGCAGCGCCTGACGCCTGGCGACGAGCACCTCGCGCACGACACGCTCCGATGCCACGTGATCGCGGCACTCGGGGCACTGTTCCAGGTGCGACTCCACGGTCGCGCGCGCCTGCGGTTCGGCCACGCCATCCACATACGGCGCGAGCATCGGCTCCAGGTTACGACAGTCGGACATGTTTTCAGCTCTCAGCTACCAGCTACCAGCTACCAGTTTCCAGTTTCCAGTTTTCAGTTTCCAGTTTCCAGTTGTCAGTTGCCAGTTCCGGACTTTTCCCCCCGGCCGCCCGCTCCCTCTCGAACTGGCTACTGGAAACTGGCTGCTGGACACCGGCTACTGACGTGTTCATCCTGCCGCCTCCGTCCGCTCGTGCGCCCTCGAGGCGGCCAGGCGATCGTAGAGCATGCGGCGGCCGCGCGAGATGCGGGACATGACGGTGCCAATGGGCACGTCGAGCATCGACGCGATCTCCGCGTAGGAGAACTCCTCGACATCGCGGAGCCACACGGCCTGACGGAACGCGTCCGGCATGGCGTCGAGCGCTGCCTGCAGATCCGCGTCGAGCGTGGCGCGCGTGAGCAGCTGCTCGGGCGTGTGCTGCTCGGCGTGGAGATCGATGGCCTGCTCGACGGTCTCGCTGTTCACGTCCACCGGATTGCGACCGTCGTGGCGCTTGATGTTGCGAAAGGTGTTGTGGAGGATCGTGAACAACCACGCTTTCAAATTGGTGCCGCGCTGAAACTGCTTCGAGGCGCGGAACGCCTTCAGGTACGTGTCCTGCACGAGGTCCTCGGCATCGGCGGCGCGGCGGGTCAGCCGCATCGCCGTGCCGTAGAGACTGTCCACGTACGACAACGCCTCCTGCACGAATGGATCGGCCCCGTCCCCGGCGGCTCGACCCGCGCCGGGACTGCGCGACCGCTCCTGTCGCGACTCACGAGTCGGACGACTCCGAAACGCCATCAGAGGTCAGCCCCAGAGCGCCCACTGGAGAGAACACC
>DASTBU010000185.1:0-52602 GCA_035711845.1 Vicinamibacterales bacterium
GAGGAGGGAGCATGCCGGGCGCATGTGACCGACGAGCAACGCAGCGAGGCGGGATGCATCGGCGTCCGAGACGTCATCGTAATTGTGAAACGCAGGACTTAGCCTGGCGTCCACGACGCCACGGCTCGACACGATGGATGCGATGAATCGATGAACACGAAGATTGGATCCTCGGGGCATGCGGTCGGCCAGCGTTCCTCAACGTGCTCGGATGGCAACGTGACGGACAAACGGCGGACAGGTATCAGCTCTCAGCTGGTAGCTGGTAGCTGGTAGCTTCTGATCATGCCCAGTTTCACCATCGCCATCACCGGCGCGAGCGGCGCCATGTATGCGACGCGCACCATGGCCGCACTGCTCGAGCGAGGGTGTCAGCTGGAGTTGATCGTGTCGGACTACGGTCGACGCCTGCTGCGCGATGAGCTGGGCGACGAGGCGTCGGTGGACAGGCTCGGCGAGTTCCTGGAGCGCCGATACGGCCACGCCGTGCGCTCGGGCACGTGGACGCTGCACAGCAACAAGGATCTGGGAGCGAAGATCGCGAGCGGCAGCCAGGACTGCGAGGGTATGGTCGTCGTCCCGTGCTCGATGAAGACGATGGCGGGGATCGCTCACGGCCTGTCGCGAAATCTCGTCGAGCGCGCCGCCGACGTGATGCTCAAGGAGCGGCGTCCGCTGATCATCGTGCCCCGCGAAACGCCGATGAGCCTGCCGCAGCTGCGGAACATGGTCCTGTGCGCGGAGGCCGGCGCCCTGGTGATGCCGGCCATGCCCGCCTTCTACCAGATGCCGCAGACCCTGGACCATCTCGCCGACTTCATGGCGGGAAAGATATTGTCCGCACTCGGGTTCCGCCACGAGCTCTACCCTGCGTGGAAAGGGTGATGACCCAGCCGGACAAGACACCCTCGCGGATTGCGGGGATGTTCGACTCCATCGCGCCCCGCTACGACCTCCTCAATCACGTCCTGAGCGCGGGAATGGATCGCGGCTGGAGGGAGCGGGCCGTCGATGCGCTGGCGCTCCGGCCGGGCGACCGTGCCCTGGATCTCTGCACCGGCACGGCCGACGTGGCGATTGCGATGGCCCGACGGGTGGCGGGGTCGTTGGTTGTCGGCGTCGATTTCGCCGGGGCGATGCTGTCGATTGGCGACACCAAGGTGCGCGAGGCCGGCCTCGAGACCGACATTTGCTTCGTCCGGGGGGATGCGGCGCACATCCCGCTGGCGGATCGCACGTGCGACGCGGCCGCCATCGCGTTTGGCATCAGAAACGTCGCCGAACCTGAACGCGCGCTGGCGGAGTTGTCGCGGGTGCTCCGTCCGGGCGCGCGCCTGGCAATCCTGGAGTTCGGCCACCCACGCATTCCCGGTATCCGGACGCTGTACGGTTGGTACTTCCGCTATCTCCTGCCGCTCGTCGGCCGCTTCGTGTCCAGTCACCGTAGCGCCTACTCCTACCTTCCCGCTTCAGTTGGCGCTTTTCCTCCGGCCGCGGAGTTCTCCCGAATCATCGGCGCCCACGGCTTTACGAACGTTCGAGCCGTCCCTCTGACGCTCGGGATCGTCTATTTGTATGTCGCTGAACGGAACTGACGCTGCCGCCGTCCGCCCTCCGACGTTCGGAAGGACACGAATGGACTGATCCGGCGGCCGTCCGAGAAACGAGGTCCGACAGTGAGTGACGCGTCGGCCTCATCCACGAAGCGGAGGGCGTGAGGCGGAGGGCGGATAGGGGTGCTATACTCGTTAAGTACCTGATGTACTTCAACTTCGAGGACGATCGGCCGGATACGCCGACCATTGCGCGGCCGCTCTCGCCTCGCGAAGGGGTCATGCTGTCGATCATCCTCCATTTGTTGGGGATGATCGTCATTCTGGTGCTGCCCACCCTGCCGTTCGTGAAGGCCGCCGAAGAGCGACGCCTGCAGGCCCTCGAACAGCGACAGGCGCGCGAGATGGAGCGGGAGCGGGAGAATGCGCGATTCGTGTTCGTGCAGCCGCGCCTCGAGACCCCGGCGCCCAAGCCTCCCCCGCGTCCCGAACTGTCGGATCTCGATCGCCGGGCTCGCACGGTCGAGCGTGCGCCGACCCCCACCAACCCGTTGCCGTTCGCGCGGGGCAATTCCTCGGAACGTATCGACGCCGGACCGGTCCCTCGCGAGGCGCGACCTGTTGCGTCCGAGCCGCCGGCGGCAGGCCCGGCCGACGTCGAGTCGCCGCGGCAGGGGATGCCGCTTCCGGAGGCACGAACCGGCTTGGAGCAGCGTTCGACGGATGCCGACCGCCAGCCCAATCGGAGCAAGGCGGTGGGCGTGATTGCAGACGCGATTCGCAACGTGCAGAAGTATGCGCAGGGCGAGGGATTCTCGAATCTGCAGGGGGGTGCGGACCAGGACTTCGCTCCCTACATCCAGTTCGATACGAAGGGGATCGAGTTCGGCCCGTGGCTCCGTCGCTTCATCGCGCAGGTTCGCCAGAACTGGATCCCGTTGATTCCCGAAGCCGCCCGTACGATGCACGGCCATGCGGTGATCACGTTCAACGTGCATCGGGACGGTCGAATCACGGACGTGACCGTCGCGAAGCCGTCGGCCGTGGATGGCTTCACCCGCGCCGCCTTCTACGCGATGCTCGCATCGAACCCCACGATCCCGCTCCCGCCCGAATATCCGGAGGATCGCGTGTTCTTCACCGTGACCTTCTACTACAACGAACGTCCAGGCTGATGGCAGGGCCTACGCGTACCCAGCAGATCGGACTGTTGATTCTGCTCGGCGCCATCGCCATCCTCGCGCTCGTTCGAGCGCTGACCGCTCCGTGATGTTCCGCCCGCTCCTCATTGCCATCGTCGGTCCCACCGCGACGGGCAAGAGCGCGCTCGGCATCGCGCTGGCGAGGCGCTACGGCGGCGAGGTGGTCAGTTGCGATTCGACAGCCGTCTATCGAGGGTTCGACATCGGGACCGACAAGGTGCCCCTGGAGCAGCGGCAGGGAGTCGCGCATCACTTGATCGACGTGGCGGCGCCGACAGAGGAATATTCGGCTGCGCGCTATTCGCGCGAGGCGGCCGCCGCCGTCCGCGACATCACGTCTCGGGGAAAGCTGCCGATTCTCGTAGGAGGCTCTGGGCTGTACTATCGGGCCTTGACGCGCGGATTCTTTCCGGGGCCGAGCCGCGACGAGGCCCTGCGGTCGCGTCTCGAACATATCGCCACGCTGCGCGGCCCCGAACGTCTCCATCGCTGGCTGCAACGTATCGATTCCGATTCAGCAGCCAGGATTCAGCCTCGCGATCGCAAGCGCCTGATACGCGCGCTGGAGGTATATCTGTTGACCGGCCGGCCCCTGACGGCGCATTTCGCAGCAACGGAGGCGCCGCTGCGCGAGTACCGGCTGGCAGGGTTCGCCCTGCGGATCCCGGCCGAGCTGACCGCCGAGCGCGTGGCTCGCCGCGTCGATGCGCAGTTCGAACAGGGGCTGCTCGACGAGATTCGCGGGCTGCTGGCGAGCGGGGTTCCGGCGACTGCGCATCCTTTCACGGGACTCGTCTATCGGCAGGCGCTCGAGCACCTGCAGGGGGTGCGCCACGAGGCTCCCACGCGGGAACTGATCGTCCGGGAGAACCGCCGCTACGCGCGACGCCAGTTGATCTGGTTCAGGAAAGAGCCTAATCTACAGTGGATTTACGCCGCAGGCGAGCGAGCGCAGACAGAGGACGAGGTGGCGCGCGCGCTGGCCGCGCCGTTGGAAGAGCGCGGCGGAGCCTCGTGGGCCTGAGGGGCAGCCTCGCCAGCGCTGAAGCTGCCGGATCCATTCCATGGAGACGCGTCGCGATGCCCCAGACACGTGAGTCGAAACCAGCCTCCGCGCAACCGAACATTCAGGATGTGTTCCTGAACTACGCGCGTCGCGAGAAGCTGCCGGTCCACATACGGCTGATGGACGGCAGCGATTTCGAGGGGCGCGTCAAGAACTTCGATCGCTTCGCCGTCATCGTCGAACACGACGGCGCCGATCACATGATTTTCAAGCACGCCATCGCGACGATCCGGTCTCCACGCCCGATGAGCAACTACTACTCCAGCCACGAGGGCTAATCGCCCTTCCCGATGTCCGACCGTCCGTCGGAATTCACACGACCGCAGCGCGCCGTTCTGATTGTGCTCGACAGCGTTGGTATTGGTGCGCTGCCCGACGCGGGTGTGTACGGCGACGAAGGGAGCAACACGGTTGGCAACATCGCGCGAACGGTCGCGTTGACGATACCCGCGTTGAACCGCCTCGGCCTCGGCCGGCTCGTCTCGCTCGGCGCCGGCGGTGCGATCGCGCAGACCGAGATTCCGGGCGCGTTTGGACGGATGGCGGAGGCCTCTCCCGGGAAAGACTCCGTGACCGGGCACTGGGAGCTCATGGGCCTGGTGCTCGATCGCCCATTCCCTGTGTTTCCCGACGGTTTTCCACCGGACCTCACGGCCGAATTCGAGCGCCGTATTGGCCGGCGCATCATTGGAAACAAGGCCGCATCCGGGACCGCCATCATCGAGGAGCTCGGCGAGGAGCACATGCGAACGGCCGCGCCGATCGTGTACACCTCGGCCGACAGCGTGTTCCAGATTGCCGCGCACGAAGAGATCATCCCTGTGGACGAGCTGTACGAGCTCTGCGAGATCGCCTTCGATCTGGCAGCGCTCGGGCGCGGCATCGGGCGGGTGATTGCGCGGCCTTTCGTGGGCGCGCCCGGTTCGTTCGCGCGGACGGCGAACCGGCGTGATTTCGTCCTGAAACCGTTCGCGCCGACGCTGCTCGATCGATTGAAGGAGGGCGGGCGCACCGTTGTCGCGATCGGCAAGATCGAGGATCTCTTCGCGGGCTGCGGCATCACGCGGGCGATTCACACGAAGAGCGACGATCACGGGATGGACGAGGTGGAGAAGGCACTCGTGTCCGTCCCGGACGGGTTGATCTTCGCGAACCTCGTGGACTTCGATACCGTATACGGCCACCGTAACGATCCGGCTGGGTACGCCCGCAACCTGGAGCGCTTCGACGCCCGGTTGTCGCAGGTCCTGCCGAAATTGGATCGACGCGACCTGCTGATTGTCACCGCGGATCACGGCAACGACCCCACGACCCCGAGCACCGATCACTCCCGGGAATACGTGCCGGTCTTCGTCGTCGGCCGAGCCGTGCGCTCCGGCGTGGATCTGGGAGTGCGAAGCACATTCGCGGACCTGGCCCAGACGCTCGCCGAACTGTTCGGTGTCGGCCCGCTCGAAAACGGAACGAGTTTTCTCCGTGACATCCTTATTGAGCCGTAGTCCGTAGTTCGTGATCCGTACGTATAACGTGACGAGCCACTACTTGGTCAGATTCGGGTGAGCGATCAGCGGAAAGGGACATGCGTAGGCAACCGTGAGCGGGCGTGACACGACACACGTAAAATGCGCCTGGAACGTGACGGCCGCGCAGGTCACGGACCTGTGCGGGTGGCCGAGACCGATGGGGAAGGCACGTTTGGCCGGGTCAGCGCTACGTTGCCGGAGCATGCCGCTTTTCGCCAGCTTCTGCGAATCTGACAGAGTCGTGAAGCAGCACGTCGCACCTCGCACGTAGCCCCCGGGAAACTGGCAGTGCACATCAGAGATCAGCTGGAGCGGCGCGAGCACGAGATCCTGGCCCCGGAGGCAGCGAAAAGCGGGGACAGCCGTGGTCGCCTGCGCCCCGAGGCCGAGGACCCGATTCGGCCGGCCTTCCAGCGCGATCGCGACCGGATCATCCACTGCAAGGCCTTCCGGCGGCTCAAGCACAAGACGCAGGTGTTTTTCGCGCCGGCGGGCGATCACTATCGGACGCGCCTCACGCATACGCTCGAGGTCTCGCAGATTGCGCGCAGCATCGCCAAGGTCCTGCGGTTGAATGAGGAGCTGACCGAGGCGATCGCCCTCGGTCACGATCTCGGACACACGCCGTTCGGCCATGCCGGCGAGCGCGTCCTGCAGCAGCTCGTGCCGGGCGGCTTCGAGCACTACGAGCAGAGCCTGCGGATCGTGGACGTGCTCGAGCGCGACGGGCACGGTTTGAACCTGACGTGGGAGGTCAGGGACGGGATCGCCAGGCACTCCAAGGGCAAGTACGGAGTTCCGGTCGGCGCCGACCCGCAACACCGGGCCAGCACGATCGAAGGGCAGGTCGCCCGGGTCGCCGACATCATCGCGTATGTCAACCACGACATCGACGATGCGGTGCGGGCAGGGCTGTTGAGGGATGAGGATCTGCCGCCCGACCGCGTGCAGGTGCTCGGCCGATCGTCATCCGAGCGCATCGGACGCATGGTCACCGATGTCGTTCTCCAGACCATCCACGGCGGCATGACGGAGATCCGCATGAGCGACGATATCCTTCAGGCGACCGTCGGGTTGCGGGGCTTTTTGTTCGAGGCTGTCTACGAGAACGAAATTGCGACCGCTGAATTCAAGAAGGCCTCGGGCATTCTCGGCGGGCTCTGGGAGAAGGTACGCGAGCAGCCGGATCAGTTCCTCGACCGGGAGGTGCTCGAACGGGAGGGGCTGGACGCTGCCGCCCGCGACTTCCTGGCGGGCATGACCGATCGTTATGCGGTCAACCTTTACGAGCAGCTCTTCATCCCCAAGCCCTGGGTTTCGCTCAGAGAACTCTAGGGTCCCTGAGTCCCTTGGTCCCTCGGTCCTGGGTCCCTGGTCCTGGTCCCTCGGTCCTCGGTCGCTGGTCCTCGGTCGCTGGTCTCCAGTCGTGGACCGAGGACCGAGGGACGAAGGGACCCCGGACGAGGGGACCAGGACGAAGGGACCCAGGACGAAGGGACGGAGGGACCTGGACGAAGGGACCCAGGGACCGACGGACCAGGACGAAGGGACCGATGACGAAGGGACCCAGGGACCAGGGACTGTGTCTCTGAGGTATAATTGACGGTTACGTCCCGAGAGTTCGGGGTTGCCGACGACCATGCTTCTGGATTTGACCCGGCTCCACGGCGCGCGCGAGCATTTCGAGCGGGTGCTGCAGCCCTCCGCCTTCGATCCGCCGGACGAGGAGTACCGGGTGGCGGCGCCCGTCGAGCTGTCGATGGATGTCGCCAAGGGCAGCGGCGACAGCTTCGAGGTGACCGGGCGGGTGCTGACCAGGCTCGAGCTGGTGTGCAGCCGATGCGTCGAGCCATTTGAGATCCCGGTGGATACGACGTTCGAGCTCAGATACCTGCCGCAGGAGGTCAATACGGGGGAAGGGGAACGCGAGATCGCTGCAGAGGATCTCGCTGCCGCGTTTTATCGGGACGGCGTCATCGATATCGTGGACATGCTGCGCGAGCAATTTCAGCTCGCATTGCCGATGAAGCCGCTGCACGACGAAGCGTGCCGCGGGCTGTGCCCGGAATGCGGCGCCAATCTGAATCGCACCGAGTGCGGCCACGCGGCGCAGTGGGAAGATCCGCGGCTGGCGCCGCTCCAGGGACTGATGAATCGACTGAAGGAGAAGTGACGTGCCCAATCCGAAACGCCGACATTCGAAGACGCGCACGGCCAAGCGCCGCACGCACGATGCGCTGAAGCCCGTGCCGGTCGGCACGTGTCCGCAGTGCCACGAAGCGAAAGCCCCCCACCAGGTCTGCCCGCACTGCGGTCACTACAACGGACGGCAGGTGAGGGAGGTGGAAGAAACATAGCTTTCAGCTCTCAGCTTTCAGCTCCAGCCAGCGGCTGACAGCTGAACGCGAGCTGACAGCCGATAGCTGATCCATGCGCATCGCCATCGACGCGATGGGCGGCGATCAGGCGCCGGGCAGTATCGTCGCCGGCGCAGTCGTCGCGGCACGCCATCTGCAGTGTGGGCTCCTGCTCGTCGGCGCGCGGGACGCCATCGAGCGGGAGCTGGCCCGCCATTCGGCCGACGGCGCGGACATCGAGATCCTCGACGCGCCGGATGTCATCCACATGGAGGAGTCGGCGGCTGCGGCCTTGCGACGAAAGCCGGGCGCCTCGATCCGCGTCGCCGCAGACGCCGTTCGCAGCGGTGCGGCCTCGGCGCTTTTCAGCGCCGGCCATACGGGCGCGTCCGTGATGGCGGCGCATGCAGCTTTCGGACGGCTGCCGGGAGTCGAGCGTCCTGCCCTCGCGACCATCATTCCGACCCGCCGTTCGCCGGTCGTCCTGCTCGATGCGGGCGCGACCGTGGAATGCCGGCCGCAGCACCTCGTGCAGTTTGCGGTGATGGGCTCGGCGTACGCCCGCCTGGCGCTCAACTGCCAGACCCCCAGAGTGGGGCTGCTGTCCGTGGGCGTGGAGGAGAGCAAGGGGAACGAACTGACGCGCGACGCGCATCAGTTGCTCAAGTCGGCGGCCGTGCACTTCGTCGGCAATGTCGAAGGCCCCGACGTGTTCGGCGGTGAGGTGGATGTGATTGTGTGCGACGGCTTCACGGGCAACGTCACCCTGAAGATCAGCGAGGGTCTCGTCGACATGGTGGAGACGCTGCTGCACGACGAGCTGTCGTCGACCTTCGGCAGTCGTGTTGGCGACGTGCTGTCCCGCCGGGCGTTCCGCCGATTTCGCAAGCGCGTGGATTATTCGGAGTACGGCGGCGCCCCCCTCGTCGGCCTCAACGGTCTCTGCGTCGTCGGACACGGCCGGTCCTCGTCAAAGGCCGTACGCAACGCCGTCGTCATGGCGGCGCGGTTCGTGACCGACGGTCTGATCCCACGGCTCGCGCAGGACGTGGCGCTTTCCGGTGCCGGCAGCCGCACCATCAGTTGATTCCCTGACACACGCATGATCGCTTTCGTATTCCCTGGACAAGGTGCGCAGAAGGTCGGCATGGGGCGGGCGCTCGCCGAAGCGTTTCCAGTCTGCCGACAGGCGTTCGACGAGGCGGACCTCGCGCTGGGCGAGCCCTTGAGCCGCTTGTGCTTCGAAGGGCCGGAAGAGCGGTTGCTCCTCACCGAGAACGCGCAGCCGGCGATCCTGGCCGTGAGCGTCGCAGCGTGCCGGCTGGCGGAAGAGTACGACATGCGCGCCGCGTGGGCGGCCGGCCACAGCCTGGGCGAGTACTCGGCACATGTTGCGGCGGGTACGTTATCCTTCGCGGATGCCTTGCGGACCGTGAGGCGCAGAGGGCAGTACATGCAGCAGGCAGTGCCCCTCGGCGAGGGTGCGATGGCCGCGATCCTGGGGCTCGAACTCGACGCCGTTGCCGCCGCGTGCGCCGAAGCTGTCGCCGGAACCGCTGGCCGGGTTGCCGCGCCGGCGAACATCAACGCGCCCGGGCAGATCGTCATTGCGGGCCACGTGGACGCCGTTCGGCGTGCGGGCGAACTCGCGAAGGCGAAGGGGGCCAGACGGGTGATTCCGCTGGCGGTCAGCGCCCCATTTCACTGCGCGCTGATGAGGCCGGCCGAAGAACGACTCGCGCCGGAGTTGCGGGCCGTCGCTGCCAGCGATCCCCGCATTCCGGTCGTGGCGAACGTGGATGCCGAGCCGAAGCGAACCGCCGCCGATGCCATCGAGGCGCTCATCGCACAGGTTTCGGCTCCCGTGCGCTGGGAGGACGTGGTGCGGCGGCTGATCGCTGAGGGGGTCACGAAGTTCGTGGAACTGGGTCCGGGCACCGTGCTCGCCGGCCTGATTCGAAAGGTCGACCGGACGGTCGGCGTTGTCAGCCTGGAGGACCCGGATGGCGTCGCGGCGCTCGCGTGCTGAGTCCCGAACGCTGATGGTGTGCAGCAGAACGCAGCTATGATTGATCTGTCGGGCCGCATCGCGCTCGTGACGGGCGCTTCGCGTGGAATTGGACGAGGAATCGCCATGCGGCTCGCGCAACAGGGGGCCCGAGTGCTTGCGGCCGCGCGGGCCGAGAATGCGCGGGCGACGGTGGAGGAGATCGCGGCGGCTGGCGGCCAGGCAGAAGCTCTCTCCCTCGACGTCACGGATGCGCCGGGCGCCGGGGCGGCGGTCGCGGGCCTCGTGGAGCGCCACGGGCGGATCGATATCCTGGTCAACAACGCAGGAATCACGCGGGACCAGCTGCTGCTGCGGCTGAAGCGGGAAGACTGGGATGCGGTGATTCAGACGAACCTGACGGCTGCCTTCACCATGACACAGGCGGTGCTGAAGCCGATGATCCGCCAGCGAGCCGGCCGGATTGTCTGCATCAGCTCGGTTGTCGGACAGAGCGGCAACGCGGGCCAGGCGAACTATGCCGCCTCGAAGGCCGGCCTCATCGGCTTCGCCAAGGCCGTGGCGCTCGAAGTGGCCTCGCGCGGCATCACCGTCAACGTGGTGGCGCCCGGGATGATCGAGACGGACATGACGCGGGGGATCACGGAGGAGGCGCGCGAGGGCTGGGAATCGAGGATCCCGCTGAAGCGGCTCGGCACGCCCGATGACGTGGCCGCGGCCGTCTGTTTTCTCGCCTCCGACGAGGCATCGTATATTACCGGACAGGTTCTCGCGGTCAATGGAGGGATGTATCTCTGATCGAGCGATCGGATGATCGGGTGATCGAGCGATGTCGATCGGGTGATCGGGCGATCGGGTGATCGAGCGATGGGGAATCGGGTGATCGGGCGATAGCGATCGAGCGATCGAACATCGCGCGATCGCCGATCGAGCGAGCGAGCAAAGCGAGCGAGTGAGCGCGGGCTGCGGATTGCGGGCCGCGAGAGAGCGTGTGAGACGCGGGCGCCTGAACGTCCGCGAAATGGAGGGCTGAATGGCCGTCGCTGACAAAGTGAAGAGCATCATCGTGGAGCAGCTGGGTGTCGACGAGGAAGAGGTGACCCCGGATGCGTCGTTCGTGGACGATCTGGGCGCCGATTCGCTGGACACCGTCGAACTCGTCATGGCGTTCGAAGAGGAGTTCGGCATCGAGATTCCCGACGAGGATGCCGAGAAAATCACCCGGGTCAAGGAAGCCATCGAGTACATCGAGTCGCACAGCAAGAAGAAGTAGCGCAGAGGAGGCTGTTTGAACAGGCGAGTCGTGGTCACGGGCGTCGGCCTCGTGTCGCCGCTCGGGATAGGCACCGAGGCGAACTGGGACGCCCTCTGCGCGGGGTGCAGCGGCATCGGACCGATTACCAAGTTCGATGCGTCGCAGTTTTCCGCCCGGATTGCCGGGGAAGTCAGGGGGTTCGATCCCCTGAGATTTCTCGAGAAGAAGGACGTCAAGAAGATGGACGTCTTCATCCAGTACGCGATTGCGGCCTCACAGTTCGCGATGGATGACGCGGCGCTCTCGGTGACCGAGAATATCGCCACACGTGTCGGCGTGTTCATCGCATCCGGCATCGGTGGATTCTCGACGATCGAGCGCGAGCACAAGGCGCTGCTGGAGGGCGGTCCCCGGCGTATTTCCCCTTTCTTTATTCCGGCCTCAATCATCAATCTGGCTGCCGGTCAGGTGTCCATTCGCTTCAGCGCCAAGGGCCCCAACTCCGCCACGTGCACGGCCTGTTCGGCATCTGCCCATGCGATCGGCGATGCGTTCGAGATCATCCGCCGCAACGATGCGGACGTGATGATCGCCGGCGGTTCGGAGGCCGCCATCACGCCCATGGGGGTGGGCGGCTTCGCCGCCATGCGGGCCCTGTCGACTCGCAACGACGAACCGAGCCGTGCGAGCCGGCCCTTCGACAAGGACCGCGACGGCTTCATCATGGGGGAAGGCGCCGGCGTCGTCATTCTCGAGGAGCTCGGCTTCGCGACCGAACGCGGCGCGACGATCTACGCGGAGCTCGTCGGCTACGGCATGTCGGCCGACGCGTTTCATATCACGGCGCCCTCCGAAGACGGTGACGGAGGGATGCGCGTCATGCGGAAGGCGATCGAACAGGCAGGCATCCGGCCGGATCAGGTCGATTACATCAACGCCCATGGCACGTCCACACCGTACAACGACAAGCTGGAAACGCTCGCTATCAAGCGGGTGTTCGGCGATCACGCGCGCAAGCTCGCCATCTCGTCCACGAAGTCGATGACCGGCCACTTGCTCGGCGCGGCCGGTGGCCTGGAAGCCGTGATCGCCGCGCTGGTCGTGAAGCACCAGGTCATCCCGCCGACGATCAACTACGAAACCCCCGATCCGGAATGCGACCTCGACTACGTGCCGAACGTGAAGCGCGCCGCGAGGGTCGACTACGTCCTGTCGAACTCGTTCGGTTTCGGCGGCACGAACGCGGCGTTGTTGTTCAAGAGGTATGAAGAATAGCGAACAGCTTCCAGCTCCCAGCTGGTAGCGGACAGCTGGACGCTGGTAGCTGAGAGCTGGCAGCTTTTATCATGAAGATTGCCGTTTGCATCAAACAGGTCGTCACACGCGAGTGGCAGCTGCGCGTGAACGAGAGCGGGACATGGATCCGCGACAACGACGCGAGCTTCGAGCTGAACGAGCCCGATGCGTACGCGCTCGAGGAGGCGCTGCGCCTCAAGGAGCAGCACGGGGGCGAGGTGGTCGTCTGTTCGGCCGGACCGGCGCGTGCCAGCCAGGTCGTCCGCGAAGCGCTGGCCCGCGGCGCCGACCGTGCCGTTCATGTGGAGTCCGATGCGCTGGCAACCGCCGACGCCTTCACGATCGCTGAGGTCCTGGCCGCGGCCGTTCGCGAAGAAAAGTTCGATCTCGTCCTGACGGGACTGCAGTCCGACGACCAGGGATTCGGCCAGGTCGGCGTCGTGCTGGCCGAGAAGCTCGGCATGCCCCACGCCACGATCATCATGGAAGTGCACGTGGCCGACGGAGGCCTGCGCGTCAAGCGCGAGCTCGAGGGCGGGTGGTTCCAGTGGATGAACCTGCCGCTTCCGGCCCTGCTGACGATTCAAAGCGGCATCAACCAGCTCCGCTACGCCACGCTGAAGGGCATCATGACGGCCAAGAAGAAGGAGATCCGCAAGGTGGCACCCCAGGCCGCCAGCGAGCCGAGCCAGCGCATCCTCCGCGTGTACTTCCCCGAGAAGGGCAAGAAGACGCAGATGATCTCCGGTTCCGCCGGCGACGCCGCGAAGGAACTGATTACGAAACTGCGCGACGACGCACGTGCGATTTGAACACGTCAGCTTCCGTCCTTCAGTCTTGCCAATGGTCCACCTATGATTCTCGTCATTGCCGAACAGCGCGACGGCCAGCTCAATCGCGCGACCTGGGAGACCGTCGCCGCCGCACAGCAGGCCGGAGGACCCGTGAAAGTCGTGGTCCTCGGATCGGGTGTGGAGTCGGTGGCGACCGACGTGGCGGCCGCCGACGCCGCGGAAGTGATCGTGGTGGACGCTGCGCCGCTCGGCCAATACACCGCTGATGGCTACGTGCAGGCGCTGGCAGCGCTGATCCAGCAGGAAAACCCGGCGCTGGTCTTCCTGCCGCATACGTACCAGACCCGCGATTTCGCGCCGGCGCTCGCCGCACGGTTGGGACGCGCGCTCGTCACGGATGCGACGGCCGTACGAAAGCAGGACGATGGGTTCGTGTATACCCGGCCGGTGTTTCAGGGCAAGCTCGGCGCCGACGTCGCGGCCAACGGACCCACGCCGCACCTGGTGACGTTCCAGATTGGCTCGTATCGCGCGGACGCGGCGGCCAGAGGCGCCAGCCCGGCCGCCGTGCGGAGAGCCGACATCGCCATCGATGCGGGCGCGATCCGCCAGAAGCCCGAGGCCCCGTTCAAGGAGGCCAAACAGGCCGTCGACCTTTCGCAGGCCGAGCGCATTGTCGCTGTCGGGCGCGGCATCAAGAGCCAGGACAACCTCAAGCTGGCCGAGCAGCTCGCTCAGGCGCTGGGTGCGGAGATCGCAGCGTCCCGGCCGATCTGTGACGCCGGCTGGTTGCCGATGGATCGGCAGATTGGCAGTTCGGGTCAGACCGTGGCGCCGAAGCTCTATATCGCGCTCGGCATCTCCGGCGCCATCCAGCATCTCGTCGGCATGAAAGGGTCGCGGACCATCGTCGCGATCAACAAGGACGCCGAGGCGCCCATTTTCGAGATCGCCGATTACGGCATCGCCGGGGATCTGTTCGAGATCGTGCCCGCGATGATCGCCGAGCTGCAGAAGTAGACCCGGCTTTCCCCCTTCGCCCGAGGCCCCGGCGGCCGGCAGGAGCTTCATTGGAACGCGAAACGCTCGAAGTTGACGTTCTAATCGTCGGCGGCGGTCCGGCCGGCATGTCCGCTGCGCTCCGTCTGAGCCAGCTGCAGAAGCAGAAGGGGGGCGAGGCGCTGGCCATTGCCGTGCTCGAGAAAGCGCGCGAGGTGGGCGCGCACATGCTCTCGGGCGCGGTGCTCGACCCGTCGGCGCTCCGATTGCTCGTCCCCGACTTTCAGGCCAGAGGGGCTCCGCTCGCCTCCGAGGTGCGCAAAGACGAGGTGTACTTCCTGACCAGATCGTCGAAGCTCCGGTTCCCGATTACCCCGCCTCCACTCCAGAACCACGGCAACTACATCATCTCCCTGAACCGGTTCGTGAAATGGCTCGGAGGGCTCGTCGAGGCCGAAGGGACCGACGTCTTTACAGGGTTTTCGGCCTCCGAGGTCCTCTACGAGAACGACGGCGTCGTGGGCATCCGGACCGGAGACCGCGGCATCGGGAAGCACGGCGAGAAGAAGAGCAACTTCGAGGCCGGCGTCGACATTCGCGCGAAGGTCACGATCCTCGCCGACGGCGTGCGCGGCAACCTCACGAAGGCAGTCGTGCGCCGGCTCGCCCTCGACGCGGGCCGCTCGCCTCAACTGTACGCCATCGGTATCAAGGAGCTCTGGGAGGTGCCGAAGGATCGGCTCGCCGCCGGCACCGTGCTGCACACCATGGGCTTCCCGCTGAGGATGGAGGAGTTCGGCGGAGGGTTCATCTATGCGATGCCGGACGGGGTGTTGTCGGTCGGCTTCGTGACGGGACTCGATTACCGCGATCCGATGTTCGATCCGCACGTCCGTTTTCAGCACTTCAAGCGCCATCCGCTTGTCGCTGCCGTGCTCGAGGGTGGCCAGATGGTCCGCTACGGAGCCAAGGCGCTACCCGAGGGCGGGTGGCACACGATCCCGCGCGTATACGCCGACGGCCTGCTGATTGCCGGGGATGCCGGCGGCTTTCTGAACTCGATGCGTTTGAAGGGCGTGCACCTTGCGATGCGGACGGGCATGCTCGCGGCTGAGACGGCATTCGAGGCGATTCGGGCCGGCGACACGTCCGCGGCGCGCCTGCGTGCATACGAAGTGGCCATCGGCGCAAGCGACGTACGGCGGGAGCTGTATCCGGTCCGGAACGTTCACCAGAGCTTCAGCTACGGGTTGCTACCCGGCCTGTTGTACTCGGGGCTCTCGCTCGTGAGCGGCGGATGGTGGATCCGCGACCCGATGCCGGCGCACGCCGGCTACGAAAGGGTCGCAAGGATCGCGGAGTACTACCGCGAGGGGCGTCCCGATCCCGACTCCACGGTGAACCCCGCGAAGATCGATCGCCGCCTGACCTTCGATCGGCTCACGAACGTCCACTACTCGGGCACCCGCCACGCCGAGGATCAGCCGTCGCACCTGCTCGTGTACGACACCGATATCTGCCGCACCCGCTGCCGCGAGGAGTACGGCAACCCCTGCACGCGATTCTGCCCGGCCAACGTCTACGAGATGGTCGACGGCGGCGACGGCACCAAGCGGCTCCAGATCAATGCGTCGAACTGCGTCCACTGCAAGACCTGCGACATCATGGATCCCTACCAGATCATCGACTGGGTTCCGCCTGAGGGCGGCGGCGGGCCGCAGTACGAGGGAATGTGACAAGCTGAATGCTGAATGCTGAATGCTGAATGCTGAATGCTGAATGCTGAATGCTGAGCCGGAGTAAGGGCGAAAGCTGAAGTTAGGATGAAGGGTGACGGTTGAAGTCGAAAACCTGACGCGAGGCCAGCGCGCCAAGGCGGCAGCGATTGGCGCGGCGGTGACGCCGATGATCGGCGCGCTCTGCCGCACGCTGAGATGGCAGGTGGCGGGGGAAGAGATCTACGAGCAGGTGGTGCAGTCCGGCAGGCAGCCCATCCTCGCCTTGTGGCACGGTCGAATCCTTCCGGGCATCTACCACCTGCGGAACCGCGGCATCATCGTGATCACCAGCCGCAACTTCGACGGCGAGTGGATCGCGCAGGTCATCGAGCGCTTCGGTTTCGGGACGGCGCGCGGCTCGACCTCGCGCGGCGGCGTGCGCGCGCTGGTCCAGCTGCGCCGCGACCTGGCCCAGGGCAGGCCGGTGGCGTTCACGGTGGACGGTCCGCGCGGGCCGGCTGGCGTGGCGCAGCCCGGAGCGGTCTGGCTGGCGGGCGCGACAGGCAATCCGATTCTGCCGTTTCATATCGAGGCCGAACGCCACTGGAGCCTGTCGAGCTGGGACAGGACGCAGATCCCGAAACCCTTCAGCCACGTGGCGATGGCGTTTGGCGCTCCGATCTTCGTTCCTGGCGTCGCGCCCGAACAGGTGGAGGAGCGGAGGCTTCAACTGGAGGCGTCACTGCGGGATCTCGAACGGCGTGCCCATCAGATGCTGGGCCGCGCGGCCGCCGCCGCCGTGGCCGGGACGACCCGCGCGCGATGATCCTCGTCACGTCTCCCCGGTTCGACGAGCACGTGACCCCGCCAGGACACCCCGAACGTCCGGAGCGAGCCCATGTCTTCGACGCGGTGGCCGCGCGCTGGCTCGAAAAGGGCGGACGCTCGATGCCGCCGCGGGCAGCCGCCCGCGAGGATCTCGTGCGGGTGCACGACGCCGATTACGTGTCGGGGATCGAGGCCACCTCGGGCCGCGCCGTCATGCTGGATCCGGATACGTTCACCTCGCCGGAATCGGCTGAAATCGCGCTACTCGCGGCGGGCGCCACGGTGCAGGCCGCCGAGCACGCGAATGAGCACCGGGAGCCTGCGTTCGCGCTGGTGCGACCGCCAGGGCATCATGCGGTGCGCGGCCGCGCGATGGGGTTCTGCCTGTACAACAACGTCGCCGTGGCCGCCGCCGCGATGCTGCACCGGGGCCTGTCGCGGATTGCCATCGTGGACATCGACGTGCACCACGGCAACGGCACTCAGGCGATCTTCTACGACGATCCCCGGGTCCTCTACATCTCCACGCACCAGCACCCGTTTTACCCGGGAACCGGCGCTGCTGACGAGGTCGGTATGGGCGAGGGAACGGGGTTCACCGTCAACGTGCCCCTGGAGGCGGGATGTGCCGACGCCGACTACGCCCTCGTGCATCGTGCGATCGTCGGGCCGGTCCTCGACCAGTTCGCGCCCGAGCTCGTGCTCGTATCAGCCGGCTACGATGCTCACGAGCGAGACCCGCTGGCGTCGATGCGCCTCACGACGCGCGGGTACGCTGCGGTCGTGCGGTCGATTCGCGATGCCGCGGCGGGCCACGGCCGGCTGGCACTCGTGACGGAAGGCGGGTACGAGCTGACCGCGCTGGCTGCGTGCCTGGAAGCGTCGCTGCAGGTTCTCGACGGCGCCGACCCGGAATCGCTTCGCCCGCGCGGCGGCGAAGGCCCCTCAGAGGCGGTGCGCGGTGAACGCGCCGTGGCCATGGCGCGCGAGACCCTGAAGCCCTACTGGCGTGCGATATAATTTTCCGATCGTGGCCGAATACAAACCCCAGACAATGGAGAAGAAGTGGCAGGATCGGTGGCGCGCGGAGCGCGCCTTCGAGGTGTCGATGGATCCCTCCAGGCCGAAGTACTACTGCCTGGAGATGTTCGCGTATCCGTCGGGCCACGCCCATGTCGGCCATGTCCGCAACTACATGATCGGCGACGTGGTCGCCCGCATGAAACGGATGCGAGGCTTCAACGTGCTGCACCCGTTCGGCTGGGACGCGTTCGGCCTGCCGGCCGAGAACGCGGCGATCCAGCACGGCACGCATCCCGAGACGTGGACGCTCGAGAACATCGCGCACATGAAGGGACAGCTGCAGCGCATCGGCATCAGCTATGCCTGGGAGCGTGAGTTCGCGACATGCGAGCCCGAGTACTACAAGTGGAACCAGTGGCTGTTCGTGAAGATGCTCGAGCGCGACCTCGCGTACAGACGCCGCTCCAGCGTGAACTGGTGCCCGAGCTGCAAGACGGTGCTCGCCCACGAGCAGGTGGTCAACGGCGGCTGCTGGCGGTGTGGCACGCCGGTCACCGTCCGCGACCTCGAACAATGGTTCTTCCGCATCACGAGGTACGCCGACGAGTTGCTCGACGCTGCGGAACGGCTGCCCCGCTGGCCCGAAAAGGTCCTGACGATGCAGCGCAACTGGATCGGGCGGTCGGAAGGGGCGCGCGTGAAGTTCGCGCTGGCGCCGGCCGCAGGGCGCCCGTCGGAAGGTGGCACGCGGACAGCCGACGGTGGCGTCGAGAGCATCGAAGTCTTCACCACCCGCATCGACACGATTTACGGCGCCAACTTCGTGCTGCTCGCGCCCGAACATCCGCTGGTCCAGGCTTGGAGCCAGGACCAGGGCGCCGAAGGGTTGGCCGCCGAGGTCCAGCGCTTCAGAACGCAGGACCGAACCGCCCGGATGACCGGCGAGATCGAGAAGGAGGGGTTCGACACCCTCCGCAAGGCGGTCAATCCGTTCACCGGTCAGCCGGTGCCGATCTGGGTCGCGAACTTCGTACTCGGCGAGTACGGCACCGGCGCGGTGATGGGCGTGCCGGGGCACGACCAGCGCGACTTCGAGTTCGCCCGCAAGTATGGTCTGCCGATCACGGTCGTCGTGCAGTCGGACGGAGAACCGAATGCGGACACGATGAGGGAGGCCTACGATGGGCCGGGCCGGCTCGTCGCATCCGGTGAATTCACCGGCCTCGAGGCGTCCGAGGCGATCGTGCGGATGTCGCAGAAGGCCGAAGAAGGCGGGATTGGACAGCAGACGATTCAGTACCGCCTGAAGGACTGGGGGATTTCGCGACAGCGCTACTGGGGTACGCCAATCCCCGTCATCTATTGCGACGCGTGCGGGATGCAGCCGGTACCGACCGACGATCTTCCGGTGCTGCTCCCGAAGACCGTGGAGTTCTCCGGCCGGGGGGACTCGCCGCTGGCGCAGATTCCGGAGTTCGTCAACGTCAGGTGCCCGACGTGCGGCGCGGCGGCGCGGCGCGAGACGGACACGATGGACACGTTCGTCGACTCGTCCTGGTATTTTTTCCGCTTCTGCGATCCGACGAACGAGGATCTTCCGTTCGACCCCGAGACGGTCGCGTACTGGGGGCCCGTCGATTTTTACAGCGGCGGCGTCGAGCATGCGATCCTCCACCTGATCTACTCGCGGTTCTTCTGCCGGGTGTTCCGTGACCTCGGCATGACGGCGCTCGACGAGCCGTTCACACGCCTGCTCACGCAGGGCATGGTGCTCAACGCCGGTCAGGTCATGTCCAAGTCGAAGGGAAACGTCGTGGACCCCGACGACATGATCGAGAGATACGGAGCCGATGCGCTGCGCCTCTACGTCATGTTCGTGGCGCCGCCCGAGAAGGAGATCGAGTGGACCGACGCGGGGCTGGAGGGGAGCTACCGCTTTCTCGCCCGCGTCTGGAGGCTGGTCGATCAGCTCGCCGAGACGATCGGTGGCAGCGGCATTCCCGCCCCGGGTGAGCTCGAGTTGACCGACGCTGAGCGCGCGCTCAGGCGCAAGACGCACGAGACGATCCGGCGCGTGACGCTGGACCTGGATCCCCGCGTGCATCTCAACACGGCCGTGTCCGGGCTGATGGAGCTGGTCAACGAGCTCTATCTCTTCTGCAGCCGAACGGGATGCCTCCGCGTGGGACGGGACGCCGACGATGCCGCCACGGTCGGGGTCGTCGAACGGTCGAGCACGGTGGCGGTGCTCAAGGAATCGATCGAGGCACTGGTCCTGATGCTCTCGCCGTTCGCGCCGCACATAGCCGAGGAGCTGTGGGAGCGCCTCGGTCACCCGGGTGGGGTAGTCGCCGCGGGGTGGCCTGAGTACCTGGAAGCGGTCGCGAAGGCGGACGAGGTCGTCGTGCCGGTGCAGATCAACGGAAAGGTGCGTGCGCGGCTGACAGTGCCCGCCGACGCCACCGACGAGCAGCTCCGCGAACGGGCCCTTGCGGACCCGCAGGTGCGCAAACACCTCGAAGGCAGGACAGTCCGCAAAGTAGTGGTCGCCGGCGGTCAATCCAGGCTGATCAGCATCGTGGCAGCGTGATGGTCCAGGTTCGGCGCCCCTTCATCGTCGTCTGCCTGCTGTCGTGCGTGACCTTCTCCGGGTGTGGCTACTCGCTGGCGGGGCGCGGCTCGTTCCTGCCCGACTACATCCGCACGATTGGCGTCCCGCTCTTCGTGAACAACACGCCCGTGTTCGACGTGGAGCAGCGAATCACCGACAAAGTCCGGTCGGAGCTCATCGGACGCGGCCGGTATAAGATCCAGCCGGACCGCACGGGCGTGGACGCCGTGCTGATCGGGGAGATCCAGGCGGTCAACCTCACGGTGGCCGCGTTCGATCAGCAGCAGCAGGCCACACGCTACGCCTTGACGCTCGTCGTCAAGGTCGAGTTTCGCGATCTGAAGACCGACAAGGTCCTCTGGTCGAATGCCGCGTGGCAGTTCGCCGAGCAGTTCGACGTCACGACAGCGACGACCGGGCTCGACGCGACAGCGTTTCTCGGACAGGACGCCAACGCGCTCGAGAGGCTGGCGTCCGAGTTCGCCCGTGCGCTCGTCAGCGCCATTCTCGAGGCCTTCTGAGGACGGACCGCACGTGCCTTCTGCCACACCTTCCACCGTCCGGACGCACATCGCGCAGCGCAAGCCGGCGCCGATCTACCTGATCGTCGGCGACGACGAGACGGAGATGTCGGGGCTTGCGGCGGATTTCTCGTCGCTGGTGGAGGAGGACCTCCGGGCGTTCAACGTCGAGCGCATGTACGCGAGCGACAAGACCACGACAGGCGTCTCCATCGTGGAGTCGGCCCGGCTGCTGCCCATGATGTCGGATCGACGGGTGGTCGTGGTATTGCGGGCCGAGAAGCTGTTGAAGCCGAAGCGCCGTGGCAAGCTGGAGGAAGAAGCGACGGAGGATGGCGCGGACGCGCCCTCGGGGACCGACGCGCTCGAAGCCTACGTCAAGGCGCCGGAGCCGCAGACGACCCTCGTGTTGGTGGCCTCGGATGTCGATCGCGGCCGGCGGCTCTACAAGGCCCTGCAGAAGACGGCGACCTTCGTCGAGTGCTGGGGATTGAAGCAGGGAAAGGACGTGCGAATCGATCTGAGGCAGGTGGCCAGGCAGGCGGAGCAGTTCGTGCGGGACGCGGTGTCCGGGGCGGGCCAGCAGATCGATCCAAAGGCCGTACGGCTGCTTGCCGAGCGGGCCGGCACCGACATCGCGCGGCTACGCGGCGACGTCGGACGGCTGCTCCTGTACGCGGCCGGCCTGCCAACGATTGCGCTCGACGACGTACGGGAAGTGGTGAGCGCGGAATCGTCGTACGACGATTGGGCCGTGACGAACGCGATCGAGCGCGGCAACAGGGCAGAGGCTCTGCGACAGCTCGCGCTGGCGCTCGAGGGCGGCGGCGTGCCGTACCTGATCCTCGGGCAGCTTGGTTACTTCGTGCGGGAGAAGCTGCCGCGGTTCGACCCGCGACGCGTGCCGGCAGCAGTGGACGCTTTGTTCAGGACGGATCTCGACCTCAAGAGCTCCGGGGGCGATCCACGGGTGTTGCTGGAGAGGCTCGTGGTGGAGTTGTGTGGCCGCTAGGCCGCCGCCGATCGGCGGGCGGTCCGGCTCGCGAGCCGCGACTTGTATCGCGCCGCGGTGTTCCGGTGGATCAATCGCTTTCCTGCGAGCTTGTCCACCAGCGAGATGGTCTGCCGCAACGCATCCTTCACCTGAGCAGGATCGTTGGTATCGATAGCGCTCCGGATGTCACGCAACGCATTCCGAAGCCGCGTGCGCAACTGGCGGTTCTGCTCCCGACGCTTGACGTTCTGACGGTGCGCCTTCAGCGCGGACTGATGACTGGCCACTGTTGCTCTCGTTCCTCGTAAGCTGGATTGAACGGCCGCGCCAGACCCATCTGCGGGCCGACACATGCACTACGAACCAATCATTCTAGCACATCAGCGCCGAACCTCCTGAAGCCCTGAACCCTGAACCTCATGACCCCTGAACCCCTGGATTCGACCCGCCTCGACGTCTGGCTCGACGTGGCCTGTCTCTTCAGGACGCGCTCGGAGGCACAGAAGGCGTGCAAGGGCGGCAAGGTCGACGTCAACGGCCAGTCGGCAAAGCCGCATCGCGTGATCAGGGTGGGCGACGAAGTGGAGATCAGCCGGCCCTTGGGACGCAAGCAGCGAGTCGTGGTCCGCGGTTTGTCGGAACGCCATGTGGCCCGGGCAGAGGCGCGCGGCTTGTACGAAGACCTGACGCCTCCGCCCACGCTGGAAGAGGTAGAAGCCCGGCGTCTTGCGAGGCTGGCCCGGCCGTTTCTGAGGCCCGCTGGGTCAGGCGCGCCCGACAAGCGCGAGCGTCGCGCTCTTCGGCGGCTCAAGGAACGGCTCTGATCGGTGTAAGCCTTGCAGGGAGTGTGGCGAGGCGACGATGGCTGATCGAACGGATTCGCTGGAGGAGTGTCAAGCTGAGCTCGATGCCCTCGTGGAGGAGAATCTACACCTGCGCGCCTCGGCGAATGCATTCGCGGATTTGGCCGAGCGTCTCAAAGCGTCACTCGATCGCGAGCGATACCTCAACCCGCGGTCCTCATTTCTGGAACATCGGGAACCTCGAGAAGGCGACGATCCTGCAGACGAAAAGCTCGGCAGGTAAGGTAGAATACCAGCTCAACCTGAGGAGCGTCGCGTGCACTTCGATCCGGTCTCGTCGCAGGAACCCCCGTCCGCCCGCAGCTCGAGCATCGAATCAGCCCAGATCATCGATCACGAGATCGAATCCGAAGACGAATCACCGCTACGCCGCGCGCGCGAGGGCCTGCCGCCGGCGTTCCGCATGCGGCATCAGCGCCATTACGTCGAGCAGTTGCTGGGCGATGCTCCGCTCAGGACCGTGCGCGACATCGCCGTAGACGATATCGAATCGCCGCCCGGCGAGGCGGTGGATCTCCGCGACCTGGAGCAGTCCATCCGACGGATGGGCGTGCTCGAGCCGCTGCTGGTCGCGCGGCAGGGAAGTGCTTATCACGTCATCACCGGGTTCAACCGCCTGCGCGCTGCGCGGAACGCCGGCCTGCCCAGCGTGCCCTGCATCGTCCACGACGTGGACGAGGAGATGCGTAACAACATGCGCGAAGCCGTTACGCAGCGCGCGATCTCTCCGGCCTCCGCCCCAGGACCGGCGGAGGCCCCTCGCGAGCTCGCCCTGCCTCCGGCGTTCTCGGAAGTGACCGCCGGCCTGAATTTCGTGTCCGCGCTGCTGCCCGCCATCACCGCGGCAGGCAACGACCGCTTCCGGTGGTCGGTTCTGTCCGACCTGGCCGGGATCGAACTGTTGCGGGCCCGAACCGTCGCGGCGTCGGCTGAAGCGCTCGCGAACGGGCAAGCCATCGACCGCGGCGCCGAGGTGAACTGCGGCGAGCTGGTGAGCAGCGTGCTCGCATCGCTCGCCGCCGAAGCGCGGCTGCGCGGTGTGCGCCTGGATCTGCAGAGGCCGGAACCGGATTACCGCATGCCGCTCGACGTCTCGCTGGTCACGACCGCGCTCACAGGTGTGGTCCAGAGCCTGTTCGCGCTGCTCCCGGTCGAGCGTGCGGCGATACGCATTCAGGTGAAGGGGACCACCGTGAGGCCCGCGCTAATCGTGCAATTCTCGCAGGAGACCGTCGATCTCGACCCGGAAGGGTTCACCAGGTTCTTCGACGGCGAGTGGCGGGACCATCCGGCCGGCGGAACCGGCGCGCTGCTGCTGGCGGGCGCCTCACGCATCGCGCGCCTGCACGGCGGTCGAATCGACGTGCAGTCGCTGCCGATGAAGGGGTGTATGGTCACCTTCGTGATCCCGAGGGTGATCGCCGGTTAGTTCCAAGACGTTTCAGTGGCGGCCGGGCGTGATCAATTCCGCGCCCTCGATCGGCGTGGTGGAGTAGCGCGGCACGGCGCGCCCGTTCACGTACTCAATCGTGCGATAGAGCCGCACCTGCGGCGCAGGCTTCCCGTCCACGGCCTTCCGGATCTTCGCCACGTATTGCCGCGTTTCCCGATAAGGCGGCACTTCCCCGTACTTCGCGACGGCGCCAGGGCCAGCGTTGTAGGCGGCCAGCGCCAGCTCCAGGTTTGCCCGATACTTCAGCAGCAGGCTCTTGAGGTACGCCACACCTGCGCGGATATTCTCCGCGGGATCGAAGGCGTCGAACACGTTATAGGCGCGCGCGGTGGCCGGCATGAGCTGCATCAACCCCATCGCGCCCTTGCCCGAGACGGCGCGCGGGTTGTACGCCGACTCGGCCTGGATCACGGCGCGCACGAGGTTCGCGTCGACGCCCTGCTCGTTGGCGTGTTGTTCGATCAGGCTTTCGTAGGCCGCGGCGCGGCCGCTGACGAGCGGGCGCGTGGTCCGGAACGTCTGGCTCTGGCTGACGGCGAAAGTCCGGGCCGCGGGGTCTTTCGGCTTGTCGGACAGGACGAGCTGGCCGGATGCGTCCCGCCAATAGTAGATCTCCGCCTCCCCGACCGCAGGAACGGCGGTCAGGAGCAGGGCGGTGACGACGACTGTAGAGAGCAGTCGCGAATGCATGGGCTCGAAGCCTCGAGAGGCAAGGCCGATGCCCATGGGGAATCAACAACTTACGAGCAAGAGCGTGGCGTGTTTGTTCCGAAATGGAACACATCACCGCAATTCTGAAGAGGGTGAGGCGAGCAGGGACTGCAACACGTCGGGCGCGCGCGCGAGCAGCTCGTCGATCCGCGTAGCGTCGCGCCCTCCCGCTTCGGCAAAATCCGGCCGGCCGCCGCCGCCGCCGCCGACGATCGGCGCGAGCGCCTTCACCATCTGTCCGGCCTGGACCCGGCCGGTGAGGTCCTTCGTCACCGAGACGAGGATGGCGACCTTGCCGTCCTGTTCGGACGCGAGGACGACCACGCCACTGCGCAGAGTGTCGCGCAGGGAATCCGAGACGCCGCGGAGCGCCGCCTTGTCGAGGCCCTGGACACGCCGGGCAATCAGGTTGACTCCGCTGACCTGCTGAACGCCGGAACCGCGGGATGATTCCGCGCCTGCCGGGTCGTCCGCTCGAGCCTGGCCCGACAGGGCCGCCTTGACGCGGAGCTGCTCGACCTCTCGAAGCAGTTTCTTGTGGTCGGCTTGCAGACGCTGGACGGCGTCGACGGCTTGTGGCGCGGTCGTGTTCAACGCCTTCAGGAGACCGGTCGCCGTCCGGCGCTCTCGCTGCGCCCACTCGACCGCCTTCGCGCCCGTCAGCGCCTCGATGCGGCGAACACCCGCAGCCACGCCGCCTTCTTCGGTGATGACGAAGAACCCGATATCACCGGTGGCCCGCACGTGTGTGCCGCCGCACAGCTCCATGCTGAACCCCGGGACGGAGACAACCCTGACGCGGTCGCCGTACTTCTCGCCGAAGAGCGCCATCGCGCCTGCGGCGATCGCGTCATCCATCGAACGGATCTCCGTCTGCACCGCGATGTTTCGGTACACGTGCTCGTTCACGAGGCGCTCGATGCGTTCGATCTCCTCCACGGACAGGGCGGAGACGTGGACGAAGTCGAAGCGCAGCCGATCGGGGGCGACGAGCGAGCCGGCCTGTTTCACGTGGGCCCCGAGCACCTCCCGAAGCGCCGCGTGCAGGAGGTGCGTGGCGGTGTGGTTCCTTCGAGTGGCGTCGCGCACCGCGTCGGCGACCTCCGCCGTCGCGATCTGATCGCGGCGGAAGGAACCCCTCTCGACGCTCACGAGGTGCAGGCGGGGCCGGTTCGGCGCGGTACGCACCAGTCGCTCCACCACGGCGACCGAGCCATCCGCGCCGAACATGCGACCGGTATCGGAGACCTGACCGCCGGCCTCGAGATAAAACGGTGTTCGCGCGAGCGCAACGTAACCCCGTTCGCCGGCGCGCACCTCATCGATCGATACGCCGTCCTCGTCGAAGAGCGCGAGGATGGTGGTTCCCTTGACACATGTCGTCTCGTACCCGGTAAAGTCGTCACCGGCATTCGCCAGCGTGCGATCGAGATCGGCGGGAACCGTCAAGGTCAGCGCCGTGTCAGCTCCCTTGAAGGCGCTTGCCGCGCGCGCGCGTGTCCGCTGGCCCGCCATCGCCCGCTCGAAGCCTTCCCGGTCGATCGCGAGCTGCCGCTGACCGGCCAGGTCCTCCATGAAGTCGAGGGGCACGCCGAGCGAGTCGTACAGTCTGAACGCTTCGTCGCCGGGCACGACCTGGCCGCCGGAGGCCGCCCGATCCAGCACCTCTTCGAGCCGCGGAAGCCCGGCGGTGAGCACGGCATCGAAGCGTTCTTCCTCGCTGCGGACGACCCTGACGATCGCGTCACGGCCGGCGCCGAGCTCCGGGTATGCGCCGCCCATCTCGCCAACGACGGTATCGACGAGTGTGTGCAGCGCTGGTTCGGTAAACCCCAGCTTCTTGCCGTGGCGCATCGCACGGCGCATGATTTTCCTGAGCACGTAGCCACGCCACTCGTTCGACGGCACGACGCCGTCGGCAATCAGGAACGTCATGGCGCGAAGGTGATCTGCAATCACGCGCATCGACACGTCGGCTGGATCGTCGAGCGAGGCCCCGTACGATCGGCCGGCGTGCTTGCCGATCGCGGCGAGAATGGGCGTGAAGAGATCGGTATCGTAGTTGGACAGCTTCCCTTGAATGACAGCCGTGATTCTCTCCAGGCCCATCCCGGTGTCGATCGACGGCGCCGGCAGCGGATTCAGCGCCCCGCCCGGCTGCCGATCGAACTCCATGAACACGTTGTTCCAGACCTCGACGAACCGGTCGCAGCTGCAGTCGGCGCCACGGCAGGGACGGCCCTGCCGCTCCTCATCGCACGGCACCTGGTTTCCGCGGAAATAGTGGATCTCGGAACAGCGGCCGCAGGGCCCTGTCTCGCCCATGGACCAGAAGTTCTCGGCCAGGCCGAGCTCGCTGATTCGATCGGAGGACACGAGCGTCGTCCAGATGCCGAATGCCTCGTCATCGCGGGGAATGCCGTTCTCGCCCTTGAAGGTCGTCGGAAACAGGCGGTCCGCCTCGAGCCTCCAGACGCCGGTCAGCAGCTCCCACGCGAACGGGATCGCCTCCTTCTTGAAGTAGTCGCCGAAGGAGAAATTGCCGAGCATCTCGAAGAACGTGTGGTGGCGGAGCGAGGGCCCGACGTTGTCGAGGTCGTTGTGCTTGCCGCTGACGCGCATGCACTTCTGCGACGATGCGGCGCGGGTGTAGGCGCGCTTCTCGCGGCCGAGGAACACGTCCTTGAACTGGTTCATCCCGGCGTTGGTGAAGAGGAGCGTGGGGTCGTCGGCCGGGACGAGGGGTGAGCTGGCGACGATCGTGTGACCGTTCCCGCGGAAGTAGTCGAGAAAGCCGCGGCGGATCTCCCGGGAGTGCATGGAGATATTGTACCGGACTCGAAGCGGTGATTACTCGTCGCCGGTGCGCCGCCCTTGGAGCCGGCGCAGCTCGCTCGAGACCACCGCGGGCGCGAAGCCCTGGCGCATCAGGTGCTGGTACAGACGGGCGTAGCCGGCAGCATCCGTCGGGCGGGGGCGCCCTCTGAGCTTTTTCTCGATCGCACGGGAGACCAGCGCCCGCTCGTCCAGCTCGCCGAAGACGTCGGCCATGGCTGCCGAGATGACGTCCTGGGCGATGCCCTTCTCCCGCAGCTCGCGTGCGATGCGCAGGCGTCCGCGTCCTTTGATGTTCGCCGCCGTTCGGGCGTGGGCGCGGGCGACACGGCCGTCGTCGAGCGCTCCGGACTCGCTGAGACGCTCGATTGCGGCATCGACTTCGTCGGGAGGGTGATCGCGATCGAGGAGGCGGCTGCGGACCTCGGCGGCAGAGAGCTCGCGTCCGGCGAGGAGCCCCAATGCGTCGGAGTAGGCGCTACCCACCGAACCTGATGATATCGGACGGCCCGACGCCGCCGTCCCGGGCCATTTCCTCACGCGCGAGATCCGAGGTCGTGGCAATCCCCTGCACCTTGAGCTTGAACTCGTCGACGTTCGACGCCCACCGGAGCGCTTCCTCGAGCGTAACGAACCCCTGCTGGTACAAGGTGAAGATCGACTGGTCGAAGGTCTGCATCCCGTACTGGGAGGTGCCGGCTGCAATCGCGCTGGGGATCTGGGGGGTCTTGTCCTTGTCCACGATGCAATCGCGGATGAACGGGGTGGAGATCATCACCTCGACGGCCGGGACGCGCCCCAGGCCGTCGGCTCTCGGCAGCAGGCGCTGCGAGACGGCCGCCTTGAGCACGCTCGCCAGCTGGATCCGAATCTGCCGCTGCTGGTGCGGCGGGAACACCGCGATGATGCGGTTCACGGTCTCGGTCGCATCCAGCGTGTGCAGGGTCGAGAAGACCAGATGGCCCGTTTCGGCGGCGAGCAGCGCGGTTTCCACGGTTTCGAAGTCGCGCATCTCGCCGACCAGGATGACGTCAGGATCCTGTCGCAGCGCGCTCCGCAGGGCGTGCGAAAACGACGTGGTATCCACCGCTACCTCGCGCTGATTGACGATCGACTGGTAGTCGCGGTGCAGGTACTCGATGGGATCCTCGACGGTCATGATGTGGCACGAGCGCGTCGAGTTGATGTGGTCGATGAGCGCGGCCAGCGTCGTGCTCTTGCCGCAGCCGGTCGTGCCGGTCACGAGGACGAGCCCGCGCTCCTCCTGCGCGATGCGCTTGAGGACGGGCGGCAGCCCCAGCTCGTCGATGTTCTTGACCCTGGTCGGGATGACGCGGAGGACGATGCCGATGGTTCCGCGCTGCTGGAAGACGTTGCAGCGGAAGCGCCCGAGCCCGGACACGCTGTACGCGAGGTCGACTTCCTGGGCCTTCCTGAACTTCTCCAGGTGCTCCGGGGAGAACAGCACACCCGCCATCGCCTCGGTGTCGGCGCGCTCGAGGCGCTTGGCTTCGGAAGCGACCATCAGGACGCCGTTGACCCGCATCATCGGATAGCTGCCGACCTTCAGGTGGAGGTCCGATGCGCCGCTCGCGACGGCAACTTTCAAGAGCTCGATCAGGTCCACGGACTAGTTGGCCGCCTTGGAGGTGCTCGTGCCCGCGCCCACGGCCTGCAACGGCTCGCCAGGGTAGACGTAGGTGAGCCAGCCGTGACGGTCGGGCGCGTCCCCGTTGATGATGTCGAAGAAAGCGCGCTGGATCGCGGTGGTGATCGGGCCTCGCGTTCCATCTCCAATCGTGATCTTGTCGGCCGACCGGATCGGCGTGATCTCGACCGCGGTGCCGGCGAAGAACGCCTCGCTGGCGATGTAGAGCAGTTCGCGCGGCAGCATCTCCTCACGAACCCGGAAACCGAGGTCCCTGGCGATGGTGATGACGGAGTTGCGAGTGATGCCCGGCAGGATCGAGGCGGTCAATGGCGGTGTGTAGATCGTGTCGTCGCGCACCAGGAACAGGTTCTGCCCGCTGCCTTCGCTGAGGTAGCCGAACGTGTCGAGCGCGATCCCCTCGCTGTAGCCTTCCGTGATGGCCTCCATCTTGATGAGCGACGAGTTCGCGTAGTTGGCGGTCGACTTCGCCAGCGTCGGGAAGGTGTTGGGCGCCGAGCGTGCCCAGGAGCTGACGCGAACGTCGACGCCGCGCTCGAGCGCGTCCTGCCCAAGGTAGGCGCCCCACTCCCAGGTCAGGATGGCGGTGTCCACGGGGCACGGGAATGGATTGACGCCGAGCGCCTCGTATCCGCGGTAGATGATCGGGCGCATGTAGCAGGCCTTGAACTTGTTGGCCCGGATGGTCTCGAGGACGGCCTCCGTGAGCGCCGGCAACTCGATCTGGGGCGGCATCCGGTAGATCCGGGCCGAATCGTAGAGGCGGCGCATGTGGGCATCGAGCCTGAAGCAGGCCGAGCCGCGCGGTGTGGCATAGCAGCGGGCCCCTTCGAACACTCCGCTGCCATAGTGAATGACGTGCGAAGCTATGTGTATCTTGGCGTCCGCCCAGTCCACGAGCGAACCGTTCATCCAGACTTTCCCGGAGCCGGTAAAGGCCATCAGCTACTCCTCGAGGAGAAGATTCCGACGGGCGAGAGGCATGCCGCCGAGCACGCGACCCGGAAAACTCTGGCGGAGATCCAGAGACCAGGAGGCAGGGCCTGGACGGCCCTGCCGTATCGGATTCTAGCACATGGTGTCGGGCCCGCCGACGGTCCAATGCCCCGGCGGATACGCCTGCTTCATTGCGCCTCCCCACAGAAAGGGCAGCGATCGCTGCGCGCATGGAGAGGTTTGCGGCACTGCCAGCAGAACTTCGGGGTGGGCGTGTCGCGCGCGCGCACGCGGGTCTGAATGCCTTGCGCTCCTTCGCGGGCGGGGCGTGCCGCAGGCTCGGGCGGCGTCGGCGACGGCGGCATGCGCCGCGCGCGTGGCGTCCGGACGGCGAGGATGGCCTCGAGCAGGTCGCTGGCCCGCTGATATCGCGCCGGCAGCTCCGGCGCCATGGCGCGCAGCACGATGTCGTTGACCTCTTTCGGAATCGCAGGGTTCCGCAGCCGCGGCGGAGACACCAGCTCGCCCGACAGGAGCCTGTCCAGGTCGGAAGGGCTCGGCGTATCGTACGGCAGGATCCCGGTGAGCATCTGATACATCGTGACGCCCAGCGAATAGATGTCCGAGGCGAACACGGCCTTGCCGTGAAACTGCTCCGGCGCCATGTATGGCGGGCTGCCGATGACCGTCGTGCCGAGCGCGGCGATCTCCAGGAACCGCGACGTCCCGAAGTCGGCTACCTTCAACATGTCGTTCTCGGTGACCAGCACGTTGGCCGGCCTCAAATCGCGGTGGATGACGCCCTGGCGGTGCGCGTGGTCCACCGCATTGCAAATCTGGCAGGCGAAGTCGAGTGCGCGGTTCAGCTCGAGGGCGCCGCTCAGGGCGATGATGTTCTCCAGCGTCTCGCCGGCCACATATTCCATCACGATGAAAAAGATGTTGTCCTGCTTCTCAGCCGTCGTGATGGCGACGATGTTCGGGTGGCTGACGCTGGCGAGAAGCCGTGGTTCGCGAAGGAGCTCGCCGAAGTCCAGCCCCTGCCGGTGCGGCACCTTGATGGCCACCTTCTTGTCGATCCAGGTGTCCTGGGCAAGATAGACGGTTCCGAAGCCGCCGCTGCCGAGCGGCGCAATGATTTTGTACTTGCCGAGGGTCTGGCCTCTGAAGAGCAAGGCAGTGTCAGCAGGAAGCGATACGCGGACCTACCGCGGATCGGCCCCGCCTCCGCCAAGGCGTCGGCGAGGTCTCGCCGTAGCTCGACGAGCGAAGGCGGAGCGGCTGAACGCAGCCACGTCAGGAAGATGATGCGACAATGATTCGAGCCTGAACGCAGTATAGCGCGAATGCGGCAGAAAACCCTTCATGCGGATCGGCGTTTTCACGTGCCTCACCTCGGCCGACCGGGTGACACGGCCGCGCTCGGTTCCGATGAGGCGCATCACCTGGCGCGGGTACTGCGTCTCCGGCAGGGCGATCGCGTCTCCGTCTTCGATGGCGCGGGCCGCGAGTTTCTCGCCGAGGTGTCGAGTGCGGCTCGAGCGAATGCGACGGTGACCTTGCTCGAGCCGATCGAACCCCCGGCCGAGCCGCGCGTCCCGTTCTCGATCGTTCAGGGCGTGCTCAAGGGCCAGGCGATGGACGAGGTCGTCCGCGACGCGGCCATGATCGGCGCCTCGTCGATAGATCCGATCGTCACCGCACATGTCGCCGTGAAAGCCTCGCTGATTTCCAGGACGGAGACGATCGACCGCTGGCGCAGGATAGCGTTGGCATCGACCCGGCAGTGCCGTCGCGCTGTCCTGCCGCGCGTCCGCGAGCCGAGCGAGTTCGGCGGCTGGCTCGCCGCAGCAGAGCAGGCGATGAAGCTACTTCTCGTGGAGCCGTCGGCCCGCACATCAGCCGTTTCGTTTCGCGCGCTGATGGCGCAGCGCGCGCCCGCCTCAGCCGCGCTGATCGTCGGGCCCGAAGGCGGGTGGACTGACGAGGAGATCGACGCAGCGGTCGCCGCTGGGTGCCTGCCGGTTACGCTCGGGGCGCTGACGCTCCGGGCCGACGCGGTGGCACTCGCCGCCGGTTGCTTGTTCAGGTTTCTATGGGAGCCGTGAGCTGAAGGCCGCCGCGCACCACGCCTCGTCTGTCAGGCTCGTGGACGCCGATCTCCCGAAAGCCTGTTGGACCGCAAAGAGTTCGTCAGGGCCGAATCCGCTGACGATCAGGGTCCCGTCAGGCCGAAGCAGACCATCGAGGCTCGTCGCATATCGCTGAAGCACGGCGCTGGTCAGATTGGCCACGACGATGTCGGCAGACTCGATGTCGAGGACGCCCAGATCGGCTTCGAGCACCTCGATCGCACCGGACACGCCGTTTCGCGCGATGTTGTCGCGTGCGTTCTCCAGCGCATCCGGGTCGCAATCGACGGCCACGGTGGTCGCGGCGCCGAGCCTCGAGGCCGCGATCGCCAGCACGCCGGAACCGGTGCCGACATCGATCACCCTGCGGCCCTTCACGGTGACGTTCTGGAGTAGTTGAAGACAGAGCCGCGTGGTTGCATGATGTCCGGTCCCGAACCCCATCGACGGCTCGATTACCACGAGGATCTCGCCGCGCTTCGCTGCGGACGTCTCCCAGGGCGGAGCGACCACGATCTGTTCAATCCTGACCGCGCCAAGCTTCGCCTGACTTCTTGCGGCCCAACCGTCGTCGGGCACGTCCGCCGGTGAAACCGACGTCAGGCGCCCGGCAAAGTCCGCCGTCAGGGCGCGCGCCGCTCCGTCGCGGGTGTCGGGTGTCTTGAAAAAGACCCGCCAGCCGTTCCCGCCCTCGTGTTCGTGAATCGCCACCGGTTGGAAGTCGTCCAGACAGGCGTGGAGAAGTTCCAGCAGCTGAGGAGTACTGTCGTCGCACGGGTAAAACAGATCGAGTGCGGGAACATCCGTCACCGTCAGCCTTCTCATTCATCATTCAGCATTCAGCATTCACCCAAAAATGTCTTTGACGCGTTCGAAGAACGGCTTGTCGCTGTCCTCGGAACCCTCGGCGCCGATCGTTTCGTCCTTGAGCGTCTTGCCCAGCTCCTCGAGGAGTTGCTTCTGTTCCTTGCTGAGTTTCCTGGGGACTGCCACCTTCGCGATCACGTGGAGGTCGCCGTGGCCGCGGCCGGAGACGTTCGGCATACCCTTGCCGCGCAGCCGGAAGCGTCCGCCTGGCTGCGTGCCCGCAGGGATGTGCAGCTCCTCGTGGCCGTTGAGCGTCGGCACCTGAATCGTGCCGCCAAGCGCGATGGTGGGGAAGCTGATGGGGATCTCGCAGTACAGATCGTCACCGTCCCGGTGAAAGAACTGATGATCCTGCACGTGAACGACGACGTAGAGGTCGCCCGAGGGTCCGCCGGCGGCGCCGTGCTCGCCCTCGCCGTAGAGACGGAGGCGCTGGCCGGTGGCGATGCCGGCGGGGATCTTGACCGTCAGCTTGCGCTCCTTTGCGGTCCGTCCGGCGCCCCGGCAGGTCTGGCAGGGCTTGGCGATCGTTTTTCCCGTGCCGCGACAGGTCGAACACGGCCGTGCGACCGTGAGAAAGCCCTGTTGATAGCGCAGCTGTCCGGTTCCGCGGCAGTGCGCACACGTCTCCGGCGACGTTCCGGGCGCGGCGCCGGTTCCGGTACAGGTCTCGCAGCTTTCCTCGCGCGGAATCTGAATCGTCGTTTCGGCGCCGGTGGCTGCCTCCTGGAACGTGATCTCCAGGTCGTAGCGCAGGTCCGCCCCGCGCTGCGGACCGCCGCGCCGCCGCCGTCCCGCCCCAAAGATGTCGCCGAACCCGAAGACGTCGCCGAGCCCGGCGAAGATGTCCGAGAAGTCGGCGAAGATGGTGGGGTCGAACCCGCCGGCGCCCGCGCCGGTCCCGCTGACACCGGCGTGGCCGAAGCGATCGTACAGGCTCCGTTTTTCGCGGTCGGCCAGCACGGCGTAGGCTTCGGCCGCTTCCTTGAAGCGCTCTTCCGCCTCGTGATTGCCGGGATTGCGGTCCGGGTGGTATTTCAGCGCGAGCTTCCTGTAGGCACTCTTGATCTGCTGGTCCGTCGCCCCGCGATCGAGGCCGAGGATTTCGTAGTAGTCACGCTTGCTCACGCCGCTCCTCACTGCTCACCCTTTGCGACTCTCACCATGGCTGGCCGAAGCAGCCGGTCTCCCAGCGTGTAGCCGCGACGGAACTCTTCGATGACCTCGCCTTCGCGATGGCCTGGCGCGGGCTCGTAGGAGACCGCCTGATGATAGTGCGGATCGAAATCGGCTCCGAGTGCTTCGACCGGCTGCACGCCGCGCTTCTTGAGGGTTTCGAGCAGCTGCCGATGAATGAGCTCGACCCCGTGGCGATACGGTTCGGCACCCGCGGCGCCTGTCTCGGCCCTGAGCGCGCGCTCGAGGTCGTCGATGAGCGGCAGCAGCTCCACGATCAGATCCGCGGCGGCCGCCTGGGCCGTGCTCTGTCGCTCTCGTTCGATGCGCTTGCGATAGTTGTCGAACTCGGCTGTTTTTCGAAGCAGCAGGTCGTAGTACTCGTCGCGCTGGCGCTGGGCCGCTTCCGGGTCCATGGCCTCGGTGGCCGTGGCCCGCGCCTCCTGCGCCTCGTCGTCGACTTGGTCGTGATTGTCCTTCATGATTGATTCTTCCGGCAAAGCTGACTTCAGATTCATGCGTCGGGAGGGCCGAACGTTGAGCGGCGTTCACTACGGCCGGCGGCGCCCCTGGAAGAGCGACGCCCGATTACGCCCTGCTGGTTGCCATTCTGCTGATGGCATTCGACAGGCTGGCGACCGCCTTGATCGCCCGCGAGTAATGCATGCGCGTCGGACCGATGACGCCGACCGCGCCGGAGTTACGCCCGTCCGAGTAGGTGGCGGCCACCACGCTGAAGCGCTGCAGGTCCGGCGAGTGATGCTCGGAGCCGATCACGATTGTCAGCCCGTCGGCGCTGACGTACTCGTCGAGCAACTGGACGAGGCGGGCCTTTTCCTCGATCATCCCCAGGAGCGTCCGCAGCGCCTCCAGGGTGACGTCCGGATCGCTCCCGGCGGACTCCTCGAGCAGCATCGATGTTCCCTGGATGAACACCGCGGGCCCCTCGTCGATACCCTCCAGCGTCGCATTTGCCAGGCTGAGCGCACGCGCCATCAGCGCGTCGTACAGCGTGCGTTCCTCGCGGAGGCGATCGATGATCGCCTGGCGAACCTCGAGCAGCGTCTGCCCCTTGAACTCGGCATTGAGATAGTTGGCCGCTTCCTGCAGCTCGACGAGCTCGTAGTTTTCGGACGGACTGATCACCTTGTGCGAGATGTAGCCTCCTCTCGCAACGACCACGACGAGGATCCTCCCGCTGTCGAGCGGAACGAAATCCAGGTGTTCCAGCGCGGCCGACCGGGCGCCCGGCGCGATCGCGAAGCCCATCTGGTGCGACGCCCTGGACACCTCTTGCGTGACGTGCGAGAGCAGGTCCTCCACCGTTGCGGCCTGGCGGAGACGCGCCTCGATCTGTCGTGCAGGCCGGCTGGCACGACGGTCGAGCAGCAACCGATCGACGTAGCTGCGGTAGCCAAGATCGGTCGGCACCCGGCCGGCTGAGGTATGCGGCTGCTTCACATAACCCTGTTCTTCCAAGCGGGCCATGATGTTGCGCAGGGTCGCCGAGGACACTCCGAAGCCCCGGCCTGCCAGCCACAGCGACGACACGGGTTCCCCCTGCTCGATGTAGGCCTGCACGACCACACCCAGAATCCGCCTATCTCGTTCCGGAAGCTCAGGATGGCGTCCTATGGTCACTTAGCACTCGTAAAGGTGGACTGCTAACAATTATACCCGGAAGGCCCCGAAGCCGGAACCGGAGCGTCCGGGCACCGCGTGGTCCTCCGGCTAGGCGATTTTCGCCCTCTGGAGCAGCTCGCGCGCTGCCCCTCGCGCCTCGCGGTAGAGCTTCGTCTCGTCCACGCGCTCGAGCTCGAAGTCGCGGACGAGCACCTCGCCATCGACCATCGTGAGCCGCACGTCCGATCCGCGCGCGGCGTAGACGAGCGTCGTCCAGATATCGGCGTCAGGGGCCAGATGGATGCGTTCCCGCTCCACGAGGATCAGATCGGCGCGCTTGCCGGGCTCGATCGATCCGATTTCATCGTCGAGTCCGAGCGCGCGCGCGCCTTCCCTGGTGGCCATGACCAGGACGTCACGCGCGCCGAGCGCGCCCGGCTGCTGCGAGACGGCCTGGAGCGTTGCGGCCAGCCGCATCTCGTCGAACATGTCGAGGCGGTTGTTGCATGCCGCGCCGTCGGCGCCGAGGGAGACGGAGATGCCTCGCGCCCGCATGCCGGCCACCGGGGCGATGCCGGAGCCGAGCTTGAGGTTCGAGCCCGGACAGTGCAGCACCTTGACGTTGCGTTCGAAGATGATCTCCTGCTCGCGCGGGCTGACCCAGACACAATGCGCCGCGCAGAGAAGCGGCGTGGTGAGGTTCGTTGCGGCCAGGTATTCGAGATTCGAGAGACCGCCGGACAGTCGGCGGACGACCTCCACCTCGTCGCGTGATTCCGACGCGTGCGTGTGGACCAGGATGCGTTGCTCCGCCGAGAGCGCGCCGACTGCTTCGAGCAGCTCGCGCGTGCACGAAATGGCAAAGCGCGGCGCGAAGGCGGCCCGCAGGCGGCCGTTCGCCGACCCGTCCCACCGGCGTCGAATGGCGAGGCTCTCGTCGATGGAGTGCCGTGTCTGCTCGCGCAGCCGCTGCGGCGCCTCGGTGTCGGCGTCCATCATGCACTTGCCGACTGTCGCGCGAAGCCCCGTTTCGGCCAGCGTTTCGAACACGACATCGGTGTCGTGAACGGTCTCCATTGTCAGCACGGTCGTCGTGCCCGACAGCAGCAGCTCCGCGGCGGCCATGCGGGTGGCGGCCCGGAGCGTGGCAGGGGAGTGCGCGGCTTCCATCGGCCAGATCCGCCGGCGAAGCCATTCGAGGAGCGGCATGTCGTCGGCGAGGCCACGGAAGAGCGTCTGACACAGGTGCACGTGCGTCTGCACGAATCCGGGAAGAAGGTAGGCTCCACCCGCGTTGATGACGGCGTCCCATCGTCCGGCGGGCTCGTCGCCGACAGACGTGATGCGACCGTTGGTGATGGCGACCGCCCCCTCGATCACCTCGTGCCGATCGTTCATCGTCAGAATGGTGGCGTTGCGGATCAGGGTGCGCGACAAACGGATGCCTGTCCTCGCGGCTGCTCAGCTTCCGGCTTTGGCTTCTGCCCTGAGGCGTGGTGCGGCCATCGAGGCGCCTGACGTGTCGACGCCGCGGCGCACGGCGATCAACTGGGCGAGGATGCTGACGGCAATCTCGGCCGGGGTGACGGCGCCGATATTCAGACCGATGGGGGCGTGCACGCGTCGAAGGCACTCGGTCGGCATGCCTTCGGCGAGGAGGGCGTCGTTGATGCGCGACACCTTGGCGCGGCTGCCGATGAGTCCCAGGTAGCGCAGGTCTCGTGCCGCAAGGGCCCGCAGCGCGGTGAGGTCGTCCTTGTGACCCCGGGTCACGACCACGGCGAAGGCGCTTGTCGGCAGATCCGCCCCGTGGACCCACTCAGCCACCGGCTCGACGATGATCTCGGTTGCGTTCGGGAAGCGCTCGGCGTTCGCGAACTTCTCACGGTCGTCGACCACGTGGACGTGGAAATCGGCGTCGGTCGCCGCGCGGGCCAGGTGCCAACCGACGTGGCCGGCGCCGATGATGTAGAGGTGCGGCGTCGGCGTGAGGGGATCGATGTGGACGTCCATCTGTCCGCCGCAGATCAGGCCGTTCTCCTGCGCGAAGTCGTCGTTCAGCTCGTAGTGGAGCAGCGCGGTCCGTCCGGATTCCAGGGCTTCCCGCGCCTTCCAGAACGCGTCGTTCTCGTAGCAGCCGCCGCCGATCGTACCGATGGTGCGCCCGTCGGCAAACACGAGCATCTTCGCACCGGCCCGCTGCGGTGTGGAGCCGCTCGCACGCACGACGGTCACGAGCGCGGCCGCTTCGCCGCGCCTGAGAGCCTCGGCCGCCGCCGCGAGCACCTCTTCGTTCAGATCAGCACCTCGATACGAGACTTCTGCTTCAGGCCCGCGACGAACGCGTCGGCGCGCTCCTGCTTCTTCTGATTCGTCAGATACTGCTTGACCTGCGGGCTCACCGTTTCGAGTGGTACCGTCTGGGCAGCGCGGCGATCCGTCGCCTTGATGATGTGGTAGCCGAACTCGGTCGTGACCACGTCGCTGATCTCGCCTGTCTCGAGCGCGAACGCCGCCTTGTCGAATGCGGGGACCATGCGGCCGCGGGCGAAGAAATCGAGGTCGCCGCCCTGCGCGGCGCTCCCGTCCTGGGAATGGGCCTTGGCCAGCTCTGCGAAGTCTTCCCCCGCACGGGCCCGCTTCAGGATGCCGTCAATCTGCGCCCGGGCCTTCTTCCGTGTCGCATCGTCAGCCTTCTCGTCCACCATGACCAGGATGTGGCTCGCGCGCAAGGCCTCTTCCTGCTTGAACTTTTCGGGGTTCTTCTCGTAGAAGGCCTTCACCTCCTCGTCGGTCGCCGGCTCGGCCGTGGCGACCTCCGCATCGAGCATCCTGGTGATGACCATGTCGAGCCGAGCGTCCGCGCGCAGACGATCGAGCGACATGCCCCGGGTCTCGAGTGTCTTCTCGAAGTCCTCGGCGTCCTTGAACTGGCCCTGCATCGACTTCAGCTGCTTGTCCACCTCGGCATCGGGAACGGTAATGTTGCGCGCCTTGGCTTCCTGCTGGAGAACGGTATAGGTGATGAGCCGGTCGAGCGCGCCGCGCAGGATCTCGTCACGACGCTCGGCGGGGACTGGCCCCTGGCTCATCTCCATGTTGCGGAGGAGCATTTCGAAATCCACCTTCTTGACGTCCTGACCGTTCACCCGAGCGAGCACATCCGGCAGTTGGGCTGGCATCGGCTTCGGCGGCTGGTCCTTGTCAGCATCGGTTTTGGCTGTGTCGGACGATGTCGCGAGGGACGGGTCCTCGCCCTTGTTGCAGGCGGTGGCGGAGATTACCAGCGCAGGGATCAGAAGGATCTTGAGGAGTGTGCGCACAACATCAACCCGGAATACGGCGTTTTCAAGGCCAAATACAGGACGAGAGCTGAATAGCAATGATAGCGCACCTCCCCCTCACCACCAGCTGTGCAGGCTGCAGGCCTCGGTCGGTTCGGTTCCGGCGATGAACGCTTCGGAGAAGATGCGCGGGCAGAGGGGCCCGGCAACCCGGCCGGTGTCGCGATCGATGTCCAGGAAGGTGATCCCTGCGGGTGTCTGGAAGGAAGTGCTCTCGCGTCCGGCCAGGGCCTTCGACATGAAGGTCGTCCAGATGGGCAGGGCCGCCTGCGAGCCGCTGAGGCCGACCGGCTGATTGTCGTCCATGCCGACCCAGACGACTGTCAGCAGCTCGGGCGTGAATCCTACGAACCAGGCATCGCGAAGATCGTTGGTGGTGCCGGACTTGCCTGCCGCATCGATCGAGAACCCTGCCGCCCGGGCGCCGGCGCCCGTTCCCTCGTTCATGACGCTGCGCATCATGTTCGTGAGCAGGAACGTGGTCTCGGGCCTGGCGATCGTTCGCGGCGCCGTGGTCTTGACCTGAACGTCGCGGCCCCCCGCCACCAGGCGCAGCACGCTTCGAAGCGGCCTGATGGTTCCGCCGTTGGGAAAGAGGGTGAACGCCTGGGCGACCTCGAGCGGCGTGACCTCGAAGACGCCGAGGGCAATGGAGGGATACGGACGGGGCGGCGTGCCCGCGCCGACGCGCCGCCAGAACGACGCGACCTCCCCGTAGCCGGTGGACTCGGCGATCTTGATCGCCGCAATGTTGCGCGAGAGCGCGAGCGCGCGGCGCAGCGTGATGGGTCCGTCGTACTCTCCTTCGTAGTTGGCCGGGCTCCAGTCCTGGTCGTTGACGACCCACGTCGTGGGCTCGTCGACGACGACCGATGCCGGCGTCAGGTCGGTGCGGCCCTCTTCGAATGCGTGCTCGAACGCGGCCAGATACACGAACGGCTTGAAGACCGATCCGGGCTGGCGGCGCGCGTCGGTCGCGCGGTTGAATTGGGACTGGTTGTACGAGCGGCCTCCGACAAGGGCCAGCACCTCGCCGGTTCCCGGATCGACGGCGATGAGGGCCACCTGCGGGCGCCGGCGGCGGCGCTTGAGCATGTCGTCGAGGCGGACGATACCGGCGCGAACCGCGTCCTGCGCGACGCGCTGCAGGTGCAGGTCCAGTGTCGTGTAGACATCGACAGCCGATGCCACCGACCGATATTCCTCCTGCAGCTGTTTGCTCACGTGATCGACGAAATAGGGCGCTTCCGAGTCCAGCGCGCGCGCCGCAAGCTGCAGCGGTTCCCTGGAAGCGCGGTCGGCCGCGTCCGCGCTGACGAACCCTGCCTCGGCCATGGCGCGCAGCACGAGGTTCCGGCGTTCCCGCGCGCGCTCGGCGTGATTGAAGGGAGAGAGACGTGAGGGCGACTGAATCACGCCCGCGATGGTCGCCGCCTCGCTCAGCGATACGTTCGCGATGTCCTTGGCGAAGAACAATCGGGCGGCTTCACCGACGCCGTGGACGGCGAACGAGCCGCGTTGCCCGAGCGAGACGTCGTTCAGATAGAGCTCCAGAATCTGGTCCTTGCTGAGCTGCTGCTCGAGGACGACCGACATGAACCACTCGAGCGTCTTGCGACGGAGGCTCTTCTCTGGCGTGAGAAAGGTGTTCTTGACGATCTGCTGGGTCAGCGTGCTGCCGCCCTCCAGATACGGCTTGTCATCGAACAGGTTGGTGAACACGGCGCGGACCGTGCCGATGAGGTCCACGCCAGGATGTTCGTAGAAGCGGCGATCCTCGATCGCGAGCACCGCCTGGACCATGCGCTGCGGGATGACTTGCAGTGGTACGTCGCGGCGCTTTTCGCGGCCGGTCTGAACGAGCGCGGTGATGAGCGGCGGGTCGAGCGTTACGCTGCTCGTTCCCGCCTTCGAGCCGATGATTTCGAGCTTGCCGACGGTCGAGGGCTCGCGCTTCTGCGTGCGTCCGGTGAAGACGACCCGGACGGTATTGCCCTTTCGATCGCCGTCGCGGGGAATGAAGACGATCGTGTCGCGGCCGATGGTGAACTCGCCAGGCTGCTCGGCGCGCGCCCGGTGCGCGTACCCCAGCTCGTTGAGCCGCTCGATGAGCTCCAGCTGGCTCGTCGACTGCCCGCGGCGGAGCTGGAAAGGCCGTGCGAAGACCCGCGGGTCCACGCGTTGCATCTCGCCATGGATCCGCGCGTCGATCATCTTGGAGAACGCAACGTAGTAGTACCCAAGTACCGCGGACAGCACGAGGAGGGGGCCGAGAAGCGCCACCAGCGCGTAAAGCTTCCACTTTCGAGGCAGGCGCCTCAGGGCGCGTCGGCGGCGGGGGAGAGGTCGGGTCGGCGGATCCGAGTTCGTGGTCGGCACGGTGCTCTGACGAGAATGCCCGGTTCCGGACAGATGGAGCCGGCTGCAAGCGTCCGCCGTGAATATCGGCCGGATCTACGTATTTGCTTAGCGCGTCTAACCGTCGGGAGCCACCGACATTGTATACCCCAGGACTTCTCTGGCCCTTTTCGAAATGGGTTCAGGTCCACCCTGGTACTGGAGACTGGAGGCGTTCCACAATGGTTCGGACACTCACGAAATCGCTCGTCTCTACGCTCGTGTGCCTCGCTCTGGCCGCACCAGCATGGGCTCAGGCTCAAGCGGCCAACGGGAACATCGAAGGGGTCGTCCGGGATGCGAGCGGCGGCGTCCTGCCCGGCGTCCTGGTGACGGTCATCAACACGGACACGGGGGCCCAGCGCACCGCGACGACCAACGATGATGGAGTCTATCGCGCCCTGCTGATGCCACTCGGCGCCTACCGGGTTGTCGCCGAGCTGCCCGGCTTTCGAAAGTATGAACAGACCGGCCTGGCGCTCGGGGCCGGCCAGACACTGGTCGTGGACATCTCGCTGTCGGTCGGAGGCGTGGAGGAATCCCTCTCCGTCTCGGTGCAGGCGCCAGTCGTGGACACGGCAAAGATTGATGCCGGGAGGAATCTGAGCGAGCGTGAGATCAAGAACCTCCCCCTGGTCTCGCGGAACCCGTACAACTTCGCCCTCGTGCAACCGGGCGTCAGCGGGTTCGAGAATCCGGAGTTCGGCGTGCCGCGCTTCAGCGCCAACGGCACCTTGCTGCGGATCAACTACCAGATCGACGGGAACACGAACACGCAGAAAGACCGCGCCGGCCTCCGGCTCCTTCCCATGTCCGAGGTCATGATTCAGGAAGTGAAGGTCGTCACGAGCGGCTACGCGCCGGAGTTCGGGCAGACGACTGGCCTGGTCTACAATGCGATCACGCCTTCGGGCACCAACACTCTCAAGGGATCGGCCAGCTACCGGTTCCGTCGGAAGAGCTTCAGTGCGTTTCCGTACCCGTTCGTGCAGCCCCGCACCGACGACAACAAGCCGGACACGAAAATCGATACCTGGACTGCGGAGGCGGGCGGGCCCATCGTCCGCGACCGAGTGCATTTTTTCGGCGGGTTCGAGAGCACCTACCGCGATCTATCCGGCTCGACCCCCGTCACCATTCGGCCCGAGGATGCGCAGCGCCTGGGCTTGCCGGCGCAGCCCGGGGCGCTTCCCCGCGAGCAGACGGCGCGTTTCTACATTGGCAAGGCGGACTGGCAGGCGTCGATGAATCATCGGCTCACCGGCCGCTACATCTATTTCGAGAACGACTCGCCGAACAACGTGAACTCGACGACGTCCGGCGTGCCGAATTCGACTGAGGTGCTGACGAACTTCGTGGATGCGATGAAGTCGGCCTCCGCACAGCTGGTGTCCACGTTCGGCGGCAGCCGGCTGAACGAACTGCGAGTGCAGTTCGCGAGCCGGCACCAGTCTCGCACGGCCAGCGAACTGTCGGGAACCGGCCCGCAGATTCGAATTCAGAACGTGGCCAACTTCGGTGGACCGAACAGCGGCACATCGGACGCCGGCTTCGATTTCACGCAGGACATCTGGCAGATCATCGACAACTTCACGTACGTTCGGCGGAACCACAGCTACAAATTCGGGGTGGATCTGCAGTGGGTGGGCGACGAGCGTGTGGCGTCGCTGTTCTCCCTCTACAATTTCCCCAGCATCGATGCGTATCTGGATGCGCGCAGCGGCGCCAACCCGCGGGCGTACTCGACCTTCTCGCAGCTGTTCGGCGAGCCGGGCTTCAGCATGGATACCGGGCTGTACAGCTTCTTCGTGCAGGACGACTGGCGGTTGAATGCGGACTTGAAGCTGCTCTACGGCGTCCGCTACGACCTCTACGACTGGCCCGACGCAGATCCGACGGCGCCTTTCGAGTTCTCGCGCGAGTTCAAGACTGACGCGAACAATTTCGGGCCGCGTCTCGGGTTTGCCTGGACGCCTTTCGAGGACAAGCGGACAGTGATCCGCGCGAGCACGGGCATCATGTACGACCAGCCCTTGCTGGTGGCGTTCGAGAATGCGTTCCAGAACAGCGGGCAGCCGGCGCGTGTGTCGGTGGCGGTGAACGCCGGCAGCGCGGGCGCGCCGGACTTTCCTGCCACCCTCGACAACCTGCCGCCCGGCTTCGCGCTCCCGACACAGAGCATTGCGACAATCGATCCGGACTTCCAGGTCGCCCGCACGTTCCAGAACAACGTGCAGATCGAGCGAGGCCTCGGACGCGACTACGCGGTCACGCTGGGCTTCGTCTACGCAAAGGGCTACGACCTCCCGGTGCTGAACGACATCAACCTGGTCAACCCGGTGGGACAGCTCGGGGACGGGCGTCCGATCTTCAGCACCGCCGTGAGTGCGTCCACGCGGCTCCATCCGGAGTTCAACCACATCTACAGCCTCGAGTCGACAGGCGAGTCTTCGTACCGCGCCATGACGCTGCAATTCACACGACGATGGACAGGCAACTTCCAGTTCGATCTCAGTTACACGCTGGGCAAGGGGGAGGACACGGCCCCTGTGTGGAACCCCTCGTTCCTGACCTCGTTTGCCGTGAACAACGACGATCCGCGCAGCGACCCCACGAATCTGGAGCGCGACAAAGGACCGAACCTGATGGACACGCGGCACAACTTCGCCGGGACCATCGTCGCGCGTTCGAAGGTGTCCACGGGGAACCGCGCGGTGGACGCCATCCTGAGCGATAATCAGGTCGGCGTGCTCGTGCAGTTCAACAGCGGAATCCCCGTCAGCATCCGTGGCAACGCCGATTTGAATCGGGACGGCCTGACCAACGATCGGCCACTGTTCGTGGGCAGGAATACGATCTACCTGCCGGCCCGGTACAACGTCGATCTACGCTACTCGCGCTTCATCCCGATTGCCGGCCGCCGGCAGGTCGAAGTGATTGGCGAATTCAAGAATATCTTCGACACCGAGCAGGTCGCGGGATTGAACACGTCGTTCCCGGTGGACGCCGCCGGCAATCCAACCGTTCCACTGCTGACCGATGGGGATGCGTTCAAGGATGCAGGCCGCGTGTCGAGCGGATACGAACAGCGGGCCTTTCAGCTCGGTTTCAAGTTCTACTTTTAGCAGGTGTGCGGGCCGGCACCCGCCGGCCCGCACATGTCACCGTCATGGCCAATCGCCGGTTTCCTGTCTCCCTCCTCGGCCTCGCAATCGCAGTCTCGGCATCCGCACAGTTCAGAGTGTCGCCCGTGGCCGAACGGCCCGACGAGGCCGCCCTCCGGCTGATGCTCCGGAAGCTGGCGTCGGTCGGCACGTTCATGCAGACGACCGCGCATCCCGACGACGAGGACAACGGCTTGCTGGCGATGCTGGGACACGGGCGGGGCATCCGCACCGTCCTCGTGACCGTGACGCGCGGCGAAGGTGGGCAGAACGAGATCGGACCGGAGCTGTCCCAGGCGCTCTCGATCCTGAGGACGGAGGAGCTGCTGGCTGCCCACCGCTTCGACGGCGCCGAGCAGTACTTCACGCGCGCGGTCGATTTCGGGTATTCCTTCAGCATCGAAGAGACGCTCGAGCAGTGGGGTCGTCAAGACATCCTGGCCGATCTTGTCCGGCACATTCGCACGGTTCGACCGGATGTCGTTGCCGGCTTCCTGTGCGACGGCCGTGGCGGCGGCCAGCATCACCAGGCATCGACCCTGCTGACGCGTGAAGCATTTTCCGCAGCTGCCGATCCCGGACGGTTTCCGGATCAAATCGCAGAGGGGCTTCGGCCCTGGCAGGCAAAACGTCTCTTCTGCACCGATTTGGCCAGCTTCACTCGGTCATCCACCGCGGGCCCGCATCCCACCACGACGATCCGTGACGTTTTCGAGCCGCTGCTCGGGCGGACCTATGGCTCTCTGGGGATCGAGGCTCGCAGCATGCACAAGTGCCAGGGCACGTCGCAGCTGCTGCCATTGCCGGGTGCGGCGCCCTCTCGAACGTACCGGTTGCAGGAATCGACCGGCACCCCTCCTGACCAGGGGGTGAAGGATCTGTTCGAGGGTATCGACACGTCCATTGTCGGCCTCGCACGCTACGCTGAACAGGCGCCCCCGACGCTCGTCAACAGCCTCGGGGACATCGCGGCCTCTGTCGCGGCAGCGGAGAGGGCGGTGATGTCGCGAGGACCGTTCGCCGCCGCTCCATCACTGGCGGCGGGCCTCGGGGAAGTCCGCAAGCTCCGGGCGCGGCTCGACGAGCTCGGGATGCGCGACGACGCCCGTTTCGAGATCGACCTTCGTCTGGAGCTGAAGGAGCGGCAGTTCGAACAGGCGCTGGTGCTCTCTCAGGGCTTGCAGCTGGAAGTGCTGGCAGACGACGGGCTGGTGATCCGCGGGCAGCCTCTCCGGATCTCCACGCTCGGACGCAGCGCAGCGCCGGCGGAGATGGTCGTCAATTCGCTCTCCCTCAGGGGAGTAGACGGCGAGATCGCACCGTGCCAGGCTGCGGTGACAGGCGGCGGCACGTTCAAGTGTACGGCTGACGTAAAAGTTGGCGACGTACCACTCTCAACGGCCTACTGGCGGCCCCGGGACGGGGCAGCTCGCTACGACTTCGAGCCCGGCGTGTCGTTCGGCGTGCCGTTCCGTCCATCGCCGTTCGTCGCGACGCTGTCGCTGACGATCGCGGGCACGCCTGTAACGGTGGAGCGCACCGTCCAGTATCGATACGACGACCTCGTGGCAGGCGAGAAGCGCATGGAGCTACTGGTCGTGCCACCCCTTGCGGTCACGACAGCTCCAGACATCGCCGTGATTCCGCAGGTGATGCTCACCGGCACGCACGACGATCGCGGGATAGGTGCGCGCCGGAAGCTGGCCGTGCGCGTGGTGAACCATGAGCGCGGTGCGGCCTCCGGAAACGTCACGTTGAACGTCCCGGCAGGCTGGAACGTCTCGCCCGAGCGGGCGGCGGTCTCGTTCAGCCGCGAGGACGAATCGGTCACCCTGACCTTCAGCGTAACACCGCCGGCGACCGCCGTGGTCGGTGAGTACCCGGTAGCCGCGCGGATCGCTGAAAGCGGTGATCCCGGGCGCTTCTCGCAGGTCGGGTACGATGCGATCGAATATCCGCACGTTCGCAGGCGACACCTGGTCAAGGAAGCCCGGAGCCGCGTCGCGGTCATGGATGTCGCCATCACGTCGAACGTGCGGGTCGGCTACATCATGGGCGTCGGCGACCGCGTTCCCGAGGCCATCGAGCAGCTGGCTTCAGCCGTCCATCTGATCGATTCGGAAGAACTCGCGTCGGGCGATCTTTCCCGTTATCCCGTCATCATGACCGGCGTGCGTGCCTACGAACGGCGGGCGGACCTGTGCGCGAACAACCACCGGCTCCTCGAGTACGCTGCGGCCGGGGGTACGGTGCTCGTTCAGTACAACAAGCTCGAGTTCAACCAGGCGCAGTACGGCCCGTATCCAGCCAGGGTCAGCTCCGATCGGGTCACCGACGAGGCCGCGCCCGTCGAGGTCCTCGTCCCCGGCCATCCGGTCTTCGCCACGCCGAACCGCATCGACGACGAGGCGTGGGCTGGATGGATCCAGGAGCGGGGGCTCTATTTCCTCGGAGAGCGCGATCCGCGTTACACCGACCTCGTGCGCCTCGCCGATCCATTCGAGCTCAACCCGGGACCGAAGACCGGCGCGCTGGTCGAAGCGAAGGTGGGCCAGGGACGATGGATCTACATCGGCCTCGGCCTCTGGCGTCAGCTGCCCGCGGGCACGCCGGGCGCGTACAAGCTGCTCGCAAACCTGCTGTCGCTCGGATCTCGTCCATGACGTTCGCGCCCGACTACGTCAAATTCGTGCTCACCGAGAACTTCGAGGATGCGAAAGAACGGTTCCTTGCGCCGTTGATGGCGATCCACTACGCCCATCTGGTGATGCTGGCCGAATGCGGCATTGTCTCCAGGGCCGACGCAGCGGCCATTCGTGACGCTCTGAGCTCCATCTCGCTCGACGAGGTGCGCAAGGCGTCGTACGACGGTGTCTGCGAGGACATGTTCTTCTATGTCGATCGGCTGATTGCCAGGGCCTGCGGTGAAGAGGCCGCCGGGAGGCTTCACACCGCGCGCTCGCGCAACGACATCGACATGACCATGTACCGGATGCAGCAGCGGGAACAGTTGCTGACGCTGATCGGCGCAGCCTCGAAGCTGCGCGGCGTGCTCCTCGATCTCGCCGATCGGCACCGCGAGGACGTGTTCGCCGCCCACACGCACACGCAGCCCGCGCAGCCGACAACGCTCGCGCATTACCTGATGGCGGTGGTGGAGCAGCTCGAGCGGGACACGGTGCGTCTGAAGGCGGCCTACGCGAGCACGAACCTCAACCCGCTGGGCGCCTGTGCGATCACCGGGACCGGCTTCCCGATCGATCGGCTGCGCACGACGGAGTTGCTGGGGTTCGACGGCCGGACGGGCAACACTTACGGCAGTATTGCCACGGTCGATTACCTGCTGGAGAGCCTGTCGGCGACGGCCGTGCTGCTCGCCGGGCTCGGCCGCGTCGTCCAGGATCTGCTCCTCTGGTGCACGACCGAGTTCGGGTACCTGCGGCTCGACGACGGGTTCGTGCAGTGCAGCAGCATCATGCCGCAGAAACGGAATCCCGTCGCCCTGGAGCATGCGCGGGCGATCGGCAGCAAGGCACTCGGCCAAGCCGGCGCGATCACCATGGCGGTCCACAACACACCGTTCGGCGACATCGTCGATACCGAGGACGATCTGCAGCCGCTGGTGTTTGCAACCTTCGAGGACGCCGCGCGCACGGTGACGCTCGTGGCGGCCGCGCTCGCGAGCGCCAGCTTCAACAGCCTCCGGCTGGCGCATCGGGCGCGTGAGGGCTGGATCACGGTAACCGAACTGGCCGACACGCTGACGCGCGATCATGGGGTGTCGTTCAAGACCAGCCATGCGGTCGTATCGCGGTTCGTGGCCGAGGCCACCCGGAATCCGGAGGCGCCGCTGACCGTGCTGTTGCGTGATGCGTCGACTGCAGTGCTCGGCAAGGCGATCCAGTACGACGAGGCCCACCTGAGGGATCTACTCAGCCCGGAGCACTTCGTGCGCGTGCGCGCCACGCCCGGCGGCCCCGCGCCCTCGGAAACCGCGAAGGCCATCACCGGATCGCGTTCGGCGCTGGAGAACGATGAGGAGTGGTGGAAGTCGGCGACCAGCAGGCTGCTGGAAGCCGAGCGCGGCCTTCAACGCGCCGCCGCGGGGTTGTGACGCCCCTTGTCCCTCAGATCGTGATCACCCAGTGATAGCCGAGATCGAGGGGAAGCTCGTCGAGGAGCCGATCGATCAGAGCGGAACCGTAGCGGTTGAGGAAGAAGGCGACTGAGAGGGTCCGTTCCTGCGGATGTCCGAGCGGAAAGACCTGGGCCTGAGCGCGCGTGAACTGCCGGCGCAGGATGTCGTCGCGCTTCTTCGCGGCGTGAATCACCTTGGTGTGCAGCCCGCGCAGGTCGTGCTCCATTTTTCCAAGCGTCGTCTTGGCCGCGCCCGAGAGCGTCGGATCCAGCGCCGGCATCACCTCGATCAGCCGCTGCATCGTCCGATGGACGTGCTCCTGCGCATCCTTCAGCGCGTGCTCGATTGACGCGGGAAGCTGCGATTCGAGCAGGTGATTGAGCGCCGCTTCGTCCTGCGGCTGCAGCGATTCGATCGGAAGCCCGTAGCGTTTGAGGAACCGGGCCGCCGCCGAATCGATCAGGGTGGCCGTGGCGCGCGGGTGGAGCAGTGGCATCGGCACGCCGAAGTGATCGTAGACGCCCCGGAGCTGGCCGAGATAGGCCAGCTCGCTCGGGCCGGGCACGTAGCAGATGGTGGGGAACAGGCTGTCCTGTACGACGGACCGAAGCAGCACGTTCGGACTGAAGTGCGTCGGAAACGATCGGGCCTCCGCGATCAACTCGTCTGCCGAGACCGTCCTGTCGCCGATCACGAAGCCGTCGGCGGTCCGCCGGATTGCCGTCCGCGCGCCGTTCATGTGGAATAGCGCCGACGCGTCGGGTTGCGGTTCGACCTGGGGCGGATGCCCACGCGACGCGAGCTCCGCGCCGGCCGCCGCGGCAAGGGCCGCGGTGCGTCCGGGCGCGCCGAGCTCCCGCACGAAGAGATCCGCGACGAGCGGCTTGGCCGCGGGATCCGCCGACTCGAAGACGACGAGCCCATACGGTCCCAGCAGCGCCTCGAGCCATCGGGCGAAGGCCTCGGAAACGTTCATGCCGGGCCTGTAGGCCAGTCGAAGCGCGGCGATCGTCCACTCCGTGAAGTCGCTCGCCGCCAGCCGCTGCTCGAGGCTGTCGATCGTCTGCTCGATGGTCGCGTCCAGCTTCAGCTCGGAGACCGGAAGGTCGCCCGCGCCCGGCGGCGGGGCGACGGTGACGGTCGCTGGCTGGAAAGCGCCATCGAGCACCGTACAGCTCGCGACTTCCTGCCAGTCGTGATCTTCGGCGTGCACCCAGAACACCGGTACGACATCCACCTGGTGTTCAAGCGCGGCCCGACGGGCCAGCTTGATCGCGGTGAGGGCCTTGAGCAGCGTGAAGAGCGGGCCTCCGAACACTGTTGCCTGCTGGCCCGTGACCACGGCGACAGTTCCAGGCGAGGCGAGCCGTGCGGCGGCTGCGCGGGCTGACGGCGGCGCATCGCGCCGTTGCTGCTGCGCGGCCAGAATCTCGGCCATCTCGCGGCCGGCCCGTACATGGGCGGTCGCGCGCTCGATCGCCTCGGACCATGCCTGGGGGTTGGCGGGGTCGCCGGCATAGAGATCGCCGACCGTGCGAAAATCGAACGCATAGTCGCCCGCGAGGCGACGAATCCAGCCGAATCGACGCACGTCGATCGGGAACCGCGTGTCGCCGGTCGTAGGTCTGGCAACAGCCGGGGGACCCGGGCTTGTGGTGGAGCTTGAATCGGGTGGCACCGCCCGGTACTCTCTCAGAGCATCTGAAAGCATGTCAAGCAACGGACACAACTGTGGCTTCGACGCCCGGGCTGCGCCCCAGGATCCCTCCGGCAGGACCTGGCGCCCGCCCGGGTACCGGCCCGACATCCAGTGAGACCGGGTGTCTATCTTCCTTTTGTGTTACATTTTTCTGATCGCTTGAGGAGTTGAAGGACTGACCCGAGACGACCCCGCCTCGTTCGCACCGCCGCCGGCCTTCGGTCCCTTCAGGGTGCTGCATCAGATCGGTGTGGGCGCCCTCGGTCCTGTTTTCAGAACGTACGAGCCGAGCCGCGATCGTCTGGTCGCGGTCAAGGTGTTTCGCCTCGATATCACCCCGGAACAGGCGCAGACGCTGGCGGACGAGCTGACGAGGTCCGCAGAAGCGGGCCTGTTGCACCCGTCGATCGTCGAGCCGGTTGCGGCGGGGGTGCAGGGGACGGTGGCCTACAGGGCGGACGAGTACGTGCCCGCCGAGTCCCTCGACGTTGCGATGAGCCACTACGCGCCGGCGTCGGCGGACAAGGTGCTGCCTTTCATCACCCAGCTGGCGGGCGCCATCGACTTCGCTCGTGCTGCGGGCATCGGTCACGGCGCTCTTCATCCGCGGGACATCTTCGTCACCCCCGAGGAGGCACGCGCCACCGGCTTTGGTGTAGTCGATGCGCTCGAGCGGGTCGGGCTCAGGGCGCCGGTTCGCCGGCCGTACAGCCCTCCCGAACGCATCGCGGGCGGAACTTGGGGAACGCCGGCGGATGTGTTTTCGCTGGCCGCCATCGCGTTCGAGATGCTCACGGGCCGCAGGCCGTCGGGCACGGGGGACCAGATCGGCGCGATCGAAAGTGCGGCACTGCGCGCGGTGCTGGGCCGCGCCATGCACGACGATCCGGCCAAACGGTACTCGACGGCGCTGGCGTTCGCGGAGGCCCTGGAAAAGGCTGCTCGCGGCGAGCTGTCCCCGGTAGACCTGGCGGCGATGCCCGAGGCGGCACCTGCGACGGTCCCGGACGCGGCGCCGACGATCGCCCCCATTGTGGCGGAGATTCCAGTGGCCGAGCCGCGCGCAACTGTACCCGAAAAAGCTGACGTGCCGGCGCCCGCGAACGTCGGTCCTGCCGGCGCGGAGTTCTTCGAGGAAGTGGACGACATCACCGCCGAGCGTGAGGAGGACGCCGCGCACTGGACACTCGCGCAGCAGGAGCAGCTGTCGAGCGAGATCGAGGCCGAGGAACCGACGGAGTTGTTCGCGGACGAGCAGGTCGAGGCGGCGGCGGACACGCTCGCGCTCGATGCAGCCGATCTCGCGCTCGACGAGGCGCCTGTAGAGGAGCCGCGCTTCCGCGTCGGGTTCGAGACCGAGCGCGCAACGCCCCCGCGGCGCCCCACACCGCTGGAGCTCGATCTGGGTCCGCGCGACGAGCCGGAACCTTCGAAGGAGATGCCGGCCGCGCCCGGCCGATCGTTCATACCCATCGTGGTTCCTCCCTCGCCAGCGAGCCGCGCCGGGTCGTCTGCGTCCGCGTCTCGATCGTTGCACGACACGTACGACCGTCCGCTCTCCGGCGAACAGTCCGGCGAGTCGCAGATCGTCGTCGAACGACCGCGCACGGCGATGCTCCCGCTGGCAGTCGCCCTGATGGTGGGACTTCTGCTGGGGTTCGGCTGGGGTTACGTCGTCGGAGGCCGAAACGTCACCGACAGCCCCTCGATCGCCGCCGGCGCTACCGAGCCTTCGGGTACTACCGCGGCGGCCACGCCGACGGGATCCGGCGAGCCTGCGCCGACGGGGCGGGAGTGGAGCGAACAGGCCGTGAGCCAGCCGGCCGCGCGCCCCGGTGCGACAGCCC
>DASTBU010000186.1:0-31465 GCA_035711845.1 Vicinamibacterales bacterium
AGAGCTGGCGCTGCAGGTCCAGCGCGTGCTTCGACGCCTCCTCGGCGTGGGCGGCGCTCGTGGCGGCCGCCGGGCCGAGCTCCGCGCGCACGACCGCGACCTCCCGGTCCGCCCGGGCGCGAAGGACCGCCCACAGGGCGAGGATGGCAACACCCGCCAACGCCGCTATCAGTAATGTGGTGAGATCCACTTCACCCAGTAATGTGGTGAGATCCACTTCACGAAGTTTAGGCGAAACCCGCGGTCGGATCCCAGTTTTCTGTTTCGCTGGGGCCACGAACCGCCGCGGACCACGGACCACGGACTACGGAAGTATGATCGACCCATGCGAGGTGGTTTGACCCGCGACGAAATGCTTCGCTACAGCCGCCACATCACGCTGCCCGAGGTCGGGCTCGACGGGCAGGAACGGCTCAAGCGGGCGAGGGTGCTCTGCATCGGGGCCGGTGGGCTCGGCTCGCCCGCCGTGTTGTACCTGGCCGCGGCTGGTGTCGGGACCCTGGGCCTCGTCGACTTCGACGAAGTGGACGTCTCGAACCTCCAGCGGCAGATCATCCATGGGACGAGCGACGTCGGGCGATTGAAGCTCGACTCGGCGCGAGATCGGGTGGCCGATATCAATCCCCACGTCCGGCTCGAGGCGCATCCCACTTCCCTGACCGCGGCAAATGCCATCGAGCTGGTGTCGGCGTACGACGTGATCCTCGACGGAACCGACAACTTTCCGACCCGCTACCTGGTCAACGACGCCTGCGTCATGGCGAGCCGGCCGAACGCCTACGGAAGCATCTTCAGGTTCGAAGGGCAGGCGTCCGTGTTCGCCGCGCCGGGCGGCCCGTGCTACCGCTGCCTTCATCCCGAGCCTCCACCGCCCGACCTGATTCCAAGCTGTGCGGAAGGCGGGGTCCTGGGCGTGCTGCCCGGCATCATCGGTACGATTCAGGCGACGGAGGCGATCAAGCTGATCCTGGGAGTGGGAGAACCGTTGGTGGGGCGTTTCCTGATTTACGACGCGCTCAGGATGCGCTTCCGCGAGCTGAAGCTTTCCAGGGACCCCGATTGTCCGGTCTGCGGGAGGAACCCGCGCATCCGCGAGCTTCAAGCCTACGAGCAGGCTTGCCACCCTGCTCAGGCCGAGATGGAGGGCTTGGGCGACATGACCGCTGTCGAGCTGAAATCCCGAATGGACGCCGGCAATCCTCCCATCGTTGTTGACGTCCGCGAGCCCCATGAGTTCGGGATCTGTCGAATCCCGGGCGCGATCCTGATTCCGCTTGGCGAGCTGGCATCGCGGACCGGCGAGCTGGATCCGGCCTCGGAAATCGTCCTGCAATGCAGGTCCGGGGCGCGCAGCGCCCGGGCCGTCGCGTTGCTGCGCGACAGGGGCTTCGGCAGAGCCCGGAACCTCGCCGGCGGCATCCTCGCCTGGATCGACCAGGTCGATCCAACTCAGCCAAAGTATTAGCGGAGGGGCGGGCCCGTGTCAGTCCGCCCGGTCTCCCCCCGGATCACAGCCTGGAACGGGCCGGTCTTGATCCGGAGGCAGCCCCTCTACTAAAATAGGACTGTTCTGGTCGTAGTTATCCTACGGCCCTGAGGTCCGCAGTGCGCCTCCGGCGCAATGCGCGCCATGAACGGTCGGGGGTGAGTGTTCGCCCATGCTTCACATCAGCGAAAACGCGGGAAAACTGATCAAGAAGATGGTCCTCCGGAACGGGATCCCCGATGGCGGCCTCCGCATCGGCATCAAGGCGGGTGGCTGTTCCGGGTTGAGCTATACGTTCGCGTGGGAGCCGGCGCCGAAGGACGGCGACCAGGTCTTCGACGGCCCCGACGGTGCGAAGGTATTCGTCGATCCGCGCAGCCTGAAGTTTCTCGACGGCACCACGCTCGATTACGACATGAGCCTCGTCAGCAAGGGCTTCATCTTCAACAATCCGCATGCGAAGAGCACGTGCGGCTGCGGGACGTCGTTTTCTGTGTAGCGTTCATCAGCTGGAAGCTGGAAGCTGGAAGCTGGTAGCTCAATCATGTCCACATCAACAGAGACCATCGAACAGCTCGCTACCCGCGAGTACAAGTACGGCTTCTACACGGACGTCGAGGCCGACACGATTCCCAAGGGCCTCAGCGAAGACGTCGTGCGGATGATTTCCGCGAAGAAAGAGGAGCCCGACTGGCTGCTCGAATGGCGCCTGAAGGCCTATCGCATCTGGCTCACGATGAAGGAGCCGACCTGGCAGAACGTCAAGTACGACCCGATCAACTACCAGGACATCGTGTACTACTCGGCGCCGAAGAAGAAGAAAGCGCTGAACAGCCTCGATGAGGTGGATCCCGAGGTCAAGCGGACGTTCGACAAGCTCGGCATCCCGCTCGAGGAGCAGAAGCTGCTCGCCGGGGTCGCCGTCGACGCGGTCTTCGACAGCGTTTCGGTGGCGACGACGTTCCGCGAGAAGCTCGCGCAGGCGGGCATCATCTTCATGTCCTTCTCCGACGCGGTGCGCGAGCACCCCGAGCTGGTGAAGAAGTATCTCGGCTCGGTCGTGCCCTACACGGACAACTTCTTCGCGGCGCTGAACGCGGCGGTCTTCAGCGACGGCTCGTTCGTGTACGTCCCGAAGGGCGTCCGCTGCCCGATGGAGCTGTCGACCTACTTCCGCATCAACGCGAAGGACACCGGACAGTTCGAGCGCACGCTGATCATCGCGGATCCGGGCTCGTTCGTCAGTTATCTCGAAGGGTGCACCGCGCCCATGCGCGACGAGAACCAGCTCCACGCAGCCGTTGTCGAGCTGGTGGCCCACGACGCCGCGACGATCAAGTATTCGACCATCCAGAACTGGTATCCGGGCGACCAGGACGGCAAGGGCGGGATCTACAACTTCGTGACCAAGCGCGGCCTCTGCGCCGGGCGCGGCTCCAAGATCACGTGGACGCAGGTCGAGACCGGCTCGGCGATCACCTGGAAGTATCCCGGGTGCATCCTCCAGGGCGACAACTCGATCGGCGAGTTCTACTCGGTTGCGACCACGAACAACTGGCAGCAGGCGGACACCGGCACGAAGATGATTCACACGGGGAAGAACACGCGCAGCACGATCGTGTCGAAGGGCATTTCCGCGGGCCACGGCCAGAACACGTATCGGGGCCTCGTCAAGATCGGCAAGAACGCGAAAAACGCCCGCAATTACTCGCAGTGCGACTCGCTCCTCATCGGGGACCGCTGCGGCGCGCACACGTTCCCGTACCTCGAGATCAAGAACACCTCCGCCCGGGTCGAGCACGAGGCGTCGACGTCGAAGATCGGCGAGGACCAGATCTTCTACTGCCGGCAGCGCGGCCTGACGGCGGAGGATGCCGTGAACATGATCGTCAGCGGCTTCTGCAAGGAAGTCTTCCGTGAGCTGCCCATGGAGTTCGCCGTCGAGGCGCAGAAGCTCCTGAGCGTCTCGCTCGAGGGCTCGGTCGGGTAGTTGCCAACTGCGCGCCGATGTTGGTTCGAAGCGCGGCCGAGCGAGGCGAGGCTGCGGCAGGCCGTGGGGCGGGGTCCCACGACGAGCGATGAGAAGAAGACAGCCGACGGATGACACTCACATGCTTGATATCAAGAATCTGCAGGTCAGCGCCGAGAAGAACCCGATCCTCAAGGGGATCGATCTGCACGTGAACGCGGGCGAGGTCCACGCGATCATGGGGCCGAACGGATCCGGCAAGAGCACGCTCGCGAGGGCGCTCTCGGGCCATCCCGAATACGAGGTGACGGGCGGAGAAGCGCTCTTCGAGGGCCGGGATCTGCTCGCGATGGACCCCGACGAGCGCGCGCGGGAAGGCGTCTTCATGGCCTTCCAGTACCCGGTCGAAATCGCGGGCGTGAACAACGCCTACTTCCTGAAGGCGGCCCTCAACGCCAAGCGCAAGCACCAGGGGCTCCCCGAGCTCGATGCGATGGAGTTCATGCAGCTGATCCAGGAGAAGTCGAGGCTGCTCGACATCGACAAGAGCATGCTGACCCGCGCCGTCAACGAGGGCTTCTCCGGCGGAGAGAAGAAGCGCAACGAGATCTTCCAGATGGCGCTGCTCGAGCCGAAGCTCGCGATTCTCGACGAGACCGACTCCGGCCTCGACATCGACGCGCTCAAGATCGTCGCGCAGGGCGTGAACGCCATGCGCTCCCCCGACCGCGCGATCATCGTGGTCACCCACTACCAGCGCCTCCTGGACTACATCGTCCCCGACTTCGTGCACGTGCTCAGCGCTGGCCGCATCGTGAAGTCGGGTGGCAAGGAGCTGGCGCTCGAGCTCGAGAGCAAGGGGTACGGTTGGATCGAGGCCGGCGCAGAGCCGGTGGGCGCGTAACGCCATGCATATGACGCAGATTGCCGACAAGCTCCAACCCTGGCTGGCCGCCGTCGACGCGCGCGCGCGGACCGGGCCACGATGGCTTCAGGATCTGCGCGACCGCGGCGCGGCCCGCTTCGCGCAGCTCGGGTTTCCGACGGTCCGCGAGGAGGACTGGCGATTCACCAGCGTGGCGCCCATCGCGGCGACCGAGTTTCGCCCTGCCCCGCCAGCACCACTGTCCGCCGGCCAGCTCGACACGTTCCTCTACGCCGACGCGCCGCACCGGCTGGTGATCGTCAACGGCCGGTTGGTGCCCGAGCTGTCGCGCACGACCGCGCTGCCGCGCGGCATGCGATTCGGCTCGCTGGCGTCGGCTGTGTCGGAGCAGGCGGACATCGTCGGGCGGTACCTCGGCCGGATCGCCGACTTCAACTCGCGGGCGTTTGCCGCGCTCAACACGGCGTTCCTTCAGGATGGCGCGTTCGTCCACATCCCGGACGGCACCGTGCTGGAGCAGCCGCTGCAGCTGTTGTTCGTGTCGGTCGCCGACGGTTCGGTGATGACGCACCCGCGCGTGCTGATCGTCGCCGGCGACGGCAGCCAGTCCCGCATCGTGGAGACCTACGTGGGCGCCGGCGATCAGCCGTACTTCACGAACGCCGTCACGGAGATCTTCGCCGGCGAGAACACGACCGTGGATCACTACAAGGTCCAGGAAGAGAGCATCCAGGCATTCCACGTCGCCAGCATGCACGTGCACGCGGCCCGGAGCGCGACGTTTTCGTCTCATTCGTTCTCGCTGGGCGGACGGTTCGTCAGGAACGACGTGCTCGCGCTGCTCGACGGCGAGGGCGCCGAGGCGACGCTGAACGGGCTGTACCTGGCAGACGGCGATCGTCTGGTCGACAACCACACGACCATCGATCACGCGAAGCCGCACTGCCCGAGCCACGAGATCTACAAGGGCATCCTCGGCGGCCGCGCGCGGGCCATCTTCAACGGCAAGATCATCGTCCGGCAGGACGCCCAGAAGACGGATGCCAAGCAGACCAACCGCGCGCTCCTGTTGACCGACGAGGCGGTCATCAACACGAAGCCGCAGCTGGAGATTTTCGCCGACGATGTGAAGTGCACGCATGGCGCGGCGATCGGACAGCTCGACGAGGATGCCGTGTTCTACCTGCAAACGCGGGGACTGACGTTCTCGGAGGCGCGCGACATGCTGATCCACGCGTTTGCCGGCGACATCCTCGACCGTGTGCAGATCGCGCCGTTGAAGCACGCGCTGGAAGCCGAGCTCTACGCACAGCTCGCGCGCGATCTGGCCGAGGTGGACGCGGCATGAACCCCGGGGCCGCTGCGCCTGCACGTCGGTTCGAGGTGGCGGCCGTCCGCGCCGACTTCCCGATTCTGCGCCGCCAGGTCCGTGGCCGCCCGCTCGTCTACCTCGACAACGCTGCAACCACTCAGAAGCCTCAGGCCGTGATCGACGCGATCTCGCGGTACTACACCGAGACGAACGCGAACGTGCATCGCGGCGTCCATCATCTGAGCGAGCTCGCGACGGAGGCCTACGAGGCCGGCCGCGAGACCGTTCGCCGGTTCTTCAACGCGCGGAGCGCCCGCGAGATCGTCTTCACGAGGAACGCCACCGAGAGCATCAACCTCGTCGCGCACTCGTTCGGCCGCCTTCGGGTGGGCGCCGGCGACGAGGTGGTGATCTCCACGATGGAGCACCATTCCAATATCGTCCCCTGGCAGCTGCTCTGCGAGCGGGCGGGAGCCGTGTTGCGTGTGGCGCCCATCGACGATCGTGGCGAGCTGATCCTCGACGAGCTCTTCGCCCTGATGACGGAGCGCACGCGGCTCGTGGCGATCACGCACATGTCCAACGCGCTCGGGACGATCAACCCGGTCCAGGAGATCGTCCGCGGCGCGCACGAGCGCGGGGCGGCGGTGCTGATCGACGGATCGCAAGCGGCGTATCACATGCCGGTGGACGTGCAGGCGCTCGGCTGCGATTTCTACGCGGCGACGGGTCACAAGATCTACGGACCGACCGGCATCGGCGTGTTGTACGGTCGGGAGCCGGTGCTGCAGCAGATGGGTCCGTTTCTCGGCGGGGGCGACATGATCGCTTCGGTGACGTTCGAGAAATCGACCTGGAACGAGCTCCCGTACAAGTTCGAAGCGGGCACGCCGGACATCGCCGGCGCGGTCGGTCTCGGCGCGGCAATCGACTACGTGAGCGCGATCGGGCTGGACGAGATCGCCGCCCACGAGCAGGACCTGCTCGCCTACGGCACTCGAGCCCTCGAGAGTGTCGAGGGCGTGCGGATGATTGGCACAGCCCGGCGGAAGGCGAGCATTCTCTCGTTCGTCCTCGAGGGTGTGCACCCGCACGATATCGGCACGATCGTCGATCGGGAAGGGGTGGCCATCCGGACGGGTCATCACTGCGCACAGCCGGTGATGGATCGCTTCGGCATCCCCGCGACCGCCCGCGCGTCGCTTGCGATGTACAACACGCGCGAGGACGTAGATACGCTCGTCGAAGCGCTGTCGCGCGTGCAGCGCATGTTCGCGTAACCGCGGCCCGTGCACGTCGCACGTCGCACGTGGAACGTAGCACGTGCACGTCGCACGTTGCACGTGACAAGTAGCACGTTGAACATCGCACCTAGCACGTCGCACGTGATGTTGAGCCCCCGAATGCCCGATCTAACCGACCTGTACCAGGAAGTGATTCTCGACCACAACAAGCGGCCGAGAAACTTCCGCAGGATCGAGAACGCGAGCCATCACGCGGACGGCCACAACCCGCTCTGCGGCGATCGCCTGCAGCTGTTCGTCCAGGTCGACGGCAATCTCGTGACGGACGTCGCGTTCGAGGGCTCGGGATGCGCGATCTCAAAGGCGTCCGCGTCGATCATGACCGACGCGGTGAAGGGGCGCACGGTGGACGAGGTGCACGCGCTGTTCGATCGATTCCACCGGATGGTGACGACGCCCGCGGACCTGCCGGTCGAGGATCTCGGCAAGCTGTCGGTCTTCGCCGGCGTGCGGGAGTTCCCGGTCCGTGTGAAGTGCGCCAGCCTCGCATGGCACACGTTGAAGGCCGCCCTGGAGCGCACCCAGGCCGTGAGTACGGAATGAAAATGGCAATTGGCCGATGAAACCCTTACCCGTGATTCCACCAGATGTTCCCCAGCCGCCCGCCTCCGGCAACGACACGGCGGCGCTCGTGCGCGACGCCGCACGGACCGACGAGTTGTCGCCGATGATCGCCGAAGCGATCCGCACCGTGTATGATCCGGAGATACCGGTCAACATCTGGGAGCTCGGCCTCATCTACGACGTGATCGTCGACGCGGGCGGCGTGGCTGGCGTGCGGATGACGCTCACCGCTCCGGGTTGTCCGGCGGCGCAGTCGCTTCCGGTCGAGGTGGCCGAGAAGGTGAGGGCGGTGCCCGGCGTTTCCGACGTAAAGGTGGACGTGGTCTGGGATCCGCCGTGGGACAAGGACATGATGTCCGATGCGGCAAAGCTGCAGCTCGGGCTGTGGTGAGTGGAAGGACGGAAGTACGATGCTGCGCCTTTCAAAAAAAGCCGACTACGCGCTGATCGCGATGAAGCATCTCGCCCTGCGCCCCGACGCCTCGTCGGCGAGCGCGCGCGAGATCGCCGAGCAGTACGACATTCCCGTCGAGCTCATGGCCAAGGTGCTGCAGCGCCTGGTGCGGAAAGGCCTCCTGACCTCGCATCAGGGCACACGGGGCGGCTATCGCCTCAGCCGCCCATCCGCGATCATCTCCGTGGCGGAAATCATCCAGGCCATCGACGGCCCGTTGACCGTCACCGCGTGTTCGACCGACGCGGAGAACTGCGGTCAATACGCCAAGTGCAGCGTGCGCGATCCCCTCTGGCGCATCAAGGATCGGATCGTCTCCGCCCTCGCCACCTGCTCGCTGCAGGAGATCACGACAGACATGCCGGAGGAACCGGCAGCCGCCGCGGCCGCACCGCTCGAGTTCACACGACGCGGATAGCGCGCCCGCATCGCACGCAGCATTCAGCGTCGAGCATTCAGCATTCAGCACCGAGCATTCAGCATCGAGCATTCAGCATCGAGCATTCAGCCTTCAGCATTCAGCATTCAGCAATGGTGTACCTCGACTACCACGCTACGACGCCTGTGGATCCGAGGGTGCTCGAGGCGATGCTGCCGTACTTCGCCGAGCATTTCGGAAACCCGGCGAGCCGCCAGCACGGCTGGGGCTGGAAGGCCCAGGAGGCCGTCGATCGCGCGCGCGCGCAGGTCGCCGAGCTGATCGGCGCTTCGGCTGGCGAGGTCGTGTTCACCAGCGGTGCGACCGAGTCGAACAACCTCGCCATCAAGGGCGCCGCGCACGCGCTTCGCGGGCGCGGCAACCACATCATCACCGTGAGCACCGAGCACAAGTCCGTGCTCGACTCCTGCAGCCGCCTCGAGCAGGATGGCTGGAACGTGTCGGTGCTGGGCGTAGGCAGCGACGGCCTGCTGGACCTCGACGAGCTGGCCGCGACGGTGACAGAGCGGACCGTTCTGGTCTCGGTGATGGCGGCCAACAACGAGATTGGCGTGATCCAGCCGCTCGGCGAGATCGCGCGGATTGCGCATGCGCGCGGCGCGCTCCTGCACACCGATGCGGCGCAGGCGGCGGGAAAGATTCCGCTGGACGTCGGCGCCATGGACATCGACCTCCTCTCGCTGACCGGGCATAAGTACTACGGGCCGAAAGGCGCGGGCGCGCTCGTCGTGCGGCGCCGCAAGCCGAGATTGCGGCTCGAATGTCAGATCGACGGCGGCGGGCACGAGGGCGGACTGCGGTCGGGCACGCTCAACGTGCCGGGCGTCGTCGGCCTGGGCGCCGCAGCGGCGATCTGCCGGCAGGAAATGGCGACCGAGTCGGTGCGCCTCCAGGCGCTTCGCGATCGGCTGCTGGCCGGCCTGCGGGATCGGTGTGACGGCTTGCGGGCCAACGGGTCGATGACCGCCCGCCTGCCCCACAACCTCCACGTCAGCTTCCACGGGATCGACGGCGAGGCCCTGCTGATGGCGATCGGGGACCTCGCCGTCTCTACCGGGTCCGCGTGCAGCTCCGGCAGCCAGGCCCCGTCGCACGTGCTGCAGGCGATCGGCGCCGTCGGCGAGTACGCCGGCGCGTCGATTCGATTCGGTCTGGGACGGATGACGTCGGAGGCCGACATCGACTTCGCCATCGAGCGCGTGTCGACCGTCGTGCGCGCCCTGCGGAAATCCCCCGTCGCCCGAACCTGACAACTGGGAACTGGAAACTGGAAACTATTGATTAACTTCAGTCCGCATGCAGCGGCTTCGTGTCGAGCAGGTCCGCTTCCACCCGTCCCGCATCCATCTGTCCGATCTCCCCCGCCCGCGCCAGTGCTGCGCGGAACAGCACCGGCCCGATCAGCTGGTGCAGCGCGATCAGCGACACGACGAGCACCTGGATCGTGGCGCCCCAGGTGGGAAACTCCCCGGCGACAATCAGAGTCAGCCCGAGCGTCACACCTGCCTGGGACACGAGCCCCATCCAGACCAGGTCGCCCGTCTGGGGATCGACTCCCGCGTAGCGGCGGCCCACCCGTGCGGCAAACCAGATGACGAACATCCGGAGCGCCGAGACCACGAGCGCCACCGTGCCAATCGTGGCCAGCGCGTCGAGCTGGAGCGACGCGCCTGCGGCGACGAAGAACACTACGAGAATGGGCAGCGCCCCCCGCTCGACCGCTTCCTTGAGCATGTCTCCCTTCGGGGGCGCGATGTTCTCGACGACGAGTCCGGCGGCGAGCGCGACGAGCAGCGGCTCGAGGTGCATCTCCGCGCCCGCGCCGGCAATCAACGTGCAGACGCCCAGCAGGACGACCGGAACTTCCCGGCCGATGTGCCGCAGATAAAACGCAAAGACAGCCCCGATCGACGCGCCGAACGCGAAGGAGCCGAAAATCTCCCACGACAGGATCGCCAGCAATCCGATCTCCTGGAAGCCGCCGAAGACCGTCCGTACGAACTGCATGACGAGCGTGAAGAACAGAATGAGCAGCAGGTCCGCCAGGATGACGACGGCGAGCGTCAGCTCGCTGACGGGGCCTTTCGCGCGACTTTCTGCGATCAACGCGATGGTCACGGTCGGTGAGAAGCTCGCCACGACTGTCGTCAGCAGCGCAGCGACCGCGGCACGCTGCAGCCCCGTCAGCTCGGGCGCGATCCCCAGCCAGGGCCATGCCACCCAGAACACCACGAACAGGACGGCATAGATGATCGTCATCGTGACGCCGCCCATCTGCAGCATCGCGCGCAGCCGCGGCCGCAGCCGCTGAACGTTCATCTCGAGTCCTGCGATGAAGGCGATCAGCACCACCGCGAGTCCGTTGATGAGGCGCAGCTCCCGCGCCATGGTCCGCGTGATGATGTTGGCGAGGTAAGGGCCGCAGATCATGCCGAACAGGAGATAGCCGGTCACCCGCGGCAGTCGCAGCCGTTCGAGCAGTTCGCCTGCGATGGATGCGGCGATCAGCGCGAAGCCCAGCGCGAGCGCGCCGGGCCGGAGGATCGTGTCCGGCGACGTCCCGGACACCACCAGCCAGGCGATCGCGACGATCAGCGCGAGCGCGAGGAGGCGCCGCGTCATGCCGGCCTCGGTTTCGGCGTTACCACGAGCGCGAGCGTTTCGGACGCGATGGCGCCGATCGCCACCGCGAACACGAGCGACCGCACCGGTTCATGCGCGACCTGCTGGAGGTTGAGCGCGAACGCAATGCCGATGACGCCCGGAGGGATCAGGTAGGCCCCGAGATCCGACGGCGCAATCCCTGGCGCGAGCCGGGAGGCGGTCCAGCCGCCGAGAATCTTTCCCGCGGAGCGGAAGATGACGTAGGGCGCCAGCAGCCAGATCCCCGCGGTCGTCAGCTGCAGGCTGGCGCCCGCCGTGATGAGAACCAGCACGACGATGGGGTGCTGGACCTTGCGAAGCTCGCGGGCGACGATCGCGTCGCAGCGGCCCGGGGCGGCAACCCAGAAAACGCCGGCAGCCATGCCGGTGAGCAGTGGCGACAACCCCATGTAAGCAGGGGCGCCTCCGAGCATGGCGAGCGTCCCCAGCACGAAGACCGCACGTTCGGCCACGACCTCGGCGCGCTCGACGAGCAGCCATCCGCAGAGGCCGATGGCCAGCCCGAGTCCTGTCGTCAATGCCGTGCTCGCGAGCGAGGACAGCTCGGTTGGCCTGGCCATCGCGAGCACGACGCCTCCCAGCACAATGGGCAGCACATCGTCGAGATCCGCGACGCGGCCAGCGATCTGCGCCGCACGCTCATCGCCGACGTCGACCGGCGGCGCTGCCGAAGCCGACGCGCACACCCCTAACGCGAGCGCAGCGAGGAGGAATGGAATCTCGAGCGGCAGCATCCAGTTCTGGAGCAGGATCAGCACGGCACCGACAACGACGGCAATGGTGATGCCGGCTTCGATGGTCGCGGCGGCGAGCAGCCGGCCCGCGGCGCGGACTTCACGCCCAGCCGCAATGCCGATTACGACCCCGAGCGTCGCGAGCGCGATCGAGATCACTATGTCCAGGTGCGCGAGCGCTCCGTGGGAGATGACGCCCATGGCACTCGGTCCGAGCAGGATACCGAGCGGGATGAACACCATGATCGGAGCGGCGAGCGGGTTGAGGCCGAGGGCGGCGCGCGTTCGGAAGAGTGCCCTGATGCGGCGCGCAAGATCCGAGCCCTTCACCGCTTCTCCAGCGCGACGACGCGGTGCGTGCCGTCACGCCGAACCGCCAGCAGGACGGCATCCCCCTGGCTGGCCGCACGGAACCATCGATCGATCGCCGCGGCCGTTGGGCGCTTCTCCTCGTCCATCGCGATGATCACGTCGCCTCGCTGCAGCCCCGCTCGATCCGCCGCGCTTCCGGGCGCGACGGTGACGACTTCCGCTCCGATTCCCGGTAGCGACCTCGAGACGACGCCCGACTCCCGATCCGGGCCGGTGAATGGAGTGCCGTTGGCTGGCACCGCGGCGACCGTCACAGTCTGTGGCTCGCCTCGTCGAACGATCTCGAGCACGACCTGTGCGCCGGGTGTTCGGCTCTGGGCCACCTGCCGAAAGCCCCCGACCGTCGTGACGCCGATGCCGTCCACCGACCGGATCACGTCGCCCGGCGTAAGCGGCGAGTCCGGATCGGGCACGTAACTGATCATGACGCCCTTGCTCGTGCCGGCCACCTTCGCGAGCTGCGGCGTCAGCGCCTGGACTTCGACCCGCAGGTCGGCCCGTGGAGCCGCGGTCGCCGGCGCAGCGGTCGCGACGTTCCTCAACGTCTCGGCCGGAACGATCCGGACCGCGCCGCTTCGGTCGATGGCCAGGCCAACGAACGCGCCGTCCAGCGAGAAGACCGCCGATCCGGCCGACACGTTCTGCTGCACGGCCGCCACGGCGAGCAGCGGCTCCGACCATCGCGGGTCGGGGACCAGGTCGGTGCGCCCGACATACACAGGGCGGATCGAGAGTGTGCCCCCCGTGGCCTCGACCACGCCGACGTAGCGAGGGCCCGGGCGTCCCCCGGTTGCGGGAAGCGAGGGTATCGCGTCGGCGCGCGGCAGTGTCGTCACGACGGCGAGCTCGCGAACGGCGTCGTGCAGAAGAACCGTCGGGACAGACTCCTTCCCGACCGCAGTGATCCGATGATCGCCAGGCAGGAGCGCGACTGCCCGATCCGGCGTGACGCGCACGGCAGGAACGTGGAGGGAGCCGTCGATGCCTTCCCCGGTCACCACCAGCAGCGTCGGCAGGATCCGGCGCTCGAGATCGGCCATCGTGCCGGCCAGCTCATCAAAGGTGGCGCGGGCAGCCAGCCGCTCGAGCGGCGCCGCGGCTGGCTCGACGGTTTGCCGCCCCGCTTCTTCGGGGAACCTGAACCGGGCCAGTAGCAGCAGCATCCCGACGGAAACGGCAATTGTCGCGAGCAGGAGGCGCGTCTCTCGGCGCGCTTCCGGGGCGCGCGGCTCGGTCATGGGGCATCAGGGTAGCGCACGCACAGCCCGGCCGCCAACTCATCCATAGCCGAGGTCGGGCATGCGAATCGTGACAAAATCACCTGACGATGTGCGCCGACCTCGGACGCGAGTCTGGAAGACGTCCGTTGATGGTGGTCTCGAACCGGGAGCCGTACCTCCACCGGCGGCGACTTGATGGGTCCATAGCGGCCGTTCCCACGACCGGCGGTGTCGCCGTCGCTCTTTGTGCGCTGATGCGCGATCGCGGCGGCACCTGGATCGCCCACGGGGCAGGCGACGCGGACCGCGACGTCGTCGACGCCAACGACAGGATTCAGGTGCCGCCGGATTCGCCCGCCTACACGCTGCGGCGGATCTGGCTGACGCCCGAGGAAGAGCAGCGCTACTACAACGGGTTCGCCAACGAGGGGCTCTGGCCGCTTTGCCACATCGCTCACGTCCGTCCGGTATTTCGATCCGAGGACTGGGAGGAATACCGTCGGATAAACGGCCGGTTCGCCGAAGCCATCGTGCAGGAGCTCGGCGACCCCGGCACGCCGATTTTCATCCAGGACTACCACCTGGCGCTCACCGCAGCCCTGCTGCGCGAGCGCAACCCGCTGGTCCGTACCGCGCTCTTCTGGCACATTCCGTGGCCGCACCCGGACCGCCTCCGGATGTGCCCGTGGCGGCAGGAGATCATGCGCGGTCTGCTGGCGAACGACCTGCTGGCGTTTCAGCTCGAACGCGATCGGCGCAACTTCCTGCTCGGTGTGCGCGACGAGCTGGTCGCCCGTGTGGACCGCGACGTCGTTCGCATGGACGGCAGGGCCACCAGGGTGGCCGCTCAGCCCATCGGTGTGGATTTCGATCGTATACAGAAGGTGGCCGCCGACGAGTCCCAGATGCAGGAGACCGAGCGGCTGCGGCGCGAGCTGCGCCTCGACGACCCCGAGATAACCACAATCGGGGTGGGGGTGGATCGGCTCGACTACACCAAGGGGATACCGGAGCGGCTCGAGGCCATCGATCGACTCCTCACCACCCGTTCCGATCTTCGCGGGCACCTCGTGTTCGTGCAGGTCGGCGTGCCTTCCCGGTCGAAGATCGAGAGCTACGCGGCCATCGAGAAGCAGATCGACGAGCAGGTGGCGGCCATCAACTCCAAGCATGGCAACGGCCCGGCTGACGGTCCGATCCGATATCGAAAGTCCGCGCTGAAGATCCGGAAGCTGGTGGCGCTCTATCGACTCGCCGACTTCTGCGTGGTGAGCTCGCTCCACGACGGGATGAACCTGGTCGCCAAGGAGTTCGTGGCCGCCCGGGATGATCGGGACGGCGTCCTGGTGCTCAGCGAGATGACCGGCGCGGCGCAGGAGTTGACCGACGCGCTGATCATCAACCCGTATCACATCGACGGGTTCGCCGCTGCAATCGAGCGGGCGATCGCGATGCCGGCCGACGAACGTGCCGCGCGGATGCGGTCGCTCCGGAGGGCGGTCGCCGGGCACGACGTGTTCCTCTGGGCATCCGACATCCTCGAGAGGCTGGACCATGCCGCCCCGAAGGACCCGTTCGACGACGGTTCAGCCGGCTCCGTCGGGGCGGGCGCCGGCAAGCCATTCAGACGCACGGATGGCCCCCGCTGACGTTTCGCGTGCGGCCGAGGCGATCCGGCGGCTGCGCGCCGGACGGCATCTTCTGCTGCTGCTCGACTTCGACGGCACCCTCACCGAATTCCATCCCGATCCTGAGACCGTCGAGCTGCCCGATGCGCGGCGCGCGCTTCTGCTGCAACTCTCCACGCGGCCCGACGTCACCATCGGGATCGTCAGCGGGCGGCGGCTCGCCGATGTCCGCCGGCGAACACAGTTGAACGCCCGCACCTACTGCGCGGGCCTGCACGGTCTGGAGATTGAAGGGCCAGGCGTCAGCTTCGTCCACCCGGACGCGACGAGAACACTCAGCACGATTCGACAACTCCGCGCAGCGCTGGCCTCCGAGCTGGCGCCTTTTCCCGGCGTCTTCATCGAGGACAAGCACCTCTCCATCGCGGCGCATTACCGGGAGGCTTCGGCCGAGGACGCGGCGCGCGTCCCGGCCATCGTCGAACGTCATGTCCGGCCGCTCGTCGAGTCGGGGCTGCTCAAGATGATGGAGGGGGCGTGTGTCCTCGAGGTGCTGCCGAACATCGACTGGCACAAGGGGAGCGCCGTCGCCTGGATCCGCGAGCTGGTGGCCGCCGAGCACGAAGTCGTCCCTGTGTACATCGGTGACGACGTTACTGACCTGGACGCGTTCCAGGCAGTTCGCGGCGCCGGGCTCGCGATTGCCGCGTCGCCGAAAGTCGCGGGGGCGGATCTCTACGTCGATGGCCCCGCCGAGGTGGAGCAGCTGCTGCGCGAGCTCGCCGCCTGAGCGTTTGAAGTACGATACGGGTTTCCCCGAGAGATCAGAGATGACAGACAAGAAGATCACCGTCGCGCACAGTCCTGACTCGGACGACGCGTTCATGTTCTACGGGCTGGCCAGCGGGAATGTCGAGACGGGCGGGATCGTCGTCGATCAGGTGCTCGCGGACATCGAAACGCTCAACCGGGCGGCGTTCGAGGGACGGTACGAGGTCACGGCGGTTTCGTTCCATGCCTACGCCCACCTGACGCACAAGTATGCGCTGCTGCCGCATGGCGCCAGCATGGGCGACCGCTATGGCCCGATCGTCGTCGCGCGCGAGGGCGGTCCGACAGAGGTCAAGGGCACTCGCATCGCGATTCCGGGAACGTTGACGACTGCCTACCTGGCGCTGCGAATCTACGAGCCAGGCTTCGAGTACGTCGTGGTGCCCTTCGACCAGATCCAGCAGGCCGTGCTCGAGGGCCGTGCGGAAGCCGGCCTGTTGATTCACGAGGGCCAGCTCACCTACGCGGACGACGGGCTCCGGAAGATCGTCGATCTCGGGGAGTGGTGGGCGGAGCGAACGGGCGGCCTGCCGCTGCCGCTCGGCGGCAACATCATCCGGCGCGACCTGGGTCCCGAGATGATCGCCAGGGTCTCGAAGATGCTGCACGACAGCATCGCGTACGCGCTGTCGCACCGGGCCGAGGCGGTCGAGTACGCGCTGCAGTTCGGGCGCGGGCTGGATCGCGCGAAGACGGATCGCTTCGTGGGGATGTACGTCAACGACCTGACGCTCTCGTACGGCGAGCGTGGGCGGCAGGGCGTCGAGCGGCTGATGGCCGACGCGTTCGACCGCGGCCTGATCCCGCAGCGCGTGCCGGTGGAGTTCGCGGCCTGATCCTGCGCCCCCTCGAGCCGGGTAACGACGTGACGCGGCCCACGAAGCTCACAGTGCAACTGCGCCGCAAACAAAGACCGGAGGCCGCATCCGCACGCGATGGCACGAAGGGGACGATGAAGACCCAAAATCCAACTCTCCAAACCCGAAAGACCAAGTGAGGTAGGAGAACATTCCCCCTGACCGGATCGTCACTCTTGATCCTGTCTGTCGGAATAATGCTCGCAGCTAATGCAGTTCAGGTTGCAGCGGGTGCGTGCCAGGGCCGGCCGGCCCCGGTAGTGCGGGGGAATCTCAAGCAACTGCAGGGCACGCGCTGAGATCCGTGAAGAGGAACCCATCTCGCTCGACGGTCTCGCCGACCGCGACCGCGATGCGCGCCGCAAACATCGGTCCTGCGGTGACACACGTGTGGAACTCGCCGCGCTCGCCGCAGGGGTCGACGTCGGCCGGCAGCTCCTCGATCAACCGGGCGTCGTACGCCCGGCCGGCGAACCCGCGCGGCATCGTCCGCGGATCGACGCACGTCAGCGTCGCCTCGATCCCACCGCCGATCATGTCGCGAGCGAGCTGGCGAGTCGGCCGGCCCCAGAGCGGGAACAACGGCGTCAGGCCCGTTCCCGTCAGCCGTTCCTCTCGATACCGCCGCACATCTTCCAGAAACAAGTCGCCGAACGCCACGTGCGTGAAGCCGTCGGCGACAGCGGCCGTGACGACGTGCCGCATCCGCTGCTCGTACACCTCGTTCGGGCACGGATAGGGGAGGGGAACGGTGACGAGCGGCAGGCCGGCGGCCGCGGCCTGCGCGCGGAGCACGGCGGAGCGGACTCCATGCATGGCGACGCGGTCGAACTGCTCGTTGATCGACGTCAACAGCGCCGCCGGCGTGCCAATGCCCGTCGTGCGAAGCACGTGGAGCATCCACGCGCTGTCCTTGCCGCTGCTCCACGACACAAGGATCTTCATCGGCAGGGTGACACTACCGTTTGCGTCCGTGGTTCTTCTTTCCACGGGCTCCCCTGCGTCGCGGCGCAACGCCGGCGGAAGAGCGCTCGCCGAGCAGGGCGATCCGCTGCACGAGGTCCTCGTGAAGGACGCGCATCAGCCGGCGGGTCTCCTCGTCGCCGTCGCGAATCTCCTGCCGCAGCCCCATCAGCGTGAGGCCCTCGCCGCCTGGCCCACGCAACGCCGCGATCTCTGCTTGCAGCGCCACGAGCGTGAGGCCCTCGCCGCCTGGCCCACGCAACCCCGCAATCTCTGCTTGCAGCGCCACGAGCGTGAGGCCCTCGCCGCCTGGCCCACGCAACGCCACAATCTCCTCGTGGAGGTTCGCCAGGCTCTGACCCGCGCCGTTGCCGCGGATGGCGCGCAGTTCCCCGCGAATCACCCCCAGCTCCTCGCGGATCCCTGCCGTTTCCTCACGGAACTGCGCCAGGGTCACGCGGTCCGCCACATCCAGGTGAATGGCAGAAAACTCCTCGTGCATCTCGCTCCGGAGTTGCGCAATCTGCGATCCCAGTTCCGCCACTCTGGCGGGAAGCTGCTCCAGTTCGCTCACCGTCCGTTCCAGCCTTTGTAGCCGTAGTTCAACACTTTGCGGCGGCATCGCTCCATCCCTTTCCTGGCGTCGTGCGCGATCGCCGCGCCGACGTCCAGGGGACGGCAACGCCAATCGCGTGCCTGCCGCTTCATATGCCGGACGACGCTAGCATCGTCCCCGAACTTCTGGCAATGGACCGACAGACCCGGCTGGAGATGGCGCGATATCGTCATCTGAACGCCTCGGGATGGAGGGCGCGGGCGATGATTTCCGCGCCTTTTGCGACGCGCGGACCGGGGACGACCGTGCGGGGGTCGGTGATGAAGTAAACGCGACCCGATTGCACGGCGGGCAGGGCGGCCAGCCTCTGCCACGATTCGATCTCCTTCCGGCGGTGCTCCTCGAGAATCTCACCCGCGCGCACTTCGATGATCACCTCGGGCCTGCGCGCGAGGATGAGCTCCGATGATGCCTGCACGGACTGCCGTTTGACGTCGGCGAAGATGTTGTCGCCGCCGGCCGCCGTGAGCACGTCGTGCAAGAAGCCGACACCACCGCTCGCGAAAACACCTCGGGTCGCCAGCGGCTCGCGGCCGATGACGAGCAGGGTCCTGGGCCGAGGCCGTCCAACCGTCCGGCGCCGGAGATCCCGCATTCTCTGTTCGATCGCGGTCGCGACACCGCCAGCCTCCTCGGTGTGCCCCGTGCGCGCTCCGAGATCGCGAATCGTCGTGGTGATGTCCGCGAGCCCTGCGTGCTGGTAGCTATACGTTCCGACCCGGGCGCGCTCGAGCTGCCGGCGCAAATCGGTCTGTGTGGCATAGACGACAACGAGGTCCGGCTTCAAGGCCAGGATCTTCTCGAGATCCGGATCGAGCAGCGCGCCCACACGTTCGAGATTGCGCACCTCGGCTGGGTAGTCATCGAAGCTGCTGACCCCGACCACCTGCGGCCCCGCGCCGATGGCGAAGAGCATCTCGGTGACCGCGGGAATGAGCGAGATGATGCGCTTCGGTCCCTGTGTCGCCGAAGCCCAAATTGCGGTTGCACACAACAGGACCGCAACTCCGACCACAGCGCCAACGACTCGAGGCGGCGGACCCGAGGCCACAGACCTCTGACAGGGGACCGAGGACCAGCGCCCTCCGACCCGCGACCGGTGACGGGGGACCCAGGACGAGGGACCTCGAACCGGGGACTTGTGACCGGGGACCCAGGACCAGGGACTACGGACCAGGGACCTAGGGACCAGGGACCGTCTCATGCTTTCCTCACCAGCAGCCATAGGAAGAACGGCCCGCCGAGAATCGCCGTCACGACGCCGACCGGAATTTCGACCGGCGCCATCGCCGTCCTGGACACGACGTCGCAGCCCACGAGGAAGGCCGCGCCGAAGAGGGCGGACGCGGGCAGCACGACGCGGTGATCGGCGCCGACCATCAGGCGGACGAGGTGGGGGATGATGATCCCCACGAAGCCGATCGGTCCCGCGACGGAGACCGCGGCGCCGGTGGCAAGCGAGGCGCTGAAGAACGCCGCGCGCTGGGCGTGGCGTACGTCGATGCCGTGCGTCTCGGCGCTGTCGGGCCCGAGGCTGAGCAGGTTCAGCGGTCGCGCGAGCCAGGCGAACACGGCGAAGGCGACCAGGAGCAGCGGCGCTGCGGCCACGATTGGCTGGTAGCTGGCGACATCGAGATCGCCGACCAGCCATCGCAGCATCCGGTAAAGGTCGGCGAAATCGGCGAAGAACTGGACGAACAGGATCAGCGCCGAGAAGAACGCGTTCAGCGTGACCCCGGCGAGCAGGAGCACATTGGTGGACAGCCCGCCCCGGCGTGCGCGGGCAAGCGCGTAGACGATCGTCACGGCGCCGATCGAGCCCGCGAAGCTTGCGAGAGGGATGGCGGGCAGGCCCGCCCACCCGAACGTCCAGCCGGATGTAATCACGAGCATCGCGCCGAGCGCCGCTCCCGCCGACACGCCGAGCGTGAACGGTGTTGCCAGCGGGTTTCTGAGCAGCCCCTGAAACACCACGCCGGCCGCTGCCAGCCCGGCGCCCACCAGTGCGCCCGCCAGCGTGCGCGGGAGACGCGCCACGAAGAAGATCTGGGCGTCCACGTTGTCCGCAAACGGGATCGAGGGGTCGAACGCGCGCCGGAGGCTGATCGCTGTCGAGCCGGCGAGCGGCGCCACCAGGATCGCGGCCGCCGCCAGCGCGCCGAAGGCGGCGGTGGTCACCAGCACGCGGCGGCGAATCGGGCGATTCACCAACCGACTCCTGGCGGCGTGCGTGCGATCGGCACCACGACAAGATGGCCGGCCGCGTCGTGTTCGCGCACATCGGCCTCGACGCCGTACAGCGCGCGAACGTTCTCCGGCGTCAGCACGTCGCGAGTCGGGCCCCATGCCAGCACGCGCCCGTCGCGCAGCAGCACCAGGGTCCGGCACACGCTCGCCGCGAAGTTCAGGTCGTGGGTGGAGACGACGATGGCGATCTGCCGTCGATGCTGCAGATCGCGCAGCAGCGCGGATACCTCGAGCTGATAGGCGAGATCGAGCGCCGCCGTCGGTTCATCGAGCAGCAGCAGCGATCCGCCGCCGTTGCTTCCCGCAATCTGCGCGAGCGCGGCAGCGATCACGACCCGCTGCTTCTCGCCGCCGCTCAGGGTGGCGAACACGCGATCCTCGAACGGAGCGGTCCCTGTGGCCGCAAGCGCGTCGCGCGCGATCGCGATGTCTGCGGGCCCCTCCACCTGGAACGTGCCGAGGTGCGGGTAGCGCCCCATCAGCACCACCTCGAGCACGGTGTAGTCGAACGCGAGGTGCGTTTCCTGCGGGACGACCGCCATCCGGCGTGCGATCGCGTTGCGCGAGGCCTGGGTGAGGTCCTTGCCGTCGAGCGTGACGCGGCCGCGCGAGGCCTCGATCGTTCCGGCCAGAACTTTCAGCAGCGTGGTCTTGCCGGATCCGTTGGGTCCGAGGATCCCGACGAAGCTGCGATCGGGAATCTCGACCGACACCCCGCGCAGCACCGGAGCACGCGCGTAAGCGAACTCGACGTCAGTGGCTCGCAGCAACTCGAAGCCCGGCGACAACGCCGCGAGGCAGGGCAGGGAAGCCCAGCACTTCCTCGTACTCGCGGCCGAAAAGGTTGTTCACGTGGCCGAAAAGCTCGACGGCTTCGAACAGTTGCCAGGAGAGTCCGGCGTTCCAGACCGAGTAGCCCGCGGCGTAGAACAGGCCGCCGAATGTCCCGAGCGATGGCTCGACGTCGAGCACGCGGCCGCGGCCGCCACCGTGAAGGAACCCGCTCAGCCGTCCGGCGTCCAGCAGCACGTCGGCCGTGAATCGGTGCTTCGGGCGGCGGAGAAGCGGATCGCCGGGGGCGAACGGAGGCGGCGCACCGGGCGCTCCATCGACCGCCAGGATCTCGCTCTCGAGGAACGTGTATCCCGCCCCGAACTGCAGATCGACAGGCCTGCGCGCGTTGAGCCGCAGGCGCCCGCTGGCGGTCAGCTCGAGGCCGCGCGCCCGCGCGTTCGAGATGTTGTCGGTCCGATACCGGCTGGTCCCCGAGAAGGAACCGACCGCGACGATCAGGTCGTCGTACTCGTTGAAGAACGCGGTAGCTTCGAGGAGGGCCCGGCCGTCGAAGAGCGCCTGATCGATCCCGAAGTCGAAGCTGCGGCTGCGCTCCGGCTTCAACCCGGGGTTGTCGGTGAACGCGATCTCGAAGGCATCGGGTGGACGGATGCCCGTTCCCGCCGATGCGCGCAGCTTGGTGTAGCCGGCATCGGCCGATCGCACGAACCAGGCCGCCGCGATCTTCGGGTTTGCCGACACGACCGTGTCTTCGCCGAAGTCGGGCCGGGGCGCGAAGCCATCCGCGTTTCCGTCGAGCGCGTCGCGCGTAATCCGCTCGACGCGGACTCCACCGGTCAGGTAAATGCGCGCGTCATCATGCCAGCGGACCTCGCCGAACACGCCGGTCTGGCCGCGCTCGACGGGCACTTCGCGCGCGCCGCTGGCGGTGATGAACGTGCCTCCGGCGCGTTCGCGCAGGACTTCGGCGCCAAGGGAGGCGGCCATCGAGCTGGTCAGCTCGATGTCGGCCTGTGCGCGCGCGGTCGTCCGGCGCGACCAGTTCTCGGATTCACCGAAAGGGCTGACGAACACGCCATCGATCCGGCCGTGTGTGGCTTGCGCCTGCCCGCGGAACTTGCCGCCCGAGGGTGTCGTGCCGGAGATCGAGGACAGCCATCTGTCGTTGGTCCCACGCGACACCGCGTCGATCCCCTCGAACAACCCGGCGGGGTCGGAGCCGAACGGACCCGGAGCGCCGTGCTCGTCCTCGATGTACTGCACGTCCCCGCGCACGCCGGCGCCGTCGGCGCGCTGCCAGCCACCGCCGCCCGACAAGGCGGTCCGCACGTAGTCGTCGTTGACGATGGCCTCGCCCGCCGCCGTTCGGTCGCCGTTCCTGCCATCGGTCGCGAGCCGCTCCGCGCTCCCGCCCCACTGCCAAAGTCCGATTCCGCCCGACGAGGCAGCTGTCGCGCGCGTCGTGTCGAAGCTGCCGGCCTCGAACGACGCGCTGCCCCTCGGCGCGCCGCCGCGCTTCGTGATCACGCGTATCACGGCCCCGATCGCGTTGGAACCGTACAACGCGCTCTGCGGGCCGCGTACGACCTCGATCCGCTCGACGTTGACGACCGGCACGTGCGCGAAATCCAGGCCGCCTCCGAACGCGTTCGCCTGCACGCCGTCGATGAGCACCAGCGAGTAGTCGGACTCGCCCCCCCGGGGAAAGACGCTCGTGACCGCCCCGCGGCCGCCGGCGGCTGCAACGGCGAGGCCCGGCACGAGCCGCAAGGCATCCGCGAGGCCGTCGATCTGTCGCGCGCGGAGCTCTTCCCCCGTGATGATGCTGACGCTCGACGACGTAGTGGACAGCGGAACATCGGTCTGGGCGGCGGACACGACCACCGACTCTGCGATCGCGCTCACGGACAGCTCGATCGTTCCAAGATCGCGTGGCGCGGCTCCTCCCCCGATCGTCACGGGCCGGGCGTGGAACCCTTCGAGTGCCACTCTGATCTCGACCCGGCCGTCGTCGGGGCCGTCCATGCGGAATGCGCCCGTCGAATCGGTGCGGGTCGTGGACGCGATGGCGCCGCCGCGCACGAGCAGGACGTCCACGCCCCCAACCGCGCGCCCGTCCGGATCGAGGACACGTCCGGTGATCGGACCGGCCAGCGCCGCGATCGAAGAAGCGAAGATGAAAAAGGGAACCAGGAGGGAGCGAAAGAGGTAAGGCACCGGGGGCTCCTTTCGGCGTGGTCTCGCGCCGATGAAAAGGACGTCCCGGCGGCCAGGTATCCTGGCTTGCGGATCGTCGTCCCCCGTCTGCCTCCTCGCCTTCCCGCGCCCTACGGCGCAGTGGCGGCCGGCTGGACCGGCTGGGAAGCGGGACTCCCCGCTTACAGTGGCGGCACCGCGTGGGCTTTGCACCCCCTTCGCAAGGCCACCGGGAAGAGCCGCTCCGCCTCGGTGCGGCTCTCGTCAGTTGTGTCCGCGAGTATAGCACGCGGTAAAATTGAAGGCTGAAGTTGGAAGGCTGAAGTTGGAAGGGTGAAGTTGCAGAGCAGAATCAGGCAACTCGGTCTCGGCGATGTCGCCGCGAAGCTCGATGGGGGCGTGCGCCTCAGCCTCGGGGACGGCGTGCGCCTGTTCGAGTGTCCAGATCTGCTGGCTGTGGGGTGGCTGGCCAATCGCGAGCGCGAGAAGCGACACGGCGCTCGCACGTACTACAACTTCAACATCCGCCTCGAAGCGACGAACGTGTGCGTGGCGAGCTGTCTGTTCTGCTCGTTCGCCAGGCTCGAGCCTGGCGACGCCGGATCCTACACGATGTCGCTCGAGCAGGCCTGGGACAAGCTGCGCCAGCGGGCGCACCAGCCGCTGACCGAGGTTCATGTGGTGAACGGGCTGCATCCCGATCTGCCGTTCGACTACTACCTGGACCTGCTGCGCGGCTTCAAGCGGATCCGCCCGGACGTGCATCTCAAGTGCTTCACCGCCGTCGAGATCGCGTTCTTCTCGGATCTCTACGGCATCTCGGACCGGCAGGTGCTCGCGGCGCTGCAGGATGCGGGCCTCGATTCGCTGCCGGGCGGCGGCGCCGAGGTGTTCGCCGAGCGCGTGCGGCGCAAGATCTGTCACGACAAGTGTGGCACCGATCGGTACCTCGACATCCATCGACTCGCGCACGGCATGGGGATGCGCTCGAACATCACGATGCTCTACGGCCACATCGAGACCATCGAGGAGCGGGTCGATCACATGCTCCGCACGCGCGCCCTGCAGGACGAGACAGGTGGCCTGCAGGCCTTCATTCCCCTCGCCTTCCACCCCGACAACAACCAGATGCGCAAGCTGCCGCCGCCCACCGCCGCTGACACGCTCCGCGTCCACGCGGTGTCGCGGCTGATGCTCGACAACATTCCCCACGTGAAGGCATTCTGGATCGCGACGGGTGTGGACGTGGCGCAGATCTCGCTGTGGTTCGGCGTGGACGACCTCGATGGCACGGTCCAGGAAGAAAAGATCTACCACATGGCCGGCGCGCGGACGCCGGAGGCCATGACGACGTCTGCCATCCGCCGGCTCATCCGCGCGGCCGGCCGCGAGCCCGTCGAGCGCGACACCCTGTACAACGTCATCACCGGCCCCGACGCGCCCGACGACGCCCACGCCACACTGGTACAATAGATAAAGAGCATGCCTCGCCGAGGCATTTCGCACCCTGTCGTCCCAGCCAACTCGAAGCTGGAAGCTGGAAACTGGAAACTGGAAACTGACGAAGCTCATGGATATCAACCTCCTCACCGAAGTCGAAAAGGCGAGCATCGGCGAGCGCCAGCCGCTCCCGGAGCAGTACCTGCGGCTGCCCGACGACGAGATGGATGCGCGGATTGCGGCCGCCAAGTCCACGCTCGGTGAGCGCGTCGTGATTCTCGGCCATCATTACCAGCGCGACGAGGTCATCAAGTTCGCCGACTACACCGGCGACTCGCTCAAGCTGGCGCACCTGGCCGCCAGCCGTGGCACGGCCGAGTTCATCGTCTTCTGCGGCGTCCACTTCATGGCGGAGAGCGCCGACATCCTGCGCGCGCCACACCAGAAGGTCGTGCTTCCCGACCTCGCCGCCGGCTGCTCGATGGCCGACATGGCCGCGCCCGATCAGCTCGACATGTGCTGGCGCGAACTCGCCGAGATGGGCGTCGGCACCGGACCGGTGGAGAGTGGCAAGGCGGGCGTGCTACCCGTCACCTACATCAACTCCTCAGCCGCCATCAAAGCCTTCTGCGGCGAGCACGGTGGCATCGTCTGCACCTCGACGAACGCGGCAAAGGTGATGGCATGGGCGTGGGAGCGCGGCGAGAAGGTGCTGATGCTGCCCGACCAGCATCTCGGACGCAACACGGCGTTCAAGATGGGCGTTCCGCTCGACGAGATGGTCGTCTGGGATCCCGACGAGATATGGGGTGGGCTCGAGCCGGAAGCCGTGCGCCGGGCGAGGTTGATCCTGTGGAAGGGATTCTGCTCGGTCCATACCAGGTTCACCGTTCAGCAGATTGAAGCGTTCAGAAAGAAGTACCCGACGGGGCGCGTCATCGCACACCCCGAATGCACGTTCGACGTCGTCCGGGCCGCCGACGAGAGCGGCTCGACAGAGCACATCATCAACACCGTCCGGAACAGTCCGTCGGGCAGTGTCTGGGCCGTAGCGACGGAGGTCCACCTGGTCAACCGCCTCACGCACGAGCTGGCCGACAAGACCATCGTCACGCTCGACCCGTTCGGCTGCTTGTGCTCGACGATGTTTCGCGTCTCCCCGAACCACCTGCTGTGGATCATGGAAGGGCTGGTCGCCGGACAGGTCCACAACCAGATCACCGTACCTGAACCGCAGAAATCACTCGCCCGCCTCGCCTTGGAGCGCATGCTGAGGGTGTAGCTCTTCGACGTACGACGTGCTACGTACTGGGTGCGACGTGCTGCTTGTCAGGTGCGAGGTGCGACGTGCGCGTGCGACGTGCTGAGTGCGACGTGCTGAGTGCGACGTGCGACGTGCGACGTGCTGGGCGCGACGTGCAACGTGGGCATTGAGATACAATCGACGATCGGACTGTTCGAGAGGAGTGTTTTCAATGGCGCACGAAGTTCCCCCGCTGCCCTACGACTACAAGGCGCTGGAGCCGCACATCGACGAGCAGACGATGCGGATCCATCACGACAATCATCATGCCGCGTACGTGAACAACCTGAACGCTGCGCTGGAGAAGCATCCGCCACTCCAGCAGAAGAGCGTCGACGACCTGCTGCGCGGGATCAACAGCGTGCCGGAAGAGATCAGAACGGCCGTGCGCAACAACGGCGGCGGCCACTCGAACCACACGATGTTCTGGGAGATCATGGGTCCCGCCAAGGGCGGCCAGCCGGGCGGCGCGCTGGGCGACGCCATCAAGTCGTCCTTCGGCAGCTTCGACGCGTTCAAGGACCAGTTCTCGAAAGCCGCGGTGGGCCGATTCGGCAGCGGCTGGGCCTGGCTGATCGACGCCGGCGGCAAGCTCGCGATCGAAAGCACCGCCAACCAGGACAGTCCGCTCATGGAGGGCAAGAAAGCCATCCTCGGACTGGACGTCTGGGAGCACGCCTACTATCTCAAATACCAGAATCGCCGCCCCGACTACATCTCGGCCTGGTGGAACGTGGTGAACTGGGACGCGGTGGCGAAGAAACTCAAATAATGCTGAATGCTGAATGCTGAATGCTGAATGTTGAATGTTCAATGATGTCGAAGGGTTGGATGCTGAGCTGTGGGCAGCAAGCTCTTCACTCAGCATTCAGCATTCAACATTCAGCATTTCACCTTCAGCATTTCACCTTCACCATTTCACCGTCAGAACACCTTTACCTCGACCACCTCGCCTGCCTCGACGATGTCCGTCTGGGCGGGGATTTCGATGAAGCCGTCGGCCTGCGACATGCTGGTGATGTCGCCGGATGCCTTGAAGGCGGGCACGGCGGCGCCGCCCTGAATCTTCACCGTGTAGAACTGGTGGCGGCCCGTCGTCGAGACGACGCGGCGCGCGAGGGGCAGCCGCACGGTCTGCGGTTTGTACTCCGGCAGGCGTGCGATGCGCCGCAGCATCGGCACGAGCAGCATATACGCGTTCGAGAGGCACGAGGTCGGGTAGCCGGGCATCCCCAGCACGGGACGTCCGCCGATTCGGCCGAACACGGTCGGCTTCCCCGGCTTGACCGCGATGCCGTGGAACAGGACCTCGCCAGTCCGCTGAAGCACGTCCAGGATCAGGTCCCGTTCGCCGACAGAACTCCCGCCGGAAAAGACCAGCATCTCCTCCCGGCCCGTCGCGTCGATCGCAGCGGCCAACTCGTCAACGCTGTCGGGCGCCGCCGGATACACGATGGGAATGCCCCCGTGCGCGCCGATGATCGACGAAAGCGTGAACTGGTTGATGTCGTAGATCTGCCCCGGCGCGAGCGGGCGGCCGGGATCGACGATCTCGTTGCCCGTGGACAGGATTGCGACGCGCGGCCGCGCGTACAGCCGCGCTTCCACGACGCCGATTGCGGCGAGCGCGCCGATGCGGCTCGGGTTGAGGACGTCGCCGGGTGAGAGCAGCGTCTGTCCGGATTCGATGTCCGCCGCCCGGCGGCCCACGTGCTGGCGGGGGTACACGGGTGTCAGCACGCGAATGTGATCGGCGTCGGCCTTCTCGGTCTCTTCCACCATCACCACCGCGTCGGCGCCTGCCGGCAGGGGCGCCCCGGTGGCGATCTCGGTGCACTCGCCTCGCGACAGGCGCCTGGTCGGCACGCTGCCCGTGTAGACCTTTTCGATGCACCGCAGCGTTCGCGGGTCGTACGGTCCGGCGCCGAACGTGTCCTCGGCGATCACGGCATAGCCGTCCATCGCGGCGCGATCGAACGGTGGGACGTCGACGCGCGATATGGCCCGCTCCGCCATCACGCGGCCATTCGCTTCGCGGATCGACACCATTTCGGTGTCGTCGATCGGGGCCGCCCACCTGAGCAGCAGAGCCAGCGCCTCGTCCAGGGAGATGGTTTCGGTTATTGGACGCATTGAACTGTCACCCCGCCTTCGCCAAGGCTTCGGCGCGGCAAGCGCCTTCGCCAAGGCTACGGCGGGCAAGCATCAATCTATCATTGACCTGCCGCGCGTGCCGCGCAGCCGCTGTTGCGCCGTATAATCTGGGCCGTGACCTCGGCCACCACCCACAAACAGGACTCTCCCGAAACCGTGCGCTGCTACGTGCTGACGGTCAGCGACTCGCGCACCGATGCCACCGATAAGAGCGGCGACGCCGTCGTCGAACTGCTGCAAGGGGCCGGGCACGAGCTGACCGGCCGGCGGATCGTCAAGGACGATCCTGCCATGCTGCGCGGCGCGCTCAAGTCGCAGCAGAACAACACCGACGTGATCATCACGACGGGCGGCACCGGGATTACGATGCGCGACAGCACCTTCGAGGCGATAACGGCGCTGCTCGACAAGCACCTCGATGGGTTCGGCGAGCTCTTCCGGATGCTGAGCTACGCGGAGATCGGCTCTGCGGCCATGCTCAGCCGTGCCTGCGCCGGAACCCTTGGCCGCACGGCGGTGTTCTCCCTTCCCGGCTCCGAACACGCGGTTCGTCTCGCGATGACTAGACTGATCCTTCCCGAGCTCGGGCACGTGGTGCGCGAGTTGAGGCGGTAGCCATCAGACCAATGGGACGGTGACGTGCCATTGGCGATCTCCGGAGCGCGATAGGATCCAGTTGATGCCCCGCTTCCCTGTCGTTCGGCTGCTCATTCTCTTCTCGTTCATGGCGGCTGCGATCGGCGCGCAGAACGCCGACCCCATCGAGGTCAACAAAGCCGGGGAGCGATGGGTGCAGGCGGCGTTGAAGAAGATGACCCTGGACGAGAAGGTCGGCCAGCTGATCGTGTCCTCGTTCCGATCGAGCTTCCTGAGCACGGAGTCGGACGATTTCGAAAAGCTCGTCAAGGCGGTGCACGAGTACAAGGTGGGCGGCTTTCACGTGTTCGGCGCATTGGAGAGCGCGCCGCCGGTGCTGTTGAACCCGACCTACCGTACCGTAACGCTCGGACAGCCGCTCGAAGCCGCGTCGACGCTGAACCGGCTGCAGGCGATATCGAGGCTGCCGCTCCTCAACACCGCGGACTTCGAGGCGGGCGTCGGGTTCAGGATCATGGGGGCGACGGCGTTCCCGCGCGCGATGGCGTTCGGGGCCGCGCGGGACGAGAAGCTCGCCTTCGAGGCCGGCCGGATCACCGGCGAGGAAGCGCGCGCGCTTGGCGTGCACGTCAACTTCGCGCCGGTCGTGGACGTCAACAACAACCCGCGGAACCCCGTCATCAACACGCGATCGTTCGGCGAGGACCCCGCCACGGTCGGGCGCATCGCGTCGGCCTACATCCGGGGCCTGCAGTCGGCCGGCGTCATCGCGACGCTGAAGCACTTTCCGGGGCACGGCGACACCGACGTGGACTCGCATCTCGGGCTCCCGGTCATCAAGCATCCGCGGGAGCGGCTCGAGAAGATCGAGCTGCCGCCGTTCAGGATGGGCATCGCCGCAGGCGCCGACGCGGTCATGACCGCGCACATCGAAATGCCGGCCTTCGATCCGGCGCCGGGGACACCGACGACGTTGAGCCGGCCGATCGTGAGCGGCGTGCTGCGCAAGGACCTCGGTTTCCAGGGGCTGATCTACACCGACTCGATGGGCATGCAGGGGGTGACGAAGATGCACGGCCCCGGCGAGGCGGCCGTGCTCGCGATAGCCGCGGGCAACGATGTGGTCCTCCATTCACCAGACGACGGGGCGGCGTTCGCGGCGCTGCGGGAGGCGGTCAAGTCGGGCAGGATCCCCGAGGCGCAGGTGAACGCGTCGGTCGAGCGCATCCTGCGCGCGAAGGCCGCCGCCGGGCTTCACACGACGCGCACCGTCAACCTCGAGTCGGTCGGCGCCATCGTAGGGCGCCGGGCGAACCAGGCGCTCTCCGACGAGGTCAGCCAGCGATCGATCACGTTGATCAAGGACTCCCGTAATCAGGTGCCGCTGCGCGTTCCGCGCGAGGCGCAGCTGCTCTATCTCTCGATGCTGGATTACCCGTCGAACTGGGGCATCGCGGCGCCGAGTCGAACCTTCATTCCGGAGCTGCGCAAGCGCTGGCCGAACGTGACCTCCATCGAGCTCTCGGATCGAACCACGCCGTCGGAGATCGAGCTGGTGCGCGCGATGGCGGCGCGCTTCGATGCGGTCGTCGCGTCGATCTTCGTCCGAACCGCGTCGTTCAGCGGGCGCATGGACCTCGCGGAGCCCCTGCAGCGGCTGCTTGAGGATCTCTCGCGCCAGGTCTCGTCTGCGAGCACGCCGTTCATCACGACGTTCTTCGGCAACCCCTACGTCGCGACGTTCCTGCCGGACCTGCCGGCGATGCTGCTGACCTACGACTTCTACGATCGCGCCGAAGCATCGGCCGTGCGCGCGATTGCGGGAGAGGCGGCCATCGGCGGGCGCCTTCCGATCGGGCTTCCGGGGATGTTCGAGGAAGGGTTCGGCCTGATGCGGCCGGGCCCCGCGACGAGCTCATTGGCCAGGTGATTGGTATATAATCAAGGTTTCGCACTCCCGGTCGTGAGGCCTTCTGGGCGCTCGCGGCCGCCGCAGCTTCTGCGCCCATAGCTCAGTTGGATAGAGCGTCTGGCTACGAACCAGGAGGTCGCACGTTCGAGTCGTGCTGGGCGCACCAGCCCCTTCAGGGGCAAGCAGATAAGCCAAAGACAGCCCCGACAGCAGGTCCGAAAGGAGCTGCTGTCCGATGGCTACGCTGTCCATGCTCTTCGAGCGATTCCGCGAACGCCGTTATCTCAAGCACGTCACCCCGAAGACGGTCGTCTGGTATGAGACGGCCTTCCTCGCCCTGACACGAGCCGTCCCGGTGTCGGGGCCGAGCGACCTGAAGAAGCCGCTGCTGCACGACTTTGTTGGTCGACGACGTGCCGAGCGGAAGTCCACTCGCTTCAGAGTCTCGTAGCGAAGCCCCAAATCCGATTCTGATGAGGATTTCCACGCGTGGTGCTGGGCCGCGTGATTCGCACAACTGCC
>DASTBU010000187.1:0-117447 GCA_035711845.1 Vicinamibacterales bacterium
TCGATACGCTCCGGACGCTGCGGTGTTTCCGGAAACTGGACGGCCACAACGTCACCGTCTGGACAGATTACGTTCAGGACGATAACGTGCTCGCGAACCGGCTGAAGGATACCGAAGCACTCGTCCTCATTCGCGAACGGACGCACATTGGCGCACGGCTGATCGAACGTCTGACGAACCTGCGGCTGATCAGCCAGCGGAGTGTCTACCCGCACATCAACGTCGATGCCTGCACCCGTCGCGGCGTGATCGTCTCTTCGAACCTACATGCCGACACCCCGTCGTACGCGGCGGCGGAATTGACGTGGGCCCTGGTGTTGGCCGCCATGCGACGAATCCCGCAGCAGATGCGCTCGCTCCAATCGGGCGGCTGTGGCAAATCGGCTTCGGCGATTCCCTTCGCGGTAAGACACTCGGCATCCACGGGTACGGCCGGATCGGGTCAACGGTCGCCGGATATGGCGCCGCGTTCGGGATGCATATCCTGGTTTGGGCACGCGAGCGTTCGCGCGAGCGCGCGTGCTCGCAGGGCTACGAGGTGGCGCCGAGCCAGGCTGCGTTTTACTCGACCTGCGACGTCGTCTCACTCCACAGCCGGCTCGTGCCGGAGACCCGCGGTATCGTGAAACAATCGGATTTGGCACGCATGAAGCCGACGGCTCTTCTCGTGAACACCAGCCGCGCTGGTCTCATTGAGCCTGGTGCGCTGGTCAATGCCCTGCGCGCCGGAAGGCCCGGCATGGCAGCGGTCGACGTGTACGATCGCGAGCCGAGTCCGGAGACGGATATGCCGCTGCTCGCCATGGAGAATGTCGTGTGCACGCCGCATATTGGTTACGTCACACGCGATGAGTACGAACTCCAGTTCTCAGATATCTTCGATCAAATCGTCGCGTATGCCGCGGGGAACCCGATCAACGTGGTGAACCCCAGCGTGTTCGAGCAGCTCCGTTAGCCATGGTTCACGAACGTGCGCAGCATGCGGATCGCGTGCACGTGCTTGCCCGGCTGTTCCATGCAGAGCAACCGCGGTGCGCTGAAAGGCAACGAGTGGGAGAACTCGCCGTTGACCATGTAGATCATGCGCTCGTGCAGCGATCTTCGGGCGAGCGGGCCATCCGACTCGCGTGATGCGCGCGTCGATGCGCTGTGTCACAAACTGGTGAAGGCGCACGTGACAGTAACTGCGACACCGGTGGATTACGTCAGGCCCCTCAGCGATCGTGAGCTGGAGGTGCTTCATGCAGCGGCGCGGGACGCGTACGCCCAGACGCGCGCCCTGACCGGGAAACCAGGCCTCCCACCGCCGCCACGGCGAGGCGAAGGTCTGCTCTCGCTGCGATTCGTGCATGTGTTTGCCAACGGGAAACACTACGATCCGGCGGCACTGCTGGCAGAGGTCCGAGGACAGGTTGGTTGGCGCTAGACGGCCACCAACCTAGCAGGGCCGCAACGAGGCTCCTCTCAGCCGATTCAAACCCGACTGCGACTCGACGAGCACCAGCGACCCGCGAAACAGACCGCTCGAGAACTGATTGTCCTGGACTCTATCGTCAGGTCGATGTGTCGACGGCAGTGCAACTGCTCGGGATTAGAGCGCGAGGGGCGTGCCGCCAAGTGGTAAGGCAGCGGTCTCCTGAATCTCCATCCCCGGGTTCGATCGGGCGGCGCCTCCAGAATTCCTCACAGGGAGCAGGCCGTAGCGGCCTTGGAACAGGCCAAGGAGGCGCTGCTCGCCCGTGCGCGTCTTGCTTGACGAGTGTCTTGCCAGGGCGTCTGACGCGCGAGCTCGCCGGCCATGACACGCGAACAGCGCCAGAGATGGGCTGGGCCAGCAAGCGCAACCGCGAACTGCTCGCCCTTGCCGTCGACCGATTTGAGATCTTCGTCACGGCTGATCGCAAGCTGTCGCACCAGCAAGACCTTTCGGCATTCGACATAGCGATTGTGGTGCTCGTCGCCCCAGCAATCGTCTTGAGGACTTGCGTGTATTGGTGCCTCCACTTCTCGAGATTCGTCCGACCGCTGCCCGTCGCGCCGTGACCTTGGTCCAGCGCTAAGGGGAACCAGTACCCAGCGTATAGAAGCGTTTCAGATCCGCGAGGCGGCGCCTTGCATCGGTGCGGCACCCGCGGCGATGATGAACAGCGATGGCTGAAGAGGCTGATCGTATTCCACCATGCTGTACATGATCATCGAGCGCTTTCGAGGTGGGGATGCGGTGCCGGTGTACCGCCGGTTCCGCGATGAGGGTCGCCGTGCGCCGGACGGTCTCGACTATCTCGGGAGCTGGGTAGCCGCGGACTTCAGCGGGTGCTATCAACTGATGCGCTGCGACGAGCGTCAGTTGATAGATCGCTGGATTGCCGAATGGGCCGACCTCGTCGAGTTCGAGATCGTGCCGGTCGTCACGTCGGTCGAGGCCGTGCAGGCCATCGCGCCGCGATTGTGAGGTGTTGCCCGGCGAGCGACCCCCCGACCCGTTTGGCCGGCGGCTGTTCGTAGTCCCCGCACTCCGATCCTCGAGCGAAAGGGGACACCGATCGGTGCGAACGACGTTTACGGAATCCGCGTGCGGGTGGCGCGGTGTTAGGCGCAGCGTCGGCTGTTCGTCTCGACGAGCAGGCTCCTTCCAGGATGCACGCCGTCAGGACGACCGACGCGGAGGCAACGAGCCGCCAGCGCGACGTGTCATACCTTCCTCGCGATCGCTGGCAGAACCCCTGTAAGCGCAGATAGAATTGCCCCCCATCATGTCTACTGAACGCTGGCAGCAGCTCGAAGACGTGTTTCATGCCGCGCTCGACCGCGCACCCGCCGACCGGGAGGCATTCGTAGCGGCAGCTTGCCGCGGCGACGCGGGGCTGCGACAAGAGGTCGAAGGCTTGTTGCGCGCGCATGAGCAGGCGAGCAGGTTCGTCGCCCAGGCGGCGGTGGACCTCGAGCGCGTCGCGGCGACCGTGCCCGTTGAACGGCAGATCGGCGCCTATCGCATCGTCCGCGAGCTTGGCCGCGGAGGGATGGGCACCGTCTATCTCGGAGAGCGCGCCGACTCGCAGTTCCAGATGCGCGTTGGCGTCAAGGTTATCAAACGCGGCATGGACACCGATGCGGTGCTTCAGCGTTTCCGCCACGAACGGCAGATCCTCGCCGGTCTCGAGCACCCGAATATCGCGCGTCTGCTCGACGGTGGGACAACCGGCGAAGGCGTCCCGTACTTCGTCATGGAGTACGTCGATGGCCAGCCGATCGACGAGTACTGCCGCGCGCACCGGCTCCCGATCGATGACCGGCTCGACTTGTTCCGGCAGGTATGCGCGGCAGTTGCATACGCGCACCAGAACCTCGTCGTCCATCGCGATATCAAACCGTCGAACATCCTGGTGACGTCGGAGGGCGTCCCGAAGCTGCTGGACTTCGGCATCGCCAAACTTCTCGACGCCGAAGGCGGCGATGTCACCGTGGCTACGGAGTTCGGTCGCCAGGCGATGACGCCTCAGTACGCCAGCCCCGAGCAGCTTCGCGGCGATCGCGTCACGACCATCTCGGACGTGTACGCACTCGGTGTGCTGCTCTACGAGCTGCTCGCCGACGCTCATCCCTACGACACGACGGACAAGTCACCCGATGAAATCACGCACATCGTGGCGCACACCGAGGTCGTCAAACCGAGCGCGATGGCAGCACGCGGCGGCAATCAGGGTGCTTCGCGACGACTGAGAGGCGATCTCGACACAATTGTCATCACCGCGATGCGCAAGGATCCGGCTGAGCGGTACGCGTCGGTCGCGCTCTTCGCCGAGGACGTCCGACGGCACATCGAAGGGTTGCCGGTGGTTGCGCGGGGCGACTCGTGGACGTATCGAACGGGAAGATTCGTGCGGCGACGCAAGCTCGGTGTGGCTGCGGCAGCCGCGATCGTGATCACCCTCGTCGGCGGCATCATCGCCACGAGCTGGCAGGCGCGGATCGCCCGAGCCGAGCGCGCCCGAGCCGAGCGGCGCTTCAACGACGTGCGGAAGCTCGCCAACTCCGTGCTGTTCGACTATCACGACGCCATCGAGGCGCTGCCAGGCGCAACGCCCGTGCGCGAGCGGCTGGTCAGGGACGCGCTCGCGTACCTCGACAGCTTGGCGGCGGAAGCGAGCGGCGATCCGGCTCTACAGCGCGAACTCGCGGCGGCGTACGACAGGGTGGGGGCCGTCCTTGGCAAACTGTACGCGGCAAATCTCGGCAACGCGAAGGGGGCGCTGGAGAGTTATCAGAAGGCGCTGCGGATTCGCGAGGAGCTGGTGTCGGCCGATCCGGAGAATCCGCAGAACCGGCGCGAGCTCGCCGACAGCCACCGCCAAATCGGATGGCAGTTGATCGACAGCGATATAGACGTCGTTCGCGAACACTTCCGCCAGGCGATCTCGATTTACGGGCAGCTCGTCAGGGAACACCCCGATGACCCTGCGATACGAACCGCGCTGGCGCGCGCGCACAACCAGCTCGGAGGGGTGCTCGAGGATCTTGGCGATCCCTCCGGAGCCCTGGAGAACGAACGCCTCGCGATGACGTTGCTCGAGGAGCTGCACGCTGCGTCGCCCGGTGACGTGGCGATCCGCCGCAGCCTCTCGATCACCTACGAATACATCGCTCGAGCGCTGTTTCTGAGCGGCGGCGTCGCTGCCGCCCTGGAGAACAACCGTAAGTCCCTCGACCTGCGCGCGGCGCTGGCGAGCGAGGACCCGACGAATGCCACGCTCCGCCGCATGCTGGCGATCAGCTATCAGAACGATGGTGACTTCCGCGATCGCGCCGGCGATTCCGCCGGCGCACTCGCCAGCTTCCGCCGGAAGCTGGCGATCGACGAGGCGTTGCTCGCCGCCGAGCCGGCAAACATGCAGGCGCACGGCGACCTGGGGTATTCACTCCAGAGAGTTGCCGACATCCTCGCGGCACGCGGTGTTCACGCCGAAGCACTCGTCCATTACCGTCGCGCCGCGGAAGAGTACCAGGGGAGGCAAACCGACGAGAAAGCCGCAAACCTCAGAGTCGCGATGAGCCTTGCAGGCGGCGCCCGGGCGCAGGCGAGCCTCGGGAATCGGATCGCCGCGCTCCACGCGGTCGGGCGCGCAGAGACGATGACGGCGGACGCGCCGGACGATCCCGCCAACTCGGCCCAGCGCGGGACACGGGCGGAGGTGTACGAGTACCTGGCCGAAGCATATGTCGCGTTGGCGACGAGACGCGATTCACGGCCGGCCGACGCGCGAGCTGAGTGGATCGCCGCATGCGACATGTTCCAGCGAAGCCACGATATCTGGGAAGACATGCGGCGCCGTCGCATCCTCACCGTCATCGACGCGGACAAGCCGGACAAACTGGCGCTGGCGCTCGGTCGCTGTCGGGGTATGCTGCCTGGCGAGCCGCGCAAGTCAGAACGCGGCGGCCCCTGATGTCGGCCGTCAACTTCAGTCGCCAGCGCTTCGCTTACGAACCAGTCCCTGACACGGCTTGCTGCAGCCACGCGCGGGCGAACTTCCAATCCCGCTCGACGGTTGCGGTCGATATGCCCAGCGTTGCCGCGATCTCGTCGGTGGTCAGGCCGCCGAAGAATTTCAGCTCGACGATCTGAGCCTTGCGCCTGTCGGACTCTCCGAGGCGATCGAGCGCCTCGTGCAGGTCGAGCAGGTTCACCTCCGCCACCCCAATCCCGTCAGCGGCGAGGGTCAGCGGAACGCGTTCGACGCCCCCACCTCGTTTGCCGGCAACCCGGTCGCGCGCGTGGTTCACCAGGATCCGCCGCATCATGACGGCCGCCAGCCCCATGAATTGCGCGCGGTTCGACCAGTCGATCTGCCGCTGATCGACGAGACGAATAAAGGCTTCATGGACGAGCGCAGTCGGTTGCAGGGTGTGATCCGGACGTTCGCGCCGCAGGTAGCTCGCGGCGAGCCGGCGAAGCTCGGCATAGACGAGCGCCAGCATCCGGTCAGGCGAGTCCGCCGCCGGATCAGCAGATGAAGAACCCGACGTGCCTTCCGGTCCGATCGGTTCGTCCATGCTCCTGGTGGTATGAGGAGGATTATCACCCAGCCGTGCGTTAAGCGGGACGGCGTGGCGTATTTCCTTGTCGGTCAATCGGCCGGCTCTCGTCGTCATCCGGGGCAGGGACAGCCTCGCAGCAACGGCGCCGCCCGTAAACCTCCCTGGCCTCCCCACGTCCCCGTCTGATGGGATTTCCCGGTGTCCCGTGCGTTAGTAGGTGTCCCGATTTCTGCGGCAGACTTTCGAGGAGCCCATGATTACACATCATTCGGCGGGAAACCTCGTGTGCCTCGCGACAGCCAGCCTGTGGACGCTCGCCATCCTCGTGACGGGGCCGGCGGTGGTTGCCCCCAAGGGTGAAGGGGCTTTTACGCTGACAGAGCAAGAGGTCACCATTCCGCGCGTCGGCAATCCTCCTGGGATGAGCGACCTCGTCAACCTGCCCGGGGACCTGCGCGCCGTCACGGTGCCGGGTCCATCGAACCTGCCTGAGTTCGTCAGAGACTTTCAGATGGCCCGGGCGCTCGGAAAGGCGCTGTTCTGGGACATGCAGGTGGGCAGCGACGGCGTGCAGGCCTGCGCGAGCTGCCACTTCCGCGCCGGCGCCGACCCGCGATCGAAGAATCAGCTCAGTCCCGGTCTGCTGCGGGTAACCGCTACGGGCGATGCCGACCCCGACCTGACCTACTCGACGGGGCACGCTCCTAATACGCAGCTTCAGGCGTCTGATTTTCCGCTCAGCCGTCTCGCGACCCCTGGCGTGCGCGGCGCGCTCGATCCGGCGAGCGACACTGATGATGCCGTGTCGTCTCAGGGCGTGCACCACCCCGGCGACGAGATCGATCCGCAGGGCTTCCAAGTCGGTTATATGAACACGCGGCGCGTCGAGCCGCGCAACACCCCGTCGGTGATCAATGCCGTATTCAACCATCGCCAGTTCTGGGACGGCCGGGCCGAAAACGTCTTCAACGGCGTCAATCACCTCGGCCAGCGCGATCCGAATGCCAAAGTCTTTCGCGCCATCGATCCGACCAATCCGGTGGAGGTCCGCGTCGAGTTGGTGAATTCGAGCCTGGCGTCCCAGGCGGTCGCCCCTATCGTGAGCCCGCTGGAGATGTCGGCGCCGGGCCGCACGGTCCAGGACGTTGGAAGCGCTCTCGCCAAGACGCCGCGGAAGATCTACAAGCAGATCCGCGACCTTCGGCCGCTGGCCAAACAGCAGGTCCACCCGGCCGACAGCGTTCTTGGGCCACTGAGCCGCTGGCCGAATCGAGGTCTGACTGCGCGGAACTACGACGAGATGATCAAGATGGCCTTCCATGAACGCTGGTGGCGGTCACCCCGGTTTATCCGCGTGAACCCGGATGGCTCGAAGCTCGTCGTCGCTACGGCGGACGACGATCCGTCGACGGAGGAATACACGCTCATCCAGTACAACTTCTCCCTGTTCTTCGGCATCGCCGTGCAGCTCTACGAGGCCACGCTCGTCTCTGACGATACGCCGTGGGACCGCTTCCGTCGCGAGAATCCATCTCCGAGCGACCCGGACCTGAATCCGTGGACCAACCTCGGTCCGCATCACATCAGCCGACTCGCCCTATTCGGTGCGCATCTCTTCAACGACCGCTCCAAAGGGCCGACAAATGTCCGCTGCTCCAACTGTCATGAGCAGAACGAGCTGACCGACGCCTCGGTTCGCCGAATCGTGGCGGCAGTAAACGGGCCCGTGCGCAACCGTGACGGCAACGTGATCGACAAAGGCTTCAACAACATCGGCATCCGGCCCACGGAGAACGATCTGGGAGTGGGTGGCACCGATGCCTTTGGTCCGCTCTCCTTCACTCGCCGGCTCTTTCCAGCGTCGCCGCCAGCCGCTTTCGACGGCGCCACGGTGACGAGGGGCTTCGGCGTGCAGGGCGCCTTCAAGGTTCCGTCACTCCGCAACGTGGCACTCACCGCGCCGTACTTCCACAATGGGGACGCCCTCACGCTGCGGCAAGTGGTCCAGCTCTATAGCCGCGGCGGCAACCTGGCGCCGGTGACAGAGCTGGATGGTACAGAGATCGAGCCGCTCGGCGTGCCGGGACTGACTCCCGATGAAATCGACGCGCTGGTCGCGTTCTTGGAGGCGCTGACCGACGAACGCGTGCTCTATCGGCGTGCGCCGTTCGATCATCCGCAGTTGTTCGTGCCGAATGGCCATCCTGGCGACTCGTCAGGCACCTTGGACTCGAACGGCGATGGGTTGGCGGACGATCTGATGATCGAGATTCCGGCCGTTGGTGCGGCGGGGGGGCCTCTGTTACCCGGCTTTCTGGAGGGGGTATTCGGAGCAGTGGCAAGCCAGCGCTGAGGGGCCGACCAGATGGGCCGAGTGGTCGTTTCGATTTCGGATCGAGGCGCCTGGCCCAGATGCACCGAAAGCTGTCGATCTCAGAGCGCAGAACCTCCGTGCTCGGACGTGAACCAACAGCGGAGGGTAACCAATCGACAGGCAGGGTCCCGGGGCCCTGCCTGTCCCGCCGTTCCGGAACTTCCCGATCGTGAAACCTGTCGAACCTTACGGATTGACAGTGACGAACCCCCACATCCGGTCGAGGAAGTGCGGCAGCACGCCGCAGATCACGAGGTAGCTCCCCGGGTTCGGAAAATGGACGACCTCCACTCGGTCCTGGAGCACAGGCTGGCTCATTCCCTGGAGCGGCCCCTGGAGTTGCGGGAGCACGCTCGGATCGATTCCTCGATACACGCGGTTCGTCGCGTCGTTGATCAGCGGCGGCCCAGGCTGAATCGTCGCCGGAATCGTGTCGGTGATGTCGATGTCATCGGGCCTTGTGCCAGGGCCATACACCAGCACCAGGTGGAATCCAGCGATGATGAAGTTCACCGTGCCGCCGGCCTTGATCTTGACCTCATTCGGGATGAGCGCATGGACATTGATGGGGAGCCCGGGCACCGCGCCAATGTTCGGGAACCGGTCGACATCCGACGCCCAGGCACCGAAGCTGACCGTTGCCGTTGCCAGCGGTCCGCTGATCGGACTGTGGTTGTGCTGCGCGCCGGCTTTCGCCGATGCGCGGGCCCGCCCAGGTGTCGCCAATGTCACCAGAGCCGCCGCTCCCATACCCGCCTTCTCGACGAATTCTCTCCGCTTCATTGTCTCCCTCCCGTCCACAATACGATTCGCCCGGCGTTAGCGGGCCACTGATGATACTCGCAAGACGCGACCGCCGTAAGCTCGAGTCGCCAATCGTCGCGTTCCGCTCTTCACAGGCGTTGTCCTTGGAGTTCCGCACGGACCACCAACCGCGGACCACGAATCACGAGCCACAGGAAGGTATGGGTCCGTTTACGGTTGTGGTGACATTAGCGACTGAAGTCTTCCCGGCAGCTGAATTCGACGGGTCAGAACACGGCCACACGCCATTCGCCGGGGTATCAGGCTTGCTAAGTGTTTGAACGTGGCAGACATCAGCGATAATGTGCGTGCCGATCCGACTCTGGCGTTCCACGGCAATCGCTGCGGGATCGAACGCCGGGCTGTGAGCCGCGGGAGGGATCTCCTATGAAGCGCTCAGCAATCCTTCGTGCATGGTGCTCTGTCTCGTTGCTCCTGTCGGTCCTGGTGCTTCGGCCCGCGCCGCTTGAAGCCACGCCCGTCCTCGTCACCTTCGGATTTCCGTTTTCGTATGGTGACCTTGAATTTGGCTCGGATCTCGGGTTGGCCCGGATCGTTGACGACGCATTTGTGAGTCCCGACGACCTGCTGTCGGGCCCCAATGGTGACTTCAGCATAGTGGGAGGCACGTTCAACCTGGTGAGCGGCGCCCTGCTGGACGTCGTGCCCTCGGGCGGAGACGCCGTCTACACGTACGACGCGGGTGGGTCGGTCTCCATCGAATTCGATCTTCTGCTGTCCGACGGATCGATCCACCATGGCTCGTTCCAGGCTCCGCTTGGTTTCTACACGATTTTTCCCGATGGGCTGGGCGGCGGCGGAGACACGGATGGGCCTCTCGGTGCCGGCCTGTTCGACAAGGGCACGGCGACGCTGCTCGGCATCAACCCTCACACACTTTCAGGCGACGCCTCGCTTTTCCTGGATACGGTCGATTCCTCCGAGCAGACGCAACGGGTGGCCCAGGCGTTTGGATATGTGAACGTGGTGGCGGTTCCAGAGCCCTCTCTGTTGTGGCTGATCGCACTGGGAGGCGCGGCCCTGTCCAGGGCCCGTCGTCGAACGGGCAACCGGATGGGCTAGGTTCGTCACCTGGCTCAACTTCCGCCCGACGTATCAGCCTCACGGCTGCGGCGGTGTCGGCGTCGTCTTCTTCGAATCCTTCTTCAGATACTTGTCGTGCCAGGCGAGGATGCGCTGCTCGAAGTCGACCGCCTCCGCGTTGCTGTTGGGCGGCCGATGACCGCCGTTCACGTACCGCACCCATTCCACCTCCTTGCCGAGGCGCCGGAGCGCGTAGTACATCTCGCGTGACTGGCTGGCCGGCACGTTGGGATCCTGGTCACCGGTGATGTTGAGGAGCGGCGTCTTGACGCGATCGGCCCGCAGGACCGCCGAGTGCTCCAGATACCGCTCGGGGAACTCCCACAGCGTGCCCCCGATCCGGTCCTGGCTCTTCTCGGGCGCGTGCGTGTTGCGGACGCCGAGCCTCGGGCTGTCGGTGTAGAAGCTCACCATGTTCACCTTCCCCGAGATGTTCACCGCGGACTTGAATCGGTCGGTTTGGGTGATGAGGAGCGCCGTCGCGTATCCGCCGTAGCTCGTGCCCTGCACGCCGAGCCGCTCGGGATCGGCGATGCCGAGCTCGATCAGCTTGTTGGCCGCGGATGTCACTCCCTTGACCCACGCGTCCCCCGGCCGCCCGACCACCAGATTCACCGACGGGTGAAACACGGCGTACCCGTGGTTGGTCAGGAAGGCTGCGCGGCCGTTGAACGAGTTGTCGAAGAACGTCTCGTAGATCTCGAACACAACGGGGTAGGTGCGCCCCTTTTCGTACCCGATGGGATATCGCAGCACGCCGTAGAGCTGCCTGCCATCGGCGTCGCGATAGCCAACCAGCTCCGACTTCGGGAGCGAGCGGGCCGCCAGCCACGCGTTGACGTCGCTCAGCCGCACGGCCTGCGCGAAGGAGGCATCGGCCGCATAGAGATCCGCGGGCCGGTCGTTTTCGGAGATCGTGTAGACGAAGCGAGTGCCGTCACGCGACAGGCGCACGTTGCCATAGAGCCGAGCGTCCTTGGCCAGCGGCGTGACCGTCTTGCTCGCGACCTCGATGCGAACGATCCCTCGCTCCCAGCGATCGCGTTCGGACCACGTCGCATAGATCGCGCGCCCGTCGAGGGACCAGTCAATCGCCGAGATCCGCGGATTGCGTTCCTCGTCGTCGTTGAACGGCACGATGAGATCGCGGGCGCTCCCGTCCACAGCCAGCACGTACCAGCCCTTGCGGCTGGTGACGAGCAGCCTCGTGCCGTCACGGCTGAACGAGACGGGCGAGAACGACTCTTCCTTTTCCCGCGCCGGGTCGCTGTCCGACGGAGGCGGCGTGTCCTTCTCGTCTTCCTTTTTCTTCGGCTTCGGCGTGAGGCTGCGGGCCTCTGTGCTGTCGATTCGCCGCACGAACACTTCGCCTTGCTTCGCGTAGGCACATATCCGCCCGTCGTCCGACCACCTGAGTTGCGCTCCCTTCAGATCCTTTGCCGGCACCAGGACGCGCGTCTCGCCCGTGCGGACGTCGACGTGCTTCAGCTCGTTTTCAGTGCCGCCGATCGTGTCGTAATCCGTTCTGGCGGTTACGTCCTGCATGAGGGTGAGGAACGAGCCGTCGCGCGCGGCCTGGAAGCTTGTCAAGCGGCCCTGCGGCACGAGGATCTTCACCGCGCCGGTCGCGGGCTCGACGAGAGCGATTGCCCGGTTCCGGTCGTTCCGCCTGAGCGCGTCCCACTCGAGAAACGGCTCGCTCGAACGGTGGACGATGATCGGGCCTTCCGTGATTGCCTTGAAGCTCGCGCGCGCCTCCCGGTCGAGGGCTGGATCGCGCAGTGCCAGGAGGATCGCCTTGCCATCGGGAGTCCAGGCAATCGTGGTGTTCAGTGCGACGCGATGCCCACCTTCAAGGTGGACCTGCGTGAGGGTGCGCGTCGTCGCACGCCATACGAAGAGCTCAGCGGACGGCAAAGCGTCGGTTTCGGTGGCGTCGCGCGCGATCAGAACTGCAAGGTTCGCGGAGTCGCGCGACCACGCGGCGTCGCGCACGTTGACGAGGTCGGCGAAGGGCGTTTCGGCGACGCCGGATTCCGTATCGATGATCTGGAGCCTCACGCGAGACGGCGGAAGGTACGTGGGGTCGCCAAAGCGCCGGTGATCAGTGGTTTCGTTGTCGAACGGCCGTCTGACGCTGGCCGCGACCCAGCGGCCGTCCTCGGACAGGTCCAGGACGTTGACGGTGGCCACCTTGAGGATGTCCTCCGCGGTGAAGGGTACGCTCTGCGCGGCGGCCGATCCGACCAGGACGAACAGGACCGATGCGGGCAGGACGGAGTGCAGGACTCGTCGCATGAAGAGTGCTCCTGATGAACCGAGCGATTCCGCCGGTTAGGGTGTCCCGAGTCGGCCAGAGTATATCCGAGGCGGCAGGTATCCGCACTGACGCCAAGGAACGCCTCCAACATGGAATGGCGGCCGTGGTCGTGTGGTATCCTCGGCGTCTCCCGGTCCACATGATGTTCGGCACCACTATCGGTCCCTACTCCGTTGTCGAAAGACTCGGCGCCGGTGGGATGGGGGAGGTCTACCTCGCCGAAGACACCCGGCTCGGTCGTCGTGTGGCGCTCAAGTCGGTCGGCAGTACCTCAACGGTTTCCGAGGGCGCGCGCGCGAGCCTGATGCGCGAGGCCCGGGCGGCCGCGAAGCTGAACCACCCGAACATCGCCGCGGTGTACGACGTGCTCGAACAGTCCGACGGGCTGTTCATCGTCATGGAGTACATCGAGGGAGAAACGGCCGCGGCACTGATTCGGCGGGGCTGCGTGCCGGTGGAGAAGGCGCTCGACATCGGTATTCAGTTGATGGAGGCCCTCGCCGATGCCCATGCGCACGGCATTCTGCACCGGGATGTCAAACCGGGGAACGTCATGATTACCCCGGAAGGGAGGGTGAAGGTTCTCGACTTCGGTCTCGCGACGATAGGAAGTCCGTTCGAGCCCTCGAGCGACCCTCAATCGGGCGAAGCTCGCGTCGTGGTCGGCACCGTCGGATACATGGCGCCCGAGCGCCTGCTCGGCAGGGAAGCGAATCACCGAGCCGACCTGTATGCGGCAGGCGTCGTGCTGTTCGAGCTGTTGACCGGACGGCGGCCTTATGAAGATGCCAACGAGCCAGCGCGTGCCGTTCTGTCGATGACCCAGCCTCCGCCGTCACCCGACGCTGTCAATCCGGCTATTCCAAAAGCGCTGAGCGCTGTCGTGATGCGGGCCCTCGCTGGTGATCCAGCCGAACGCCAGGCTACGGCCGCCGAGCTCAAACACGATCTGATGCGCATCGCCGATGGCTTGAACGAATCTGCAACCGGACCTGCCGCCCTGAACGTCCGAATCCCGGCAGCCCGATCGGTGGGAGGCAGGCTCGGACCGCTGGGCGGACTTGCGATTGCGGCGCTCGCGGCCATCGCCATCTGGATCGCCTGGGCGATCGCGTCAAAGCCGGAGCCGGCGCAGGCGTTTGCCGCGCGCGACTGGGTGCTGATTGCCGATTTCGACAACGGTACGGGGGAGCCGCTCTTCGAGCATTCCCTGCGTGCCGCGCTCGAAACGGCCCTGCAGCAGTCGAAGTACGTCAACGTGTTCCCGCGGCCCCAGGTTATCGATGCGCTGCGGCGGCTCCGGGTCACCGACAAGACGGACCCGCCACGAGTGGACGAAGCGCGCGCCCTGGAGATAGGACGGCGCGAGAACATCAAGGTTGTCCTGGCAGGAAGCGCCCTGGCATCGGGTGACGCGTTTCAGCTGACCGTCCGCGTGGTCGAGACAGTGGGCGGCGCCCTTCTGTTTCTGGAGAAGCGGCAATTCACGCGGAAGGAAGAGCTGTTCGATCAGGTGGACTCCCTGGCGCTCGCCGTGCGCGAGAAGCTCGGGGAGGGAATCGCGGCGTCATCGGGTGAACGGCAGCCGCTTGCACGTGTGACCACGGACTCACTGGAGGCCCTGCAGCTCTATTCGCGAGCGAACGACGAGTTGGCGCGCGGGAGACTCGAGACGAGCCGCGACCTCCTGCAGGCGGCCCTCAAGGCGGACCCGGACTTTGCCATGGCGCACGTACGGCTCGGGGCAGTCTTCGCTACGCTCGGCCAGTTCGATAGAACTCGTCACCATTACGAACGCGCGTACGCGCTCAGAAATTCGGTAACCGAACGCGAATCGTACGCCATCGAGAGCAAGTACCACGAAGTTCGAGACGAGTACGAGAAGGCGCGCGACAGCTGGCGTGTCCTGACTCAGCTCTATCCCGATGATTTGACGGCGCGGCTGGAGCTGGCATCGGCCCTTCACGAAACCGGCGAGCTCGAGGCATCGGTTCCCGAGCTGCGGCGAGTGCTGACCCTCGACCCATTCCACGGCTCAGCTCATTCCAAACTCGTCCTGGTGCTGGCCAGAATCGGACGTGCCGACGAAGCCATCAAAGCGTACGAGGCTGCCGCGTCAAAGGGGGTCGAAAACCCGTTCATATTTTGGGGCGCCGGGTTGGCACGCATGGCACGCCGCGAGAACGATCAGGCTCGCGATCTCTTCACGCGTCTTGGAGAAGCCGGAAGCCCTTACAGGAGCCTGGGAGACCTCTATCTCGCGCAGCTGGACGCCTCCGAAGGGAAGATCTCTGCCGCGCACCGTCGGCTCGAAGCGGGATTGTCGCTCGACTTGAAGGAAGGTAATGTCGCGTACGAATTACTGCGCCGCTACCTTCTCGGGCGCGTGTTGCTGCTGCAGGGAGACCGCAGGCGGGCCGAGGCCCAGGCACAGGCGATTCTGGCCAGGGGGGAGGACCTTCTGGGCCTCAATCTGTACCAGGCCGGTACGCTCCTCGTCCGGGCAGGCAACCTGACCGCAGGACGCCTGACACTGAAGCAGCTCGGAGAAGTGCACCAAGACATGCCCACCCCGTTTCACCGGATGCTTCTGGACCTGCTCAACGGAGAAGTTGCCCTTGCTTCTGGACGGTTGCGGGATGCGGGCGTCGCGTTTGCCTCCGCGGCAGATGGATATCCAGGTCCGGAGGCGCATGAGGGTCTGGCCGCGGTTCATTCGCGGCGGCGGGAATGGACTGCAGCCCGCGACGAGTGGAGCCGTGTCATCGCACTGGGCGGCGAGATCCTTCAGATCGGGTTCGCGCCCGATTGGACGCTGGCGCATCTCGCTCAGGCCCGCGTGTGCCGCCAGGCTGGCGACAACGAGTGCGCGAGACGCCAATACAAAACCTTCATCGACCTCTGGCACCGCGGCGAGCCCCTCGCGGCTCGGGTCGAAGCCGAGGCCGAACTCGCTGATCTCGAACAGCGACGATAGGACTCCGGAGTTGGCGAAGCGACCGGATCGCCGGTGTCAGGTGCACGGAGGCCGGCGGCAAAGCCTGATCGTGCCGGGTTTCTCGACGGTGCCTCCTGATCCGGAGCCTTTCAGGGAGATGCTGTACTCGAAAGCGTATTCATCCTGGTCATCCTGCCAGCCTTCGCCAGACACCACGGCGTCGACCCGATTGCGGGCATTGGAAGCGGTCCTGGGACCCAACGTAACATCAAGTGGCCACTTCGCGATTGGATCGAAGAGCCTAGCGGTTCCCTTGACCGGCTGCACGAGCTTGAAGTCGCTGATCGAGATCGTGGCCTCTATTCCGCACCCGTTCTCCAGGTTGAAGGTCACGGTATCTTTCGGATAGACCCCGGCTGTCTGCGGCAGCGGGTCACGAAGCTGACAGTCTGCTCCACCCGGCGTCGAGGGCGCCAGCGTGACTTTGATGCTGTGCACAGTGCTGGGACCGGAGACGGAGGGTTGCTGGGCGCGTACCGGATCCCCGGCCGGCCACATGACGAAGGCGCCGCCGACGATTGCGAGGCTGCCGGCGAGGGCGCCGGCGCGGTTGATGACCATCATCCCCTCCTGTCCGAGCCCGCGTGAACGGTCTGCTGTGAGCGGCTGAAGACGACGTCCCTCTCGCACAGCGGGGCAGATGATAGCAGAATCCGTGGCGGCGCGCCGTTACTTCGCCCGCCGCGATTCCGCCGGATTCACGCACGACTCGCCCTGGCGGAGGCCGAAAGGGTCGGCCGTCCGGACGCGCCGGCTTCGAAGGTGCGCGCCAGCGAAGCCCCGGTGTACAGTAACTGCCGAACGGAGCGTCCACATGAGAAACATCATCTGCCTCGTTCTGGCACTTGCTGCCGGTCCGGTCTCGGCGCAGCCGCCGCTCTTCACAGACTCGCTCCCCAAGGAGGAGTTCGCCGAGCGGCGAGCGCGGGTCATGCGCGAGATTGGCGACGGGATCGCCATCGTGCGTGGAACGGCCGAGCGGCCGGACTCCACGAGATTCAGGCAGAACAATCAGTTCTATTACCTGACGGGGGTAGAGGTCCCGCGCGCCATCCTCCTGATCGACGGCCGCGACAGGCGATCGACACTGTTCGTGCCACCGCGCAACGAGCGCAGAGAGCGATCCGAAGGCCCGATGCTCGTTCCCGGCGCCGATGCCGTTGCGCTGACCGGCATCGAAGCCGTCGAGGCGCGCGAGCAGTTCGACGCGGCGCTGAAGCGGGCCGCGGCGGCCCCGCGCGCCGCTTATCTACCGATGCGGCCGGAGGTGCTCGGGGGCGCGTCCGCCGAGGACCCGCGCCGCCAGTGGCACGCCACGGCGGCGGATCCGTGGGACGGCTCGAAGTCGCACGATCAGGTGTTTCTGGAGAGGGTCCAGGCCGCCGCGCCCGCGCTGGAGGTGAAGGACCTCGATCCGCTGCTCGACGCGATGCGCATGATCAAGAGCCCCCGGGAGATCGCGCTCGTGCGGGAGGCCACGCGTATCGCGGGGCTCGCCATGATGGAAGCCATGCGATCGGCGCGTCCGGGAATGTACGAGTACGAAATCGAGGCGATCGGCGACTACATCTTCAAGGCGCACAACTCGCAGGGTATCGGCTATTTCGCGCTGGTGGCGGGGGGAACCAACAGCGCCTGGCCGCACTATCACGGCGCGCAGACTCGCATCAAAGACGGGGACCTCGTGCTCTTCGACTACGCGCCCGACTACAAGTACTACACCTCGGACCTCACGCGTGAGTTCCCCATCAACGGCACGTTCACCGCGGACCAGCGCTCGCTCTACGGCATCTATCTGAAGATGTACCAGGGGCTGATGACGTCGATCAAACCGAACGTGCCGGTCGTGGAGATCCTGAAAGAAGCGGTCGCGAAGATGGACGCCGCCATTGCCAGCCACACGTTCACGACGCCGAAACACCGCGAGGCGGCCGTGCGGTTCGCCGACAACTACCGCCGTCGCCTGGCCGCGGACCCCGGGCCCACGGGCCTCGGGCACATGGTCGGGATGGAGGTCCACGACGTCAGCGGCCCGCGCGACGGCACGCTGAAGCCCGGCATGATCTTCACGATCGAGCCCGCGCTCACGATTCCCGATGACCGCGTCTACGTGCGTCTCGAAGACGTGATCCTGATCACGGAAACCGGCTACGAGAACATGTCCAGCTTCGTACCCATGGACATCGAGGGCATCGAGCGGGTGATGGCCGAGACGGGTCTGTTCGAGCGGTACATGCCGAAGCGGGGGACTGTTCCGCAGGAGTGACGTAGCCCCGGCCCAGACTTCGCCCGGGCTCGGGCGGGCATGGTGATCATCATCGCGTGTTCGTCCACTGCCGCTCGAGCGCCTTCCAGCTCTCGCTCGCCATCTTCCGCGCCGCGACATCCCAGGCATGCCGGTGTTGCGAGGCGTCCAGTGCAACGACGCGAGGCGGCTCGACTCCAGGGGCCGTGACCCTCGAGAACGTGAAGAGGTGATCGAGGCGTGGACCGTGACACGAGGCGCACCGCTGGCGCAGCGGCACGAGCAGGGGCGCAGCGCCAGGGCGGAGGAACGACGGCGTGGCGAACGAGAGATCGTTGCCGGCGGACGGGAGATACGCAGGCGCGTCCTGGTCCAGTGGCCGCAGGCCGCCCGTCTCCGGGGACCCCAGCAGCAACTGCCGGCTCAATTCGTATTGCAGGACTGCCGGTCGGTCTGATGCAGATCGGGCGTCGAAGCGTCGGAGCTGAACGTCGTACGTGATCGGCGACGGCACGACCGTGCCGTCGCTGGCGATGAGCAGGTTCTGGATCACGAGGGCGGCCGCCTCGAGCGCCGACGAATGGGCGCCCTGTCCATCCCGGAAGCGAGCGAGGAAGGCAGGCACGTCCGTCGGCTGCCACGACGGTTTGAAAAAGACGCGCGCTGCGCGACGGTCCTGCACGTCGCGTTCGTGCATCCGATTGTCGAACCAGCGGATCTCGATCCAGCCGCTCCGCGGATTGAATAGATCGGGCAGTCCTTGCGCGGAGCGGGCAGCGGCGAACGTGGCCGGCAGCGCACCGATCGCGGACCGCGTGAGGGCGAGGGCCCGGATCGCGGCCGCGAGCAGGTCGAGCATGCGCTCAGCCCGCTGCGGGCGGTGGCTCGCACGGTCCGACGACGGCCGTAACAGCCGGGACAGGCTGGCGTGGAGGACATCGTAGGCCGCCCAGAGATCCGCCTGCATGAGCGCGCGAGCCAGGACCGACTGCTTGGACGCCGTCGAAGCGACCGCCTCGAGCGCGTCCCCGAGATCGGAATACTGCGGGTCGCGGAGAACCCAATCGGCGCCATCGGTCGAACCGCCGGGGACGCCCCCCAACCAGACCCATGCCGGGTAGAGCGGATCGATCGCCCGATCGCCGCTCTCGACTCGCGTCACCGTTCGACTGCTCAGGGCAGTCCGCTCGTCGCTTGCTGCGAAGACCGGGCCTGGGACGATCGCGCCGAGGCGCGCCTCGACCGTTCGCGTGAACAGCAGGTGAAACACGCGATTCCAGGGGTGCGACGGGTCAGGGTCGTAGATGGGCTGTGGCTCGTGGCGCTGGAGCGAGTCGCGCAGCGGTTCGAAGGCGGGGTGACGCTGCTGAGTGTCCCCGGCTGGAGCGCAGGACAGCAGCAGCAGGATCCCTGCGAGAGTCGATGCGCGCGTCAGTCCCACCTGAACACCTTCGTCGAAACCGCCGTGAACGCCAGAAACATCACCATCAGGACCGCCACATCGCCCGCATGGGCGATCCAGCCGGCGCCGTGCCAGATGCCCCTCAACAGCGACACGGCGTAGGTCAGCGGCAGCATGCGAGCCACGGCTCGCAGTACTGGCGGCAGCGCCTCGACCGGCACGAATAGTCCGGAGATGCCAAGCATCGGGTAAAGGATGAAGGTGGCGATTGGCTGGGCGAAGCGCGCCGTGGGAACCAGGCTGGCGATGAGAAACCCCATCGAGAGGATGGCAAACGTGGTGAAGAGCAGCGCCAGCGTGAAGGACAGGAGCGGGACGTCCGCGTCCACGGGGTAGTAGCGACGCCCTGCCACAATCATCAGTGCGAGCGTCAATGCCGTGAAGAGCAGCTTGACCAGTACGTGCGCGGTCAAGATCGTATAGGGCCGCAGCGGCGTGGCCCTGAGGCGTTTCAGGATCCCTCCCTCGCGATAGATCGTCACGATCGTGACCAGGGACAGCACGGCGCTGAGGGCGATCAGCACGGACGCGAAGACGGGGAGATCGACGGAGACGACCCGCGGAACGTCGGGCGAGCCGTTTCCTGTGGGCTGCCCGAACATCCGCCCGAACAGGACGAAGATCACCACGGGAACGGCCACGGTCCCGAACACTCCCAGCGGTTCGCGCACGAAGATCTTCAGCTCGAGCAAGGTCAGTCGCCAGAGTCCGCGCATCATCGTGTGCCGCCGATCAATCGCGGATCCGGTGGCCAGTCAGGCGGAGGAACACATCTTCCAGTGTTGGGACCTCCGTGCGAAAGTCGATGACCCGAATGCGATGCTCGGCGACACACTGGATGACTTCGGTCACCAGGTCGTTGCCTCGACCGTGAATCGTGATCCAGGAGTTCTGACCGCTGACAGAATCCACGTGGCGGAGCGCACGAAAGCGCTCCGGCGCGGCGATATCCTCCGTCTGGAGCATCACGCGTCGCTCCGGGCAGTGCCGTTGAACGAGCTCGGCCGGGGGCCCGATATCGATGATGCGCCCATGGTCGATGATGGCGACCCGGTCGCAGAGCCGCTCCGCCTCCTCCATCAGGTGCGTGGTCAGGACGACTGTCTTGCCGCGCCCGCGGATGTCGCGGACGAGATCCCAGATCGCCCGCCGTGCCTGGGGGTCCAGGCCGGTCGTCAGCTCGTCGAGGAACACCAGTTCGGGGTCGTTGATGAGCGCGAGCGCGATGAACAGCCGCTGTTTCTGGCCGCCCGACAGCGTCATGAACCACGCGCTTCGCTTGTCGCCGAGGCCGAGCTGGTCGATCAACCGATCGCCCTTCACCGGTTTCCGGTACAGGGACGCCCAGAGGTCGACGGCTTCGCGTACCTTGATCCGCTTCTGGAGCTGCGCCTCCTGCAGTTGCACTCCGATCCGCTCCTGCAAGGCATACACGTCGCGGACCGGATCGAGCCCCAGCACGGAGATGGCGCCTCGGTCAGGCGCCCGGAGGCCCTCGATACACTCCATCGAGGTGGTCTTGCCGGCGCCGTTCGGTCCGATCAGGCCGAAGATTTCCCCCGCCTGAACGTCGAACGACACCTCATCGACCGCCACCGTGGTGCCGTAGGTTTTTCGGATGCCGTCAACGTGAACGACAGCCTGTGACATTTCGGTCCCCTCGGTCCGTGGTCCTCCCCCCGAGCCCCGAGTCGGTCCCTTCGGGCCCGTACGTGGCGCTACCTGTCGAACCGGCCTTGCGGGAATGCGTGACCGCGAGTCGCGCTACTTCCAGCCGCTCGGCGTGCGTGTGAACCGTGCGGGCAACGCAGGTTTCTTTTCGGGCTCCGGCTCGGGCTCTCCCGAGGCTGCCGCGATTTCCCGCTCGAGGTCGTCGTCGTTGGGAAGTCCCGCCAGTTGATCCACGAACATCAGGGAATGTTGTGAGGGAATGTCGAACTTCCTGCCGCAGCTCGTGCAGGTGACCTGTTCGTCCACCCGGAGCAGATAGTCGCGCAGCTTCGCGAACTTCGCCCGGTCCGCATCGTCGGCCCCGGCCGGAGGCCGGTCCTTCTTCGTGCGACGCACCCACCGGATGCTGAAGTCTCCGGTGCGCCGGCACTTGGGGCATTGATAGCGCCCCTGGCGGGTTTCCGGTTTCTCGGTGAAGAAGGCGCGTTCGTCGAGGGCCATCCTTCTATAGTAGCAACGAATCGACCGATGGCGCGGCCGAGCGACCGGGCGCGTGCGACAGCCCATGGCCCGATCACCCATCACCCGATCACCCGATCTAATACGGATCTGTTTTATTTGACAGATGCCGCAGACGGCGGTAAAGTGCAGTTAGTTTTAATTAATTAAGACTTATCGCCGGGCGTCGGACGGCGGTAGATCACCTCCAGGAAGGGAGCACGAACCGTGCGAAAGACGATGCTCGTCGTGACGGTGACGGCATTCGGCCTCGCGGCTTCCCTGGATGCGCAGTTGAACCTGCCGTCGCCCGCGGCATTCGCTCCCACGCCCGCCCTGGATGTGCCCGGGTCGCGACTCCCCGTTGAAAAGGAACGCCGCTACGTCATGTCCGGGGCCGTCCGCCCGCTGCTCTTCTGGATCGGGCGCGACGACATCGGTATCGGCCGCATCGTATGGCGACGCAGCGATGATGGCGCGCGGGGATACGAGTTGCTGGTGGGAACCGTTCCCGCGCGCGCCCCGCGCGGGATCAATCGCTGGGGTTTCGTTTCGGAGGAGGCATCTGGCGCCGGCGGATCGGTGCTCGCGCTGATGACAGGCTCCCACGAAACGTCGTATGAGGAAGAGGCGGAAGCAGCGGCAGACGGTGCGTCCGGCGGCGAGTTCCGCACGATATGGTCGAGGATGTCGGGCGGGGCGACCGCCTGGCACCTCTCGCAGGTGCGGACGCGGGAGGCGCTCACGGTGCACCAGGTTGCCGAAGCGCTGGGCTATCTGGAATCGCGGGGTCGCCGTGCGACGAGCAGGCGCAGGGCTGTCGCACCGGACGTCCGATCCGGATTCCTCGTCGCCGTTGCCGATCTTCTCGACGCCACCGTTGCTGCCTCGCCCGTTGGCCCATCGCGTGCCCCGCAAAAGGCCGTGCAATACATCTTCGGCGAGCAGACCTACGAGCTGCTCGTGCGCGACGTCGATCCGGTTGTGGTCATCTGGTCGGGCAGCAAGACGCCGGCCGTGAAGGTGTCATTTCAGACACGCGGGCTCTCGACGGGCAACCGCTCGCGGTTCGAGCTGACTGCCGGCACGGCCGGGGACACGGCCGGCGTTCCGATGACGATCGAATGGCAGCCCCGATGGTGGCTCAAGGTCAGGCTCCGCCTCGAGGATCCGCACCGGGTCCTGTGAGCGCGGGATCGTCCGCCCTGACATCGCCGGTACGCGGAGTGCGGACGTCAATGCGCGCGTCGCCGGTGATGAGACGCGCGTCGCGGGCATTCAGCAGCCAATTCCAGAACCAGGCGAACAGCACCTGCATCCGATTGCGGAAGCCGATGAGGAACGCGATGTGGATGCCGCCCCACGCCAGCCACGCTAGAAACCCGTCAAATCTGAACCTGCCGATCTCGGCGACGGCCCTCGCTTTGCCGATCACCGCCATCGATCCTTTGTCGTGATACACGAACGGCCGGCGGGAGCGCGTCGATTGTCCCCGCGCCTCGCTCGCAATCGCCTCTCCCGCAAAGCGCCCCATCTGTATGCCGCCCTGCGCGACGCCAGGAACCGGCGTGCCCGTGTCTGCTGACGTGGCCGCGGCCAGGTCGCCGGCGACGAAAACCTCGGGATGGCCGGGAACCGTGAGGTCGGGGCCGACGATCACCCGTCCGGCCCGATCGAGTGGCACGCCGAGCGACCGGCCGACCGGGCTCGCCTTTACGCCCGCCGCCCAGAAGACGTTTCGAACCGGGATGAACTCGCCGCCGAGGTAGACTCCCTGCAGAGTGACGTTGGTGACCATCGACTTCAGCCGCACCTCCACGCCCATCTGCTCGAGGTGTCGCTGCGCGCGTGCACTCGAGTCGGGTGCGAAGGTCGGCAGCAGGCGCTCGCCGCCCTCGAAAAGGATGACACGCGTGGTCCGCGTGTCGATGTGCCGGTAGTCGGCAGGAATGGTCTGCCCGGCGATCTCCTTGATCGCGCCGGCGAGCTCCACGCCCGTTGGTCCCGCGCCGACGATCCCGAAGGTGAGCACGGCTCGCCGCGCCTCGTCGCTGCCTTCGTGCTCGGCGGACTCGAATGCGAGCAGGATGCGACGCCGCAGCTCGGTGGCGTCTTCGATGGTCTTCAGGCCGGGTGCCATCGACGCCCAGTCATCGTGCCCGAAATATGCGTGGGTCGCGCCAGCAGCCAGGACGAGATAGTCATACCTCATCTGTCCGCCGGACGTCAGCAGGCGCCGGTTCGCGAGATCGACGGCTGTTACCTCGGCGAGAACGACATCACAGTTCTTCTGGTCGCGGAGCACGCCGCGGATCGGCGCGCTGATGTCGGCGGGAGACAGCGAGGCGGTGGCCACTTGGTACAGCAGCGGCTGAAAAACGTGATGGTTACGGCGATCCACCACGGTTACCTCGACGGGCGCGTCGGCCAGCGCCTTGGCCGCAGCCAGGCCGGCGAACCCGCCGCCGACGATGAAGACACGCGGTAGTGGCCTCGAAGTCATGGGGCTGATTGCAGTACCACCCCTATAGTACATATTTGCCTATTTCGTTCTCGTTCGATCGACTGTGCGACGCGTTGCCGCCCCGCACGCCGTTCCCACCTGCAGTAACATCGCGACAAGGTGCCCACTCTGGATCGAACCGACGTGACTCCAGCGGCGGAGGAGGGATCGGGCGCCCACCGCCCGCATGCGCAGACCGTCGAGGCCGTCCTGACGGCGCTCGGCAGCGATGCGCAGCGTGGCCTGACCGACGACGAGGCGCGTGCCCGGCTGGCCCGATACGGGCGCAACGAGCTGGCAGCGGAGGCGCGGGTGCCGGCATGGCGCCGCTTGGCCGCCCAGTTCCAGGACGTCCTCGTGCTCCTGCTGCTGGTCGCCATGGCGATCTCGGCGGGCCTGTGGGCCTACGAGCGCACCGCGTCCCTCCCGTATGAGGCGATCGCGATCCTCGCGGTCGTCCTGCTCAATGCGACCATGGGGTACGTGCAGGAGTCGCGTGCTGAGGCAGCGGTGGCGGCGCTGCGCGCGATGTCCGCCTCAGAGGCCACCGTGATCCGCGGTGGGGAACGGCGGAGCATCCCCGCCGCTGATCTCGTTCCGGGCGACATCACCCTCCTCGAGGAAGGGGATACGATTCCGGCCGATGCGCGGGTGATCGAATCGACCGCGCTCCAGACCGCCGAGGCCGCGCTGACGGGCGAGAGCCTGCCCGTCAGCAAGGAGACCGCGCCTGTCGAGGGGGACGTCGCGCTCGGCGATCGGCGGAACATGGTCTTCACGAGCACCGCGGCAACCTACGGCCACGGCAGGGCCGTCGTCACGGCCACCGGGAACCAGACCGAGATGGGCCGAATCGCGGGGCTCCTGAGGGAGACCCGCGACGAGGCGACACCCCTGCAGCGCGAGCTCGATCGCACCGGCAAGCGCCTGGGACTGGTGGTCATCGTCATCGCCGTGGTGATGGTCGCGACGATCCTCCTCGTCCAGGATGTGCACGGCCTGCCGGCCATCTTCGACGTCCTCATTCTCGGCGTGGCCCTGGCAGTCGCGGCGGTCCCCGAAGGGCTGCCGGCGGTCGTGACCGCCGTGCTGTCGCTGGGCGTCCAGCGGATGGCGCGTCGCAACGCCATCGTGCGCCACCTCTCCGCCGTCGAGGCGCTGGGGTCGGCGAGCGTGATTGCTTCCGACAAGACGGGCACGCTGACGAAGAACGAGATGACGGTGCGTGTTGTCGTCACCGCCAGTGGGCGTGTCACGATCGAGGGATCGGGGTACGCCCCGCAGGGCGAGGTGCGGCAGGAAGACGCGCGACCCGTCGAGGGTGCGCTCCGCCACGAGCTCGAGCGCGCCTTGGCCGCTGCCGATCGGGCCAACAACGCGACCGTGGAGGAGCGGGACGGGCGGTGGCTGGTTCAAGGCGACCCCACGGAAGGTGCGCTGCTGGTGGCGGCCCGGAAAGCCGGACTTCAGTCCGAGCTGCTCGACGCCCGGCTGCCGCGAGTGGGTGAGGTGCCGTTCTCCTCCGAGCGGAAGCTGATGAGCACGATTCACAGGGACACCGAGCAGCCGCCGCGGGGGATCGTGTTCACGAAGGGGGCGCCGGATGTGCTCCTGCCACGCTGCACCTTCGAGGTGGTGGGCGACGGCCGCCGGCCGCTGACGCCCGAACGGCGCGCGAAGATCCTTCAGATCAACGAGGCACTGGCGGGCGAGGCGCTGCGGACGCTCGGCGTCGCCCTCCGCTTGCTGCCGGCCGGCGCCGACGCCGCGCCCTCCGACGACAGCGTCGAACACGACCTCGTGTTCGCGGGGCTCATCGGCATGATCGATCCGCCCCGTGCGGAGGCGAAGGATGCCGTCGCCAGGGCACGAGGGGCGGGGATTCGCCCGCTGATGATCACCGGCGACCACCCGCGTACGGCCGCTGTCATCGCCGCGGAGTTGGGGATCGCCCCCGACGGCCGCGCCATTACCGGCGCCGAGCTCGAGCGGCTGTCCGACGACGAGCGGGAGCGCACCGTGTCGGCCGTGTCGGTCTACGCACGCGTGAACCCCGAACACAAGCTGCGGATCGTGGACGCACTCCGGCGCAGGGGAGCTGTGGTGGCGATGACCGGCGACGGCGTGAACGACGCGCCAGCCCTGAAGAAGGCCGACATCGGCGTGGCGATGGGCATCACGGGGACCGACGTCTCGAAGGAAGCCGCGGACATCGTGCTCGCCGACGACAACTTCGCCACCATCGTGGCCGCCGTCGAGGAGGGTCGCGCCATCTTCGCGAACATCCGCCGGTTTCTCCGCTACCTGCTCTCGTCGAACATCGGCGAGGTGCTGACCATGTTCTTCGGCGTGCTGCTGGCCGATGCGATTGGACTCCATGCGGCCGACGGCGAGCTGGTGCTGCCGCTGCTCGCAACGCAGATCCTGTGGATCAACATGGTGACGGACGGTCCGCCCGCGCTCGCACTCGGCGTGGAGCCGGCGGAGGAGGATCTCATGCTCCGTCCCCCGCGCTCGCTCCACGAAGGAGTGATCACTCCCTCGATCTGGCGTGGCATCGTCCTGGTCGGCATCGTGATGGCTGCGGGCACGCTCTTCGTGCTCGATGCCTCGCTCCCTGGCGGTTACATCGAGGGCTCCGGGGACCTGCCCTATGCGCAGACGATGGCCTTCACCACGCTCATGCTCTTCCAGATCTTCAATGTCTACAATGCGCGTTCGGACGCGCGCAGCGCGTTCGCCCACCTCTTCACCAACACGTGGCTGTGGGTCGCGGTGGGTGCGTCGCTGGCATTACAGGTGGCGGTCGTCCATATCCCGTTTCTCCAGCGGGCGTTCGGCACCGTACCCCTGACGGGCCCCGACTGGGTTCGGTGCATCCTTGTCGCGAGCTCCGTGCTCTGGCTGTGGGAGTTCAGCAAGCTCATCGCGCGCGTGCGGCGGTAGAGGCGTGTTGGTAGTGAACGAGCGGCTCTGGCTCGGCGTTCTCTGGCGCTGGCGCGCGCTGTATCTGGTTCAGCGCGCGGCGGGTGTCGGACCTCACCTCGATGCTGTCTGATCGCACGCGGGTACAGCCGGCCAGTCCAATCGCCATGCGTCGGGCGAGGCCAGGGTCTGGTACTCGATTCTGACGGGCATCGCGCCCAGGCGGTCGTGGAGGCGGGCGTCGGCGAGAACGGGCCACCAGTCGTACAGGAAGATCTCCAGCGGCCTCCACATTGCCACCCAACCACCAATCAGCAGGCTCTCGCGCAGGACATCCGCGAACCCGCGTCCCTGAAAATAGCTCGCGAGCGCATCACCGACCACAATGGACGCGGTGAGAAAGGCCAGACCGATCATCAGGCTGGTCCGGCCGCGGCGAAACAGATCGCGCAGGCTCCGGCGAGTCGCGGCAGCGCGTTGCCGGAAGAACTGGTGGACCGCCTCTTTGAGGGCCATCGCTTCGTCCGGCGGCCCAGCCGCCCGATCCAGGTACACGACCAGGCCGAGCGGCGCATCGGCGGGAAGATCCTTGCTCCAATCGACGATGAACTCTTCGGCGCGGGGATCGAGATCGCGCTCGCGGAACGGCGAAGGGTCGATCGCGTTGAAGAGTTGCTTCAGTTCGGCGACGCGCACCTCGATGATGCGATGACCCCGGGGGATCTCATCCCCGGCTGACTTGAGCTCGGTCGGCACGTTTCTCTCCTCGACCCGCGCCGGAGGGTCTCGATGCGGCTGGCCCGCAATCGTAATACCCACCAACCGCCGGAGCGAGCTTCGCTTCCCGCTGCCCAGCCGGCTGGAGGCGCTTTCAGGCTACACCGGTCGGCGCATCGACCGCCGGGAACTGCTGTGTCATCCACGCCTGCCACAACGGCTCAGCGCGGCCCGCGGCGGCTGCCGCGCGATTGCCGTACAGATAGACATCGATCAACAGGCAGGTCTGGCCGCCCATGCCGTGGGCGGCGATCGACGCGATGCCGGGGGCAGGTTCGTCCAGACGGAGCAACAGACGATGCGGGTGAGCGCCTTCGCCAATCGCTTCGACAGTGCCGCTGAGCGACGGAACCCCGGTCCCGGTGTTCGCCCGGGCGCCGGGAGCGCTTCCGGAGAGACCGAGCGCGCCGATCAACGCGCTCCACGCCTCCGACGCAGGTCTCGAGGAGAAGGCCATCATGCGAAACTGCGAGCAGGGCTCGCCGCCGAACCGTCGCAGGTAGATCCGCAGGATGCGGAAAAACCACGGCCAGCCGGATTCGGTGCCCTCGAGCTGATCGTCCCAATCGGCGCTGCTCGCAAACAAGCTGTGAACCACCCGCACCACGCAGGTCCCTCCAGCACGCGCCTCGACGATCCATTCGGTCGCAAAGGCTGGCGCGCCGGGGGCAAGTTCGCTTTCGGCGGCGAACCGTCGGGGCGGATCCCAGGCGGTAACGGCGGCAATCGCGTCCATCCCGGGGCCAAAGTGCGACACGACCTTCGTTGGCGTGCCGGCATCGCCGGCAACGACTTCTGTCGGGACGAACCAGGACGAGACGCCGCTGCTCGTCGCGATTGCCTCCCAGACTTCCTCGGGCGTGCCGGGAACCTCGGTCTCGATCTCGACCCATCGCCGTCCTGCTGCATCCTTCTTCACGCTCATAAAGACTCCTTGGCCCGGCCATCGCGCGGAAGCGGATAGGCGACGAGCACGAGCCGGTGCAGGCGACCCCCCGGGGCCGCGTCATCGTGATAGCGCGCAGCCAGCGCCGTGACCGCGGCGGCCAGCTCGTTGCCGAAGGCGGCACGCTCGGCGGCCGACCGGAAACGAATGCTGGTGTCCAGGGACAGGGTAGGCAGGCGCTTGCCGGTTTCCCTCGAACGACGGAGCAGATCGCTCACCTCGCGGACGATCCGGGCGGCCAGCGCGATCAGGTAGCTGGCGGACACGCGATCGGTCGGATGCGCCCGGCGCTCCGGGTCGGCCGCGGCAGGACCCATCGCCCGGGGCGACACGATGTAGGAGGCGGCGGTCGCGACGAGCAGCCGTTCGGTCAGGCCACCCCATCGGCGGGTGCCCGCGGCCCGGACGAGCCGATGGGTTTCGAGAGCCTTGAGGTGATAGTTGATCCTTTGCCGGGCCATCCCCAGCCGACCGGCGAGCGCCGCCGCTGAGGCCGGCTCGGCCAGTTCCGACAGAAGGCGGCTCCGCACCGGCTCGAGGGCAACCGCGGCGGCGGCCGGATCGTCGATGACCTCCACGTCCTGCATGCGGACATTCCAGCATTGACAACTTTATTTGTCAAGGCCCCCTCCACCACGGCGGTCTCCCGATCGCCACCCAAAGGGAGTACTCTCGAATTCAAGAGCAAGACGCGGAGTGTGGGCCCCCTCGAGCGCGTGCGATAGTAGGCCGCATGCCAGGAATGAGCGAGGGGGACACCATGAACGGCGCAATCGAGGAACGGGTGCAGGGAGTCATGTCAGCTGAAGCGGATCCGCGGTGGGCCGCCGTCGCGGCGCGCGACCGCGACGCGGATGGAACGTTCTACTATTCGGTGAAGACGACCGGCGTGTACTGCCGGCCCTCGTGCGGCGCGCGTCTGGCGAAGCCGACGAACGTGCGCTTCCACAGGACGCGCGAAGAGGCGGAGCACGCGGGGTTCCGTCCCTGCAAGCGCTGCAAGCCCGATCAGCCGTCAATCGAGGAACGGTACGCCGCGACGGTCGCCGTCGCGTGCCGGACGATCGAAGCGGCCGAATCGATCCCGAGCCTCGCCTCGCTGGCGAAGGGGGCAGGTCTCAGCCTCCATCACTTCCACCGCGTTTTCAAGGGGGTGACCGGGCTCACCCCGCGAGAGTACGGGGCCGCGCACCGCAACAATCGCGTGCGCGACGAACTTCGACGACGTCCGACGGTCACCGAGGCCATCTACGAGTCGGGCTTCAACTCCGACAGCCGGTTCTACGAACAGTCCGATCAGATGCTGGGCATGACGCCGCGCGATTACCGTGCGGGGGGCTCGGGCATGGATATCCGGTTCGCCGTCGGCGAATGCTCGCTCGGCTCGGTCCTGGTCGCGCGGAGCGCGAAAGGCATGTGCGCGATCCTGCTCGGCGACGATCCCGATGCGCTGGTGCGGGACCTGCAGGACCGATTTCCGCGCGCGACGCTCATGGGCGGGGACCGTGCGTTCGAGGAGGTCGTCGCTCGCGTTGTCGCGTTCGTGGAAGCGCCCGCGCTTGGCCTGGATCTGCCGCTCGATGTGCGCGGGACGGCGTTCCAGCAGCGCGTGTGGCAGGCGCTGCGCAAGATTCCCGTTGGATCCACCATCACCTATGCCGAGCTCGCCGCGCGAATCGGAGCACCGAAAGCCGTTCGCGGGGTGGCCGGCGCCTGTGCCGCCAATCCGCTGGCGGTTGCCATTCCGTGTCATCGGGTCATCAGAAACGATGGTGCGGTCTCGGGCTACCGCTGGGGCGTGGAGCGCAAGCGGATGCTTCTCGAGAAAGAAGTCGAGTTCCGGCAAGTCATCGGCCACACCTGAGCTGTACCGGCCCCCCTCCCTCCGGCGGCGCTGTCTCTGCTGACGGCGATGCCGGCGGACACGATTGGAACCTCGCGCGATCACCCCGCTCCGCGCGATCACCTCGATCGCCCGATCACCTCGATCGCGCGATCGCGCGATGTAGTCCGGCTGAGGTGTTGGACACCGGCGACCAATGACGCCACACTGGGCAGACGCCGTTCGTTGCACCGGCGTGCCACGCCGGAGCGGAGCGGGGCTTTGGGCCCCGCGAGCGACGGCGATGGGGGGTCGGGCCGCCTTCGCGCCGCAGACGCTTCGGCGAGCCTCGCCGAAGCTTTAGCGGAGGCGGACAGGGCGAAGCCCCCCGGTCTAGTTAGGTCCGGTCGTGGAGGCTCATGGCTGTTGAACGCGCTGGCACGTCGAAGCTGCTCGACGTTCTCGAGCACGTTGCCGAGGGAGGCATCGTGATTGCGGACGCGAAGCTCGAGCCGTCCGCCGTTGAAGGGGCGGATCAGACAGAGCCGAATGCCCCCGACTCGGCGGCGGTGCTCCCGCGAAAAAAAAGTGAGCCGGGCCGGAACGCCACAACGGTTCTCAGCCCCTCGACATGCCCGGCCGCGCAATCGTCATCGATCCGACGCGGCTATGATCCGGCGCTCAACTACCAACGGCCATCAACTGCATGACGTTCAGCCGATAGTAGAGGCCGTCATCGAAGGTCCCGTTCCGCACCCGGTCGAACAAGGGCTCCGAGCTCGAGGCGATCAGCCGGCGCCGGGACCGGGGCATCTGCGCACGCAGGTCCGACAGTCGGCCTGCGAGGCGGTCCTGGGCCGCAAGAGGCAACCTGTTGATCTCCTCGAGGAGCACGGTCCCGGCTTGCACCAGCCGGAGTTGCATCACATCAGGCTCGGCCGGAGCATCCGACGGAAAAAGTGTCGCGAAGACGTGTGCCTCCAGTCTGGGATCCGCTGACGCGCAATCGATAACGGTGAACGGGCCATGACGCCATGCACTGGACAGGTGGAGCCGATAGGCGAGCTCGCGCGCGGCGTCCGGTTGTCCGGTCAGCAGGATGCACGCATCCGTCCGGGCGGCCAGAGCGACCTCGGGGTCGTGTGCGGGCCGCATCGGGACGGGTGGCACATGGGAAGCCTCGTTCCGGATGGTCATGTTGTTTTCCATGCGCGGGAACATAGATCGGAAATGGTACCGGCGCCGTGAGCGGAGCGTTAGCGCGGGAGGAGATTCGTCTGAGCCGTCAAGTCCTACGCGCGCAACCCTTTCGAGCTATGTCTGAGTGTCGCCGAGCGTGATAGGCTTACATCGCTGGGACCGGCATGCCTCATCACCGCGATAACGATGGATACTGAGACGGTTACTCAAAAGCTGCGGTTCGGCGAGTTCGAGCTGGACCCCGAGGTCGGCGAGCTGAAACGCAACGGCAGCCGGTTGAAGCTCCAGCCCCAGCCGCTGAAGCTCCTGCTCCTTCTGGTTCGCCGGGCCGGGTCCGTCGTGACCCGCGAGGAGATTCGACAGGAGCTCTGGTCCGAGGGCACCTACGTGGACTTCGACCAGGCCATGAACTTCTGCATCAAGCAGGTCCGCGATGTGCTGCGGGACCAACCCGACCGCCCGACGTTCATCCAGACGATGCCGAAGCGCGGTTATCGCTTCATCGCCCCGGTCGAGTCGGATGCCTCGCCGCAGGGGCGTAAGAGCAGCGGCGACGGATCGACGATCCGGCTGCAGAAAGCGCTCTGGGCCAACATTGCCGACCTGCATCTGGCGGAGGAGCGGCGGAAGCGGAATACCCGGATTGCCGGGGGCGTGCTGCTCGTCGTCGTCTGCGCGGCGGCGCTGATGTACATCCTCTTCTGAAATCTCGCCCCCTCAGGACGAGAGCCCCGGAGCGCCCGAGCTCAGACAACTCAAAACAGTGGATACCAGTTGCTCCGGCGACACGGGTCGTCGGAGAACGCAGGGCGCGTTGAGCATGCCCGGGTCGAGACCGTCGGTCACGATCACCAGTGGGATGTCGCGCGTGTGTGCGTGCGCGGCGATTTCCTGGCGGAGGTCCAGGCCGCTGATGTCCGGAAGGACGAGATCGAGCACGATGATCTCTGGCGTAGTCTGGTCGATCTGCCTCAACGCATCGAGGCCGTCGCCGGCGTCGTGTACCTCGAGGCCGGCCAGCGTCAGCGCGGTGCGGTACATACGCCGCCGTTCCGAATCATGATCAACGAGCAGAACCTGGTCCGGGCGCGACGTCACGATTCCTGGATGATACGCGCCTCACCAGCGCGCAACAAACTCATCCGTCGATTGTCAAGCAGAGCCGCAGTGGTCGAAGATGCTTGGACGAACCGGGCGACGAGAGATACCATCTGGGAGTACATGTCACGACCGAGGGTGCTGCTGATTGTCGATCGCCCGGATCTGCGCGCGGGCTACGAAATGATCCTGCGCCTGAGCGGCTACGAACTGCTCTCACTCGAAGCTCCAGCGGATCTCGATCACGTGCCGGCCGATGTGGTTGCGGCCTGCATCCTGACGGACCACGGTCCGGCCGGTGCGGCGGCGTGTTCGAAACTGTTGGCGGCAGCAGTGCCCGTCGTCCGCATCGACCCCTTCATCCGACACGCCCGGGAGCACCTGCCGTTCGACGTGGTGCTGCCGGTTGCGAGCGAGCCGCGGCAGCTCATCAGCGCGCTGCGCCACCTCCTCCACTGATTCTCGTTTTCCGACCGTTCGGCTCGACGAGGTACTGCCTGCACAACAGGCTGGGACGACGGGTTCAACGCGTCAGCGGCGCTGGTGGGCGACACCACTAATTCCAACAAGCCCTTGTGCTGACGTTTGAAGACGGGGACGCGCATCACGACGATCGCGACGATCACGATGGCCATTGGCCGGTTTTCGTCGTGATCGTCGTGAACTCGCGATCGTCCTCTGTCGACGTAGCGTGCCGCCTGTCGACGTAGCGGCCGCCGTTACATCGACGCAACCGACATTCGGTTCAGCTGCCCTTCCTGCGCGGCCGCAGTGATCGGTAGGCCATAGCGGAGCCGTGGACCGCACGCACCGCCGACGTCACCGCCGCACAGCACCCGTGGCGGTGACGTTGGTCTTCGGCCCGTCCACGAGTGAAGCGTAGACGATGGCCCGGACGGTCGAATAGTCGTCCAGATCCCCGGCTGGAATCACCTGGGTCATGTGGACGACGATGAGCTGCTCCATCGGGTCCACCCAGAACGTCGAGTGATACGCGCCACCCCAGCCGTACTCCCCGACCGATCCGAGGCGTCCGCGGCGCCCGAGGTCGTTCACGACCGAGAAGCCGAGCCCGAAACCGACCCCGGGTTGATACTCCATACCGTTGAGGTGGTCGGCCGTCATGAGCTCCACCGACTTGCGGCCCAGGATTCTGACGCCGTCGAGGCGTCCACCGTTGAGGAGCGCCTGCAGGAAACGCATGTAGTCGCCTGCGGTCGACAGGAGCCCGGCGCCACCTGACAGGCTCCGGCGTGGCCCGCTGACGTACGCGCCCTGGCCAGTCATACCTCCGGCATCCGGGGCGCGTTCGAGGGTGTCGGCCCTCCGCGAGTACACGGTCACGAGGCGCCCGGCCTTTCCGGGTGGCAGGTAGAAGTGGGTGTCATCCATCCGCAGCGGCTGCGTGATCCGCTGCGCGATGAACTCGTCGAGGGGCTGGCCCGCGACCTTCTCGATCACGACCCCGAGGATGTCGGTCGCGTACCCGTAGATCCAGCGCTCGCCAGGCTGCGCGTCGAAGGGCAGCGCCGCGATACGTGCGACGGTGGCCGCGATCGGCTCGTCGCGGTCCGCGAAATACCAGCCCTCGATTCCAGCAGCCTTCCAGCGGTCGGCGGCGGGACCGCTGCCGTAGCTGATTCCAGCCGTGTGGGAGAGCAGGTCGCGAATCGTGATGGGCCGTGTCGCTGGAACGACGTCGTACCCGCCGTTACCGTTGGGGACGGCCACGGTGGTGTTGCGAAACTCCGGAAGGTAGCTGGCGACCGGATCGCTGATTCGGAGACGTCCCTCCTCCTGGAGCTGCATGATCCCGACGCTGACGAGCGCCTTGGTCTGGGAGGCGATGCGGAAGATCGAATCGGTGCGCATCGGGGCCGCCGACTCGCGATCGCGATATCCGACCGCTTCCGAGTAGACAATCCGGCCCTGCCGGGCGACGAGCGTGACGGCGCCCGGCAACCGCCCTGCGGTGACGTACGCCTTCAAGGCACCCGTCAGTCGCTGCAGCCGCGCTGAGGACACCCCGACGGTTTCCGGTGTCGGGCGAGCCGGCGATTGCGCCGAGGGCCCCTGCGCCAGCAGGAGAACCAGTGCGAGGAACGTGAGCGGGCGGCGTCCTCGGATGACTGTCATGTCCGCTGTCAGCGCTCAGTGAATGGCGACGTCATCATACGTCGCCACATCTTTCCCGAGCAGCCACTTGTCGAACCAGCCGACAATGTGCTGGAGACGCTCGACGCGGTGCCAGGGTTTCCCCGAGCGTGACAGCTCGTGATTCTCATCGGGGAAGCGCACCATCGCCGTCGGCCGCTTCAGGTACTTCAACGCGCGGAAGAGGTCTTCGCCGCCGGCCGCCGGCGGTGTGCGCCAGTCTTCGTCGCCGAGGATGAACATCAGCGGGGTTTGAATCTTCGCAACGTGGGTGATGGGCGACCGGCGCGCAAAGTCCACGGGGTCCTCGAACGGCGCCTTGCGGAACCACGTTGGCCGAAACAGTGTGAAGTCGGCTGTGTACCAGAAGTTCGCCCAGTCGGAGATGTCACGCTGGCTGACCGCTGCCTTGAACCGGGTCGTCTGGGTCACCACCCAGTTGGTGAGCAGGCCGCCGCCGCTCCCCCCTGTCACGCCGAGCCGGTTCTCGTCGACGTAGCCGCGCTTCAATACCTCGTCGACGCCAGCCATCAGGTCCTTGTAGTCGTCGCCCGGATAGGCGAACTGGATACTGTTGCCGAAGTCCTGTCCGTAGTTGGAGCTGCCGCGCGGGTTCGTGTAGACGACCACGTAGCCTTTGGCGGCCATCCACTGGAATTCGTGCGTGAAGGTATTGCCGTAGGCGGCGTGCGGTCCGCCGTGAATCTGCAGGATCATGGGGTACTTCGCCGACGCGTTGAACGAAGGCGGCTTGAGGATCCATCCCTGGATTCTCCGTCCGTCGAAACTGTTGCACCAGAACTCTTCCGGCTCGTTCATGGTCAGCTGACCGAACAGCGTGTCGTTGAACGTGGTGAGCTTCTTTGGCGCCTGGCCGGCTGCCGGGTCGAGCACGTACAGGTCACCGAGGATAGTGGGCGTCGATCGGACGAATGCGACTCGTTGTCCCGCGGCGTCACCGGTATAGGACATCACGTCCTGGTTGCCTGTCGTCACGTCCTCCATCCGGCCTGTCGCGACGTCCAGTCGCGCGAGGTTCGCGTTTCCCTGCTCGCCGACCCTGATCAACACCGAACGTCCGTCGCGGCTCCAGACGGGTCCAGCTGGATGCGATCCCCGCGGCGCGCGCTGATCGCCACCGATCCCGCCGTCCATGTCGAAATCGAACTTGTCCGTGAGGTTCCGCGGAGCGCCGGACGCAAGGTCGATCACCCAGAGATCGGGCTGGCTGTACGACCGCTCGGGATTGCCATGCAGCGTGCCGACGAAGGCGATCCGCTTGCCGTCAGGGGAAAGCGCGTAAGCGCCGATGGTGCCGTCGATGCTGACGAGCTGTCGCGCCTCCCCTCCATCCTTCGACACCACGAAGAGGTCGGTGTCCCGGGGATGGTAGTACGCCTCCTTCTGCCGGTTCGACACGAAGTAGATCTCGGAACCATCGGCGGACCACTCGAAGTTCACGGCCGAAAACTCTCCCGAGGTCAATCGCTTCGGCTTGGCGATGCCGGATTCAGTGCCGGGCAGCGACGTCGTCCAGATGTGCGACGGGCGATCGCGATCGACGTAGCCGAAGTCTGCGATACCGTTGGCCCGGTAGACGGCTTCGGTGATGACGCGCACGTCGCTCTTGCGCGGTTCGTTCTCGGGCTTCTTGTCGACCGGATCGAGCTCGTCGGGGCGCGCCGATGATGCGAACGCCAGGCTTTGTCCGTCGGGGGACCAGACGGGGTTTCCGGCGCCTCGAGGCAGGTCGGTGACCGCACGTGCCTCGCCGCCGCCCATCGTGAGCACATGGATCTGTGGCGGCTGAGGCCGGCCGTCTTTCTCCACGACGCGAACGAAAGCGAGCCGACGACCGTCGGGTGACCATCTCGGAGACGAGTCGCGCACGCCTGCCGTCAGCTGGCGGGGAGGCTCGCTGCCATCGCTCTTCGCCAGCCAGAGGCTGGTGTCGTACTGATCTTTCTTCTCGTCCACCGTAACGCGCACGAAGGCGACGAGCGACCCGTCGGGAGACATCTGGGGGTCAGCCACCCAGACGAACTTGAACAGGTCGGTTTCGGTGATCGGCCGCTCGGCGGCGGCGGTCGATGCGTACAGGAAGACGACCGCCAACAGGATCGCCGCGCGGCGAATAGACGCATGGTTCACGGCACTCTCCTTGGAGATGACTGCTAAGGGCATTCTGGTTCGAAGTGGCCCGGTTCGCAACACGTGAGGGCCGATCGGCTTGGAGGGGACCGGATGCCGGGCGAGTCTCACGTGGCCTGGCTGGCGCGCAACTCGCGCCTGATCTCCTCGACGAGGGCTTCGGGATCGAGCAGATCGTCGGTGAGCAGCACTATCGGAACGTCGGTTGCCGTCGCCTGTTTCAGTGCGGCCGCGTCCGCGATCCGCGCGATGACCAGTCCCGGCCTGAGCGACTCCATGACCTTCTTCGCCTCTTCCACGCTGCGCGTCGGCGCCACCGCGAAGTGCAGGCGCGCCAGGATGGCCTCGCAGCGCGCGTTGCTGTCCTCGTCGGCATCGACGAGCAGGACGAGTGGCGCACGTCCCGGCTTGTCGCTCGCGCGACGCCCTCCGCGGGGGGCGCTACGTCTGTCCGGAACGCGGCGGTTGCCAGGTGCACCGTGCGCCCCGGGGAACGTGATGATGTTGCCCATAGGAATCTGCCGCTGCATTCTGGCCGGGATTCAGGGCGCCGTCAATGCGAACCGCGGCGCTAGCCGACGGTCCGTAAGTGCCGGACTTCCGGCAGACGCGAGGGGTGATCCAGCACTTTGCGATTCAACACTCCGGAATTCGCCCGCGCGCCGGGCTGGCACCATCGTTGCTGCCCGCGGACACAGCGGGGGTGACGATGACCGAGCGTCAGACGGTGCAGCATTGTCGATGGGCGGAGGCCACCCTCCTCCTCGACGATCCTCTGTGGACCGAGGCGGAAGCGTATCCCTGGAGTTGCCGGGTCGACGGAGACCCGCAGACCCTGCCGGAGGTCGAGTTGTGCGCAACGTGCGGGCGCTGGGTCCCTCGGGACGCCGCCGCGCCCGATGGGCGCCGATGTCCGGACTTTCGGAAGTAGAGGCGGAGAGATTCGGCGTTGGCGGTCCGGCCGGGTTCAGAAGTCGACCCTGACGCCGCCGTTCACGACCCTGCCGTCGAGCGGGGCCCAGGCGTCGACAGTCCATCTTCCGTCGATCGAAGGCGAAGGGCGCGTCAACGGATCGAAGTTCGACTGCCGCACGCCGGTGAGGTTTTCGCCGTTTACGAACAGGCGCCATCGATTGAAGCGCTTCTCCCCAAGAAGGCCGACGATGGCGTACGCGGCACTGCGCGTGCGATAGGGGTTCGCTTCCAGGCGCTGCGCGCCGGTATAGTAGATTTCCAGCCCGATGCGGCCTGCCTCCGTCTCCAGCATTCCAACGAGGCCCGCGGAGTGCCGCGGAGTGAGAGACGTTTCCAGGCGAGCGCCCTCTTCTCCCGTCTCCCGTGAGCGAACGAACGTGTAGGTGGCGGTCGCAACGAGCGGTCCTTGCCTGAAGGTTACAAGCGCTTCGACGCCGCGGTGAGTGGATGGCTCCGGAAGGTTGACGAGCGCATAGGATGTGCTCCGAAATACCGTGACCGGATTACGAACGCGCGAACCGAAGAGTGTCAGCGTATACGATGCCGGTCCGTCCGTGCGGGTGATGTCCAGCGACATGCTGCGCCCACGCTCGGAGAGGAGCGGCCGCGGCACGTCCAGCCGCGTCAGTCCCGCGGCTTCGGTTTCCTCTGTGAGCGCCGTTGGCGCGAAGAAGCCAGTCCCCCCGGAAATGCGTGCGCTCCACGGGTTGTGCCGGAAAAGAGCCGATACCCTCGGGCTGACGAACCTACCGTACTCGCTGTGCTCGTCCAGGCGCCCGCTTACGGATAGCGAGACCCATGGGGCGATCGTCATGTCGTCCTGCAGAAAGATGCCGGGAACGGTGTAGGTGTACGCAAAGCGCGTGACATCGCGCGGATCGTAGTCGTCGTGCTCCAGCGCGGCACCTGCAACCCAGGTGTGGCGCCCGGCACTGCCGCGAACGGCGACTTCCCCGAAGAGGGTGAGGTGCCGATCGCGCTCGAGAATGTCCTGGAAGCGGTGGCTGTGACGCTGTCGCGTGGCTGCCGCACGCGCGGTGACGACAAACCTCTTGCGCAGTATTGCTGTTGCAACGGCACCAACGTCGAAGCGCAGCGTGTCGAGCGCTTCGACGTAGGGCGCTCCAAGTTGGGGCAGCGGCTCGTCGTCGACTGTCCCCCCGGTCCGATCCTCGAACGTCACGCCGGCCGTTGCGAAGAACGAACGCCCTCGGTCGCCCTCCCAGAACACCCTCGGCCGGACGACCGCCCTCGAATAGCTGGAAAGATCGGCCCATGCATCGTCGTCGACGTCCACGTCATCCTGCCAGTGGCCCCCGGCGAGCAACGTTGCGCTCCACCGGGACGACAACGGCGAGGCAAGCCATCCCACCACGTCGGTGCCGCCGCGGCTGGTTCGATTGAACAACAGCTCCCGTTCGGGCTCCGCAGGTGGACGGCGGGAAACGAGATCGATGACGCCACCCATCGCGCCTGCACCGTAGAGCGCGGAGGCTGTACCTTTGATGACCTCGACCTGGCCGAGATCCATCGGAGGGATCTGGAGGAGGCCCAGCCCGCCAACCTGTTGTCCGTAGAGCGGTAGCCCATCTGACAGAACACGCGTATAGCGCCCGCGCAGGCCTTGTATACGCACGCTGGCGGCGCCGAGCGAAGGGGAGGTCGATTGGACTCGCATGCCGCCCATTTCGTTCAGCATCATGACGATATCTCCGGGCGTCATGAGCATCTTCTCTTCGATTTCCTCGCGGTCGAGCACCTCGACGCGCATTGGCTGATCTTCGAGGCGCATGTTCGTGCGCGTCGCCGAAACCGTGATCGTCTCTTCGTGCTCAGGCTGCACCCGCATCTCGACTTGCAGGACGCGTTCGGCGCCGGCCGCCAGCTCCACCACGGCGGTCACGGTCAGGTAGCCGTCGAGTGAGATGGAAACCGTGTGTTTGCCGGGAGGGATCGCGAGGACCGCAACGCCCTGTGGATCCGTAATCGCCGCGTGTTCACCGGCGACGACCGCGGCTCCGGCGAGAGGGGTGGCGCCGCTGACGACCTCCACGCGAAGAGCCGCCTGCCCCGAGGCGGACAACGCTACCTGCAGCAACGCGTAGAGCATCCAGTGCATGCCGTTGGCGCGGGCGCTCAGGACGTTTCGCGTATGCGCTTGATCTTCGAGTCGCGCTCGGATTCCAGCCGCTCGAGGTCGCGCCGGAGCTCCACGTCGCGCTCGTCCCGCTCGGCCGGCTCGTGAATGGCGGCAACGGCCGCCTGATGCAGAATGCGGCGCTCCGCCACCCGCGCTTCGTAGATGTTGCGCGCCTCGGCTATCGCCTCGCGCTGCGCATCGGTCAGCGGGGTGTCGGGAAGGCCGGCTTCGGCATCTTTCTTCCTGAGCCGCTCCATCACCAGCTCGAGCGCGCTCTTCGGTGCATCGGACATAAGCGTTAGTTTACGACAGCGCTCGCGCCCGAGGGACCTGTGGCCGAGCGGTCGGCCGCGGCAGCTTCTCGGGGTGTATCGCCGCAGGGTATGCGAACGAGACAAAATGATCGCCGCCTGCCTCAGATCAGCCTCACGCACGCGGCCGACCGCGTCCACGTTCGTGTGATGCGTGCCGACGTTGTAGTCCACGTGTTGTAGGGGGGGAGGGTGCGGCGAGTCTCGAAATTATGCAGCTGGATGTGAAAACGCGACAGACAACGAGGCTCGCGGGGGGGTGCGGGCCCGCGCGATTCGGACCTGGCCTGGACGCCCGAGGGGATGCTCCTGATGGCGCACACCGGACAGCTGTACTGCTGGTGGCAGATCCGCCGGCACTTACGGTCGTTGGAGACCTCGAGGGGCTCGGGGTGCGCGCCGTCTCCCGGCTTGCGGTCAGCCCGCGAGGCGATCGAATGGCGATCGGGCGCAGCCGTAGCGTTCAGCGGCCTTCGCGGTATGGGGCTTGCAACCCACCGCTGCCGTTGCACATTGGAGGTCAAAGATGGGCTTGAGGGATAAGTACGCGTACGCGATTCAAACCGCGAAGGGCAAGTTCGACGGCAACGCCGAGGAGCGCGAGGGCAAGCTCCACTTCAAGGGGACCGTCAAATCGGAGTCGGATGCCAACGCAATCTGGAACGCCATCAAGACGATTCCTGATTGGCGCAACGACGTCGTCGCCGACATCAAGGTGACCGGTGGCGGCGCGGCCGCGGCCGGGAGTGGGACCGCGGCCGGCAGTGGCGCCGCGGCGGGCCGAACCTACACGGTGAAGGCCGGCGACACGCTGAGCGCGATAGCCAAGGAACATCTCGGCAGCGCCACTGCCTACATGAAGATCTTCGAGGCGAACCGCGATCAGCTGAGCGACCCCGACAAAATCAAGCCAGGTCAGGTCCTGCGGATTCCGTAGGTCGGCCTCATGCGTTGCGGGACGGGCCGGAGGGATGGCTCGTCCCGGCTACGCCTCCGCCCTGGGGAACTGGCTTCCCACTCCCGTCAGGGGTTGTATACTGTCCCCCGCTCGAGCCGGCGCTGCTCGCCACGGGCAAGCTACATCGAGCTTTGTTGTCCCCCGTACCAATGCAAGGAATGCCCGAAACAGACTCCGGCAGGAACACGCTCTTCCGTCGGTTGAACATCCTCCTGGTCGAGGACTACGACGATGCGCGAGAGATGTACCGGGACTATCTGGAATTCTCCGGGTTTTCCGTGCACACGGCGCGGGATGGCCACGAAGCGCTCGAGAAGGCGCGCAGCGTGATGCCGGACCTGATCCTGATGGACCTGTCGATGCCCGGACTCGATGGCTGGGAAGCGACCCGGCGGCTGAAGGCCGATCCGGCCACGAGCAGTCTGGTGGTCGTGGCCCTGAGCGCTCACGCGCTGGCCGCCGAAGGCGAACGCGCCCGGCAGGCCGGCTGCGATGGGTTCATCGCCAAGCCGTGCCTTCCCCATGATCTGGTGGAGCAGATGTTGGCGTACGTCACGGTGCAACCGGCAGACGACCAGCCTCGGCGCCAGCGTTCCCGGCGGTCCTGACATCGAGTGTTGCTCTTGGCACTCGCATTTCCTCCCGAACCGCATCGCGCACCCCGCGTACTGCTGGTGGAGGATCACGCGGACACGCGTCTGATGTACGCGGAGTTCCTGAGCTCCTCTTTCGAAGTGCTCGAGGCTGCCGACGGTCTCGAGGCGCTCGACCTCGCGCTTCGGCATCGGCCGGACCTGATTGTCACCGACGTCTCGCTGCCTGGCATCGATGGCTTCGAGCTGGTGACGCGCCTGCGGCGCCACGCCGTGACGCGCCAGACGCCCATCGTGTGCCTGAGCGGCTACGGCGGGGACGTCTACGAAGAGCGTGCCCGGAAGGCGGGCTGCAACCGGATCGTGCAGAAGCCCTGTCTGCCCGACGAGCTCGCCAGAGCGGTGCATCAGTTGCTCGCCGAGATTCGTGGAACGGAGTGATCACGTGCCGCGGCCGACAGTGTTCCTCATCGAAGACGATCTCGATACGCGCGAGATGATCGGCCGGTTCCTCGAGCTGGAAGGCTATGAGGTGGAAACGGCAGCCAACGGCCGACAGGCGCTCGAGCATCTCGACGCCGGCACGAACGCGTGCGTGATCCTGCTCGATCTGATGATGCCGGTGATGGACGGGTGGGAATTCCGGCGGCGTCAGGCGACCCATGCCAACGGCGCGAAGATTCCCGTCATCGTCTTCTCGGCGGCCGGCTGTGATCGAATGCGGCAGGTCGAAGCCAACGACTACCTCTCCAAGCCGGTCAATCTGGACGATCTCCTGCAGCGGGTTGCGCGGTTCTGTCCGATCACCAAACCCGGATCCTAGCGAGGCTGCGCCTCAGATCCTCGAGTCGGGCGAGGTCTCGTGGGGCCAGTCCGCCCTATCAGAAAATCAGCCCGCCGCGTGGAGCTCGCCACCCTTCCGAGCCGACCGTTTCAGCCGCGCGGCACGTTCGGCGACCAGCGCGGACTGGCGCCGGTCGATGTCGTAGAGATCGCTTGTGAAATGCACACCCTCGGGGGTGGCGGATGCCGTCCAGTACCCGAGATAAACGGGAAGCGGCTCGGTCAGCTTGACGGTCTGCTCTTCCATGGAGTGCATCGCCTTCGCGATGCGGTCGGGCGTCCATGCGGCCTGATCGCGAAGGAGGTACTGCGCCAGCGCTTCCGGTCGCTCGACACGGACGCAGCCGTGGCTGAAGGATCGCGTGGCCTGCGCGAAGAGGGAATCGGCGGGCGTGTCGTGCAGATACACGTTGAACTGGTTCGGGAACATGAACTTCACCAGGCCGAGCGAGTTCTGCCCTCCCGGGCGCTGGCGGAACCGGTACCCTGCCGGATCCCCCAGGTCGATCGACGTCGGATCCACCGGATTGCCGTTGGTGTCGATGACCTCCATGTTGTTGCGTTCGAGGAACTGGACGTCCTGCAGGATCGCCGGCAGCGTTTCGTTCTCGGCGATCTCGGGCGGGACGTTCCAGTAGGGACTGAAGACCAGATACGTCATCCGGTCGTTGAAAATCGGCGTGGGGGTGTCCTTGCGGCCCACCACGACTCGCATCGACAGCACCTGGCGCTCGCCCTCCCAGACATCCAGCCGGTACGCCGGGATGTTCACGATGATGTGTCGCGCGCCCAGATCGCGGGGGAGCCAGCGCCACCGCTCGAGGTTGAGACGAATCTGCGCGATGCGCCTGTCGACCGGGACGTTCATGGCCGCGACGGTGGCCGGGCCGGCGCTGCCATCCTGTTCGAGCCCATGCCGCCGCTGGAAGCGCTCGATGGCTTCGCTCAGCGAATGGTCATAGGCGAGCGGGCCGCGTTCGGGGACCGTCCCGGTGTAGTCGCCGGAGATGGCGAGCCGTCGGGCGAGCCGAGAGGCGTTCTCGCTCTTCTGGCCTCGCCTGAGTCCGAGCCGCGCGGGCAGTGTTGGCCAGCCGCCTGCGTCGGCGATCTTGCGATACTCGGCCAGGCTCTCGCGCAGCAACCGGTATTGTGGCGCTTGGGGTGTGAGCTCCGCCAACGATTCCGTGATCCGGTTTCCGGCGAGGGCGCGTTCGAGGTGATCGAGCGGGTCGAACGGCTCGGGCTCGATCTTCCAGGATCTGTCGGCTTGCGCGAGGTTCGAGATGCCGTCGGCGAGGTCCGACGCGTACTTCATGTAGAGGTAGGTGAGCCATATGTCCATCTGCGCGGCCTGCTGCGGCTCGAAGCCCTTCCTGGTGAGAAACCCCCTGCCGGCCTCCAGGCGCCGGGCTGTCAGCTCGCCGAGGCTGTACATCTCCGGGTCGAGGCCCTCGAGGTTGGCGGCCTCGAGTGCGCGAATGAGGTCGTCCATCTGCGGCCGGGGATGGGTCTCGTCGATCCAGGCGAAGCGATGCTCGCGGCGTTTGTAGAAATCGCGGGTCAGCTTCCAGAGTCGAGTGCCCTCGCTATCGGCAGTGACGAAGGCTGGGCGGCGCTTGAGGCCCGCCGCGTCCTGCAGGGCGATTTCCGCAACGGACGGGCCTCCACCGGTTCCGCATCCGGCCACGCCGGTCAGAGTCGCAACGCACAGAATCCCGACGGTCCTCTTCACGTCACCTCCGAACAGTTACCTGAGCAAGGCCGATGCCGCAGGCCTGTCAAGGTAATCCCTTGATCTGCAGTCAGTTATAGTGTCGGGCGCAGTGGAGCCCGGGTGCAGGGTGTATCGTTGGCTACCCAGGGACAGGTGCCTTAAGGTGCCTGTCCCCTTAGGGTGCCTGTCCCCTTAAGGGGACTGTCCCCCTGGTCGCGCGGTAATACCGGGACGGCAAGGGATGACCGACGTGAGGCTCGATGAAGGCTGACGCTTCGAGCAGGGCGTGAAGGTCGACGCCCGTCCGGACACCGAGGCCGTTCAGCATGTAGACGAGATCGTCGGTGGCCAGATTGCCCGTCGCGCCCGGGGCGTACGGGCAGCCCCCCAGCCCGCCGGCCGAGGCGTCGAACGTTGAGATGCCCAGATCCAGCGCGATCAAAACGTTGGCGAGCGCGGCGCCGCGCGTGTCGTGAAAGTGCAGGGCGATTCGGCTCGATGGCAGCCGTTCGGCCACCGCGCCGACGACCCGCGGCACCTGACCTGGATGCGCGATTCCGATCGTGTCGCTGACCGCGACTTCGTAGGCGCCCATCTCGACGAGCCTCGCGGCGATGTCGGCAACGCGCGCCGGCGGCACGTCGCCTTCGAAGGGACAGCCGAAGGCCGTGGACAAATACGCGCGGACGCGTATCCCGAGCTTCGCCGCCCGCGCGCAGACGGTGCTGTAGGTCTCGAGCGACTGCTCGATGCCCTGATTGATGTTGCGACGGCTGAAGGACTCGGACGAGGCTGCAAAGATCGCCACCTCGCGCAGGCCGGCAGCCTGCGCCCGCTCCAGTCCCGCGAGGTTCGGGACGAGCGCCGTGTATTCGGTCCCCACCCGGCGCGTAATGCCGGCGACCACCTCGGCCGCGTCCGCCATCTGCGGCACCCAGCGCGGGCTCACGAAGGCCGAGACCTCAATCGCCGGCAAGCCTGCGGCGCTCAGCCGGTCGATGAATGCGATCTTGTCCGCTGTTGCTACGTGGGCGGATTCGTTCTGCAGCCCGTCGCGCGGCCCAACCTCCACGATCCTGACGCTCGAAGGACGATCCATGGCGCTATCGTTCCTCGACCTCGTCGAGCTCGATCAGCGCCGCGCCCGGCTGCACGAGGTCGCCCTCGCGGCAGTTGATGGCTTCGACAATCGCGGCCGCTTCGGCCCTGACCGGCAGTTCCATCTTCATGGCCTCGAGGACGATCAGCGTCGCGCCCCGCTCGACGCGGTCGCCCGGCGACACGTTGATGCGCCGCACGGTCGCGGGCATGGGCGCCGTCAAGGTGCCGTGATGCGTCACAGACCGCCGGCGTCTTCCCGGGCGCTGAACCTCGAGCTCGAACACACGGCCGTCGAGGAAGACCCACCTCGTCTCGCCTTGTGAAGCGGTCCAGGCAGTGGAAACGGGGTCGCGTCCGACCCGGACGGTTCCGTTCCGACCGGCTGTCGCCGCGACCTCGGTTCCGTCCACGCGGACCAATCCTTCAGGTGCGATGGCGACCTCGTAGTCACGCGCCCTGTGCCTCAGGACGATGGTTCGCGACGGCATGTCAGCGGCCCCACCCGCTCAGGGTAGACCATGGGTCGCGCTCGGTCCTGGGTGCGTCGCTGGCCCCGATGGCCGAGGCGGCAACCGGCGACGGGCTCAAGGCCGCGGCCGCCACGGCTTCGAGCGGTATCTCACCGCCGTCAGTCAATCGTTCGATCCGCCGATCGACATAGCCCGTATCCACGCGGCCCTGCCGGACGCCCTCGTCCTCGAGAAGTCGAATCAGGAACGCGATGTTCGTGCGGATGCCGAGAAGGGGGAAATTCCGGAGCGCCGACAGCGCTCGCTCGATTGCCGCCTCCCTCGTTTCGGCCGAGGCGATGAGCTTCGCGATCAGCGGGTCATAGTTCACGTCGACCGTGTCGCCCTGCTGAAACCCGGAATCGATTCGCACGCCCGGCCCCGCTGGCTCCCGATACAGCAGCAGCGGTCCAGCCTGCGGCAGAAAACCGTTCGCGGGATCTTCGGCGTAGATACGGCACTCGATTGCGTGGCCGCGCTGGACGAGATCCGCCTGCGCCCAGGGCAGCGGCTGGCCGGCTGCGACAGCCAATTGCGCCCTCACCAGATCCACGCCCGTGACTTCCTCGGTAACCGGGTGCTCGACCTGCAGGCGCGTGTTCATCTCCAGGAAGTAGAAGCGCGCGGCGTCACCTTCGCCTTCCACCAGGAACTCGATGGTGCCCGCGTTCCGATATCCGGCCGCGCGGGTCGCAGCAACAGCCGCCGCGCCCATGCGCTCCCGCACCAGCAGCGTGATACCCGGCGACGGACTCTCTTCGAGGATCTTCTGATGACGCCGCTGCAGAGAGCACTCACGCTCGAAGAGGTGGACCACGTTGCCGTGAGAATCGGCGAACACCTGGATCTCGACGTGCCTCGCGTTCTCGATCAATCGCTCGACGTACAGCGCTCCATCACCGAATGCGGCGGCCGCCTCGCGGCGCGCCGCCTGAATCGCCTCGAACGCATCGGCGTCCTGCCTCACGACGCGCATGCCCTTGCCCCCGCCGCCGGCCGACGCCTTCACGAGCACGGGATAGCCGATGGCGCGGGCAGCGCGGGCAACGCCCGCGTCGGACTGGTCTGCCGGCGTCTGTCCAGGAACGACCGGGACGTCAGCCGACTGCATCAGCTCCCGAGCCGCGATCTTGGATCCCATTCGCTCGATGACGTCGGCAGGCGGCCCGACGAAAACGAGCCCGGCGTCCTCGCACGTCCGCGCGAACTCGGCGCGCTCCGACAGGAACCCGTACCCGGGGTGCACGGCGTCAGCCTGCGCCTCCTGCGCCGCCCGGATCACCGCCGGGATCGACAGGTAGCTCTCCGACGCGCGAGCGGGTCCGAGGCGCACTGCGTAATCGGCCGACCGCGCGTGAAGCGAGCCCATGTCGGCATCGGAATACACCGCCACGCTTTCGATCCTCGCCTCGCGGCAGGCGCGGATCAGCCTCAGCGCGATTTCTCCCCGGTTGGCGATCAGCACTCGCCGAAGCGTCCTGCCGGTCATTGCGCCCACGGCGCTTTGCGCTTGTCGAGGAATGCGCGCATGCCTTCCTGGCCCTCGGACGACACGCGATGGCGCGCGATGGTCTCCGCGGCCACTTCGCCGACAGCCGACGGCTCCTGGAACGCGACCCGTGCGATCAGCGCTTTCGCGCCCGCGATCGCCTCGGGAGCCGACGTCAGCAGCTCGCCGACCACGGCGTCGATCGTCGCATCCAGGTCGGCCTGCCTGACCACACGGTGGACGAGCCCGATTTCCATCGCGCGTGATGCAGAAAAGCGGGCGGCCGTCAGGAAGAGCTCGCGTGCAGCGGACACGCCGATCTTTGCCACAGTGAAGGGCGAGATGACCGCCGGGACGATTCCAAGCTTCGCCTCCGTGAACCCGAAGACCGCATCGTCGGCGGTCACCACGATGTCGCAGACTGCGGCGAGCCCGGCGCCGCCGCCGAGCGCGGCGCCATGAACGCGGCCAAGCAGTGGAATGGGAAGACGGTTGAGCGCCTCGAACATCCGGCCGGCGGCCCTGGCATCGCGGAGGTTCTCCGCCTCGGAGTAGCCGACCATCTTCGACATCCACGCCAGGTCCGCGCCGGCGCAGAAGACCTTTCCGGCGCCCTGGAGGATCGCGACGCGCGCTGGCCCGCTCACCTTCACGGATTCAGCCCAGGCCGTGAGTTGCTCGATCAGCGGTTCGTCGAACGCGTTGCGGACCTCAGGCCGGTTGAGTGTGACTCGTGTGACGGGACCTGCGTGCGTGACGTCGAGGGCCGCCATGGCTACATCCGGAACACGCCGAACTTCGCCTCGGCAATCGGGGCATTGAACGCCGCCGACAACCCGAGCGCCAGTGCCGCGCGCGTCTCGGCGGGATCGAGAATGCCGTCGTCCCACAGACGCGCAGTCGAATAGTAAGGGGAGCCTTCGCGCTCGTACTTCTCGAGGATGGGATCCCGGATCGACGCCTCTTCGTCGGGACCCAGCGTTCGGCCTTCCCGCGCAAGCTGGTCGCGCTTGACGGCCGTCAGCACGCCGGCCGCCTGCTCGCCTCCCATGACCGAGATCCGCGAGTTGGGCCACATCCACAACAGACGCGGTTCGTACGCACGCCCGCACATCCCGTAATTGCCCGCACCGAACGAGCCGCCGATGATCACCGTGAACCTGGGAACGACCGAGTTGGCCACAGCATGCACCATCTTGGCGCCGTCTTTCGCGATCCCCGCACGCTCGTACTGCCGGCCGACGATGAAGCCGGTGATGTTCTGGAGGAAGATCAGCGGAATGCCGCGCAGGTTGCAGAGCTCGATGAAGTGCGTGGCCTTCAGCGCCGACTCCGAGAACAGCACGCCGTTGTTGGCCACGATCCCGACGAGAAAGCCGTGCAGCCGGGCGAAGCCCGTCACGAGCGTGGTCCCGTAGCGCTCCTTGAACTCGTCGAACCTGGACCCGTCCACGATCCGGGCGATGACCTCGCGGACGTCGTAGGGCTTGCGCACATCGAGGTTAACGATGCCGTAGAGTTCGCGCGGGTCGTACAGAGGATCCTCCGGCGTGTCGAGATCGGCCGGGAGGTGCTTGGTCGTGTTCAGGGTGGAGACGATGGTGCGTGCGAGGTGCAGCGCGTGCTCGTCGTCTTCCGCGAAGTAATCGGCAACGCCCGAGAGGCGCGTGTGCACGTCTGCGCCGCCGAGCTCCTCGGCCGTCACCTCTTCGCCGGTCGCCGCTTTCACCAGCGGGGGGCCGCCCAGAAAGATCGTGCCGGTGCCCTTGACGATGATGGTTTCGTCGGACATGGCGGGAACGTAAGCGCCGCCCGCCGTGCACGAACCCATCACGACCGCGATCTGGGGGATCCGCTCGGCCGACATGTGCGCCTGGTTGAAGAAGATCCGGCCGAAGTGATCGCGGTCGGGAAACACCTCGGCCTGGAGCGGCAGGAACGCTCCTCCGGAGTCCACCAGGTAGACGCAGGGCAGGCGATTCTCGAGCGCAACCTGCTGGGCCCGCACGTGCTTCTTCACGGTGAGGGGATAGTACGTTCCGCCCTTGACCGTGGCGTCGTTGGCGACGACCAGGACCTCGCGGCCCCAGACGCGGCCGATGCCGGTCACGAGCCCGGCTGACGGCGCCTCGTTGTCGTAGATGTCCCAGGCGGCAAGCGGCGACAGCTCGAGAAACGGCGAGTCGGGGTCGAGGAGCTTCTCGAGGCGATCGCGAACGGGCAGCTTGCCCTGTTCGCGATGACGCCGCACGTAGCGCTCACCTCCACCCTGGCGAGCCGTGGCGGTGCGCTCGCGCAGGGTCTCCACGAGCCCTTTCATGTGTGCCTGATTGGCCTTGAAGAGCTCCGAGGTGGCATCGATGTGGGACTCGATTGTATCCATCACCACCCGCAGCAGTCTGTCTTGAAGCGGCAGACCGGGCACCGCCACACGGCGTGCATCCGGAACATCTCGGCGCCGCATCGCTCGCACAAGACCTTGTCCGATGCTGGCTGCGGGCGGGTTTGCGGCGACGGCGAAGAGGCTGGCTGAGGCGTCTGCGGGTCCGGCATGGCTGGGATTATAGCTGACGCCCTTCTGCGCGGTCCGAGCGGGCCGCCGCCGTCGCCATGCCTGTATTAGGACACGACAGTTGTCCTGTATTGTGACACGCGCGACGGCATCTGTATAATTTCAGGTGCATAGTGCCGTCATGATCGTATGATGTACGACCGCTGCCCGGTTGAGGTTTGACCTGAATGACGACAAAGAAAAAGAGCCGCGTTCTGGCGATTGACGACGAACCGTCGATGATCGAGTGGTTGAAGATCCTGCTCGAGCACGAGGGTTACGAGGTCCGGACCGCGATGATCGGGACCCGCGGCGAAGAGATTTTCCGGACCTGGAAGCCGGATGTCGTCGTCACCGACATGATGCTGCCGGATGCCGACGGCCTCGAGCTCCTGCGCAAGTTCAAGCACACGCATGCCGACACCGAGGTGATCGTCATCACCGGGCATGGCAGCGTGCCGAAGGCGGTCGAGGCCATGAAGGCGGGGGCTCACAGCTTCGTCGAGAAGCCCATCGAACCCGACACGCTGCTCGCGATGCTCGATCGCGCCATCGAACGTCGCGACCTCGTGGGCGAGAACCTGCTGCTCAAGCAGAAGCTGGAAGGGCAGTTCCGGTTCGGCAACATCATCGGCAAGAGCAAGAAGATGCACCAGGTGCTCGAGCTGGTGGAGAGCGTCGCCGGCAGCGACGCGAACATCCTGATCCAGGGTGAGAACGGCACGGGCAAGGAGCTGATTGCCAACGCCATCCATTACAACAGCAAGCGCGCGAAGGGTCCGTTCATCAAGATCAACTGCGCGGCGATCCCCAAGGACCTGATCGAATCCGAGCTGTTCGGGTACAAGAAGGGGGCCTTCACCGGCGCGCAGAACGACAAGGAAGGGCTCTTCGAGATGGCCGAGGGCGGCTCGCTGCTGCTCGACGAGATCGGTGAAATGCCCTCGTACCTGCAGACGAAGCTGCTGCGTGTCCTCCAGGAACGCGAGTACCGGCCCATCGGCAGCGATCGCATCGTCCGCGTCGATTTCCGATTGGTCTGCGCGACGAACATCGATCTGGACGCCGCGTTGCGCGACGGCAAGCTCCGCGAGGATCTCTACTTCAGGATCAACACGATCACGCTGGGTGTGCCGCCCTTGCGCGAGCGCACGGAGGACATTCCGCTTCTCTGCGAGCACTTCCTCGAGAAGTACCGGCACCGGCACCAGCGCAACGTGAGGTCGATTGCGCCGGCCGCCTATCACGTGCTGATCCGGCACCGCTGGCCCGGGAACGTGCGCGAGCTGGAGAACGTGATCGAGCGCGGTGTCCTCGTGGCGAAGGGTGTCGAGATCACGGTCGTGGACCTGCCCGAGTCGCTGAGGACCGAGAGCACGTCGGCGACGGAGTTCGTGATCCCGCCGCATCGGACGCTGGCGGAGATCGAGAAGATGGCGATCGTTCAGACCCTTCAGCGCACGAACTGGAACAAGCAGGAGGCTGCGCAGATCCTGGGACTCTATCGCCCGACGCTCTACAGCAAGATGAAGAAGCACGAAATCCAGGACGCCGGCAAAGCGGCAGCCCGGCGCGCGGCCTCGGCCTAGAGACGCGCGGGCAGCCTGGCGCACGCTGGCGTGTGCCTTGCAGCTCAGCCGCACTGAATGCTGGACAGGGCAGGAAACGCCGTCATCACGCAGCTCGCCTGGGTAGGTGGTGGGTCCCTGTTCGCCTTGCGCGCCGCTCGCGAGCTGCTGCGCCCGCCCTACGAGTTCCAGGAAGCCATCCGGCAGCTCTACGAGCTCGGTCTGCGTTCCGTCCCGCTCATCGCCGTCTCCGGTCTGGCTGTCGGCGTCGTGCTGTCGATGCATACACGGGCCTCGCTCGAACGCTTCGGCGCCGAGGCGATGATCCCGGCCGGCCTCGCGATCGCGCTCGTGCGCGAAACAGGCCCGCTCGTGACCGGATTGCTTCTGTCGGGCCGCATGGGCGCTGGCATCGGCGCCGAGCTGGGCGCGATGCGCGTCACCGAGCAGATCGACGCGCTCGAAGCCACGGCAGTGGACTCTTTCCGCTACCTGGTGGTCACCCGCGTCGCGGCGTGCATGATTGCGCTTCCGATCCTGACCACGGTGATGAACTTCACCGGGATGCTCGGCGGCTTCCTGGCCGAGACCGCGGCGACGGGCATGACGCTCGGACTGTATTTCGACAGGTCCTTCTCCCTGATCGACATGACCGACTACGTGCCCGCAACCGCGAAGACGATCGTCTTCGGCTTCATCATCGCGACCGTGTCCTCCTACCTTGGGTTCACGACTGAGTCGGGGACCGAGGGAGTGGGACGCGCCTCGACGCGCTCGGTGGTGTTCTCGTCGATCGTGATCATCGTGACCAACGTCGTGCTCGTGCGGCTGATCTTCTTCATCTTTCCCGAGGCGGCAGGCTGATGGATGTCGCCGAACAGCCAGCCGCGAGGGCTGCGGAGAAGCCGTCGAGTCCTGCGGTCCGGCTCGAGCACGTATCCAAGTCGTTTGGCGCCCGAAAGATACTCGACGACGTGTCCTTCGAGGTGCCTGCCGGCCGCAGCGTGGTCATCCTCGGGCGGAGCGGTACCGGAAAGAGTGTGACCCTCCGGCACATCGTGGGGCTTCTCAGGCCCGATAGCGGGCGCGTCTTCGTGCAGGGAGCGGAGGTCAGCCGCCTGACGGGCAAGGAGCTGTCCCGCGTGCGGCGCGGAATTGGCTTCCTGTTTCAGAACGCCGCGCTCTTCGATTCCATCTCCGTGGGGGAGAACGTCGCCTTTCCGCTTCGGAGGCACACGCGGCTGAGCGATCGCGAGATCCGCGCGAAGGCGCTCGAAAAACTCGAGTCGGTCGGCCTCGAACGCGAGTACGACAAGATGCCAGCGGAGCTGTCCGGGGGCATGCGCAAGCGTGCCGGGCTCGCGCGCGCCCTCGCGCTCGACCCGCAGCTGCTGCTCGTGGACGAGCCCAGCGCCGGGCTCGATCCGATTACGGCCGACGAGATCGACGCGCTGCTGCTCGGGCTCAAGAAGGAGAGGGGCGCGACGCTCGTCGTCGTCACGCACAACATTCCCAGCGCGGTGCGGCTTGGGGACGAGCTCCTGATGCTGCACGAGGGGCGGATCGTCGCAAGAGGCACGGCCGAGGCGCTCGCCCGCAGCCAGGACGATCTCGTCCGGGCCTTCATGAGCTCGAACAATGCCGGCTAGTCCGTGCTGTACGTCATGGTGGTGAAATGGTAACGACGCGGCTCGCAGCAGTCGGCGCGTTCGTGATCGGGGGGCTCGTGCTCTTCGCCGTGGGGCTGTTCTTCATCGGCGAGCGGCGGATGCTCTTCGGCAATACCTTCATCCTCTTCGCCGAGTTTCAGGAGATCGCCAACCTCGACAACGGCGCGACGGTGAGAGTCGGCGGAATGCACGCGGGAGAAGTCGAGGCAATCGAGGTCCCGGCGGGCCCCGCGGCGCGGTTCAGGGTGCGGATGCGTGTCAGAAACGATCTGCACCCCCTCATTCGCACCGACTCGGTGGCATCCATCCAGAACGACGGGCTCGTCGGGAACAAGTTCGTCCAGATCCAGGCCGGCACGGATCAGGCGGCGATCCTCGTCGAAGGGGGAACGATCCAGAGCCGGGAGCCGATGGACATCGCCGATCTGATGGAGAAGCTGCGCGTAACCGTCGAGAAGGTCAACATCACGGTCGACGACATCAGGGCCGGGGTGGACGAGGCGCTCGACGCGATCACCGAGGCCGCCCAGGGCGCGCACGAGCTGGTGGATGACGTGGGCCGCGACGCGCGCGCGATCCTGACGGTGGGAGAGCGAGTCTCGAAGGACCTCGAGACGATCGTTGCCGGCGTCCGTGAAGGAAAGGGCACCGTCGGGCAGCTGCTCACCGACGACGCGCTCTACCAGCGAGCCAGAGGCATCGCCGCTGAAGCCGAACGAACGATGGCCAACGTCCGTCAAGCTACGGAGGAAGCCCGGCACACAATAGCGGAGCTCCGCAACGAGGATGGGCCGGTAAAAGGGATCGGTACCGAGTTGCGCCAGACGCTGGTCTCGGCCCGAGATGCCATGGACGATCTCGCGGAGGCCACCGAAGCCCTCAAGCGGAATTTCCTCTTCAGGGGGTTCTTCAACCGCCGCGGCTATTTCGATCTGGACGACGTCACGGTCCAAGAGTACCGGGCAGGAGCGCTCGATACGAAGGAGCGGCGGGCCCTTCGGATCTGGGTGGGTGCGCCCGTGCTGTTCGAGACGGATGCGAGCGGTGTCGAACGGCTGAGTCCGGGCGGTCGGGCGCGTCTCGATTCCGCTATGTCGCAGTTCATCAAGTATCCCAAGACAAGTCCGCTCGTCGTCGAGGGCTATGCCCGGGCGGCAACAGGCGACCAGCGCTTCCTGAGCAGTCGCCTGCGCGGTCAGATGGTCAGGGACTATATCGTGGGCAAATTCGGCCTGGACCCCGGCCTCGTGGCCGTGATGCCAATGGGCGAGGAAGCGGAGGACGCCCCGGATGGGGCAACCTGGAACGGCGTGGCACTGGCGATGTTCGTGCCCGCAGCACCCCGGTAAACGCCGCGGCGGCCGGGCTGCGCTGGCACGGCATTTGATGGTGGGAGTGTTGAGCTGAGGTAGGGCGGCCCTGGCCCTGTATCGAATACAAGGAGGCGGACGTGGACGAGCGCTCGAAGGTTCTGATGATGACCTTCATGGGGGCTGTCATCGGTGGAGTAGGCGGCTGGTTGTACATGACCGAAAACGGCCGGCGAGTCCGGGAACAGATCGAGCCTCGGCTCGACGACTTCCTCGGGGAGTTGACGCGTGTGCGTGGAACGGTCGAAAAGGCCAGAACCGCCGCCAACGAAGGGTGGCGATCGCTCAACGAGATGACCGGCGGAACCCCGGGCGGCCGGTGGTCGGCGTAGCGGGGGGCAACATGGAAGGGGCGAACCTCGACACCACCAACCTGATGCTCGGGATTATGGCGGCCGTCAGCGTCCTCGAAGCCCTGCTCCTCATCGGGCTGGGCGTCGGCGGCTTCCTCATCTACCGGCGCGTGATGCGCACGATGGAGGATCTCGAGCGCCGCCAGGTTGCACCGCTGCGGGAAAAGGTCGACGGGATCCTCGTCGACGTCAAAGGGATCACTGCGCGCGTCAATCAGCAAAGCGAGCGTGTGGATCACGCCATTTCGGGCACCATGGATCGCGTGGACGAAACGGCGGAGCGGATGAAGCACACCGTCAGGGACAAGATCGCGCAGGCAACGGGCGTGGTCCGCGGCGTGCGAGCGGTTCTGGTGACGTTGCTGGGCAATGACGGCAGAGAGAGACCGCCAGTCGATGCGGCTGGTCGAGTCGGGATGAGACAGAACAACAAGGAGGCTTCATGGCGTACGAATACGATCGTTTCGAGCGAGAGGACGGCGGCGGGTCGTTCCTGATGGGTCTGCTGGCGGGCACGGTCCTTGGTGCGGGCCTTGGGATGTTGTTTGCCCCGAGGGCAGGCTCCGAGATCCGGAACCAGCTGTCCGAGCAGGCGGGCCGCCTTCGCTCGACGGCTGGAGATACCTATCATCAGGCGTCTGACAAGGTCAGCCATCTGGTGGACCGTGGCCGGGAAGCGTACGAGCGCGCCCGAGGCGCCTCCTCCCAGGCGGGCACCGGTACTCCCGGCGTGGGCACCAGCACTCCCGGCGTGGGCACCAGCACCGGTGCGACCTCGACAGACAGGGCAAGCTACTCGACGCCTGGTTCCGCGAACCGGGTATGAAGGTTCTGCGGTGAGGGGAACGGTGCCGGGAGCTCCATCGATCCTCTCGAGGCGATTGTGTCTCGCATGACCGAGGACACCGCACGCACGGTAGCCAATCTGATTCTTGGAGCGGCGGCTGTCGGGGCTGCGTACTACGTCATGCGGACGCCGCCTCTTCGACGGCTCGCGTGGCGGTTGGCGGTCACGGCCGCGACAGGCACACTGCCGGCGTGGTTCAGCCGGGAGCTGCGCCAGGCGTGGGCCGACACCGCGCGGCCGCGCGATATGATGAGGGCGTGAATGCGCAGTCTTCGCGCGGCGCCAGCCACCTGCGCCGCGCGCTGGCCCGCGCGCGAGCCGAGTTCCGGCTCACGGGTGTCGCGATCTGGCGCGGGGTTACAGGCATCTACAACAGCGACGACCTGACGTTCGCGGCCTCGATTGCGTACTACGCGCTGCTCTCGCTTTTCCCGTTCCTCCTCCTGGCGCTGGCAATCATTGCCAGCGTGACCAACAACGAAGCGGACCGGCAGGCCGTTCTCGATTTCGTCCTCCATTATTTTCCACGGCAGTTCGAGTTCGTCACCGTGCAGCTCCAGGCGATGCAGCAGGCGCCGTTGCGCCTGAGCGTGGCAGGGAGCCTGTTGATCACATGGGCGGCAATGGGCGTGTTCGGCGCCGTGACGTCGGCGATCAACCACGCCTGGGGGGTCGAGAAGCAGCCAAGCTACTTCAAGCACAAGCTGATCTCCTTCGTGATGCTCGTCGCGGCCGGCCTCCTGCTGCTCCTGGGGTTGCTGCTCGTCACCGCCGTCAGCATCACGGAAGCGAGCTGGTTCGCGGGCGTCCTCGCGCGGGCTCCTGGCCTTGCGGTGCTGAGCGGCTTCGCCGTCCGGTGGGCGACAACGCTGACGTTCATCCTTGTCGTAGGCCTCATCTTCTATTTCGTCCCCAACGCCCGCGTACGGTTCCGAGACGTGTGGGTCGGCGCGGTGCTGACAGGCCTCCTGTGGCGCGGAGCGCTCTCCGGCTTTTCTTTTTACGTCCGCGACCTTTCGCGTTTCAGCGTTCACGGGTCGATTGCGGCCGTCGTCGTGTTCCTGATCTGGGTCTACACGTCCGCGGTGATTCTGCTCTACGGAGCTGAGATGACGGCGGCCTACGCCCGGCTCCGCAGGCGCCGGCCCGACGAGATCCCCGCGGCCCCGGCGCCGCGCGTGTGAAGCGCGCGTAACGAATCTCCGAAAAACGAAACCATCACTCGGGTACAGACAAGGCAGGGAGGTCCGAAGACTCTCCCTGCAGCCTTTTGGCAGGCAGTTAGGTGTGGTTGTTGCTCCAGCGGAATGCCGGAGCGGCGGGCCGCGATGCTCCGAAGCACCACGACGCCTGTATTGAGAGCAACGTCGATGCCATCATCGGCGGCTCGGCCCACCCTTGCTGATCACCTCTGTTAACCGGGCAGAGCGCGCGGGCGTCTTTATTACCGTCAGGAGTCAGCGTACATGACAAGGCAGGGAGGATACCCTCCCTGCAGCCTGGTGGCAGGATCTGAGGCGTGGTGGTTGCTCCAGCGGAACACCGGAGCGGCGGGCCGGGATGCTGAAGCATCCCGACGCCCCTTTCAGGAGCAACCCATGTGCCAGCGATCCGGGTCCGATACCTCGCCGCTTTCCCGCCGCGTGTGGAACGCGAAACCCATCTGTCCCCCACGGTGTGTAGCTGGGGACACATCCAGAGTGGGGAAGGTGAGCAGCTGCGGTCCTCACGAGGGACCGGACGGTGGTGCGGGTCGATCGCTCGATGGCCTGTCGGCTGGTATGGATGGGATCCGATACACGTCCTGTCGGCTGGACAACACCCCGTTGATGTAGAAAGCTACACCGAGCAACGCGAATGCGCCTCCAACTCCGATACCCGTGCCTGGGGCTTCCGCAGCGAACGAGATCAGCATCATCAGACCCAGCCCGATTCCGATCAGGATCACCCCCGAGCTGCGGGACCTCGCGCCAACCTGTGAATCGGGCGCGAGGCCCAGTCCGGTTCGCCGTTCGAATGCGCCCGGATCCGTCTCGGGCGACGGGACAAGCCCCCGTTCGATCATGGCCAGACGCTCCCGATGTTGCATTTCGCGGATGTGCCGTCGGCTGTTCATGGCCATCCACAGGATGACGAGGCCGGCCACGATATTGAGCGTCACCATGTAGATTGCGAACTCTGGTCCGTTCAAGATGCCTCCTCGTGCGCCGATCAGTTGCCGTTATGCGGCTCGAAGCGAGACTTTCGTACGCGTTGTGGAGCCGCACAACGGACTAGGGCGCGCCACGGGCGCGTCACGCCGGAGCGGAGCGGGGCTTTCGGGGCCCTGCAAGCGACGGCGATGGGGGGTCCGGCGGGGCGAAGCCCCCCGGTCTAGTTAGACCTGGGGGGGGTCGCAATTGTTTCAGGGGCGGCTGAAACAATGGGCGGCGGGGGACGCTCTAACGTGGATACTGCTGGCGGATGGATGATCTCGACGAACGCGCGCTGCTGGAGCGCTGCCGGGGGGGCGATGATGCCGCATTCGGCGAGCTGGTTGACCGTTACAAGGACCTCGTCTACGGCGTAGTCCACCGGATGGTGACCGACCGGACCCAGGTCGACGATCTGGCGCAGGACGTGTTCCTGAAGGTGCACCGGGGATTGCCGTATTTCCGGGGGGAGGCGCGCCTCTCGACTTGGATTTACCGAATCGTCCAGAACGTGTGCAGCCAGGCCCGAATGCGGCGGAGGCCGGAAGTGCCGTTCGATAGCCCTTCGGAGGATCGCCCCGCCCGCGAGCCTGGTGTCGTGGATGCCGCCTTCGCCGACCTGGAGTTGCGCGATCGGCTGGAAAAGGCCATCGCGAGGCTTCCGGAAAACTACCGGCTGCTCATCGCGGCGCACTATCTGAAGGGTGTTCAGTACGAAGCGCTGGCCGAGTCGTTGAACCTGCCGTTGGGCACCGTGAAAACGCACCTCTATCGCGCGAAGCGGCAGCTTCGCGAGCTGCTCGAGGCATGACGGATCACTTCACCTGCAGCGCCGTGCGCGATCTCGTCGAACCCATTGCCGCCGGCGATGTCGCGGTGGAGACGGTCGTGCGTGAGCACCTCGAGACATGCCCGCGGTGCGCCGCGGCTCTTGCCTCGGCACGACGCATCGAGATGCTGCTCGCCGAGCGGCCCGCAGCCACCGCACCGGCCCGGTTCACGCCCGCCGTCATGGCCCGGATCCGCCGTGAGCGCTGGCGTACGGAACAGCACGTCGATCGGATCTTCAATCTGGCGATAGCCGCGGCGATTGTGCTGGTCACAGGCGGTATCGTGGCGCTCTTCAACGTGAACGGACTCCTTGGTGCGGCCGCCGTCGCGTGGCAGTTGATGACCACGGCAACGAAGGAAGGGGTCAGCACCGCCGCGCCGCGGCTCGGGACCTACATTGCGGCCGCGGCATTCATGGCGTCGGCGCTGGCGATGTGGTGGTGGGCGGAACGGCGGCTTTCGCTCTGACGAGACCGGGGGCTGGTGAAAACGCACGCGACCCTCCGGTTGGAGGTTGCGAATCGACGCGAACCCAGCGCGCCAGGGAACCGCGTCGTCAGACGACGAGCGCCAGGTTCTCGCGCCGTCGTCCGAAGAGACGGGCCACGGGGATCAGCAGCAGCCGGCAGGTCAGCAGCGAGAGCCCGCACAGGACGAGCAGGGCCGCCGGCGCAAGGGCCGGCCTCCCCAGCAGCCTCGTGGCGACGACGACGGTGAGCGCCGCAGGCATGGCCCCGCCAACGAACGCGAGCAGCCCGAGGATTCCGGCGAGGCCATGCGCGTTACTGCGGTTGCCGATGCTGTTGAGGTCGACGGCGCGTGGGAACACGGCCGAAACCGCCGCCGCCGCGGGGACGGCCAGCAGGTACGCGGACGTCAGCGCGAGGGGAATGCTCAGCCACAACCCGGGGTGGCCCTCGGGAAACAGCAGCACCGCGAGCATTACGCACAGCACGACCGCGAAACCGGCAATGACCCCGTTGCCCACGGCCTTGCCGATCAGGATGTCCACGTCGCGGAGCGGCGAGAGCAGCTGGAGCGTCAGCCCGGCGCCATCGATCGCGAACTGGTTCATCGCAAAAGGCATGAGGGCGAGCACGCAGGTGGCTGCGCTGAAGGTTGCGAGGGCCAGCCCGCTCTGAAGCTCGATGAAGCCCAGTTCCGCGTCGCCCGTCCGCCACATCAGCAGCGCGAACATGCCGAACACGAGGAGTGGCGTCACGAGGATCGAACGGCCTCGCGCCGTCCTGAACGCCAGCCGCCATTGATTCAGCGCGACCCCCGAGGCGCCCGGCGAGAGGCCCGGCAGCCTGATCCTCGATCGGGAGATCCCCCTGGCCGTCCGCCGCGAACCGGTGGAGGCTGGAGAGCCGAGCACGCGGCTGAACGCGACGAAGCCCAGCGCATGGAGTGCAGCGCCGAGCGCGGCGAGCGCCAGCAGCGGCTGCAGCGCCGTGGGCGGCTGCGGGTTGATGCTCTCGACCAGAGCGTACCTGTACAGCTCGGATGGAACGAGCTTGAATGCGGTCGTCCCGATCTGCCGCGCCCAGGCGGGAACGACGGGATCGGCCGGCGCCGTTCGCTCGCGAGGCCGTCCCTTCCCATCGTCCATCAGGCCCATGAAGAGGCCGACCATCGGCAGGAGGATGGCGAAGGCCAGGGCGAGCAGCTCGCCGCGCCGCCTGTCCCGCAGGAGCAGAAAAAGAAGAGTGGTCGCGAGGGAAGACAGCCCGACGAGTGCGATCAAGAAGAGCGCCCCGGCACCGACCGCGATCGCGGCGGTCCCGAACGCGCCGCCGGCCGCAACACCGACCGGGAAGGCCAGTACGATGGGAACGGCGAGCAGGATCCAGGGATCCGCGAGGCCGGATGCGCTCTGCGCGACGTAGAGCGTTGCTCGTGAAATCGGAAGGAGCAGCAGGCGAACGGCGTTGGTGCGCTCGGTCGCCGGGAGCATGATGGGGCCGGCGACGCTCAGCCCGACGGCCGCAAGGAGCAGGAACCGGATCAGTTTGAACGCCAGCGGTGTCCCGCCTGCTGATACGGCGAGCGCGTGGCCCGCGTAGCCCGAGAGCGCGGCCATGGTGACCGCGGTAGGGATGAAGAGCGCGGCGGCGATGAGCGGTCCGAGCTGCTCGATGGCGAGAGAGAGCCGCTGCAGCGTGTCGCGGGCACCGGTCCGTTCGAGGGAATTCACCAGGACACGCCAGCGCATCCACGCGAACGCGCGCAGGATCCTCAGCATCGCCTCAAATCCAGTCCAGCGAGGCGATGGCCCGGGCGTCGCCGCCCACGAGTCCGATGAAGAGCTCTTCGAGGCTGCGCGCACCCGCCGCGCCCGCCCGCAGGTCTTCGATCGGGCCTTGGGCGACGAGCCGCCCGTCGGCAATCACGCCGATATGCGTGGAGAGGCGCTCGACGATCTCGAGGATGTGCGAGGTGAGGAAGATCGTGCCCCCTCGCGACACGAACGACTGCAGGAGGTCCTTGATCTGGCGCGACGCGACGGCATCGATGCCCTCGAACGGCTCGTCGAGGAAGAGCAGGCGGGGCGCGGGCAACAGTGCGGCCGCGAGCGACAGCTTCTTGCGCATGCCGTGCGAGAAATCGGTCACGAGGGTGCCCGCCGCGCGCCTGAGCTCCATGAGGTCGAGCAGATCGTTCGCGCGGCCCCGTGCAGTCGTTTCGTCGATGCCGTGCACCTGCGCCACGAACGACAGGGTTTCGGCCGCGGTGAGCCGGTCGAAGAGGGCCAGATCCTCGGGTACCACGCCGATGCGGCGTTTCACCGCAACGGGCTCCGCCAGCGGGTCCAGACCGAGGATGCGCATGGATCCTGAGGAAGGCTTCAGCAGGCCGGTCAGGCACTTGATGGTGGTGGACTTGCCCGCGCCATTGGGCCCCAGGAAGCCGTAGAAGCTTCCTGCAGGAACCGCCAAATCGATCCCGGCCACGGCGCGGACGGATCCGAAGTCCCTGGTGAGCGCGTGGGTCTCGACTGCCAGCTCCGTTGCAGTCATGGCGCTCTCGCTCACGCAGAAATTCTACCTGAACCCCGCCGGACGGCCGTGTGAAGTACCATGAAGCCAGCGATGCAGCCCCTCCTCATCAGTAAAAGCTCGCCGCCGATTCGATTGACCGTGCCTGCCCGGAGCGAGAGCGCATGAATCGGCTCGCGCAGGAGCGAAGCCCGTATCTCCTCCAACACGCGGCCAATCCAGTCGACTGGTATCCCTGGGGTGACGAGGCGTTCGATCGCGCGCGCCGCGAGAACAAGCCCATTTTCGTCTCCATCGGCTATTCCACGTGCCACTGGTGCCACGTCATGGAGCACGAGTCGTTCGAGAACACCGAGATCGCCGAGCTCCTGAACCGCGATTTCGTCTCGATCAAGGTCGATCGCGAGGAGCGCCCGGACGTCGATCGCGTCTACATGTCGTTCGTGCAGGCGACGACCGGCGCCGGCGGGTGGCCGATGACGGTCTTCCTGACCCCGGAGTTGAAGCCGTTCTTCGGCGGGACGTACTTTCCACCGGCCTCACGCTGGGGCCGTCCAGGATTTGCGGATCTCCTGGGGGAGCTCGCCCGGGTCTGGAAGGAGGAACGGCCGCGCGTGGAGCTCGCCGCTGGGGAGCTGCTGGACCGGCTCGCGCGCGTGACCGGGTCGAGCGGTGGGGAGGCCGGGGAAACGTCAATCGCCGGCACCGACGCCCTTGACGATGCGGTGGAGCAGTTTCAGATGGCGTTCGATCGCCGCCACGGCGGTTTCGGCCAGGCGCCGAAGTTCCCGCGGCCATCCGAGCTCTTGTTCCTGCTGCGCGAGCACGCGCGGCGTTCCTCCGCCGGGGTCTCGGCCCAGGCGCCGCTGCTGATGGTCACCGACACGCTGAAGGCGATGGCCCTCGGCGGTATGCGCGACCACATCGGTGGGGGGTTCCACCGCTACTCGGTGGACGCGGAGTGGCGCGTGCCGCACTTCGAGAAGATGCTCTACGATCAGGCACAGCTGGCGCTCGCCTACCTCGAGGCCGCACAGGCCACGGGCGAGGATTTCTACGCCACCGTCGCGGAAGACACGCTCGGCTACGTGATGCGCGATCTCACCGATCCGCTCGGGGGCTTCTATTCGGCCGAAGATGCCGACAGCCTGCCTCCCGGCAGTGAAGACCAGTCCGCCGCCCGCAAGGTCGAGGGCGCGTTCTACGTCTGGACTGACGCCGAGATCGAGCGGGTGCTCGGCCCCGATGCGCCCGTCGCGCGACAACGCTTCGGTATCGAGCCGGATGGGAACGCCCCGCACGATCCGCAGGGAGAGTTTCGCGGGCAGAACCTCCTGTATGTGTCGCAATCGATGGAAGACATCGCCGCACGCACCGGTCGCTCGCCCGGCGACGTCGTGGCCGCGCTCGGCCGCATCCGCGCGAAGCTCGGAGCCGCGCGGGCGGCGCGCCCACGCCCGCACCTCGACGACAAGATCCTCACCGCATGGAACGGGCTGATGATCGCCGCATTCGCGCGCGCCGCGAGGGTGCTGGCGGGCGGGTCGTCGGCAGTCGCGTACCTGGGGGCGGCGCAGCGCGCCGCGGCGTTCGTGAAGCAGCATCTCTGGCGCCCCTCGGAGGCGCGCCTGCTCCGTCGCTATCGCGACGGCGACGCCGCCATCGATGCGTTTGCCGAAGACTACGCGTTCCTGATTCACGGGCTCATCGAGCTGTTCCAGGCCGACGGCGATCCGCAGTGGCTGGAATGGGCGCTGCAGCTGCAGCGCCGGCAGGACGAGCTGTTCTGGGACCAGGCCGATGGCGGGTGGTTCAGCACGACGGGTGAAGATCCGACCGTGCTGCTGCGCTTGAAGGAGGACTACGACGGCGCCGAGCCGGCGCCGGGGTCCGTCTCCGTGCTCAACCTCCTTGCGCTGAACAATCTTGGCGTCGATGTGCCAATCGACCGTGCGGAGCAGACGCTCGCGCGATACGGTCCGCGGCTTGGCGCGGCCGCACGAGTGCTGCCGATGATGCTCGCCGCGCTCTCGTCCTGGCACGCCACCCACACTCAGGTGGTCATCGTCGGTCGCCGCGACGCCGACGATGCGATTTCGCTGCAGGCCGAGCTCGCGCGCCGCTATCAGCCCTTCGCGATGGTCATTCCCGTCGAGCCCGGTCCGCATCAGGCGGCGGTTGCGGCGATGCTGCCGTTCGTCGGGGCGATGGACTCGCGCGAGGATCGCGCCACGGCGTATGTCTGCCGGAACTTCACCTGCCGCGAGCCCGTCGCCAGCACGGAAGCTCTCGCGGCGCAGCTCTGAGGCGCCGACGGCCGATGCCCGTTACAGTCAGCTTCAATGGCGATCAGAGCCGCGCCGCATTTCAGTTGGCCCATCCGAAGGGCAATATCATCACGCTCGAGATGGTGCGCGCGCTGCGGTCGGGGCTGGAGAGCGTCGGAGGGAACCCGCGGCTCAAGCTGGTGACCATCGAAGGGGAGGGCAGCGATTTCTCGTTTGGCGCCAGCATTCCCGAGCACGCGGCCGATCACATCGCCACCGTTCTGCCCGAGATGCACGGGCTCCTCGAGGACCTGCTCGATCTGCCGGCCGCGACCGCGGCGGTCGTCCGCGGCAGATGCCTCGGCGGGGGCTTCGAGCTCGCGCTCGCCTGCGATCTGATCTTTGCGGCGCACGGTGCAACATTCGGGCTCCCGGAAATCGACCTCGGCGTGTTTCCGCCGGCCGGATGCGTGCTGCTCCCTTTGCGTGTCGGGCCGATGCGGGCCGCGCGCGCCGTACTCACCGGCCGCAGCCAGCCCGCAGCCGAATGGCTCGAATGCGGACTGCTGACGATGGTCGCCCCGCCCGAATCGCTGCGAGCGGCCGTCGATGAGTGGTTCGACGGGAATCTGCGGTCGAAATCCGCCGCCGCGCTGCGGCACGCGGTGGTTGCGTTCCGCGCCGGCATCCGCGCTCAGGTTCGCGCGTTGCTGCCCGATGCCGAGCGGCTATACTTGGACGAGCTGATGCGAACGCACGATGCCGGCGAGGGTATCGAGGCGTTCCTGCAGAAGCGCGTTCCCCGCTGGCAGGATCGCTGATCCCTTCTCGAGCCTCCATGACCTTCGACATCGAGATCGTTCTTCGCGAACGCGACTACGCCGTCACCGAGACGGTCCCCCACGGCAACGCGCCGTCGGAGTGGACGGACCAGGACGTGGAAGCCGTGCTGAAGGAAATCCTTCTCGCGATCGATCGCGTCCGAAATCCCGGCACGCGGGACCGCTTCGTCGCGTTGCGGGGCTTCAGCTGGATCGTCGAGCCGTCCGAAGGTGGCGTGGTGATCGCGCTGGAAATTCAGAGCGGCGCGGCCGTGGCCGGGCCATTCGCCATCGACCAGGCGCGGCTCGATCGGATGATCACGCGTGTCATCGCGGCCGCCAGCCCCACCCGCCCAGTCGTGCACTGAGGCGGTTCCGAGCGTTTCCAGGCACCGCAAGTCCTGCCTTTCACTCCTTTCCAACCGCTTACGAATTCGCACGCTGGAATAACCCAGGCCCGCCAGACTTCCCGAATTTGCGCGCGATTTCAGCCAGGCTCTCCCGGCATCAACCTTGCCCCTCGGTGCCGGGGAGGCGTGTCGGCCCACGCTGGTATCACATGAAGCTGCCGTACCGAGTGCTGGTCATCGACGACGACGAGAACGCCCTCACCGGGCTCGCGGAACTGCTCCGCGACAGCGGCCACGACGTCACACCGTCGGCGAGCTACGAAGAAGCGAAAACGCTGCTGGCAGTGGGCACCTATGACCTGCTGGTAACCGACGTGCGGCTGCGCAGCTTCAACGGCCTCCATCTCGTGATGAAGACCCGCGCCGAGTCTCCGGAGATGGCCGTCATCATCATGACCGCGTACGAGAACGACCTGATGGAGCTCGAGGCGCGACGATACAACGCCGAGTTCATCCGCAAACCGATAAAGCCGACGGAGTTCCTGGAGACGGTCTCGCGCAGCCTGAGTGCCGTGCGGCGGCAGCGCCGGTGGCCGCGCAAGCAGGTGCTCGGAGGGTTTCGGGTGACAGCGGCGGGGGCTCCGGCCGCCGTGATGGATGTCTGCTACGGCGGGCTCAGGCTCCAGATGCCAGCCACCAGCCGGCTGCCCGGGACCTTTGCCGTGGAAGTCTCCGGCATCGGACTGAATCTCGAGGTTGAGCCCGTGTGGTCCCACGCCGCGGCGGATGGCGGTCTCATCTGCGGCGCCGCGTTGTCGTCGGAATCCACCCCCGCCGCGCACACCTGGCGCACGATCGTCGATCGCCTCAATCCCTGAAAGGCTCCTCGCACTTCCTCTGCCTAATCCTGCCGCAGAGCGCGGATCGGATCGGACGCCGCAGCGCGGGCGGCCGGGAGCGCGCAAGCGAGCAGCGCAACCATCAGCTGGAATCCTGCGGCGGCGGCGAACGTCAGCGGATCGGACGCGCTGACGCCGTAGAGGAGGTTGGCCACAACCCGGCCAGCGGCCAGCGCGCCGCAGAGGCCGAGCGCGATGCCGGGCGCGGCGAGCGTCAGGCCATCGTGCAGGACCAGCCAGATCATCGTGCGTGGGGTCGCCCCGAGCGCTGTGCGGATCCCGAACTCGCGCGTGCGCTGGCTCACCGCGTAGTACGTCACGCCGAAGAGCCCGATCGTGGCCAGCGTGACCGACAGCACCCCGCAAATCAGGAAGAAGCCGGCCATGGTGCGCGCGGCCCAGAGCGGTAGTTCCATCCGCTGTTCCATCGTGTGCACGGTGCCGGGCGGCAGTGACGAGTCGATCGCGAGCAGCTGTGCCTGTATTGGAGCGATGAACGCCGTCGGCTCACCGGTGACCCGGGCGACCATGCTGATCGGTCCGGCGAAGGCGTCGACGCCGAGCGGCAGATACACATAGGACTTCGGGGGCTCGCCGAGGCCGCGGTGCGTGATGTCGGCGACCACGCCGATGACCTGGACCTGTCGGCCATCCTGCCCCAGGCGCAGCCACTGGCCAACCGCCCGACGACCAGGCCACAAGCGGGCAGCAGTCCCCGCGCTGATCACGGCCGCCGCACCGTGCTTGACGTCACTCTCCGTGAACTCCCGGCCGGACAGGACTCGAACACCGAGCGCTGCGAAGTGCTGCGGGCCGACGTCGTAGCGGATCACGCGCCCGCAATCGGGGCCGGCGCAGTCGGAGTCACCTGCCGAGAGCTGCAGCTCCCGGGCCATGCCGACGTAGAACGGGACACGATCGGCGAGCGCGACGGCGGTCACGCCGGGAAGTGCACGAACACGCTCCACGAGCGTCCTCATCAGGCTCTCGGATCGCACCGCGTCGTACCCATACGTGGAGGGCGTCAGCTCGAGCACGAGCGCCTGGCGGGTATCGAATCCAGGATCCGTCGCTGCGCCGGCGAGGTAGCTTCGCGCGAAGAGGAGTGCGGCAGCGAGAAACACCGTCGAGCCGGCGATCTGGGCAATGACGAAACCGTTCCGCGTTCGCGACCGTGTTCCCGCGGCGGCCGAATCGGTCCTGAGCGAGCTGAGCAGATCGGCGCGTGTAGCGTTCACCGCTGGAACCAGTGCCGGCAGCACACCCGCGAGAGCGACCATTGCCGCGACGAACCCAATCAGGCGCAGGTCGACTCCGAGGTGCAATCGTTGCGGGATGGGAGCCGGAAGGCTGAACGTCGCGAGCAGGTCGGCGCTCCACATGGCGACGATCAACGACGCGATCCCACTCGCCAGCGCGAGCACCAGGCTTTCCACGATCAGCGGCCGGAGCACGCGGATCCTGCTCGCGCCAAGCGCGGAGCGCACGCCGAGCTCGCGGCGGCGTTCGGACGCCCGTGCGAGCAGCAGGCTCGCCACGTTGAAGCAGGCGATCAGGAGCACCAACGCGACGACCGCGAGCGCGATCCACATCACCGGTGCGAGCGCTCGAACGTCGGGATGTCCGTCCCTCATCGGGACGAACCTGACGGATCGGGATTCGTTCGTTGCGGGGAAGTCGGCGGCAAGACGCGCCGACAGGCTGTCCAGCTCCCCTTGTGCTTGTTGTGGCGTCACACCCTCCCTCAGTCGACCGACCATCGTCAACCAGGTGGCCGTCCGGTTCAGGAGCTCGCGCCTGGCGTTCAATGCGTCGAGTCGTTCGAGCGGAATCCAGATATCGGGCTCGAACAGCCCGCCCGGGCCCTGGAAGTCGTCCGGCAGTACGCCGACGATCGAGACCATGCGGCCGTTCAGCGTCACCGTGCTTCCCGCGATGCTTTCGGCGCCGCCCAGGCGATTGTTCCAGAACCTGTGGCTCACGACCGCGGCGATTTCCGAGGCGCGTACATCATCGGGTGTGAACAGCCGGCCCCGCTCGGGCCGCACGCCGAGCATCGACAGGTAGTTCGTCGACACGACGAGCGACCACACCTGCTCCGCCGCGCCCTCGCGCTGCAGGCTGAGCGGAAGCCGACCCTCTGCCGCGATGGCGTCAAAGCTCCGGCTGTTCTGCGCAAAATGCCTGTAGTCGGGCCACGATACCGCGTCGGCCTCGCTCGCGCCGACTCGCCCGAGAATCCATCCGAGCGACTCGGCGCCGGGCAGTGATGTCGGCTTGTAGATGAGAGCGTTGAGCGCGCCGAACGCGACCGTGTTGACGCCGATCCCCAGCGCCAGGGTGAGCACCGCGAGCGCGGAGAAGCCTGGACGGCCGAGGAGCGCTCGAATTGCGTATTTCAGGTCCAGGCGAAGCGTGTCCATCTGGTCCGTAGACGGAATAGTTGGAGCACCGGTTCCTGCCGGTTCACCAGCCCCGTTCGTCCAGCGCGGTTCCCAGGCGCTCGAGGCCGCCGCGCAACGACTCCGTCGTTCCGCCGAGCCCCAGTCTGAAATGCGCAGGAGCATCGAAGAAGCCCCCGGGCACGACCGCGGTCTCGCGTTCGGCCAGCAGCCGTTCTGCGAACCGGCCGATGTCCTCGACTCCTCTGACGCGGGGGAATAGCACCGTGCTGATGCCCGGATCGAACCAGTCCAGGTCGGTGCGTGTGTTCAGAAACTGACGCGCGAGCGTGGAGTTCACCGAAAGGAGCGACATCGCACGCTCGTGCAGCCGATCGAGCTGGGCAAACGCGAGCGTCGCGAGCTGTTCCGTCACGATTGGACCCGTGCCATCGATGACGTCGCGCGTCCGTCGGATACGTTCGGCAAGTGCCACCGAAGAGAGCGTCCATCCGCAGCGCAGCGCCGCCAGCCCGTAGGACTTGGTGAGACTGCTCGTCGAGATGAAGACGTCTCCCAGATGCGCCGCAGGAGTGATCGTGCCGCCGCCCGCATCGAGGTAGACCTCGTCGGCCAGGACATGTGCGCCCGCCGACTCCGCCAGCCGGCCAATCTCTTCGAGCTCTGCCAGCCCCGCGCGTGACCCGGTTGGATTGTGAGCGTTCGTGACGACGATCAGCCGCGTTCTGGCGGTCGTTGCCGCTCGCACGCGGTCGGGATCCAGCGGATACCCAGATTCGCGCGGCCGGTCGAACCGGGTCACGCGTGCGCGAAGCAGACGCGCGGCACCCGCCAACGGATCGTAGCCGGGGCGCTCCAGCAGCACCTCGTCGTCGGGGCCGAGCAAGGTGGCGAAGACCTGAAAGTTCGCGCCGGAGGTCCCCTGCGCCGTCGCCACATTCGCAGGAGCGACGCCATATCGCCGGGCGATCGCCTCGATCAGCGGCACGTACCCCTCGTCGTTGCGTCCCGACAGTGTGAGCCGATCGGGTGCGCCTTCGAGATCCTCGATCGAGCACGCGAGAACATTGCTGTTCGCGAGGTCGAACCTCGCCGCGGGACGTGTTTTGGCCCATTGCATGTAGGGGGGGAGGGGGTTCATGGGTTCAGGGTTCATGGGTTGCTGAACGTTTCCTCTCGTACCAGTAATACACCGGGATGCCAGCGGCGAGGAGCAGCGCGCCGCGGGACGAGCTGGCCGGGTCGGCGAGCACGACGCTGAGCACCACGGCCGCGGCGATGCACGAGAAGGCAATCGGTACGAGCGGGTACCCGGGGGTGAGGAACGACCCGGCCGGGCGCCCGGAGAGCGGCGCGCGACGCCGGAAGATCACCACGGTCGCCACCGTCAGGCCGAAGAAAATCCAGTCGGCGAAGACGACGTAGTTGAGGAGCTGTTCGTATCGGCCGGTCAAGGCGAGGATACAGGACCACGTGGACTGGACCAGGATGGCGAGCCACGGCGTACGATACCTCGGATGCAGCCGGGCGAGCGCGGGAAGGAAGACCCGATCGGCGGCCATCGCGTAGTAGACGCGCGTCGGCGCCAGAATGGCGAGGTTGAGGAACCCGAACGTGGACACCGCAATGGCGGCGGTCACGAATCGATCGCCGAGCGAGCCGAACATGATTCGTGCGGCGCTCGACGCGGGCGTGGTCGTGCCTGCCAGGCCATCGAGGCCCAGCGCGCGAATATACACGACGTTGACGAGCACGTACACGACGACGACGGTCAGCGTGCCCGTGATGAGGCTGATCGGCAGGTTGCGGCGCGGATTCTGGATCTCCTCGGCGACGTAGTTGGCATTCTGCCAGCCGCCGTAGGCAAAGAGGATCGGCACGAGTGCCGCGCCGAACGCCACGATGACCGAGAACTGTGGGGCAGCCGCCTCCCGCGAGACGGACCACCAACCCGGATGTGCGGGCGCGAACGTGCCGGCGGCGATCAGTACGGCAAGCGCGCCGACTTTCAGGATCACCAGTACGTTCAGCAGCCGGCTGCCAGGCTTCACGCCGAGATAATTCACGACCGACAGACTGACGATGGCGGCGACCGCCAGCGGCACGGGGGCGAGATCGGGCCGACCCGCCAGCCGAAGCGCGTAGGTCGCAAACGTGATGGCGACCGCGGCGATGGCGCCGCTTTCGATCAGCAGCAGCAGCGCCCATCCATAGAGGAAGCCGGCCAGCGGATGCCACCCGTCGCGCAGGTAGACGTATTGCCCGCCCGCGCGGGGAAACAGCGCGCCGAGCTCCGCGTAGGCAAAGGCGCCGGCGAGCGCGATCAACCCGCCCGCGGCCCAGGCCGACAGGACCAGCGTCGTCGTGTCGAGCCGCTGCGCCACGATGTAGGGATTGATGAAGATGCCCGATCCGATGATCCCGCCGATCACCACCATCGTGGCGTCGAACGGACCCAGCGCGCGCTTGAAGCTCACACGCTGGATCCCTGGGGTCCGGGTCTCTCGATCGCCGGTGCACGGGCCCCCGGTCTCACGGATACAGCCTCTCGATCTTCCACCCGTCCGCCTGGCGTGTGTAAAGCACCCGATCGTGCAATCGGTCGGGCCGGCCGTACCAGAACTCGATAGTGCTCGGCTCTATGCGGTAGCCACCCCAGTGCGGCGGCCGGCTCACCGTCGTGCCCTCGAATTGCCGCTCGGTCTCGCGGTAACGTTCCTCGAGCGTTTCGCGGGAGGGGAGCACGGCACTCTGCTCGGAGGCCCAGGCGCCGAGCTGGCTGCCGCGCGGCCGGTTCTCGAAATACGCGTCGGACTCCTCCGTGGGCAGGCGTTCGACGGTCCCCTCGATTCGGATCTGTTCGTCGAGGTCGGCCCAGTGAATGCAAAGCGCCGCGTGCGGATTCTCATCGAGCTCCCGCCCTTTCCGGCTTCCATAGTTCGTGAAGAAGACGAAACCGCGCTCGTCGGCGCCGCGGAGCAGGACTATGCGAACCGAGGGCCGTCCGCGCCGATCCGCGGTGGCGAGGGCGGCAGGCGCCGTGTCGATCTGCCGCGCCGTGGCACGCTCGACTGCGTTCAGGAACTCGGTGACGGGGTTTGCGCTAGCCATGCGTGTGGTCCTCGCTGCGAGCAGGATTATAGCGTCCGCATGAAACCGTGGGGAGGGATCCGTGAGGAGAGATTCACCGAGCGTCGCCGACCTTGTACCTCATCTCGGCTTCGAGGAGTTGCATACAGAGCGGCGCAACATCGACCGACCGCAGGTGCCGGGGCAACGACAACGGCGAGGGTCCTGCGACAATCACCGGGCTGAGGGAATCGAGCGCGTGCAGTGCGCCGTGAGACGCACCGCCGAGGTGTGCCTCACCCCCCTCGACGTTGAACTCGCAGCCGGGCTTCGCCGTTACCCAGATGTCCCCGGATTTGTCGAGGTCGAGTACGCCGGCGATCCGTTCGAACGCGTTCGGGTACTGATGGAACTCGAGGCGCCCGGCCTCCGCCTCGAAGTCCAGCGTCGCGCTGTCGCCGCGCCAGGTCCACCGCGCGCCGAAGGCATCGGCTGCACTGGTCCCCTGGCCGTTTGCCCCGCGGCTGAACGTCATGCGGCCGGTCCCGCTCGCGACGCTATAGCCGGAGGCCCCGGGATCGGTCAGTGAGGTGCGCCAGATCGCCAGGTCCACGCGCGGGTCCGTCAAGACATCGTTGATCGCCTGCAGCGCGGTGTCCGGACCGGGATAGTGCAAGTAGATCTGCGCCGCCCGCATGTTGGGGCAGATCATGACAGCGTCGCGTGTGCGCCAGGCACGCCCGAGCGCGGCCTGTGGGAAGTTCGCCAGCAACTCGTTCAGGAGAATCTCCGAACGGCCCGCATCGGACAGGACCTCGCAGTGTCCATGGTCCGACGTGATGACGACGAAGGTGTCTCGCAGGACCCGGTCGAGCCCACCCGCCGCGTCGAACGCCTCCGACAGCATTCGATCCACACGGCCGACGACGTCGAGCGCCGCGTGCGGCCCGACCTCGTGGCTTCGATAGTCGTTGTCGGCGAAGTACGCGACGGTGAAGTCGGCAAGCGATCCTCCCGACATCAGATCCCGCAACATGGCGCCCGTAGAGGCGTCGTCCATGCCAAAGCGATGAAAGATCCCGCCTTCTTCACTGATCTGCCGTCCTCGCGGTGTGCGCGGGCCGACGAAATCCCCGAGCGCCAGCACCGAGGGGCCCTCCACGGTCTCGGTGAATGGAACGCCTGGAAGCGCCGCGAGGGCGGAGGGAATCGCGACCGTGTGCGCGGACAGTCCGCGAAAGACGAGGTAGTTCAGGCACGCGGCCGTCCGCCCGGTACGCTCTACCATCTCGAAGAGCGTGGGCGCCGTCAGCCGGTCGCCGTTCAAGCGGAGCAGGAAGTCGCGGATGAACTCGCCGAATCCCTGGCGCGCGATGATCCAGAAATCGTCACCGTAGTAGGCGATCTCTTCCTTCGCCTGATCGAACCAGGACGCGCCCGCGATGCCATGTTCAGCAGGGTAGCCGCCGGTGATGATCGACGTCGTCGCGGCCGGTGTAATCGAAGGAAATATCGTCACCGAACCCTCGTGCATCACCCCGGCCTCGGCGAGTCGCTGCATCGTGGGCAACTGGCCGGTTCGGACAGCCGGGCAGACCACTCGAGGCGTTGCCGCGTCGATGACGATGAGAAGGACCCTGGCCGCCACTGATACGAGCTTACCACTTCGATCTTTCGTCGCCGTCAGTTCGTCCCGCAGCGTTGGGATCCGCTCTACGACTTCCTGCGGCGGAAGCAGGGACAACGGCACGGGTGAAGTGGGAAGGCTGAAGTTGGAAGGTTGAAGTGGGAAGGCTGAAGTGGGAAGGCCTGAGTGAATTGCTCTAACCCACCGTTTCGAGTAGGCTTGTCCGCTGTCGTTCTGCGATGCAGTGGACCTCCGTAGAGCTCGATGATCTGAGCGCCGAGCAGCGCAACTCCGGCGAACCATGGCTGGAGTTCCTGCGCGTGCCGGCGCTGCGCGCCGGGCTGTACGTGCTGGCGGCCGGAGCCTGGGACCATCAGACCCCGCACGAGGAAGACGAGGTGTACTACGTAGTCGCCGGACGGGCGACGTTCGAGGCCGGCTCGGAGCGCACGGCCGTGCAGGCTGGCTCCATCATCTACGTGGCCGCCCACCAGCCGCATCGCTTCACGAACATCACGGAGGAACTGCGGGTGTTGGTGTTCTTCGCCGCGCCCCAGCGCTGAACGGGGACCAGGAGGGTGATTGGGATGAAGTCGTACAGAACAGCGGTGCTGCTCGCGCTTGTACTGTTGAGCGCTCCCGTTCCGGCCAGTGCGCACACGCTGCTCTCGGAGCTGCTGCTGAAGATCCTGTTATCCGATATCGTGCTGGCGCCGCCGGCGGGTCCGTTTTCCAGCCACGAGGCACACTTCCAGCCGGTCATCCGGCCCGGCGAAGTGGCTGCCGGATTCGAAATCAACCAGCTGGAGGTCCCGCTGGCGATCAATTCGATCATGGCGGCGCAGCTCGCCACGATCCCTCTCGGATCCTCGTCCGGCGGGTTTTCGTACACGTTCGACCCGGGGCTCGGCACCTTCTCGCGCCAGAGCAGCACGTTCGGGTCGGCATTCGTGGAACGCGCGCTCACGGCCGGCCGGGGCCGATGGAACGCGGGCTTCAACTTTCAGCGGGCCACGTACGACACGCTCGAAGGCCTGGATCTCGACAACGGGGCTGTGCGTGTCTACCTGACCCATCAGGACTGCTGCGGGACCCCCAATTCGCCCGGAGTGCCGCCGAACCCCTTCTTCGAGGGGGACGTCATCGAGAACCGGATGTCACTGGATTTGACCAGCAGCACGTTCTCCGCGTTCCTGAACTACGGCATTACCGATCGGCTCGATGTCGGGCTCGTCGTCCCGTTCGTCACGATTGACATGAACGCGAGCGTGCGGGCGACGGTCATGAGGCTGGCGACGGCCAGCAACCCCGCCATCCACCAGTTCGAGGGAGGCGCGACGGAGAAAACCTTCAGCGAGAGCTCGAGGGCTCAGGGCCTGGGCGACATCCTGCTGCGCACCAAGTTCCGCTTTCTCGACGCTGCGGGGGGCGGTCTCGCCGCCGGCGTGGACGTCAGGGTGCCGACCGGCGATTCGGAACAACTACTCGGCACCGGCGGCGCTCAACTCAAGCTGGCGCTGATTGGATCGATGGCACAGGGGCCGTTCTCGCCGCACGTCAACATGGGCTATACGTTCAGCCGCGGCGGCAACGACGAGCCGCTCTCGGTGAACCCGAACGTGCCCGACGAGTTCAGCTACGCGGCCGGCTTCGATACGGCGCTGCACCCGCGGCTGACCTTCGCGGCGGATATCCTCGGTCGCACCCTGCGCGACCTGGGACGGCTCGTGCCGACCCGGCGTCAGTTCCCGTTCGTCACGCAGTCCGGCGAGTTCGGTACGGCGACGTTCGAAGAGTTCACGCGGCGTCCCGGCGACCTCAACCTGCTCGTCGGTGTGGCCGGCATCCGCTACAACCCGCGCGGCAATCTGCTGATCTCCGCACAGATGCTGGTGCCGGTCACCGAGGCCGGTCTGCGCGACAAGATCACGCCGGTCATCGGAATCGACTACTCCTTCTGAGCCGGTTCGAGAGCGAAGAGATCCACCGCGCCATGACGGCCGCGGAGGTGCACGGGTCCGAGTGGTTGAACGGGTGGACGGGCCGCGAGCCTCTCGATCGTGCTCGCGCTGAGGACGATCTGATCCGGCTCGCACGCCGACGACACCATCCGGGAACAGGTGTTCACCACGTCCCCGAGCACCGTGTATTCGCGCCGCTTCGGGGACCCGATGTCTCCAACGGTGGCGACCCCGGAGTTCAACGCAATCCGAAGGACAATCGGCGGCTCCAGGCCCAGACGCCTCACCGCGAGCCGCATCGCCTCCGCCGCGCGCAGCGCCCGGGCCGCATGGTCGGCCTGATGCAGCGGCGCGCCGAAGACCGCCAGCACGGCATCGCCGACGAACTTGTCGAGCGTGCCATCTTCCGTGAACACCGCGTCGCAGAGCACCGTGAGGCACTGGTTGAGCAGCTGCGCGACGCTCGAGGGCGACATGCGCTCGCTGCGGGTCGTGAAGCCGACGATGTCGGCGAAGAGAACCGTGACGTCGCGCTCTTCCGCGAGAAACGGGACCTCGCCGGCAGGACTCATCGCAGTCCCCAGTATCCGATCGACCACGGCTGCCGAGTGGTACCGCTGGAGCCGGTCCCGCACGCGCCGTTCTTCGAGCAACCGGTCGGTCAGACGGGCCTGCTCGATGGCAACAGCGGCATACGACCCGAGCGCCTGGAGCACGTCGAGATCGGCCGCTGCCAGTTGAGCCGTGTAGGGGTTGTCCACGTAGAGCACGCCGATCACCCGGTTCTCGCTCCAGAGCGGGGTGCACATGAACGAGCGGACATGGCCCGCGTGGAGACTTTGTGCGCCCGCGAGCGCGGGATCCAGCCGCGCGTCGCTCGCCAGCATCGCCACCCGCTCGTGGATTGCCCGCCGCACGACGGTCCGGCTCACCGTGACGCCCGTGACGGGCTTGTTGTCCCGGGAACGAATCACGCGCGGCACGACCTCGCCGGTGCGCTCGTCCACGAGCAGGAGGAACGCCCGCTCGATCGGGATCGTGTCGAACGCGACGGAGACGATCCGGTCGAGGATTTCAGGCAGTGGTCCCCACCGCACGAGCTGGCGGGCGATCTGGGCGAGAAGCTGCAGAAGCCGCTGAGGGTCGGCTGTGACCCGCGTGTCGGTGGCAATCGCGGTTCCCTCGTCGACCCGTCGGACGACCGTGTGAGCGGATTCCAGAAGCGAGTGATCGTCGCTGAGCGCGACGGGCGCCGGTGCCCCCTGGTCGATGCGAATGGGAAACCTGCCGAGCACGAGGGCGTCGCCGGGCTTGACTTCCGCCTCGGTGACCTGTTCACCATTGAGAAAGGTGCCGTTGCGCCCGCCGAGGTCCGTGAGCAGGCAGTGGTCGCCATGGACCCGGAACCGCACGTGACGCCTCGAGATACTGGGGTCGTCTATAGGAAGATCGCACACGGGAGCCCGGCCGACGACCGTATCGCCGGGCCGGAGAGGATGGCGGAAAGACTGGCCATCCCGCGTATAAGCGAGGATGAACATAGGAGGCTGCGCGGGTAGTATAGTGCTCCACGTCACGACACGAGGGCTTATGGTCGAGGCTCACGGCGCCACTCACCCGGGACGAATTCGTCCGCAGAACGAAGACAGCATGCTGCTCGACCTGCCCCTCGGGCTGTTTGCCGTCGCCGACGGCATGGGCGGTCACAACGCCGGCGAGGTCGCCTCGGCGCTCGCCCTCGAGGCGCTGCATTCCTTCGTCGAACGCTCCCAGCACGATCCGGATCACACCTGGCCGTTCGGCATCGAGAGCAGCCTGGATTTCAACGGCAACCGCCTGCGCACGGCCGTCAAGCTCGCGAACCGCCGCGTCTTCAGACAGAGCGAGAGCCGGGAACAGTACACCGGGATGGGCACGACGATCGTCGCCATGATCCTCGAAGGCTCCTGCGCCGTGTTCTGCGGCGTCGGCGATTCGCGGATCTACGCCGTGCGGCGCGGGACCGCCGAGCTCCTGACACGCGATCATACCTGGGTCGAGATGCTGCTCGCGCAGAACCCCGGCCTCGATCCCCACACAATCGAAAATCATCCGATGCGGCACGTGCTCACGAGCGTCGTGGGCGCGCAAGATGACGTGGACGTGACGGTGACGGCCCGGCCGGCGCTGGCCCGGGATCGATTCGTGTTGTGCAGCGACGGCGTGCATGGATCCATCGGCGCCGACGAGATTGGACGCCTCGTTTCGAGCGCCGACACCGTGCAGCGCGCAGCGGAGAGGCTCGTGGCTGCGGCGCTCGAACGCGACGGGCGCGACAACCTCACGGCCGTCGTGGTGTCGGTGGATTCATGACGCGCGTTCCACCATCCTCGCCTTTTCCCGGCGGGAGCGGCCCCGGCGTACGACCGGCCGCGGGCAGTCAGCTGGCCACCCCCATCCCCTCCGGCTTCATCGGACGATACCAGGTGCTCGAGAAGATCGGCGAAGGGGGGATGGGCGCGCTGTTTCTGGCGCGCGACCCTGCAATCGATCGGCTCGTCGCGATCAAGCTGCTGCGCCGGGGCTTCGATACCGAGGCCCTGCGCGAGCGCTTCGCGCGCGAGGCACGCGCGGTTGGCCGGCTGAAGCACCCCAACATCGTCACGATTTTCGATGTCGGCGAGCACGACGGCGATCCCTTCTTCGCGATGGAGTTCCTCGCCGGCGAAACCTTGGGCGAGCTGATTCGGCACAACGCGGGCCTCTCGCTCTCGCGCCGGCTCAAGCTGCTCGAGGAGCTCTGCGACGGGCTGGCCTACGCGCATCGCGCGGGCCTCGTGCACCGGGACGTCAAGCCGGCCAACCTCATGGTGGACGCCGAGGGCGTCCTGAAGATCCTCGACTTCGGCATCGTCCGGATCGAGGAGTCGGGAATGACGCAGGCGGGCGTGCTCGTCGGAACCATCAACTACATGTCGCCCGAGCAGGTACTCGGCACCGGCGTGGATCACAGGAGCGACATCTTCGCGGTCGGCCTCGTGGCCTATGAGCTGCTGTCGGGCAAACAGGCCTTCATGGGCAGCATGAAGGACGGTCTGCTGCGGCGGATCCCGAACGTGGAGATCGAACCGCTGGCGAGCGTGCGGCCCGGGCTGGATGCCGATGTGATCGCCATCGTCGACAAAGCGCTGCAGAAGAATCCCGAGGACCGGTATCAGGAGCTGGCGAAGATGCGCAACGACCTGACCCGCGCCCGGCAGCGGATCGAGGTCGAAGAAGAACGCGCCGCGGTGGAAGCGGCGTCGGCGGCGGCGGAAACCGCGTTCATCGCCGAGGAGCCGACCGCGCCGGGGATCGCGCCGGTGCCGCTCCCACAGAACCACCCCGGACACGCCCTGATTGCCGATGCAGAACGCGCCCTTGCCGAAGGCAACTACCGATTCGCGCTCACCATGGCCGGACGGGTTGCCGCGCTGGATCCGCAGGCTCGAACGCCCAGCACCATCGTCGCGCGCGCCGAAGCCGGGCTGCTCGAGCGCGGCCGATCGTCGGGAGGCAGCCAGCCGGGGACGGCGCCTGCCCCGGGTTCGACGCCTCTTTCGGGGGCGGCGGTGCAGGCCGCGTCGAGTCCCAGTGCCATCGCTCAGTCCCAGCGCGCAACCTATCTGGCGTTTGCGGTAGCGTTGGTTGCCCTGATGGTCGCGGGCTTCGCCGTCTGGTCGCAGGTGCGACCCTCGGAAACGGGAGTTGGGACAGAGGGGCGGATCGAGGATCCGGCTTCGTCACCACGCCCGTCGTCAACAACTTCCAACCCGCAGCCGCCCCCTGCCAACGTGTCGCAGCCGCAGGCGAGTCCGAGCGTCGAAGTGCCGCAGACCCAGACGAGCCCGTCGCAGCCCGCCGATCCCGACAGGGCCGCCCTAGCGAAGCCCGATCCGGCGCCCCAACAGCCTGAGAGGTCGAATGCACAGCAGCAGAACGCCAGTGCCGTGACACGTCAGCCTGCGCGAGGTGAGCAGCCCAGGCAGCAAGACAATACCGGCCGCGGGCGCGCCGCGAGCGATCCGGCGCCAAAGGTGGGGCGCGAGCAGGCGCAGACAGGGCAGGGAAGGGAAACCGGCGCGGGGCAGCCGCCGGGAACGGGCGGGAGCGCAACGTCCCCGGTTGTGACGAGAATTCCGCTCGGCGAACCGGCGGCGCCGCCGGCAATCCTGCCAGGCGCCTCGGCGCCCCGGCCCAGCATACCGACGCCTCCGCCGGTGAAGCCGGTCGAGAAGGCTCCTGAGAACAAGCCGGAGGCGCCCAGGCGAGATCCTCGGGCCGAGGCCGAGGCGGGTGTTCGGCGGGCGCTGCAGCGCTACGAAGCCGCGTGGGAGGCTTTGGATGCCGACGCCCTCGGGAGGGTCCAGGTGCTCAGCGGCAGCGACGCGCGGGTGATCCGCCAGAGGATGGACGGCTATCGCGTGTATGAAATGGATATGACTGTTCAGAACGTGACCGTTGCGGGCGACGCGCGCTCGGCCACCGTCGCGTGCCAGATCGCCTACCGCTTTCAGGGGCCGACGGGCGGCCGCCAGACCAGTAACCAGAGACTTACCTTTTCGGTCGAGAAGCGCGGCGAGAACTGGATGATCACGTCGATCCGGTAACAACCGATCGGCACAACCTGTAACCGCGGTTACACATTCGGCACGCGAACAACCCGGACGGTCAATGAATTCAGGGTTCCCGACCCGGCATCCGCCTTGCGCTGCACAGCGGCGTGTGGACCGAAGACGAGCGTCTCGAGCATCTCTGCAGGATGGGCTTGCTGGCCGTGGCAGTCCTGCACTGGATCCTGTTCATCCTGATGGTTACGTCAGCAGAGGAACCGGTCACCGTCAACACAGGTGGGTTCTCGAACCTCGCCTCGCATCTGCTCCCATACCTGCCGCTCGGCTAGACACCAGTTCAGGTTACCTCGACACCAGGTAACCGATCGCGAGCAAGAGGGCGACCACGACCGCGATCACGAACTCGGCCTTCCGCAACCAGCCTTCAGCGCGCGACATGTGACCTCTCAACGCCGACTGGAAACGCTCATCGGATCATCGTGAGGGTCGCCGGCGCGTGGAAGGCCACTCACGGCGGTGAACCGAGGGACGAAGCGCGGCACGGCGCGCCAGTAGGCGCGGTAGTCTTCGCCGAACCGCTGCTCCAGCTCTGGTTCTTCGAGGAGTGGGATGACGATCAGGTTCAGCGCGACGAACACGCTCGCCCACAGGGCGTGTGGCAGCGATCTCAAACAGAGTGCGACTCCTGTCAGAAGGAAGATGATTCCCGAGATCATGGGGTTTCGAACGTAGCGGTACGGGCCGCGCACGACGAGTCTGCGAGGCGGGTCCCACGGCGCCAGCGTCCCACGGCCCTCTCTGGCAAAGTGCAGGAGGGAGGCGACAAAGAGCGCCAGGCCGATCGCCAGCGCGAGCCCGCCAGCGAGAACGGCCACCCAGTCCGCCAACGAGCGCGGCCAGCCGGTTCCCACGCGCCATTCCCGGGCGATCCAGACAGGTATCAGCACAACGACGGTTGTCGGGAGGATCAGTACTGACAGCATGTGGCGGAGGAAGTAGATCACTCGAGGCTATTGTCGCCCGAAACGCGTGCCGGCGTGGATCGGGCCGGTGCTGCTTCACAGCCTGCGGTGTATCTGCCACAATCGAAGCACGCGCCGGGGTGGCGGAACTGGCAGACGCTCGGGACTTAAAATCCCGTGGCCGCAAGGCCGTGTGGGTTCGATCCCCACCCCCGGCACCATGGAATGCCTGGAGAATCCGACGATGTGACCGCGGCGTCTGGCCTTAATGGGGGAGCGGATCGGAGCCGACTCTAATTGTCCCTTGACTGATGCGTGCGGTTCGAAGTCGAGCCAAAGGACCGCTACGAGCGCGTCATTGAACTTTCGCAGGCTCACGCGCAAACAGCCCGGCGTGAAAGTGAGGCAGCGCCCCGCCTGCGGTGTCGTATCATCCACGGCGATGACGGATCGCGTCAGCCAGACGGCTGAAGTGATGGCCTTGTTTCGCGCGCTCGAAACACTCGAGTCACCGCGCAATCGGCTCTTCGCCGATCCGTACGCCACACGCTTTCTGCGTCCAGCCGGACGCCTGTTGCTGCTGCTGGCCCGTCTGCAGCCGATTCGCCGCCGCATCCTTCGCATCATCGATCGCAAATGGCCGGGAGCACGGACGTCAGCCGTTGCGCGCACACGACTTGTCGACGACCTGCTGCGCCACGCGCTGAAGAACGGTGCCCGACAAGTGCTCATCCTCGGCGCCGGATTCGATACGCGCGCTTACCGTATACCCGAGATCGCGACGGCTCGCGTGTTCGAGGTCGATCATCCACTCACTCAGGCGGCCAAGATTCGTGTGATCAGCCGTGCGGGGGCGCAGCGTGCTACGGTTACGCACGTGCCTGTCGATTTCACCCGGCAGACGCTCGACGCTGCACTTCGAGGGTCAGACTTCGACGTCGACGCTCGATCGTTCGTGCTGTGGGAAGGCGTCACGAATTACCTGACGGAAGCCGCCGTCGATGCAACGCTGCGCGCGATTTTCGCGTCGGTGGCGCCTGGGAGCGAACTGTTTCTCACCTACGTTCATCATGGCCTGCTCGATGGATCTCGGCGGTTCGACGGCGGCGCCGAGATCCTCGAGCGCGTACGCGAAGTCGGTGAGCCGTGGACGTGCGGGTTCGAGCCGCGTGAGATGCCAGCCTATCTGGTGGCACGCAGCTTCGCCTTGCTCGAGGATCTGTCGGCCGACGAATATCGATCGCGGTATTTCGGCGGTGCCGCGGGCTCAATGAAGGGATACTCATTCTATCGCGCCGTGCTCGCGCGACGGTCCGGACCGGAGCGCTCTAATCTTACAGCCCGTCGTGGAACGTTGACCTAAAGATGGACTCGATCGCTCCCACGTACTTGCTGGTCGGCTACTCCGAAGGTCTGGACCGCGGAGCGCGCGATCGCGCGGCGGGGGCCGTTCCTTCACCAAGATGAGGGATGCTCGCACGCACCTGGCGCACAAGGCTGAGCATGCCGTCTATCTCGAAACCGGCGCAATCGTGGGCGTGACCGAGGATGATGCCGATAGCGAATAGCAGGGGCAAGTCAACCGATCGACGATCGCTGAGGTTCACGCCTTCGTGATCGTCGTGGCGATCGTGGTCTTCGTGTGAGGCGTGAACCTCGGACGGACCTGCGAGGGATTCGGCCCGCGGTCACTCCATTTTCAACGCTTCGACTGGGTTCACCGCGGCGACGCGGCGGGCGGGGAGGTAGCTGGCCAGGAGCGCCGCCGCGACAAGGACGACCGGGACCACGAGATACGTCGCCGGATCCAGCGGGCTCACGCCGGAGAGCAGTGACGACATGAGCCGCGTCAGCCCGGCGGCCGCGCCCAGGCCGAGCGCGACGCCAAGGACGGCCAGCGCGAGCCCCGATCGCACGAACATCCGCTTCACGTCCCGCTCTTGTGCGCCCAGGGCGAGCCGAATCCCTATTTCACGCGTCCGCTGCGACACGGCGTACGCGATGACGCCGTAGATTCCCACCAGACCGAGCACCAGCGCCATCGTCGCGGCGATGGCGAGCATCACCAGGGTGAACGACGTCCGCGCCAGCGAGCGATCGTAGATCTCCTGCATCGTCCGGGGCGACGCAAGCGGCAGGTTCGAATTCACGGACCATACCGCGCGCTCGATCTCGCGCAGGAAGCTCTCGGTGCCCGCCCTCGGGCTTCGGAGGACGAAGGTCACGGTTTCCGTGGCGTAGTCCGCTCCGGCTCGATAGTGGCTTTCACCCGCGATCGGCCAGTACACAGTGGACGGCGCGGGTTCGTGCACGCCGTTGTCGCGCACGTCCTCGACGACGCCGATGACCTCGCGCCATGGGGCGGTGGGAAGCGTCTGAATGCGCTTGCCGAGCGCCCCGGACGCGCTGCCCCACAACTCGCGTGCGAGGTTGTGCGACACCATCACGACACCGCGACGATCGTAGACGTCTGTCCAGGTGTACTCCCGGCCTGCGACCAGCGACGTGCCGGTCGTCTGGAAGAAACCGGGCGACACCGATTTGAACATGCGGAGAGGCGGCATTTCGACGTCGAACGGCCTGCCCCCTTCGGCGATGATGATGTCCCAGTCGTGCGCGAGGCCTTCCATTCCTTCCATGTGGATCAAGCTCGCACAGCCGACCGACGAGACTCCGGATATCGACGCCAGCCTTTCGGCGATATCCTGCTGCGTTCGGGCCAGCCGCAGCGGCCCCGTACCTGGAAGATCAGGAATGGAGATACGGACGGTTTGCAGTTCCCTGGGGTTCGTGAATCCCGGCGCTACGCCCTGCAGCGCGCGAAACGTCTGAATCATCAGCCCGGCGCCCACGAGCAACACCATGGCCAGCGCCACCTGCGTCACGACCAGCAGGCCGCGCGCCCGATGGCGCTCCTTGCCCGGCGTCGCCGTGCGGCCGCCGCCGCCCAGCCCGAGGGCGATCTGCGACCCTGCGTATTTCAGGGCGGGAATAGCGCCGAAGAACAGCCCGGAGAGGAGCGCGACGACGAGCGTGAAGGCGAGCGCGCGCCCGTCGATTGCGATCTCCGACAGGCGCGGCAGGTTGGCCGGTCCGACCGCAACGAGGAGCCGCAACCCGGCATGCGCGAGGACGAGGCCGAGCGCTGCGCCGATCAGGCTGAGCAGGAGGCTTTCGATCAGGAGTCCCCGGACGATTCGTCCTCGTCCCGCGCCGAGCGACGCGCGAACCGCGAGCTCCTGCTGGCGCCCTTCCGTTCTTGCGAGCGCGAGGTTTGCGACGTTCGCACAGGCGATGAGCAGCACGATCCCGATGGTGCCCATCACGACCCAGAGGACGCCGCCCGTGTTGCCAACGACATCATCCTTGAGCGGCCTCAGGGCTGGCGCGATGCGCCACTCTTCGTAGACGAGAGGGTTGACACCCGCAACTGACGGCCAGGAGCGCATCCAGAGGGGCACCATGCGTGCGACGTCCGCGCTTGCTTGGGCGATGGTCACACCGGACTTCAGGCGCGCAACGCCCTGGAAGCCGAAACCGGACAGGACGACGCGACTGCGGTCGAAGGCCAGGGGAACGATCAGTGCCGGATCGGCGTCGAGCAGACCGAAGCCCTCAGGCATCACGCCGACGATCTCGCGCGGGTGTGAGTCGATCGCGATCGCCCGTCCGACGGCGGACCGGTCACCCCCGAGACGACGCTGCCAGTAGCCGTAGCCGAGCATCACGGCCCGCGAACCTGGCTGCTGTTCCGCCGTCGAGAGCCAGCGCCCCACCGCGGGCGGAACGCCGAGCGCCTGGAGCGTGCCATCGGTCACCAGAAGGGTGCGCACCTGTTCCGGCTCGGCGACTCCCGTCACCGTCGCCGTGTGCCACGTCCACAGCCCGAAGCTCTCGAACGTGCGGTTGTGTTCGGCATACGTGAAGTACATCGACGCCGACAGCCGGAGGTCGCCGGACACGCTGGTCAAACCGGGCGCGCCCGGGGCACTGTGCCAGACGGCGACCAGTCGGTCCGGGTCGGGATAGTCGAGCGGCTCGAGCAGGATGCTGTTGACGACGCTGAAGACGGCGGTGTTCGCCCCAATGCCGATCGCGAGCGTGAGGAGCGTGACGGCCGAGAACGCGACATTGCGGCGCAGGCTCCGCCATCCGTGGCGGACGTCGCGCGCCAGGTCCTCGATGGAGGGGAGACCCCGCTGATCGCGAAGCAGGTCCATGGTGCGCGGCACCGTTCCCCGGCCGATCGCCGCCCGCAACCGAACGCCGTCGGGCCCGTCGCGGCGGCGTTCGTCCTCCGCGGCCAGCTCGAGATGCAGGCGCAGTTCTTCCTCGAGATCGTCGTCCCGACGGCCGCGCCCCAGCGCCCCGCCCAGCCGTGACAGCCATACGCGCATCGGCCTCTTCCTGTCTCAGGCTTCCCCGCTGAGCAGCGCCTGCATGATCGACGTGATGCGATCCCACGGCGCCTTCTCGTCGGCGAGCCGCCGGCGCCCGGCCGCCGTGATCGTGTAGAAGCGGGCCTTCCGGCTCGTATCTGTCGCGCACCACGCGGCGCGCAGCAGGCCCCGCTGACTGAGGTATCACCCCTCTATTCGAATGTCAAATGGAATCTGAACGTTCAGGATCGGCGTACCGTCGTGGCCTTCGGGGTCGTAGAGCTCGTCACCGATCCCGTGTGCGGGTCGTCAGCCGCCGGCGTTGACGCCCAAGTCGCGCGGTCCATGTGAGCGCCTTCGATCGCGCCCTGCATGCTCCAGGGCGATGCGCCGAAAGCCCTCGGCATGCAGCATCAGTCGTTCACCCGCTCACTGCCGGGAGATCGCCGTCCCCCGGCAGGAGGCGGAAACCCAGGTGTGCCGCGGCGTCGCGAACTCGATCGTCAAGACTCAACATGGCGATGTCGGGGATCGCCTTGCGCGCGATGAGCGCACTAGCCATGTGAATGGCGTCCAGCGTGCGGACAGGCTCTGCTGGAAACGGCCGGCGTGCCCGCTCGCTGATCTCCTCGTCGAGCGTGAGCAGGGTCCAGCGCGCCGAAACCGCGTTGAGCCGCGCCTGGCGCTGAACCAGGTCCGACTCGCGAAGTTCGTTGATCGCGACCGCGCGGATCAGCACGCGATCGCACTCGATCAGGGTGAGGTCCGACGCGATGACCAGCGCCGCCCCTGCAAGCGTCGTAGCCACGACGTCGCCGTGCTCCTGTTCGAGGAGCCAGGCCAGCACCGCGCTCGATTCCGCGTACAGTGTCATCGCTCGCCGCGTTCGTCGTCCAGGAGCCGCGTCACCGAGGCCGGTTTCTGTCGAAGCGGAGGCAGGCCGCGATAGAGGCTGGGATCGTTGGGTGCCCCCAATCGCGCGACGCCTCGTTCGACGAGCCGCGCGAGACCTGGCGGCATGCTCGGGTCGAGGCCCGGCTGGCGGGGCGGCACGAGCTCCGCGACAACCGTACCGCGGTCGGTCACGAGGATGTGCTCACCCGCTTTCACCCGTCGCATCATCTCGCTGAGCCGATTCTTCAACTCGCGAATACCTATCGTCTGCACGCCATTATTGTAGCCTCATGAGGCCACATCGTCAAGGATCCGCAGGTGGACTGGCAGACAGAGCTACGCAAACGGCCAACCCCGTCAGGATGTTCGCGGAGGGGTCCCTCCGCGAACGAGCCAGTTCATGAGTCTGGCGGATGAGGGCGTTTCCTCGTCATGGCGATGACTTGCGCGTCGCGGTCTCGTCGCTGACGAAGAACACGCCGAGCACACATTCGTTCGTCGCGGCCGCTCGCTCGAGCGGACGGCGAAAGAAGTCACCGGGCAGTTCGACGTCCTCCGCGCTCGGCTCGTATCGGACGGCGCGCTGCGTGTCGATTCGCTCCAGTTCCTGCGTCGACAAATAGGCGTCGAGCAGCGTCAGTGCGTTCTCCAACTTGCGGCCGGGAACAAACGCTTGCACCAGCGCTTCCGATCCCGACGTCCATGGTTGCTTCGTGTTGCCTGTCACTCGCACCAGAACAAGAAAAAACCAAACAGGCTGCAGGATCGAAAGCTGCGACATTGCCGGCTGCAGAATCGGTTCGTTTACGAGCCGCTGAAAAACGCTCTGGCAAGGCGCGCCTGTGCCGGCTGATCGATGCCCATCGACCGCGATCGGTTCCGGCAGGTCGTGAGCGCGCGCTTGTAGGCCGCCTCGGTCAGCGGGCCCTTCTTCTGCGCCTGCAGGAAGAGCTCCTGCCCGAAGAATGGCATCTCGCGTTCCTTCTCGCGCTCGATGCAACGAGTTACGACGTTCGCCGGCGAGGCGTTCTGTTGTGATGGTGTCGCCGTAACCCGAAGAGTGCAGCGCCGGTGGCGAAATAGATCAACACAGCCGGTTCGGGCACGGCGACGACATCGATGCTCCCGCTCGTCGCGACCGCAGGCAAAGCCAGCCCGTCGGCGTCAGACAACGCGTTGACGACAACGCCGAGGGCGCTCGTTCCCTCGGACAGGCCAATCAAGGTCAACCGGGCAAGAACGAATGCTGCCGCCTGTTGAGAATTCAGCACGCCGGGCAAATCGAGGGACACTTCGAACACGTCGACGCCGCTCACACCAGGATCGTCGCCGTGAATCGAACCGAGGCCCGATAGATCCAACTGGTTGCCCAGTACAGGATCGCCGAACGCCACGCCGACGAATCCAAGCAGATTCGCGTCGAACGAGATGGTGATGTCGTACGCGCCCACCGACGGGGCCATCGCCGCAGCACCCAAATCGTCGACGACGAGTTCCACGATTGTCGTTTGACCGACGCCGACCGCCGGATCCGATGTCAAGGTGATGGTTGCGGCGGATGCATCAGATCTCAGTGCTACGAAACCTGCGCAAACGGCGACACCCATCAAGATGGTTCGCATATGCGTCTCCCCGCGAACGTGACGTTTCATGGTGGAAAGCGAATTTCATTGCGCCGCGCATCGCGGCCGGGTGCACAGCGGTACCATCATCCGCGCGTCGATCACCGTGATTCTGCCGTCGTTGTCGAGATCACACTTCAAGCCGCACGTACTCTCATGCACGAGACGATTGCGGTCCAGCAGCAGGCTGGCGATATCGTTCGTATCCACGTCGCCATCCGCGTCGATGTCCCCTCGTACTGGCTGCGTGACGTCGCCGATCACTGCGTCAACCAGCGCGCCGGCATCTCCCGGCGGAACGATGTTCAAGGCGACGAGGCTGGCGACGAGATTCGTCGCCGTGATCCTGGCGGAGTCGGTGAGTCCGGCGTCGAGACGGAAGGTGGCGATTCTGGTCAGCTGCTCGAGCAGACCCGGTTCTTCGGCGACCAGCAGCGACCGCGGCTCAACGAAGGTGCTGCCGTCGAACCCCGCCTGCATGAAGGCAGCGGTGCTGTTGAGCAGGCCGGGTCTTTCGCAGGCGTCGCCGATGCCGTTGAAATTGCGATCGCGCTGGTCGTTGTTGTCAACCCGTGGACAGTTGTCCAGATCGTCCGCCACGTCGTCCTGATCGCCAGCGTCCGTTACCCCGTTCCGGATCCGCAACACATAGCGGCCGATCTGGGCGGCGTCGAGGCTGCCGTGGATCAAACCGGTTCTGACGCTGGTGTCGAGGAACGCGCCAGCGATGTTGGAGCCCGGTAGCTCGAAGAAGGTTCCGGGCTCTTCAGTTCCGTTCGAGAAGCCGGCCCGGGCCACGAAGAAGCCGAGGCAGTCCTCCGGACCGGTGGGGAAGTGCGCCTGGTCCCAATGGATCTGGTCGTAGTTGAACTCGATGTCGAAGTCGCCGGCTCCGACATCGGAACGGTCGATGAGCACCATCTGGAAGAAGTTGAAGGCCGGATTGTCGCCAAAACACTGAACACCGTTCCAGGTGGCGCCGAACGCCGCCCGGTTGCCGACCGTGCCGGAACCGTAGGTGACCAAGCCGCCGACTCGCGTGTCCACATCAGCGTAGAAGGGCGCGATGATTGCGCGCGACACGTCTCGCAACGGGACCAGGACGAAGTTCTCCAGCGAAACGTCCAGAGTGACATTGCCGTGGTTGTTGACGAACAGGCTGGTGAAGGACCTGCCGAAGAAGTTCAGCGAGAAACCGATCGGTATAGGTCCGGAGGTGCCGTTGAAGCCGCGCGGCAGCGCCGCGGAGTCGAAGCCGGGGCGGATGGCGCGGGCACCCGTGGGCTCCGGAGTGTGAGACAGACTGAAAACGAACGACACCTCGTCGGCCGATCCTGTATCGAGGTCGCTGGTCCTGATCGTCATCGGGATGGCAAGGGTCGAGGCACCGAGGAGCCCGAATGGCACCGTCTGGAAAACGACACCGCCGGAATCCAGAGTGGCATTGACGAAGTCACGGACGAGGCGAGCGCGCTCCACGACGCCGAAAGCCAACGGGGTCGAGGTGCCCGAGGCGACATCGAACAGGGTGGCCGTCGTTGTGCCCCCGCCGTCGGTGAAGGGGAAGCGCCCGTTGAGGAGAATCGCGAGGATCTTGTCGATCCCGCGGCGGGATCCGACGGTCGCGCCGGTCGCCTGATTGTTGTCGCTGTCGAAGAGCGCCTCGATCTTGACATTGACCGGGCGGTCGGCAGGCAGCGATTCTGCAAGACGCAGGCTGATCTCGAGATCACCGGCCTGGCTTCTGGCGAACAGCGACCCGCTACGGAGGTCTATGTACCCCTGCCCGACGTCCCCCGTCGCGTCAGTCCAAGCGGCGTGTTCCGAGTTGCCGCCGCGCCTCAAGGCCGCGGCCAGAATCACGGCCTGCTGAGCGGCGGTGAGGCCTCTGCCAAAGCCGAGCGGCGAAGGGTGCATGAGGTTGTTGAGAACCTCGATATGCTCGAGGCCAGCCGTGTGCCCGACCTCATGCGCCAGAACCAATCCGGGAGGGTGTGGAGTAGTCACCAGCAGGAAGACGCACGGCTGGATCGCCCCGCTCGGTGCAAGAAAGGAGGACCATCCATCCGAGACTCCATCGGGCAATCGATTCGTGAGAAAGACCTTATACCCGACGTCGGTTCCGAACCGGAAGCTCATCTCGTTGATACATGCGTCCTCGAGCCTGTTCGTCTCGACGAGATCCAGCGTGCCGTCATTGTCCCCGAGGTCTGGAACGTCGCGGTCGATCAGAGCCACAGTGAGGCACATCCCCGCATCGTCGAGGGTGAAGTTGGCGTCGCGGACCATGTCCTGGACGGCGGCGTCGCTGACCGCGACGCCGCCGTCCACCCCAGCCAACACGTTGACGAGCACGGGGACCTCGACGCCCCCATTCGGGCACTCCGGCGGAGGCGCGCAGTTGTTCTGGAGCGCCCCGAAGCCGCCGAGGCTCGCCGGGCAATCCAACGGCGGGGGTGGGACACTCGCGCCCCAGAAAAGCGGGTCTGGCGAGTAGCTATGACCCGTGACCGACAGCGGCACCTCGAACTCGGCAACGACGTGATCGAACGAACAGTTCGGTGATCGCCCGAAGCCGACCTTGCCGCGCATTCCATCCACAACCGGCGCGCGACCAGGTGGTTGCAAGACGCCGTCCTCGAAAAAGGCGATCGTGCCGTCGGCGAAGATGTGAATGACGTAATGCTCGAGCTTTTCTGCGCCGTCCTCGGTCTCGACGGTCTTGAATGCCACCCTGAAGTACTCGTCACCCCCGAGCGGCGTGCGCCGGCTGCACTCGTCGTACATGAGTACAAAGGTGTCGACCGGCGATGTCAGTGAGCCGGCGGCCGGGTCGAGATCCGCCTGACTCGCGTAGACGAACGATTCGGTCTGCGGAAAAGACTGAACGGGGATGTCCGACCACTCCGAGCCGCCGCCGGGACAGGCGGTGAATTGGCCGTCGGTGACGTGGCAGAAAGCGCTGGGCCGTGCGGTACTTTGCGCGCGCCCGACTGCAACCCAGAGCAGGGACGACGTCACCCCGAACAGCACAAGAGACAGACGGACTGCATTGACGTGCATCTCGTCTCCCGAGCAAAACACCGCAACGGAGAGCCGAGCGTCAAGCCGCCAGCGCTCAGCGTGGGGCGCTGAACTCCATCGACTTGAACGTGTGCAATCATGCGCGCCAACCAACGAGTTGTCAACCCGATCGCGCGCAGAACCCGATCAGAATCTCGGGCTCCCGATCGACCAACTCGACGTGGTGCTCAGCGACGACAGCGGTGCCCCCGTACATTCCCGGCAACACCTCGACGGCCACGAACAAAAGGGCGACCTACACGGTCGGCGCTGGCCGGCGGTACGAACACCGGCCGTCTGCGCGTGCGGTGGACGAGCGAAGCGGCTGTACACCGGAACGGGATCGCCATCACGAAGTTCTCAATGATCATCTCTAGCCGTGCTTGCACGGCGTGAATGTGTCCGAATGTGTCATTCGTGCCGTGCAACCACGGCTTAGCCGCGGCCGCGAAGCGGCCGCGGATCAGTAACGAAGCTGCGCCCCTTCTATCATGGTGTTACTGGTCGGTTCGAGGCGCAGCTTCGTTACACAATAGAGAAACCATCACAGGCTGGCTGCGGCCGGCTCGAGTCGATCCCGCGCGCCGGATCGCGATGCGCACGAAGCGGCGCAGATCACCGCCGGCCTCACCGCTGTTCCGTCAGCACGATCGTCGGCTCCAACGCCGGTGGGCGGCGGTGCTTCGTCGCCTGCTCGTAAGCATAGGCCAGGCCGATCAGCCGCGCTTCGCTCCAGGCGCCGCCGATGAAGGACATGCCTACCGGGAGGCCGTGGACGTAGCCGGCCGGCACGGTGATGCTCGGGTAGCCCGCGACCGCCGCAGGCGTCGAGCTCGCGCCGAGGAAGTGATCGCCGTTGATCAAATCCGTCGGCCACGCGGGGCCGCCGGTCGGCGCGACGATCGCGTCGAGACGATGCTTGCGGAGGAGGGCATCGATGCCGAGCGTGCGCGAGCGGTTCCGGCAGGTCGTGAGCGCGCGCTTGTAGGCCGCCTCGGTCAGCGGGCCCTTCTTCTGCGCCTGCAGGAAGAGCTCCTGCCCGAAGAATGGCATCTCGCGTTCCTTCTCGCGCTCGTTGAACGCGATGACGTCGGCGAGCGACCGGACTCGGGCGGACGGACCGAGGCCCTCCAGATACGCGTTCAGGCCGGCCTTGAATTCGTACAGCAGAATCTCGAGCTCGCAGTCGTCGAGCCGGGCCGCGGTTGGGATGTCGGCCGGATCGACGATCACGGCGCCCTGCGCTTTCATCGCTGCAATCGCCGCCTCGGCGACCCGGTCGGTGGGTGGGCTGTAGCCGAAGTAGCGCCTGCGGGCGACGCCGATACGGGCGCCCTTCAACGCGTTCGGATCGAGCGCGGCGAGGTAGTCGCGATGGTGAGCGGCGGAGCCCCGCGTGGTGGTGTCACGCGCGTCCTCGCCGACCATGCCGGCGAGCAGCGCCGCGGCGTCGGCAACCGTGCGGGCCATCGGGCCGGCCGTGTCCTGCGTGTGCGAGATCGGAATGATGCCCGAGCGGCTCACGAGGCCAACGGTCGGCTTGATCCCCACCAGGCCCGTGGCCGATGACGGGCACACGATCGAGCCGTCGGTCTCGGTCCCCACGCCGGCCGCCGCGAGGTTCGCGGACACCGCCGTGCCGGTGCCGGAGCTGGAGCCGCACGGGTTCCGATCGAGCGCGTAGGGATTCCTCACCTGGCCGCCGATCCCGCTCCAGCCGCTGCTGGACTTCGTGGACCGGATGTTCGCCCACTCGCTGAGGTTGGTCTTCGCGACGATGACGGCCCCGGCCGCGCGGAGGCGTTCGACAACGAACGCGTCCCGGGCGGCGATGGAGCCGTCGAGCGCGAGGGAGCCCGCGGTCGTAGGCATCCGGTCGGCCGTGTCGATGTTGTCCTTGATCACGACCGGGATGCCGTGCAGCGGTCCGCGCGAGCCTTTCGCCTTGCGCTCCTGGTCCAGTGCGCTCGCGATGTCGAGCGCCTCGGGATTGATCTCGATGATGGAGCGAAGGGTCGGACCGCTGCGATCGATGCCGGCAATGCGTTGCAGGTACAGCTCGGTGAGACGACGGGACGTGTAGCGGCCCGACGCCATCCACTCCTGAATGGTCGCAAGGGTCGCTTCCTCGAGCTCGAAGCGGTCCTGTGCGACGCGCGCGGCCTCACGCGGCGCCGGCCAGAACGGTGAAGTGGAGAGCGTGACAAGAGCGAAGATTCCGAAGAGCACTCGATGCTGCATTCGAAAACACTACTACAGTCGGCGGGCGGCGGTCGGGAATCGAGCGCGCCAGCGAAGGTTCAGAAGACCACTGAGCGTGGTCTTCTACTCGTTCTGCGGGTCGAGGGGGACGGCGGCAATCAGCCGTTCGAGCTCGGCGCGGAGCGCCTTCACGCACGCTGTCTCGGTGGCGTGCGGAGCATCCGGGACCAGCAGCCCGCACGACGGGCATCGAGGCTGTGGATCGTCAGCACGTCTGCCTCCACGCGTAGCCAGTCGCCGATCCGCGGACTTGCGGCGATCGGATTTGAACCTGGACGATGGTTCAGCGTTGCCTGAGTCTTCGCGGTGGCCTGCCATTGGTTTCTGTCGGGTGAGCGAACGAGTCAACGTCCAGGACTGCCAATGCGAGAAATCTGCCCGCCAGTTTCCTCGAAATAGCGGGCATTTCGGGGTGTTAGTCTGGCGTGGCCCAGACTTGCTGAGCCTGAAAGGCAGACATGGCAATTCGAACGTTCCTGTGCCGGTTGCAGGGCAATCGCGGCATTGGAAAGGACCGGACACCCAAAAAGGTCGCTTGGGGAGGACAGCAGGGTGCGGATTTGTGCGCAACTCTGCCGTGAGCCTGCTCGAAAAAGGCCAAAAAAACCGTCACGGGCGTTCGGACGGTGTCGGCACACATTGTGCCTCCCAGGGAGCAGGGACAGCATGTTGAAGGCACAAAAGACCCGCATCGCCGCCTGCACGATCTGCAAATCGCCGCGAGTGCGCCTCGTCACCGAGACGCGTCTGACCCGCACCTACGTCTGTGCCGACTGCGGCTGGCTGCGCAGCGTGCTGGCGGGTGTCGCCAGGCACGGCGAGGACACGAAGTAACTCCGGGCGCCCTCCTTCGCCCACTCTTTCAGCGCGAGTGTGCGCACTTCGTGGTGCGCCACGTCAACCAGGCCGCCTCCGCTCCGCAACATCCGGGCATGGGATCTGCACAACGCCGATCCGACCGGGGAGGGGTGTATGTTCAGGGCACTGTTCAGGCTGGTACTCCTGCTGGTGATATTGGTGGCCGTTGCGGGGTTCTTTCTCGGGTGGTGGGACACCGGCCGTGTGGCGGGAGGGAGCACTGGCAGGGAGCGCGCGCGCGAGGTTGGGGCTGAAGTGGGCGACCGGGCAGCGGCTGCGGCCAGCCAGGCGAGAGAGACGCTGGGAGACGGAGCGCTCACCGCGAAGATCAAGTCCAAGATGGCGCTCGACGACACGATCAAAGCCTCCCGCATCAACGTGGACACCACCGATCAGGTCGTGACGCTGACGGGAGGGGTCGACAACGAAGCCCAGCGGCAGCGCGCGGTTCAGCTTGCCCGCGAAACACAGGGCGTCCGCAACGTCGTGGATCGGCTGACCGTCGGCGCTCGGCAGGCCCCCTGAGGCTGGGCCACGGATCGAGCCAGGGCTGCCGGACTCTCAGCGCGGCCGCTTGCGGCGCGGGGGCTTCGGGAGAGGGTCTTTCCGAGGCTGCAGGATGCGCTCGGGTTCTGGGAGCAGCCAGTACTGCCGGCAGATTTGGCAGTAGTATTCGAGCGGATCCCGCGAGGGGAGCACCGCGCGTGAATTGCGGGAGCCGCAATATGGACACAGAGGGGCTGACATTCTTGCTGCACCGGCCCCTCCGGCGGCATCCCGACTATATCAGGTTCCGCTCCCCGACTGGAACTCGACAGGTGGGGCCGCTCTCGTGAGGAGGGCCGGCCAAACCCGCCTCGGCCCGTCCCTGACCGGCTGGGCTCAGCGCTTGATGAGTTTGTAGTCGGCCGGCACTTCGAAAGTCGAGTCCGGAATACTGTCGGCGGAGACGTCGACAACTTCGCTGGTCATCGTGCTTCCACCCATCTTGCTCATCATGCCGGCCATGGGCCCGCTGCCCTCGAACTTGATGTTCATCTCCTGGGCGAGCAACACCCCGAGACCGGCGACCTTCCGATACATCGCCGCCATGCCTTTGGCCTGTCCGGGCTGCGCCCTCGCCACGCGGGGATCGCCGAAGAACAGTCCCTTTTCCGCCGCCGCCTTGTAAAACGCGGTCATGTCGGCCCGCCCGGGTGCATCCTTGGCGAGACACACGGGCCCGGACATCACGATCTTCAGCTTTTCGCCGCCGGCCTCCATCGGAACGGACACCTGCATGTCGTGAACGGCGCACGTGAGGCCCGCCACCTGTCGCGTCTGTCCCGTCGGCGTGATGCTGGCCTGTATGTCGGACTCCGAGATCTTCGCGAGACCGGCGCCGATTGCCGACATGTCGACCACCTCCGCCTCGCGCTTCTGATGGTTCAGCAAGACCATCTGCCGCGTCGCCGCGTCCATGATGGTGGACGTCTGGACGCCGCCGGTCGTTTGATCCTCGCGCATCTTCATGCCCTTGATGAACTGAACGCTGCTGCCGGACATGATCGTCCCGACGACCTTGATGTCGTTCTTCTTCTTGAACGTGACGTCAGCCGCGGCTGGCGCCGCCACGACTGCCGCCGCGATGCACACACACGCGGCTCGAGCACGTTTCATGCGACCTCCAACAAATGGGGAACCCCTCTACTGTCGCAGAGTCGAGGGTGGACCGCAACCCACGCCGCCGGTCACTGGCCGAAGCGAGGGTTCACCACGCTGCTGAAGATCGAACCGAAGGTGTAGGTCAGACCGAAGGAGAACGAGTACTCGTAGCCGCTGCTCAGCTCTCGCAGGCGCAGCAGGATTTCTTCCGGTGTGGCGCCGCGGGCCGGCAGGGACACCTGATCCCGGATGCGCGACGCATTCAGCTCCGCCGATACGGACAGGCCGCGCGCGATCCGCAGAGACACCTCGCCGTCCGCTTCGAGGCGCGACAGCGCCAGGTCGTGAAGATACTGCGACCATTCGACGCGCGCCTCGAGCGAGCCCCACTGCTCGCGCTGATCGTAGGTGGCCGACAGCTCGTGCTGGACCAGCGTCTCCTCGGTCTTCCCGAACAGTGTCTCCTCGTAGTAGTTCAACGTTCTGGGTCCGATCGCGTAGAGGATCCGGAGCTGCCTGCGCGTGTACTCGGAATAGGGAAAGACGTTGTATTCAATGGCCGGCTCGGCGCTCGCGGCGAGGCTGATGTTCTCGAAGGTGGACGACTCGACGTCGCCTCTCGCCCCCGCGGACCAGTGCTCGCCCAGCGCCTTCACGGCCAGCCATCTGAACTCGCGCTCGCGTCGCTCCACCTCGAGGGGTTCTTCATCCTCCTCGTCGAGATTGAACCGCTCACGCTCGAAGTCGATCTCCGTCCCGAGAGTGATCTTCCAGTCGGGCGTGATGCGGTCGGCACTCATCGAGCCGCCCAGTTGCATTTCCCGCCTCGATTCCTCGCCGTCGAACGACCCCTCGCCTCGCACGCTGAACACCCAGTTGTTCCACCGATCGCCGGCGACGGCCGGCCGGGCTTGTTCGGTGCCGAGGTCCACCTCGAGGTCGAGCTGCTGGGGCACGCCGTCCTGGGCGATGAAGGAGAGCAGCCCGATACGGACGGCGTTCGCGAGCTGACGGCGAATGGTGTCCTCTGAATCGCTGCTGGTGGTAATCGCTTTTGCCGTTCTCTGCGCGCCATCGAACCGGCCCGACCCGATGAATTCGGCGGTGTACTCGGTTCCGCCGCTCCCCGTGGAGGTCTGCGTGATGAGCAGGTGGATCTCGGCTTCGGATCGCTCGCGCACGAAATCGATGAAGGTGATCTCGGACCGCAGGTAGTCCGAAAAACAGTTGCCGCAATCCAGGAACACGCGGAGCTGCCGCCCCGCGGGTGAGGCGGGTTGCGGCTCCTGGCCGCCAGCCTCCGCTGCGATACCCAGAAGCAGTATCAGGAGGATCGTGAACGACACGAAGGCTTTCTACGAGCTGGCAGGGCCGAGCGTTTACCGTCCGTCATGACACGCGCAACACGACCACGCCGGCGATGATGAGCATCACGCCAGCGACTCGCGGAAACGTCAGCGGATCGTCGAAGAGATAGATACCGAGCACGGCGGTCCCGGCGGCGCCGATCCCCGTCCACACGGCGTAGGCCGTGCCGATTGGCAGGCCGCGGGCTGCCCAGGCGAGCAATGCAAGGCTCGCTGCCATCGAGACGACCGTCCACATACTTGGCCAGAACCTCGTGAAGCCCTGCGTGTACTTCAGGCCAATGGCCCAGCCGACCTCGAAGAGTGCCGCCGCGATCAGCATCGGCCACGACGTCACTCCTGGATCCTCAACGCCATCATCGTAGCGTCATCGAAGGGTTCGGCGTTTCCGCGGAATGTCCGGACGGAAGCCTCCACCTGCTCGAGCACCCGGTCGATGCCTTCGCTGTGAACGGTCTCGAGGAGCGATTGGAGTTCGTCGGCGCCGAACATATCCGATCGCTCGTTCTCCGTCTCGACGAGGCCGTCGGTATAGAAGAACAGCAGATCGCCCCGTCCGATGTCCACGGTCGATTGCTCATAGCCCTGGCCAGGATAGAGCGCGATGGGCATGCCGGTGGAGGACAGCGGCTGGATCCCGCCGCGGGACCGCAGGAGGAACTGGGGGTTGTGGCCGGCGTTGACGTACAGCAGGATTCCGCGGTCCACGTCGAGAATGCCGAGAAACAGCGTGATGTACACGCCGCCGGGCGTGGTGGCGTCGATCTCGCGGTCGAGGCCGTCGGCGAGTCGCGCGAGGTCGGTTTGAAGCGGCAGCCTCGCGCTCAGGGTCGCTTGCACGTTGGCCATCAGGAGCGCCGCGCTCACGCCCTTCCCGGACACATCGCCCACCAGGAGCGCCAGGCGTCCATCCGGCAACGCGAAGTAGTTGAAGAAGTCGCCGCCCACTTCCCGTGCCGGGATCGACACGCCCTTGATCTCTGCCGCGCCAAGCCGCAGCCGCTTGCGTGGCAGCATCTCGGTCTGTATCAACCTGGACAGCTCGAGCTCGCGCCGCAGGCGCTCCTGCTCCACAACGAGCGCCTGATGGCGCTCGAGATCGGCAGCCATGCTGTTGAAGGCCACCGCCAGCGCGCCGAACTCGTCCTTCGACCTGACCGGCACGCGCGCCTTGAAGTCGCCGCCGGCGAGCTGCCGAACGCCTTCGCTGAGCGACGAGACGTCCTGTGTCATGCGATGTGAAATAGGGACGATGCCGATGCAGGCGAGCGCGATCACGCCGAGGCCGATGAAGAGATTGCGCCACGACGTCCGGCGGATCTCGCGCAGCGATTCGCCGATGGGCCGCGCGATGCCGAACACGAGCCCGGTGGGATCTTTGCGCGCCACCACGATCCAGTCCTCGATGCGCCGCGGATCGCCGGTCGCCGCGCGCTGCGCCGCCTCGGCGATGCCCAGCCGATCCAGCGTCGACCTGTGGATGGGATCGGGGGTATACAGGGCGCCGCGCTGATCGATCGCGAACGGGATCTCACCCTGATCGCGACGCGCCAGGGCGAGCACGGAGCCCAGCGTCCGATCGAGGTTCATGAACGCGTTCGCCTTGCCGACGACCTTTCCCTGCTTCTTGACCGGGACCTGAATCTGCCGGCCGCGGAACTCCATCTGCAGCCGATCGGCCTCCTTCTTCAAGGCAGCAGCCGTTTCGCGGGAGATCGCGGCGGTCAGCGCTTCGATCGCTTCGGTTGCCGGACCGCCGGTCCCCAGGGCGCCGTCGATGATCGTGGCGACATCTACGCCCGCGGCCGATGCGCCGGCCACCGCGGCGCGGCGCGCCTCCTGGATCGCTTTCGGGATGTCCACCACGATGACACCTGGCGGCCGGGGGGGCAGGGGAGGTGCGCCCGGCTGCACCCGGCCTGGTGGTGGCGGGAGCGGCGGTTGGATCGAGGTCACGCCCGGCACCGGGGCCGCGCCCGGCGCATGAGCCGCGGAGGGCGTAGAGCCACCCTCCGGTCCGGGGCCCGTGGTGGCGTCCAGGACCTCGTCGGCAGAAGGACCCATGGGGTGGAACTCGACGCGGTCCACGAGCTCTGCCGCATCCCCCAGCATCGGCGCCAGACGGGCCTGGAGCCGTTCGGGGCTCGGGTTCGCCGGATCCGCGGCCGACGCAAAAATCTGATCCATGCGCCGGCCAACCGCGGCCGTCACGAGCTCCATGCGCCGGCCCAGCTCCGAGGCGGTTTGCGCCGACTCCCGCTCGGCCGCCCGCTCGAACGCGTTCACCGACGACGCATACCAGAATGCGGTGATGGCACTGAGCGGTACGACCGAGAGACAGAGGAACGCAATGATGAGACGCGTACGAAGCGACATGGCAACCTGCCCTTCAGCGGCAGTCTAGCGCAGGTGTATGCTGAGAGGCCAAGCTCACGAGGAGAAGCCGAACGTGAAACGCACCGCACTGTCAATGTCCCTTGCCTGCCTGCTTGCCGCCGGCGCCCAGGGCAGCCGGGCTGCCCAGGACGACGACAAGGAAGTGGACCGCCTGAAGAATGCCGCCGTGGTCCTCGATGAGATCTTCGGAATGCCTGATGGCATCCCGAAGGAGCTGCTCGACCGCGCCGAGTGCGTGATCGTCTTCCCGTCGGTCAAAAAACTTGCAGTCGGCATCGGCGGGAGCTACGGACGAGGGGCGATCGCGTGCCGCGGCGGCGCCAGGTTCGACGGTCCCTGGTCGGCGCCAGCCATGTTCGCGCTCGAGGGCGGCAGCATCGGCTTTCAGCTCGGCGGCCAGGCAACGGACTTCGTGCTGCTCGTCATGAACCAACGCGGGGCAGAATCCGTGATGGGGAGCAAGGTCAAGCTCGGCGCCGACGCCTCGGCAGCGGCCGGCCCGAAGGGAAGGAACGCGGGCGCCGCGACCGACATCGTGATGCGCGCCGAGATCCTCACGTATTCGCGAGCCAGGGGACTGTTCGCGGGCGTGTCGCTCGAAGGATCCACCCTGCGTTCGGACAGCGGCGCCAATCGGAACCTCTACGGCCGCGAGCTCGACGCCAGGCAGATCGTTCGCGAGAAAGCCGTCGCGGTCCCAAAGTCGGGACAACCCCTCGTCGATCTGCTGAACAGGCGCTCGCCAAAGAACATCTCGGACAAGGCTGACGGTTGACGAAGGCGGCTGTCAGCCTTCAGCCTTTGGGAATGGCTGCGGTTTGTGGCGGCCGTCGCCCAGAATTATCTTGACCGTCCGCGAAAAGAGGCCGGCTTCGGGCGCAGGCTCAGCCTTGCGGGCGGGCTGCTTCGACGCTGGCCCGGAAACCGTCCTCCAGGCTGCGCCGCGCCGTAATGGCCGCGAATCCACATCCCCGGATGTCCTTCGCCGGGCAGGGGGCGAAGGAGTCGTGACTGGAATTCGGACGATCTGCTGTTCGATCCGAACACGCTCGGCCTCGCGGGCCTGGGCGGGCGCGGCGGTCCATCGACGGACCGGAGTGCTCGCCCGCTGCGCCAGGCCGAAGATCGCCACGGCTGTGGCAGCCGACAACAGGGTGAAATGACGCCAGGTCATCGGGGGAGGAGACCAGCGAGGATCGTGCCAGAGGCACTGACGTGCTTGGCGCGCTCTCATGCTAACTTGAGCCATGCATCCCTGGCACGACAGTTACGTGGACGACGCACTGGTCGAAGCGGCGTTTCCGGTGATTATCGAGGTGCCGAAAGGCAGCAAGAACAAGTACGAGCTGGACAAGGAGACAGGTCTCCTCAGGCTGGATCGCGTCCTCTACAGCGCCGTCCATTATCCGGCCGACTACGGCTTTATCCCGCGGACGTTCTGTGACGACGGCGATCCGCTCGATGCACTGGTCCTCAGCCAGGAGCCGGTTCATCCGCTGACGATCGTCGAGGCCCGGGCGATCGGGGTCATGCGCATGCGCGACGAAAAGGGCATCGACGACAAGATCGTCGCCGTCAGCGTCCGCGATCCCGCCTTTGCCGAATACACCGACAAGAGCCAGCTGCCAGCGCACATGCTGCGCGAAATCCGTCGCTTCTTCGAGGACTACAAGGTCCTGGAACACAAGCAGGTCATCGTCGAAGACATGCTCGGCGTCAGCGACGCGGTGCGCATCATCCGGGAGGCGCTCGACCTGTATCGCAAGCTGCGGCGCGGCGAGCTGGTGAAATCCGGACCGCCTCAGGCTTGACTCCGGCTCGGTGACCTCAATCGCTCAACCTCAGTGCCAACTCCCTGGGAGAACAGGGGAGTTGAGAATTGGAAGTTGGGGAGTCGTCATGAGCGGGGCACACCCGTCGAATCACAATCGGCGCGTGACGCGCCCGTTGTCTGAGCAATTGGCGGTTGGGAGTTTACGTTGACCATCGCCCGGACGGCTGTAAACTGAGGCCCAATGTGAGCGACGAGGCCGAGGAGATTGATCGCCTGATCACCGAGCTGAACGCGACGGCGGAGCCGGCGCTCGGCTCGAAGGTGGCACGCGGCGACGTCGCACGGCTCGAAGCCTGGCTCGGGTTTCTTGCCGCGCGCGGCGGCAGCGACCTCTTGCTCGTGGGAGGAGGCCCACCTGCCCTGCGGCTCGACGGGAAGGTGGTGCGCCTTGCCGAAGGGCCGCTCGATGGCGTCGACATCGAAGAGGCCATCCTGCCGGCCATGGCTCCGCACGCGCAGCGTCACTATCGGCAGGCAGGCATTGCAGACAGTTCGTTCCGGATTGCAGGTGTCGGGCGGTTCCGGATCAACCTGCACCGCGAACGCGGGAGGGCCGCCGCGGCGGTGCGAATGCTTCCGACGCGCGTCCCGCGGCTTTCGAGCCTGAACCTTCCTCCCTCGGTGGAGCTTCTCGCGCAGCTGCCTCGTGGGCTGGTCCTGGTCGGCGGTCCCACGGGCTCCGGCAAGACCACGACGCTTGCCGCCATCGTCGACGACATCAACCGCCGCGACGCCCGCCACATCGTCACCATCGAGGACCCAATCGAGTACGAGCATCAGCATCAGGGGAGCCTGATCGAGCAGGTTGAAATAGGGATCGATGCGCCGGATTTCCCGACCGCACTGCGGGCGGCGCTCCGCCAGGCGCCCGATGTGCTCGTGGTCGGCGAGATGCGCGATCCCGAGACGATGAAGATTGCGCTCGCAGCCGCGGAGACGGGCCACCTGGTCCTGTCCACGGTGCATACGACGGACGCGCCGTCGGCCGTGGCCAGGGTGGCGGATTCGTTTCCCGTCGAGCGGCAGAACACGATCAGGCAGGAACTGGCGATGGCGCTCGCTGCGGTCGTGACGCAGACACTGCTCCCCCGGCAGGGCGGCGGCCTGGTGCCTGCGGCGGAGATCCTGGTCGTGGGGTACGGGGCGCGGCAGCACATTCGCAAGAACGCGCTCCAGCATCTTCATCAGGAGATCACGATCACACGCCGCGCCGGGTCGGTCACGCTCGAGGAGTCGCTCGCGAAGCTCGTGAAGGAAGGGCTCGTGGATTGGCGGGACGCACACGCGCGCGCCGTACACACCCAGGAGTTCGAGCAGCTCGCACCGCGGTGCGATGGCTGAGAGGGAGAGCCGATCTCAATTCTCGGGGGTCAGGACCCGTTTCGTTACCGAGGATTCGGAAGTTGCCCAGTTCGGCACGTCCGGCTCGGCCGTTTTCGGGCACGAATGATGCTAATTGCAGGTCCGGGGAGTGGTGCCTGCCGCGCAACGCGCCGCGCTCGTGCAGCTAATCGCAGGGAGGAATGTGATGGTCAAGTGTCGGCGTCTGTTAGCGGTGTCTCTGGCAATTCTGATGATGGCCCCCGTCGCCCACGCGCAGCAGCACGCGGTCGATAGGAGCGCTCTCGAACAGGCGGTCCAGCAGCGAGTTGCCGAACAGCAGGCGGATCGGGATGCGATCAGATCGCTGCTTCGCCGCAGCGAGGTCAGGGAGATCGCTCAGAGCGCCGGACTCTCGCTCGAGAAGGCCGAGGCCGCCGTGTCCGCCCTCGACGGCGACGACCTGCGCGAGCTGGCCGGCCAGGCACGCCAGGTCCAGAACGGCCTCGCGGGGGGCGCCTCGACAATCGTGATTTCCACGACCACGATCATCATCGTCCTGCTCATCGTGATCCTGATCGTGCTGATCGCCGACTGACGCGCTTGTCCCTCGCACGAGTCCCGCTGGCTGCCGCCGTCCTGGTGATGGCGGCAGCCGTTCCATGTACGGCGTCCATCTGGGATGGCGGGCAGGAGCCGGTGCGGCTGCTGGATGTTCCGTATGTTTCCCAGAGCGAAGCGCTCTGTGGCGGGGCCGCTGTCGCGATGGTGATGCGGTACTGGACCGGAGAGAGCATCTACGCCGAAGCGTTTGCGCATCTCGTCGATCCTGCCGCCGGCGGCATACGCGGGGAGGATCTGCTCGCTGCCATCCGCGAGCGGGGGTGGCGTGCGAGCTCGTTCAGAGGCGACAGAGAGATAGTCGCTCGGTACCTCGGTGCCGGACGGCCAGTTGTTGCGTTGATCGAGGATCGGCCGGGCCGGTTTCACTACGTGGTGGTGGTCGGCTGGTCCGGCAACAGGGTCATCGCACACGACCCGGCGCGTGCGGCGTTCCGTGTTTATCCTGACCAGCAGTTCACGCACGCGTGGTCGAAGAGCGGATTCTGGACGCTGCTGGCACTGCCTGGTGCAGCCAGTCCTCCGGGCACGCCGGACGAGGCCGCGGTTCCATCGCTGCCCCCGCCGGTCGGCAGTCGTCCCTGCGCATCCATGGTGGCGGAAGGCGTTCGTCTGGCGGGCGTCGGCGAGCTCGAGGCAGCCAGCCAGCTCCTCGAGCTGGCCATCGAGGCCTGCCCCGATGAAGCGGCGCCGCGCCGGGAGCGTGCGGGCCTGCACGTGCTCGAGCGCGAGTGGGGCAGCGCGGCAGATCGGGCACGGGAGGCGCTCGAACGCGATCCGGGCGACCGACATGCCGCGAGGATTCTCGGCACGAGCCTTTTTCTCGAGGACGATCCCGCCGGTGCGCTGGCTGCGTGGAACAGGGCCGGCGAGCCCGCCATCGATCTCGTGAATGTCACCGGGCTCGACCGAACCCGCCATCAGGTTGTCGCCGCCCTGCTCCGGCTCCAGCCTCGTGAGGTGCTGACCCCGGCCACACTTGGGAGCGCACGCCGTCGTCTCGACGAGCTGCCGGGTGCGGCCGTGACGAGCGTCGCCTACACACCGCGCGACGGTGGACGCGCGGACGTCGAGGCGGTCCTCGTGGAACGGCCGCTCGTCCCGTCCGGCCTCGTACCCCTCGGCGTCCTGGCCGGACGCAGTTTGATCGATCGCGAGGTGCGCGTGACCTTCGCGGGCGCGACCGGTCACGGGGAGGCCTTCGACGCCTCCTGGCGCTGGTGGGCGCATCGGCCTCGCGTGTCCGTTTCGTTCAGCGCTCCGTCGCCCGTACGAGGGATCGGGGCCATCTGGCGTCTCGAAGCCTTCTACGATCGCCAGACCTACGACCCGGCCGTCCTCGTCGAGGAAGCGCGTCGAGGTGGTTCATTTGCGCTGACAGACTGGCTCGACGATCGGTGGCGGTGGGAGGTGGGGATCGGGGTGGATCGTTGGCGCGGGCTCGGCACGTCGGTCGGATTGAGCGCCGCGGTCGCGCGACATGCGGCCGGCGATCGCTGGGTCGCCACGGCGCGCGGATCCTGGCACGCCGGCGCGGTCGATAGCGGCACCTGGTCGCTTGGGTTGAACTGGCGTTCTGCCACGCGCCCGGAAGGTGCCGTGTGGCATGCGCGCACAGGCTTCGACTACGCGGGTGACGCCGCGCCGTACGCGCTCTGGCCGGGCGCCGGAACCGGGCACGCGCGCGAGGCGCTGTTGCGCGCCCACCCGCTTCTCGAGGACGGAGTCGTCCGCGCCGGCGTTTTCGGCCGCCGGCTGGCTCACGGCGGCATCGAGCTCCGCCACTGGATTCGCCCGGCCTCGCACCCGTGGCGCTTCGCGCCCGCAGCGTTCGTTGACGCCGCCCACGCCAGGCGCACCCACGCCGGGTTCGACGAGCGGTTCCATCTCGACGCCGGGCTTGGCCTCCGCCTCGCCCTGCCAGGGGGCATCGTCCGCCTCGACGTGGCTCGCGGCCTCAGGGACGGCGCGATGGCGATCTCCGCGGGATGGGGACGGTAACGCTCGCAGCACGTCGCACGCGCACATCGTACGTCGCACGCGCACATCGCACGTGACAAGGAGCACGCCGCACGTCGCACGTCGCACGTCGTACGTGACAGCGAAGCGTACCTAAATCCCCCGCCCAATCCTCTCCTGGAGTTTCTCTCTGTAACCGCGGCTGAGCGTGAGGCGCGTGCCGTTTTTCAGGAACACGACGTACTCCCCGTTGAACCAGGGTTGCAGCTCTTTCACGCGCTCGATGTTGATGATGTGTGATCGGTGGATCCGGAAAAACGTGCCCGGATCGAGCTGGGCTTCCACCGCGTTCATCGTTTCGCGGAAGAGATGCGTTTCCTGGCCCACGTGCAGCTTGACGTAGTTGCCCGCGGCCTCGATCCAATCGATCTCTTCCGAGCGGACGAAGAACACGCGGCCGCCTGATTTGACGACGAAGCGCTCCAGTTTCCGGGAAGGCGCCTTGAGGTCGCGGACGAGCTCGAGCAGGCGCCGCTCGAGATCGCCCGGTGACTGCCGCTCGAGCTGCTGACGCGCGCGGGCCAGCGTTTGCTCGAACCTGTCGCGATCGAACGGCTTGAGCAGATAGTCGAGGGCGTTCACCTCGAACGCCCGAAGAGCATAGGTGTCGAACGCCGTCACGAAGACGACGAGCGGCATGCGATGCGCGCCGACGGCTTCGATCGTCTCGAACCCGGTCGCCCCGGGCATCTGGATGTCGAGGAATACCAGATCCGGTTGCTGACGGAGGATGCGCTCGGCTGCCTCGAGACCGTTCTGGCACTCGCCGACAACCTCCAGCCACTCCTTGTCGGCGAGCAGCGTGCGCAGCCGCTCCCTGGCGAGCGGCTCGTCGTCGACGATCAGGACCCGGATCTTGCTGCTCATGCCACGCGGGACGCGGTCTGATCGTTGCCGGACGCACACAGGCGGAACGGAATTTCGAGCCGGACGGCCAGGCCCTCGGCCTCGTCCGAGAAGTCGAGGCGATGTGCGGCGCCATAGAGGCACCCGAGCCGATCGCGGGTGTTGGAGAGCCCCACGCCATCGTGCAGGCGCGTGCGAGCACGCGCGTTCAGCCCCACGCCATTGTCGCGCACCTCGAGCGCGAGCCGATCGTCGCGCCGAACGGCGCTGATGCGGATCAGCCCCTGCCCCGGCTTGGGCGCCAGGCCGTGCTTGATCGCGTTCTCGACGAGCGGTTGCAGAATCAGGCGCGGGACCTCTGCATCGAGCGTGTCGGGATCGATCTGATATTCCACCTCGAGGCGATCCTGGAAGCGGGTCTGCTCGATGTCCAGATACTTCTGCAGGAACTCGACTTCTTCCTGGAGCGTAATCCTCGGTGCGCCAGTGCGATCGAAGGTCAGGCGCAGGAGATCGCTCAGCCGGCTGATCATGCGGTCCGCTGCGTCGGGCTTGGAGTGAATCAGCGTCGAGATCGCGTGGAGCGTGTTGAAGAGGAAGTGCGGGTGCAGTTCCGCCTCGAGGGTGCGGAGGCGCGTTTCCATGAGGCGCGCCTCGAGCTGTGCCGCCTTGAGCGTTCGATCCTGCGCCTCGCGGTAATAGGCGACGGCGTAGCTGACGCCCACGATCGTCGAGTACGTCATCAACGCCCAGTCGAAGTTGTTCAGGTACAGGCGTTGCACAAACGAGGTCCAGGCATAGTCCATCGGCTTGCCCGCAGCCGGCCAGAGCAGGCCGCGTACGCTCAGCATGCAGGCGAGATGCACGACGGAATAGCCAATGGCGGCGAGCGCGTGAACGCCTACAGCGGCCGCCCAATGTGGTTCGGTCATCCGCAGGCGGTGGGACAGGCGGAAGATGGGGCGCGTCAGCGCCGCCGGAACGTACCAGTACGCGAGATTGAGTATGAGAAGGTCGGTGAAGGCAACGTCGGACGGCTTCAGCATCAGCGTGCTGAGCCGATAGGCCTGCAACGTGGAGGAGAGCCCGAGCACAGTTGCAGCGCCAAAAACCCAACGGGCCTTGGGCATCCAGGCTGGCATCACGCCAAATATCCGGCCTCTGGCGCATCCGCGTCAAGCCATGATCGACTTGGACCGGGAATCTTCATCACGCGCAGACGGGTGTTCGACACGTGGAGGAACGTCTGGTACCCCAGAGGAGGGTCTTGGTACCTATCGTCAAAAAATTATCGTACAGGGAGAAAAACGTGAATCCGTGGCGTCGTCCGCGGTCGGTGGCTCGTAGTCCGTCGTTTCGTCTCAGCACTCCCGGTCGGCGGCCATCACGATGAGCGTGGCATCATCGTGAAAGCGCCCGCCCGAGAACGAGGCGACGGCTTCCGCGATCCGCGCCTGGAGGGCCGGGGCGCTGCAGGCGCGGCTCTCGACGGCGATCGCGATGAGTCGATCCTCGCCGAACTCCTCGTCCACATCGTTCCGCGCCTCGGTGATGCCATCCGTGTAGAGCACGATTCTGTCCCCGCTTTCGACGGCAACCTCACCAGCCTTGTACGTGCCGTCGGGGAACACGCCGAGCACCGGCCCACCAGCCGCCAGGTGTTCGACGGCTCCCGACGCCCGCACCAGCACCGGCGGGTAGTGTCCCGCATTGCAGTACGCCAACGTCCCACCGTCGATGTCGACTGTGCAGTAGAAAAAGCTGATGAACCGCCCCTCGGCGATGCGGCCGCAGAGAATGCGGTTCACTTGATCGCAGAGCTCCGCCGGGAGCGCGGCTTCGGTCGCAAAGGCGCGCACGCTCGCCTGCAGGTTCGACATCAGGAGCGCAGCCGGGATGCCCTTGCCGACGACGTCAGCGATGGTCAGGCCGAGCTTCGCCGGGCCGAACGCGATGGCGTCGAAGCAGTCGCCGCCAACGCCGGATGCCGGTTGCCACGAGGTCGAGATCTCGAGGCCCTCGATCTGAGGCATGGCTGTCGGCAGGAGCTTGCGCTGGATGCGCAGCGCCTCCTGGAGTTCGCGATGTTCGTCTTCCACGCGCCGCCGCCGGTTTCGCCCTTCCTCGATTTCGGTCCTGAGCGTGGCCACCAGCTGGACATTGTCCCAGGGCTTCTGGACGAAATCCCGCACGCCGCGCCTCATGGCTTCGACGGCCAGGTCCACTGAACCCCAGCCGGTCATTGCAACGATGGGCAGCAGGCTGTCGAGAGCCTGGACCCGGGACAGCAGATCGATGCCCTCACGCCCAGAGGTCGTGTCGCCGGTGTAGTTCAGGTCCATCAGGAGCAGGTCGTACGAGCCGGTGGCAACCGCGGCAAGGGCGGCTTCCGGCGAGGTGACCGCCTCCATCTGCATGCCTTCCGCTTTGAGCATCAGGCGTAGCGCGTCGAGCAGGTCGGGCTGGTCGTCGGCTATGAGAATGCGTGGATTGGTCGTGCCGCTCGAATCCATGTCGGTCGCTCCTTTCCAAAGGGCGTGCCCTGGGACGGCGGCAGGGTGAAGACACGAAAAACGCGATATATCCGCGAAAACAGCTACTCGGGCACCTGCGCACCGCGCCCTGGCGCCGGATCCCTGTTCGGTTCCGGACAGGTTCGTCCCGAATCCGTGCGAGGCTGTCTACAGTCGAGGTCGAGTGTGCCGATAACTGCGGCAGGATGTTGTGGTTCTTCGAGCGCAAGCAGAAGCGACTGCGGTATGAAATCCGCCGCGAGATGCAGGGTCCATCCTACGAGCTCGTGATCACGCATCCAGACGGCCGCGAGGAAGTGGAAACATTTCCGGATCCGTCGGCCGCGCTCGCCCGATCCGAGCATCTCCGGCGAGCCCTGGTCGATGCCGGGTGGCAGAGCCCGCCCGCCAAGTCCCGGGCTCGTTCGACGGCGTGACGCGCGAGTCAACGCGAGCCGCTATCGCAGCACGTCATAGGGATCGACAGGTGTGCCCTCCCACCAGCGCTTCTCCGCGGTCAGCCGGAAGATCGCGAAGTGAAGGTGTGGTGTGTCCTTCGGCGCGTTGCCCGACGAGCCGACGTATCCGAGGACCTGCCCCTTCCTGACCGAGTCACCCTCCCGCAGGCCGGCGGCATATCTTTCCAGATGGGCGTAGTAGTAACAGAACCGCCGCGAGGGATCGAACTGGTAGATGGTGATCCCGCCGGCCTTGCTGTGAAACAGCCTGGCAATCATCCCGGCTTCGACCGCTTTTACGGGGGTGTTTCGCGGGGCGAGGATGTCAATCGCCTCATGTCGCCTGGACACGCCTCTGGCATCGTCGAACTGACGCGTCAGCGATTCCGGCGTCACGCCCTCGACAGGCATCTCGAGCTCACGATCCTCGAGACCGGCCGCGCTCGACGGATCGGGTCCGATCACCGCCGACTCTGCGGTGCTCTCCGAGGTGCTCGTCCTCCCTGTCGTGGGCCGGACGTCCTCGGCCGCCTCCGGCGCCCTTTCGAGCACCGCCACATCGACGTCGCCATGGCCGATGCTGCCGTTGCCCCAGCGAGCCATCGGATGCGGGACGTCAGGCGGGTGATCGAGGCGGGCAGCGCGCGAGCCGATCACGTTGCCGAACTGCCAGACGATCATCGAGAGCAGGAAGAGCCCGGCGAGCAGGCCACATCCCGCCCCGGCGGCAAACGTCCGGAGATCGTGCATGCGGGCGCGCGGGCCGGCAGGTGTCATTTTGTGAAGACCACACGCGTACCTGGTTTGACCAGGCGAGCGAGCTCGAGGGCGTCCCAGTTGGTCATGCGCACACAGCCGTGCGACTCCGACTTCCCGATGCTCGAGGGCTCCGGCGTGCCATGGATGCCGTAATGCTCCTTGGACAGATCAATCCACACGACACCGACGGGGTTGTTGGGGCCAGGCGCGAGCCGGGCTTTGGCATGCGATGGGTCGGCATCCCAGAAGAGGTCCGGGTTGTAGTTGAATGCGGGGTTGTACTGCACGCCAGTCACCTTCCACTCGCCGATGGGGAGTGGATCGTTGTCGCTGCCCGTCGTGACCGGGGCGTAGAAGACGACCCGGTCGCTCGCATCCTGGACCGTCAGCGCGCCGCTCGATTTGCTCAGCATCACGACGACGTCCGGCTTCGGTGCATCGCTCTTCCCGGCTGCGCCGGGGTGTGCTTCGCGAGAGGGCGGCGGTTCACGACCGGATGTTCCCCTCTCTGGGCGCCCTGATTCCGACTGCGAGGCTCCTGGGTCGGGGACAACGAAAGGCTCGACATTCGGCACTTGTATCGCTTCGCCGGCCGCGAACGCCGCATCGGGGTTGAGCCGTTTCAGCAGCTGCGGTGTCGCGTGATAACGCTCGGCAAGGAGTTCGACCGTGGAGGTATAGGTCAGCGCCGAGAGCTTCGATTGCTCGACGAGATCTTCTGGGATCTCGTCGACGACCTGCGCGTTCACATCCTCTTCCGCAATGATGCAGGCGACTGTGGGCTCCGGATGCGGCACCGGGTCCCGTCCGTAGCGATCGCGGTACGCCTGCAAGGCGCGCGTCGTGTTCGGACCGGACGCTCCGTCGATCACTCCGGGTGAAAACCCGGCGCGGTCGAGCGCAACCTGGATCGCAAGTGCGTCCGTGCGAGCTGGATTCTCTGATACAGGTGGCGCAGACGAACCGGCCTGAAGAACAGTTACGGCGAGCACGGCATTGAGCATCGATGACACGGTCAGGCTCCAGTCTGCGCGCGCTCGAGCGTCCGGCGTTCATCGCCGGCGCGCGGGTCGTCCTGCCGATCGTCGCCTCGCAGGTCGACGTCGACGAGGCGGAATGGACGCGATGGGAAGTGCTCGCGCATGAGTGTTATCGAAACGTTGTAGACAGGCGTGCCGGTGCGCGTGCGGCCCTCCGGTTGGCCGTGATGGGCATGGCCGTGGAAGACCGCGCTGACCGGAAACCTCGTGAGCGGCTCTTCGAGACGGCTGCTGCCCAGGAACGGAAAGATCTCCCGCGGCTCGCCTTCGACGGTGTCCTGGACGGGCGCGTAGTGAAGGAGCGCCACCAGTCGGGGGGTCCGGAGCCGCGCGAGCGCGGACTCCAGCTTCAGGGCTTCGGCGACGGCCTCGTGCACGAACTGCTTGATGATCGGCTCGCCCCACGGCCCGAGCGCGCGCCGGCCGAAGCCGCCCGCGAAGCCCTTGACGCCGGCGAAACCGATGCCGTGCACCTCGGTGCTGTCGCCGTCGAGGATGGAGATGCCGGCGTCGGCGAGAATCGTCTTGATCTCCTCCTGCTGGCCGGACTCGCAGTCGTGGTTGCCGAGCACGGCCACCGCGGGGATCTTCAGCGCTCCGCTGAACTCGCGCGCCAGCGCGCGCGCTTCGTCCGGGAGGCCGTAGTCGGTCAGATCTCCCGCGACGACGAGGATGTCGGCCGCATCGGTGATCTGCGCCAGCAAGGCCTGCAATGTTCCCTGCGGGGACGACTTGCTGTAATGCAGGTCGCCAAGCGCGGCAATACGAACGCGGTCTTTTGGCGCTGTCATGGCTCCCCCGGGGGACATTGCCCCGGTGGGGGAGCGAGCAAGAGGCGTTCCGGCCGCCGACAAGAAGGGAGCGTTAGCTCGGCAGTTCCGCGATCTGTGCGTCGAGCGCGGCAATCGTCTGCTCGAGCATCGAACGGTGGCTCGGGTTCACGGCGCGGCTGAGATCGTCGGCGGCGCGTGCCCTCATGAGCGACAGCGTGCGGCGCTTGTCCTCCATGACGAGCTGCGCAGCGGTCAGGGCGGGTTTCCTGGCCTTGCCACGCGCAGCCTCGTCCTGTTGCCCTTCAATCGATTTCGATTCCCACCCTCGAGCCATATTCGTATTAAACCAGAATCCCGCCGGCAGCGTGTGCTGGCGCCGCAGACGATGGACACGCGGTCACATCCACGTTTCCCGAAGCGGCATGTCGTGGAACTTGGCCCCCATGCGCGCGGTCATATAATCAACAGATACATGCCATCCTTCCGGTTCCGCCGTTTCCTCCTGATGTTGCTTGCGGTGTCTCTCCCGGGGGCGGCCTGCGGGGGAGGCTGCGATTTCGCCGTGGGCCGCACCGCGCAGGATTCAAGCGCCTCGTCGGCAGCTGCGCCAGCCGAGGATCCGGCGGCGCCGGCCGCGCGGCCGAGGATCGTCGCGCTTGGGGACAGCCTGACGGCGGGATATGGCCTGCTCGAGAGCCAGTCGTACCCCGCGGTACTGCAGGAGCACATCGACCGCGACGGCTACGCCTTCGAGGTCGTCAACGCGGGTGTCTCGGGCGATACATCCGCCGGCGGCCTCCGGCGGCTCGACTGGGCCCTGGACGGCGACGTCCGCGTGCTCATCGTCGCGCTGGGCGCCAACGATGGCCTGCGCGGGCTCTCGGCGGACGAGATGAAAGAGAACCTGACCGCCATCATCGCGCGCGCCCGTGAGCGGCGCGTCGTGGTCATTCTGGCGGGGATGGAGGCGCCACCGAACTACGGCCCGGAGTACGCCACGTCATTCCGGCAGGCGTTCCGCGACGTAGCGCAGCAGGAGCGCGTCCTCTTCCTGCCGTTCCTGCTCGACAAGGTCGCAGGCGAGAACGCCCTCAACCAGCGGGACGGCATCCATCCGAACGCGCAGGGCGCGCGGATGGTCGCCGACACGGTCTGGACCGTGCTTCGACCGCTGCTCGATCAGCTCGCGGCGGCCTCATGATCGAGCTGCACGGTGTGTCCAAGTCCGTGCCGAGCGGCGGCGGCACGCTGACCATCCTGCATCCGCTCGATCTCGCCATGCCGGCCGGCCGGGTCATCGCCATCACCGGTCCTTCGGGCAGCGGCAAATCCACGCTGCTCGGTCTCGTCGCAGGGCTCGACGCCCCATCGTCTGGTCGCATCGTGATCGATGGCGTGGAGATCACCGCGCTGGACGAGGACGGCCTCGCCCGGCTGCGCGGGACGAAGATCGGCTTCGTCTTTCAGTTCTTCCACCTGCTGCCCTCGTTGACCGCGTTCGAGAACGTGCGCGTCCCGATGGAGATTGCCGGGGTCAGGGATCCCTCGACGCGCGCGCGCGCGCTGCTCGAAGAAGTGGGGCTGTCCGAGCGAGGCCACCATTACCCATCCCAGCTCTCCGGCGGAGAGCAGCAGCGTGTTGCCATCGCGAGGGCACTCGCGAACGATCCGCCGATCCTGCTGGCCGACGAGCCGACGGGCAACCTCGATACGGCCACGGGCCATCACATCGTGGAGCTGCTCCTCGGCATCAACCGGACGCGCAAGACGACCCTGGTGCTCGTGACGCACGACCCGGAGCTGGCCTCGGTTGCCGACATCTCCATCGCGCTGCGCGACGGCCGCGTGGTAAGGGTGGCCGAGCCGGTGGGAGAGTCCTCGTGACGTTCGTCTTCCGGATGCTCGTGCGCGAGCTGCGCGCCTCGTGGCGCCGTCTCCTGTTCTTTTTCATCTGCGTCGCAATCGGTGTCGGCGCGATCGTGGCGCTTCGATCCGTGATTCAAAGCGTCCGGGACGGGCTGATGCGCGAGGCCCGCGCGATGATTGCGGCCGACGTCATTGTCTCGACGAATCGGCCGTGGACACCGGAGGTGCGGGCGGAGGTCGAGACGCGCCTCCAGGAGGCGCCCGTCCTCGATCGCACGGAATCCATCGAGACCCCGACGATGGTGCGGGCAGAGCAGGGGACGAGCGTGGCGCGGATGGTGGAGCTGCGTGGGGTCGAGGCGCAGTTCCCCTTTTACGGCACGCTCTCGTTGCGCGACGGACAACCGTACAGTCACGCCTTGCTGCGCGGCAACGGCGCGCTCGTCGGACCGGAGCTGCTCGTGCAGCTCGGGATCGCGACGGGCGATCGCATCATGATCGGCGGGCGGCCGTTCACGGTGCGTGGCGTCATCGATCGAGAGCCGGGTCGTCGCGTCGGGGCCTTCACCTTCGGATCGCGGGTGCTGATCGATCTGGCGGATCTGCGAGCGACCGGTCTGCTGGCCTTTGGCAGCCGCGCGAGCTATCAGCTTCTGCTCCGGGTTCGCGACGATGGTGTCGAGCCGCTGACTCGTCTCCTGCGCCGGGATTTGAGAGACAGCTTCGTGACCGCACGATCGTACGTGTCGCTCGAAGACAACATCGGGGAGGACCTCACGCGGGCGGAGAACTATCTGAGCCTGGTGGGGTTCGTGATCGTCGTGCTGGGCGGCATCGGTGTGTGGAGCGTCACGCGGGTGTTCATCCGCCAGAAGATGCGAAGCGTGGCGATCCTCAAGTGCATCGGGGCGACGACCTCGCAGGTCCTCGTCACGTACCTGCTGCAGGTCGTATTGCTGGGCCTGACGGGAAGCCTCCTCGGCGTGGGACTGGCGGCGGTGGGGATGGCCGCCATTCCGGCTTCGCTGGCGGGCTCGCTCGGTGGAGCCTCGTTCAGCCTCACGGCGTCCGCTGTGGTGCAGGGAGTGTCGGTCGGGCTCCTGGTGTCGCTGCTGTTCGCGCTCGTGCCGCTGCTGGAGGTGCGCCGAATCAAGCCGCTCCTGCTGCTCCGGGGCGGGGATTCCGCCGCGGGCGCGCAACCCGGGGGTGCCTCTCGCGTGCCGGGCACGAGGATCGCGGCGCGCGCCCGTGCGTATGCGGGATCGATCGACTGGCTGCAAGTGGGCGCCGCGGTGCTGGTGCTGGCCGCCCTCGTAGGGGTGGCGTCGTGGCAGGCGGCGTCCTTGCGGGCGGGCGCCATCGTATTCGCTGGCTTTGCAGCCGTCACACTGGTGTTGTACGTCGCTGCCTGGGCCGTGGTGCGGGCGGTGGCGCCGCTCGCCGCCACGTCATGGTTTCCGCTGCGCCACGCGGTTCTCAGCCTTCGGCGGCCGGGCAATCAGACCCGCGTCATCCTTCTGGCGGTCGGTCTGGGCAGCTTCTTCGTTCTCGGGGTGCGGGCGCTGCAGCAGAACCTGATTTCCGAGTTCGCGCTGGACCTGGATCAGCGCGGCGCGGACCTCTTCCTGATCGACGTGCAGCGCGACCAGGTCGACGGGGTCAGGACGCTGGTGGCGGCCCGCCAGGACCCCGGCACCGACCCGCCGCGTCTCGTGCCCACGCTGCGCGCGCGTGTCACCGCGGTGCAGGGGCGCGAGGTGAACCTCGAAAGCTACGCTGACGTACGCGGGCGGGGGTCGCTCGCCCGCGAGTACGTGATCACCTATCGCGATCATCTCGAGGCGAACGAGCAGATCGTGGAGGGAACGTTCTGGGATGGGCAGCCCGCCCTGCCGGCCGGTGCGGAACAGGAAGTGTCCGTCGAGCACGGGATCCACGAGCGGTTCGACATCAACCTCGGCGACATGATGCGATTCGACGTGCTCGGCCGCAGCATCGAGGCCAGGGTGAAGAGCATCAGGCGCGTGCAGTGGGAAGACTCCCGGAGCGGCGGCTTCATGTTCGTGTTCCGGCCGGGCACGCTGTCGCAGGCGCCGCACACGTTCATCGGGTTCGTCAAGGGCCCCGCCGATTTGACCGCCCGCGCCCGCCTGCAGCACGAGCTGGTGACGGCCTACCCGAACGTGACCGCCATCGACGGCCGCGAGATCCTCGCGCGCGTTCAGGCGGTGGTCGATAACGTCATCCTGGCGATTTCGATCGTGGGCGGCGTGGCGCTCCTGAGCGGCCTGTTGATTCTGATCGGGGCCGTGGCCATGACGAAGTTCCAGCGCGTCTACGAGGCGGCCATCCTGAGGACGCTCGGCGCGAGCACGCGCACGCTCGGCGCGATGCTGGCGCTCGAGTACTGCGCGCTCGGCTTGCTCGCCGGTCTGATCGGCGCGCTCGGCGCCCTGGGGCTCAGTTGGGCCGTGACGCGCCACCTGTTCGAGATTCCCTGGGAGCCCGCGCCGCTGCTGCTCGTCACCGGAATGATCCTGACGGGGGCGATCGTCGGCACGATCGGCGTACTCGCCAGCGGCGACGTGCTGCGCAAGAAGCCGCTCAGTACGCTCAGGGCGGAGTAGTCATCGCGTCCGCACAGGGCACCCAGGCACCCGGCATCCATCACGAGGCACGGACACCGAAGGAGATCAAAAGCTCCAGCCACTCCGGTTCTCGCGGGTTCGCCGACAGGAGTCACGCTGCGTACAAGGGGGAGTCCGCGCCGAGGTCAAGCGGGACCCGGGCGGCACGCTCGGCGGGCCCGGCGATCTGATCGGCGGCGATCGCTGAGGCCGCGCGATGGGTCTGTCGGGTCTCGGCGAGGGGTTCATGTCGTCCAGGCGAATCTGCTAAGATGAGGTTTTGCAGAGGAGGCGACCAGGGTGCCTGTGGAGAAGGAAGCCATGGAACAATCCGCGTATAAGGACGCACTGCTGCGGAAGCGTGGCGAGATTCTGTCGTCGGGCGGCGGGGTGAAGCCGTTGCAGGCCTCGATGGATACGAATTCGCGACAGGGAGATCTGGCCGATCAGGCGAGCGGCAACAACGAAGTCCACATCCAGCTCAAGTTGAAGCAGACCGACGCGAAGATCCTGCAGGCCATCGAAGAGGCGCTGTATCGCATGGAAAAGGGGACCTACGGCATCTGCCGCGACTGCGGCGAGCCGATCGCGCCCGCGCGGCTGAATGCGATTCCCTGGACCCGCGTCTGCATCACCTGCAAGGAAAAGCAAAGCGCGTGAAGGCCGTCGACCTGCTGAACCTGCTGCGCGAGTTCTACCGGGACAAGCTGGCGCTCTACCGGCGGCACGTCGCCGCCGCACGGCACATCAGCCATTACGACTTCAACAACACCTACCAGTACGTGATTGCCCGCGAGGACGTCCAGCTTGCCTGGCTCAGGGACGCCATCACGGACATGGCCGGAGAGCTCGAGGACGTCGCGGAACCGAAAATCGAGCCGGACGGCAGGGGGGACGCGGCCCAGGCCGCGATTCTCGAGGAGGACCGCCAGGGCGCGGCGCGCTTTGTCGAGAAGTGGCGCCCCCGCATCGAGGCCGTCACCAACGCCCGGCACCGGAACATGCTGCGCGTGATCCTCGGCGAGACGCTGGAGCACCAGCGCTTCTTCGAGCAGGCGCTCGCCGGCCGTACCGATCTCCTGGGCCGCCGCGCGGACGGCGCGGGCACCGGCGGCGGCGTGCTGCCCACGCGCTGGGTCAGCTGACGCCGACGCTCTTCAGCCCGCCCAGGTCGTCGCCGGTTACCCGAGCGGTAATCCTGCAAGGTGTGGCAATCCCGACTGTTTGGCAATT
>DASTBU010000188.1:0-13334 GCA_035711845.1 Vicinamibacterales bacterium
ACGGCAGCGTGTCCCGATCGAGCACCGTGACCCGGTCGAAGTGCGCGGAAAGGACGCGCGCCGCGAGCAGGCCGCTGATGCTCCCGCCGATGACGATGGCGTGCTGGCCGCAAAATCTTCCCGGCGGTGGGCTGACCCGTACCTGCATGACGCCTCCTCGGCCGCCAGGAAATCAGGCCTGGCGGCACGGGGACACATTAGGGCGCCCGCTGGATCAAGTCATGAGCAACGGGTGAGGGAAACGGCAACAAACCGTAAGGATCACTCCACCCAGTCGGCGACGAACACGTTGGTCTCCCCTTCCGTCCTGGCCTGACGGTTCGAGGCAAACACGAGCCGCTTGCCGTCGGGCGAAAACATCGGGAAACCGTCGAACGTCCCGTTGAAGGTGACCTGTTCGAGCCCGGTGCCGTCGAGGTTGACGAGGTAGAGGTCGAAGTTGCGCCCCTTTGGGTCGTGGATGTTCGAGGCGAAGATCAGCCGCTTGCCGTCGGGATGCCAGGAGGGAGCGAAGTTCGCGCCGCCGAGCCGGGTGACCTGGCGCAGGTTCCCCCCGTCGCGGTCCATGACGAACAGCTCAAGCTCGGTCGGACGCCAGAGCCCCTCCTTCAGGAGCGCCCGGTAGTCGTCCAGCTCCGGCCCCGCCTCGAGCGTGCGCCCCCGGAACGCGATGCGCTGCCCGTCCCAGGAGAAAAACGGCCCGCCATCGGGGCCGACTCGATTGGTCAGCCGCCGGACGTCGGACCCATCCGCCTTCATCGTGTAGATCTCCATGTCGCCGTCGCGCACGCTCGTGAAGACGATCAGCCCATCGGGCGCGATCGTGGCCTCGGCGTCGTAACCGGGAGAGCTGGTCAGCCGCCGCAGATTCGATCCATCCGCATTCGCGCGGTAGATCTCATACCCGTCGTAGATGGGCCAGACGTACCCACGCGCGAAGCTGGGCCGCGGCGGACACTCCCTGGACGATTCATGAGTCGATGCGAACAGAATCTCCCGGCCGTCGGAGTAGAAGTACCCACACGTCGTCCGGCCGGTACCCGTGCTCACGCGGCGGACCTCGCTGCCATCCACCTTCATGGTGAAGATCTGATCGCATGGATGACCGCCGCGCGTGGACTGGTAGATCAGATGCGACCCGTCGGATTGGAAATACGCCTCGGCGTTTTCGCCGCCAAAGGTGAGCTGCCGGATGTTCGCGAGATGACGTTCGGTCGCGGGCGTCCGAGGCGCCTGCGCGGACAGGACGACGGCGATGGCGAACACAAGGACGAGAGGGGGGAGGGGGGGCATGGGGAGATTAAATCACGTGCGACGTGCTGCGTGCTATGTGCTACGTGCCACTTGTCACGTGCGATGTGCTACGTGCTACTTGTCACGTGCGACGTGCCACGTGCGACGTGCGTCGTGGGACGGCGGATGTCGGATGGCGGACGGCGACAGCGACAGGCACCTTCTGCGAGGTGCCTGTGCTGGCGTGCACGAGAGTTCGGGGCTCAGCTCAGCGGCGCTTGCGGCTCGAGGCGCTGGAACGCTTGCGCGGGGCGGCGCGGGTGGTCTTCTTGCGACCGCCGGCGGACCGGCGCGAGGCGGTGCGTTTGCGCGCGGCGCTGGAACGGCTCGCTGCCCTCTTGCGGGCGCCACTGGAAGCTTTTCGGGCGCCCTTTCTCGACCGTGACGAGCTGCTCGCCTTGCGCGATGTTTTACGGCGACGGGATGCCGCGCCGCCCTTCCGGGCAGCCGCTGTTGGTCGGCTGGCGGACTTGCGCGCGGCGCCGCCCTCGCGTCCACCGGACCGCTTCTGCGCGGATTCCGCCGTTCCCATGTCCGCTCCCTCGCCCTCGAGCATCGCGTCCTCACCCGTGCCCGCGAGGCCGAGGTCGGGATCTATCGGGTACTCACCGCGCTCTTCAGTCCTGTTGTCTGGTGCCATTGAATGCACCTCCTCGGAGTGGTCGCCTCGCAACATTCGTGCCTCACTGGCGACTTCGCTGTCGCCGTCCGCCATCCGTTTGGCCGCTCCCCCGTCCGGCTTCCGCTCTCCCCCGTCCGCTATAGTTGACTCGTGAGGCTCGTCCCCGCATCGATCGCCGCCTTGGCGGCCGCCTGCACGCTTGCGGCAAGCTGCAGCCGGTATTCGGGCACGCCTGCCGTTCGCGCCGATATCGCAAGGAATCTGCTGATCGTCACGATCGACACCCTGCGGGCGGATCGTGTCGGCGCATATGGATATGCGCGCGCGCGAACACCAACCCTGGATGGGATCGCGGCGCGCGGCGTCCGCTTCGATCGCGCGTTCGCGACGGCGCCGATCACGCTGACCTCACACGCCTCGCTGATGACGGGCCGCTATCCGCCGGGCCATGGCGGACGGCACAACGGCATCGGGGTGAACGAAGTTCCGACACTCGCCGGCAGGCTCGAGGCGGCGGGCTTTGCGACCGGAGCGTTCGTGGGAGCGTTTCCGCTCGACCACCGGTTCGGACTGGACAAGGGCTTCCAGGCGTACGGCGATCGGATGCCGCGAGGCCCTGAGGGCAGACCTGCGAACGAACGCACCGGCCGCGAGGTCGTGGACGAGGCCCTGGCCTGGCTGGCGGAGCATCGCGCGCAGCGCTTCTTCCTGTGGGTGCATCTTTTCGAGCCGCATGCGCCCTACGGCGATCCGGGCGACAAGCGACCCGTGGAGGCGCGCTACGACGACGAGGTCGCCGAGGCAGACAGGCAGGTGGGGCGGCTGGTGGGCTCCCTGGGGGCCGATGCCGCATCGACGCTGACCGTCGTCGCCTCGGATCACGGCGAGGCGTTTGGCGAACACGGCGAAATCGGACACAGCATCTTCGTTTACGACACGACGCTGCGAGTGCCGCTGATCCTTGCCGGCCCTTCCATCGAGGCGGGCACGGTGGGCGCAGACGTGTCGCTGGCGGATGTCGCGCCCACGGTTGCGACCCTCCTCGGGGTGGGAACGTTCGATGCCGACGGACTGGATCTCGGCGCTGTCCTCCGCGGTTCGACGCCCGCACCGCGCGAGCTGTACGCCGAGTCGTTCGCGCCGCTGCTCGATTTCGGCTGGAGCGCCCTGCGGTCGGTCCGCGCCGATGGGCTGAAGTACATCGCGGCCCCCAGCCCGGAGCTCTACGACACGAGGACGGACCCCGCCGAGTCGAAAAACCTCGTCACCGAATCGGCCCAGCGAACAGCCTCGTTCGTCGCCCGTGTCGACGGGATCTCCTCCGCGGAGCTGGAGCCGTCGGTTGCGGTCGATTCGGAGGCTGCCGGCCGGCTTCAGGCGCTCGGATATACGTCGGGCCGACCTCAGAATGCGTCCCCACGCGCGGATCCGAAGGATCGGCGCGATCTGGTCGCCCGCCTGGCACAGGTCACCTCCGGTGAACTGAGCGGGCCCGCTCTCGAGTCAACGCTCCGACGGATCCTCGAGATCGACCCCCAGAACCCGCAGGCGCACCTCCGGCTCGGTTACGTGCTGGCGGATTCGAATCGCTGCGCCGAGGCCGAGCCGCACTTCCGCTCCGCGATCGCGGCCCGCACGCCGACGGCGGATGCGCACCTGGGCCTTGCCGGCTGTCTCGCTGGCGCCCGGAAGTTCGACAAGGCGGCAGATGCGCTTCGCGACGGCCTGGCCCTCGAGCCGGACAACCCGGTGGTCGTCGCCAATCAGGGGGTCGTGCTCTCCGACGCCGGCAAACCGCTCTCGGCAATCCCCCTTCTGCAGCGCGCCCTGGCGCTGGACCCGGACTTCCACCAGGCACGCTTCAACCTGGCTCTGGCCTTTGCCCGAACGGGCCAAGCTGCCAGCGCCGCGGCGGAGGCGCAGGAGCTTCTCCGGCGTCTGCCGCCGGACGCGCCGCAACGGTCCGAGGTCCGGCGGCTTCTGGCAGCCGTCCAATAGCCTGCAATTCGGCTGCACTTCCTGGCGGCTCGTCCCACAAATCCAAAATTCCGTTCGGCAATCCACCAAACAATTGGATCACGTGGACCGCCTGGCGTCCAAGCTTGGCTTGCCTTTCAATTTTGCCTGATATATCAATAGGCCCGTCCGGGCGTTCGTCCCGGGACGGATGGACTGAGGCTTGCTCATCCGCACGCGGCGCACTTGCGCCGTTCCTCAAATCCTACTGACTGGAGGCCAGAGAGTATGAAGAAGATCATCCTGGCGGTGATCCTCTGCTGGATCGGGCTGGCGGCCGCGCCGGCCCTGGCACAGCAGACGGCCGGCAACATCACGGGCCGCATCACCGACGATCAGGGAGCCGCCGTCCCTGGCGTGACCGTCACTGGCCGCAATACCGAGACCGGGTTTACGCGCAGCGACGTCACCGACGCCGAGGGCATCTACCGGCTCAACTCGCTCCCCGTCGGCATCTACGACGTCGACGCTGAACTGTCCGGGTTCACCCGTTTCGAGACCAAGGGCATCATCGTCAACGTCGGCCAGACGCTCGACGTCCCCATCACGCTGCGGATTGCGAGCGTGCAGGAGACCATCACCGTTACCGGTGAGTCCCCGCTCATTGCCACCACCCAGTCATCCGTTGGCGGCGTCGTCGATGTCGGCCGCATCGAGAACCTGCCCCTCAACGGACGGCAATTCGCGAACGCGGCGCTGACCATTCCCGGCGTCGGCCTCGGCTACCATTCGGATCCGACCAAGAGCACGCAGTTCTCGCCGCAGGTTGCGGGCGGCAACGGCCGCAACGTGAACTACCAGATCGACGGCGGCGACAACAACGACGACACCGTCGGCGGACTGCTTCAGCTCTACCCGCTCGAAGCGATCCAGGAGTTCAACTTCGTCACCTCGCGCTACAAGGCCGAATACGGCCGCAGCAACGGCGGCGTGATGAACATCATCACCAAGAGCGGCACGAACGACCTGCGCGGCAGCTGGTTCACGCTGTTGCGGGACGATGTGATGAACGCCAAGACGGAAAACGAGAAACGCAGCGACTCCGACAAGCAGGATTACCGGCGCTATCAGTTCGGTGGCTCGGTGGGCGGGCCCATCCTGCAGAACAGGTCGCATTTCTTTGCCGCCTACGAGCGGACCCAGCAGGACACCTTCCAGGTGGTGGACACCCTCGGGCTGTTCCCCGCCGACGACGGCGTGTACACGACGCCGTATCGCGAGAACCTCCTGACGGGGAAAGCGACGGCCCAGATGACGCCGAGCCAGTATCTGTCGGTCCGGTATGGCCGCAATACGAACTCGCAGCCCTACGGCGCCGACCCGCAGATCCCGCCGAGCGGCTGGGGCAAGAGCGAGAACAAGTTCAACTCGATCAACGTCAACCACAACTGGGTGCTCGCCGGATCGAAGCTGAACGAGTTCATCTTCCAGTACGCCGACTTCGCCAACTCGATCAGCGCCAACAGCCTCGACCCGCAGATCTCGTTCCCCAACGGCGTGTCGATCGGCCAGAACACGAACACGCCGCAGCAGACACAGCAGAAGAAGTATCAGTTCCGGAACGACTTCTCGTGGAACATGTCCGGACTGGGCGGCCTGGGCCACGACTTCAAGGCCGGGGTCAACTTCATCAGGCAACCCCGCCTGTTCATCACGTTCAACACCGGAACCGGCGACTTCGCTTACTCTCTGGGCACCAACGACATCAACGGCATCGTCACGAGCGTCTCGCGCAACGGCGGGGCGGCCGAGGCGAACATTCCGAACTGGCAGCTCGGCCTCTACATCCAGGACGACATGCGCCTGAACGACCGGCTGACCCTTAATCTCGGGTTCCGGTACGACTACGTGGACGGCTGGGCGATTGACCAGACGCTCAACCCGAACTTCGGCATCCTGCAGAATGCCGCGCTGGCCGGCCGCTTCGCCGGGCAACGGGCGTTCAGGGACTTCGGGCTCGACACGAAGGAAGACACGAACAACTGGCAGGGCCGAGCCGGGCTCGCGTGGGACCTGCGCGGCGACGGACGGGATCTCATCCGCGCGGGATACGGCCGCTACTACGACGTCGGCTACACGAACGCCAACATCCTGTTCGCGGCGATCAACGCGACGGGTATCGGCGCCGGACAGGTGTTCAACGTCAGCAACCCGAACGGCATCGTCCGCTCCGACGGCCAGCTGTTCCGAGTCGGCGATCCGGTTTCGACCATCGAGAGCCAGAACGAGGCGGGCGGCGCGCTGCCGCTCAACTCTCACATCGCATCGCCGCGAATCCTCCAGCCGTATTCCGACCAGTACTCGATCGGGTGGTCGCACGAGCTCGACGCGGCGACCGTCGTGGACATCGACTATATCCATACCGACGGCCGCGATCTGGGCTGGCGTATTCAGCTGAACCAGCGCAATCCGGGCGCCGGCGCGAACGGGCCGCGGCAGTTTGCCGATTTGCCCATCAGCCCGGCGAACTTCAACATCGACATCAGCGATGGCAAGAGCCGCTTCAACGGCGTCAACTTCGGCATCCGCCGCCGGATGTCGGCCGGGCTGAGCTTCTCGACCTGGTATTCGCTGTCGTCGGCGACGTCCACGACCGGCAACGGATCCGACGAGCTGAACGGTCAGAACATCCAGAATCACCTGGATCCGTATGCCGACGTGCAGATCGGCCCCTCGGGCCGCACCGACGCGCGGCATCGCATCTCGTTGTCGGCCGTGTGGCAGGCGCCCTACGGCTTCACGGTGTCGCCGGTGTTCCGTTATCGCTCGGCGTTGCCCGTGAACCTCACGCAGGGCGTCGATGTGAACCTGAACGGCGTGAACAACGACATCTCGGACACGGCGTACGCCTTCGACGGCTTCGACGACAACGGCTTCGTCAAGGTCAAGGAGATCGGCCCGTGCGAGACGATCAACTGCGGTCGCGGCGCCAGCCAGCACACGTTCAGCCTGCGTGTGTCGAAGGGCTTCCCCATCTACAAGAGGATGCGCATCGAGGCGATTGGTGAGGTGTTCAATCTCTTCAACGCCAAAAACCCGTCAGGGTTCCTCGGTCGCCGCTTCATCGGCTCGGTGGACAACCCGCAACCGAATCTGTCGGATGGCGTTCCGCAGTTCCTGAGGCCGACCGAGTTCGCGGGAGACTTCCAGAACCCCGAGCAGCGGGTCGGCCAGATCGGGTTCAGGTTTACGTTCTGAGCAGCTGTCAGCTTGTCAGTTCTTTGGGGGGCGCTTTCGAGCGCCCCTTTTTTTGGCTTCGAGCGGCGTCGCCCCTCGAATGAAAAAGGCCCGCGTGACGCTTCCATTTTCCGAGCGCGTTGGGCGTCGTGTTGGGCATAATCAAAGATCTTGCAGGGCGCGCCACTCGCTCGTGGCGCCGCCGCCGCAGAGGAGATTTTGAGCATGCACACCCGCACGAACCGATGGCTCGCCGCCGGCTGTACGATTCTGTTGGCCTCGACGGCCCTGGTCGCGCAGCAGATCCAGTATCCGACGACCCGCAAGGTCGACCATGTCGATACCTACCACGGGACGAAGGTGCCCGACCCCTACCGCTGGCTCGAGGACGACACCTCGGCGGAGACCGCGGCGTGGGTCGAGGCGCAGAACAAGATCACGTTCGGCTACCTCGAGAAGATCCCCTACCGCGCGGCGCTGCTCGACCGGATCGAGAAGCTCAACGATTACGAGAAATACTCGGCGCCGTCGCGCAAGGGCCCGTACTTCTTCTTCAGCAAGAACGAAGGGCTGCAGAACCAGAGCGTTCTCTACATCCAGAAGGGGCTGGACGCCGAGCCCGAGGAGCTGATCGATCCCAACAAGTGGTCCGAGGACGGCACATCGCGGCTGGCGGCGTTCGCGCCGTCGAAGGACGCGAAGTACGCCGTCTACGGCATCTCGCGCAGCGGCTCGGACTGGCAGGAATTCAAGGTGATGGAGCTGGCGACCAAGAAGACGCTCGACGACAGCGTCGAGTGGGTCAAGGTGTCCGGCGCCGCCTGGCAGGGGAACGGGTTCTACTACAGCCGCTATCCGGCCCCCGAGAAGGGGAAGGAAAAGGCCTCGATCAACGAGAACCATCAGGTCTACTACCACCGCGTCGGCACGCCGCAGTCGCAGGACGAACTGGTCTACCAGGACGCCGCCAACCCGCAGCGCTTCCACTTCGTCGGCACCACCGAGGACGAGCGGTTTGCACTCCTCAGCATCTCCGAGCGCGGCAAGGGCAAGGACGGCAACGCGCTCTTCATTCGGGATCTCTCCAAGGGCGACAAGGAATTCCGTCCGGTCGTGGCGGAAATCGGCGACAGCACGTTCGACGTCATCGACAACGTGGGCGACAAGCTGCTGGTCGCCACCAACCACAACGCGCCGAACAGCCGAGTCGTTCTCATAGACCCGGCCAATCCGGCTGAGGGGAGCTGGACGACGGTGCTGGCCGAGAAGCCGGAGCCGCTGCAGGGCGCAAGCACCGCGGGAGGGAAGCTGTTCGTGACCTACCTCAAGGATGTCACGACACGTGCCGCGGTCCACGGCCTCAACGGCAAGTTGGAGAACGAGATCGCGCTGCCGGGGCCCGGCATCGCCGGCGGCTTCGGCGGCGAGCGCGACGCGAAGTTCGTCTTCTACACGTTCAACTCGCTCAACGTGCCGCCGACGATCTACCGCTACGACATCGCGACAATGAAGAGCACCGTGTTCCGCGCGCCGAAGGTGCCCGGCTACGATCCGACCGCGTTCGAGACGAAGCAGGTCTTCTACCCGAGCAAGGACGGCACGAAGGTGCCGATGTTCCTCGTCTACAGGAAGGGCCTGAAGCTCGATGGCAACAACCCGACGCTGCTCTATGGCTACGGCGGCTTCAACGTCGTGCAGGCGCCCACGTTCAGCGCCGCGCGGTTGGCGCTGCTCGAGCAGGGCTTTGTCTACGCGTCCGCCAACATGCGCGGCGGCGGCGAGTACGGCGAGGCCTGGCACAAGGCGGGGATGAAGCAGCACAAGCAGAACGTGTTCGACGACTTCATCGCGGCCGCCGAGTGGCTGATCGCCAACAAGTACACCTCCACGCCGAAGCTCGCGATCCAGGGCGGCTCGAACGGCGGGCTGCTCGTGGGGGCGGTGATGAACCAGCGTCCGGAGCTGTTCGGCGTCGCCATCCCGCAGGTCGGCGTCATGGACATGCTGCGGTTCCACAAGTTCACGATCGGCTGGAACTGGATCGCGGACTACGGCTCGAGCGACAACCCCGAGGAGTTCAAGGCGCTCTACGCCTACTCGCCCCTGCACAACATCAAGAAGGGTGCGAAGTACCCGCCGACCTTGATCACGACCGCGGATCACGACGACCGCGTCGTCCCCGCGCACTCGTTCAAGTACGCGGCCACGCTGCAGGAGCTCGCGGCGCCTGGCACACCGCTGCTGATCAGGATCGATACGAAGTCGGGCCACGGCGCGAGCAACCTGAGAAAGCAGCTCGAGACGGTGGCCGATATCTATTCGTTCATCATGTGGAACATGGACATGAAAACGCTGAGAGGGACAGTTCCCTAGCCGCCGTCAGCGGCAGGCACGCGCCTGCGGTATTCACGATGGACACGATGGAACGATGGGCACGATGAAAGCCTTTGCAACGCTTTCATCGTGTTCATCGCGTCATCCATTCATCGTGATAACCGTCGTCCGTGGTCCCGTAGGTCCGCCGTCCGCTGCAGACACGCGCCTGCGGTATTCACGATGGACACGATGGAACGATGGGCACGATGAAAGCCTTTGCAACGCTTTCATCGTGTTCATCGCGTCATCCGTTCATCGTGATAACCGTCGTCCGTTGTCCCTGGCCCGTGGTCCGTGGCTCGCGGCCCGGCGCTGGCGGGCGGAGGTGGTCTGACCGATAACTCGGCGCGGAGATTATCGGATGTATCGGCGTGTGGCGCTGACGACGCTGCTCGGACTGACGGCTCGTGACCCCTTCACAGGGCCTTCGCGTATTTGAGGAACTCCGGCGCCATCCCCGCCTTTTCGTAGAACCGCCGCGCGCGCGTGTTCGCGGCGAAGACGTGCAGCGTCAACAGCGGAAGGTGGCGCTTCCTCGCCCAGTCTTCCGCATACACCATCAACGCCCGGCCGACGCCGGTGCCTTCCGCGGCCTCGCTCGTGGCAATCACCGAAATGTGCGCATGATGCCGGCCGAAGAAGTCGGACGAGGACAGGACGTGGAGACATCCCACCGCAGTGCCCTGGCGTTCCGCGATGAACACCTGGTCGTGGGGTTGCCCGGCCCGGACAGCCGCGATCATGCCGCGCGCATCGGCGCCGGCAATCTCCTCCGCCGTTCGCCACGCCGGCAGCTCGAACAGGGCAAGCCTCGCCGCCAGCTTCCAAAGCGTTTCCTCGTCTGCGTTCGTCGCCAGGCGGATGGCCAGATCCGATGTCGAGACGGTGGACATATCGGTCGATGATATCGAAAGATGTGCAACTGCTCGGCTGACGCGTCAGACTCGGCGGTCTCTATCATCGACTCGCCGGACCAGGCCGCTCGTCTGGGAAATCTCCCGCTTCGCCGCGTGAAAAAACGCCCCTCCGGGACGTGCGCTCACGATGTCGACGGCGAGCGATTTGGAGCTATTCATGATCCACCTCCTCAGTGCGAGCACAGGCTAGATAACGGTCAGGATGAGGCCCACACCACCAATCAAGCGACACCGGACGGCACGAAGTGGTGCGTTCGAGCTCGTCTATTGACCAACTGCGTCGAATCGCCAGACAGCACTCTCGCAATGAGCCTCCCGATCATACGCTCACGCCTACCACCGAGCGGATTACTGGCGGACAGTCGTCGGCCCTGACCGACATCGGCGCGTGGTACCCGAACTCACGGCAACATCAGCGGCGTTACACGCGGTTCAGCAGCAGAGCCATCGCGGACGAAGCGAACGCCGCCCGCGAGCGTCAGAATCGTGCCCTCGATCTGCGCGAAGGCTATAATCTCCTCGTTCACTACGAAGGAGGTGTAGCGTGGCAACACCGGCGTGGAAGGTCGCGGGCCAGTATTACGAGACGTGCAGCTGCGACTTCGTCTGTCCCTGCGTTCTTACCCAGCTGACAGCGACGCCGAGCAAGGGCTCCTGCACATTTGCGATGGGCTTCAAGATTGAACAGGGGAAATTCGGTGAGGTTCCGCTCGACGGGCTCGGTTTCATGATCATCGGCTTCACGCCTGAGGAAATGGGGAAAGGCAACTGGTCCGCAGGCGTCATCGTGGACGAGCGCGCCAGCACGGCCCAGCGCGACGCGATTGTGGCGGTTGCGAGCGGCGCGGCGGGCGGTCCGATGGCGGCGTTGTCCGGGCTGATTACGAACTTCGTCGGCGTCGAATCTGCGCCGATCCGGTTCGAGCGGGACGGCGTGAGGTGGTCTGTCAACGCATCGACTTTTGTGCGCATGTCGGCCGAACCGGCGATGGGCATCGACCCCACAGCGACGGAGCCCCTCCAACTGGCGAACACGGGCCATCCTGCCAGCAGCAACTTCTGGCTGGCGCATGCGGTTCACAGCCAGGTGAAGGCGTTCGGGCTCTCATGGAGCGATACGGGCGGCCAGAACAACGGTCAGTACGCACCGTTCACCTGGGCGAGCGCGTAATTCCAGGCGTCCCACGGCTCCGCTCAGCCCACAGCCATCCAGAGGGCGATCGCGAGCAGCGCGAACCCGCTCGCAGTCGGGGTGCGTTCGCCGAATGGCGCGATCTTTTCCACCAGTACCCACACAGTGAGCGTGATGATGATCATGAGGTTCATCACGCCGCCGGCAAAGAGGATCAGCATCAACGCCCAGCAGCAGCCAAGGCAGTGCGCGCCGTGATCCATGCCCAAGCGGAACGCGCCAGCGGCGCCGCCACGCCATCGCTGCAGCATGAATCCAAGAGGCGATCGGCAGGCGCGCAGGCAGGCGCGCTTCAGTGGGGTGAGCTGGTACGCTCCGGCGATGGCCAGCACGACGGCGCCGGCAGCCGGTGTTGCCGGCTCCATCATCGGGGTCAGCACACGCGCCGATGCGAGGATGCGTTGGAGTGCCGTGGCCATGAGGCTGAATAGCGCCCACATCAAAACGTACCCCGCGGCGAGCGCGTACACCCGCCGCGCGGCGCTGCCAGCCTCCGCGCTCCTTCGTGCCGCCGCCGCGTAGAGCAGGATCAGCGGCGTGGCGGTTGGCAGCATCATCGCCGTCATCATCACAGCCCACATGACCCAGAGCACCAGGATGTGCGGCCAGTCCCATACGCTGGTCATCATCCAGGCGGACGCGCCGTCCATGGTGCCGTACATGTCACGCGCCATCAGCACGATCCATGTCCACGAGGCAAGAGGGATCGCGACGAGCACGAACAGCATCACGCGCCGGTCGTGCTGGAGCGCGGTTTCGAGCAGTGTCGGGGTCTGGCGCATCTCTCAACAGTTCGTCCATCGCACTGGACTCGGCGACCGACGAACTTTGGCCGCTATTCTACTCGGCGTCCGAGCCTCGCCTTCGGGACCGAAGCCCCGCGGCCCTCGACGTCGCGACGAACCTGGCTCGATTCGGCGATCACGAGTGCGTCCTCGCGGGGCTGAACCGCTGCCTGGACGACGGATTCGTTCACTACCGGTTGCTGAAGCGTGATCCCGACGTCGATTCCCTCAGGACGCTGCCGGCGTTCGATCGTCTGTGCGACCGTGCGGCAGAGCGATATCGTGATGCCTGTCTCGCGTTCGCGGATGCTGGCGGACAGCGACTGTTCGGACTTTGACCGGGGCCAGTCTTCGGGCGCCGGGTGCACCCTCCTGCCGCAGATGGAGAAGCGGGGCCCCGACGCCAAATGCGCCGCTACCGCCACGATCGTCACGAACAACCTGACCATAACCCTGCTTCAACAGCCCCGGCGCATGCCAACCGCGCCGACGCCGCGAAGGGCCCTCCACGAGCGGCACCGCAAGGCGATGCTCCCAATCAGATCTGCGACTCCCGCCGGGGCGGGCGTGGCGGATCGCGGCGACCTCTGAGCTGCGCGATCGTGAATGCAGTAAAACGGCTCGTAGCGGCACCTACCGGCGGAGGCGCTGATTCGCCACCGGCTCACATAGAACCCGATCGCCCACCTGATTGGGCGCCGGCTTGGGCGTAGCCCCAGCCGGAGCCGCCATCGTCAGGCCATCCGCGAAGAGCCGTTTTTCCGCGCAGCGAAGCGGGAGCCGCGAGACGTCACGGCCGCCCCGGCATATCGCCGGACAGTCGCTGGGATCAGTGGGAAGCGACGGAAGGACGACCGAGTCTGAGCCGGCCGACGCCGCGAAGGGCCCTCCACGAGCGGCACCGCAAGGCGATGCTCCCAATCAGATCTGCGACTCCCGCCGGGGCGGGCGTGTCG
>DASTBU010000189.1:0-8135 GCA_035711845.1 Vicinamibacterales bacterium
GGTGCCGAGCGAGCTGCCCGAAGGCAGCTCGCTCGCTTTGGAGGCTTAGGAGCCGCCGGCACCTGCCGCGTCGCCGGTCGCCTGCTTGACGTTCGTGTACATCGTCACGACGTCCTGACCGATCGCCTGCAGGATCAGCCATGCCACGACCGAGATGAACGCCGCCAGCAACGCATACTCGATGATGTCCTGGCCTTCCTCCTCACGTACGAAACGGGCAAACAGATTCTTCATGGTGTCCTCTAGCTCCTCACGAGTTGAACGAACGAGTTGACGGGTGCGATGCGCGCAGAGTCTGTCTGCCCTTGCGAACGCTGTTTCGCGTTCTTGTCACCAGTATTTGGCGCTTGACAGCGAGCTCTTGCACGATCGCGCTGCTTGCCTCGCCGACTTCGGCGGAGGCGGGCACAGACCTTCGTTCAGGCCGCCGTCGAATCGACTGTGCTCCGATTCGCGGCGTATCGCCAGGCCTGACTGGCGAAACTCACATTCGAGGCGCCTCGAATTTCCCGGCCTTCACCGCCGTCGCCTGTAGAGACGCGAGGACGCGCCGCAGCGACCGATCGCCGGGGCTCGTCGTCCAGAGAAACTCGGCGCCAAGATAATACAGACTGCTGGAACCTTCGCTGGGTCGGCAGCGCATGATGCGCACGTCGTCGGCGTACTCCAGCCCTTCGAAACTCACCCGCAGGGATCCGGTGGTGCCCTCGTCGAGGCGGCTCCCGCTCTCCAGCAGGCACCCCGAACCGCTGATGTCCACGAGCCGGACCGACACTTCCCGTCCGAGCACGGCCACGAGATCGTTGGCTTTCAAAATCGCATCGAGGGCGTCCAGCATCAGACAGCCTCGGCTTCGGCGTCGGGCATCACGTTCATCACTGGCGAGGCCGACACGTTCATCGCCGCCGGGGACGGCAAGTCGATCGACGCCGCCGGCAGGAGCACCGCGAGCCGGATCCGATGGCGTACCGCGCCCTCGATAATCACCGGGCGGCTGTCGAGCACCCGCACGCGCAGCTCGATGGCCTTGCCCGCTCCCACAAGGTCCAGCGACATGTCCTCGCCGGCAATCGCGGGCGCGTGGCTGACGGCCATGAGCTCCTCGCGATCGACCCTGTCCACCACTACATCCCGCAGCACCCTCATCGCACCGTCCCAGGGTGTCGCGACAGCAAACCTGGGGTGAGACCGCCGACCTGACATGTGCACCTCGAAACGTTGAGCCGTCGCAGTCCCTGTCTGGCTGCGCCGGTGCGTTGGATTCAGAAGAGTTGGCAAGGAGGGTGCCGCGCCGCTCGAGGCCCTGGCACCAACACATAAGCCCTATTGCTACTGCTACTTACAAGGAACTCTACCAAAAGGCCCGCTGGTGCATCCCCCGGAATCTCTGGCCATGAGCAAACTAAGGGATGCTCACCTGAAGAAACTCACCCGGCGACCACCAGGCGGTCGCCTCTCACCGTCCCCGATCGCTGCAACTCGTTGGCTGCCATCTCGATAACCGCAAAGCCACGAAGGGCCCCGACGATCCGCCGGGCGGGAACGTTCTGCCGCGCCTTCACCACGCGGCCCTCGCGAGTCGCGATCAGGATGTCGATCGGGAACCGCATGAAAAACGTGTGTACCATGTTCGAGGGAGCGATGATCAGCGCCTGTCCCGGTGGCAGCGACTCGCGACCGAGCAGCCCGCGCTTGCGGGAAGCGGAGTCGAACGCCCCCTCGATCGTCGTGGCGACAGGACGGCCGGTGCGCTCGTTCAAGAGCCGGAACGGTCCCCCGGATCGCTTCAGCAACGGACCAAGAAAATGCGCTTTCACGAGCCCGGCAGCCGCGCCTACGACCTCCCCGGCATCTCGGTCAGGATGATCGGGATCCGGATCCGGTACTTGACCGGCTGCCCGTCGAGCGTGGCGGGCTTGAACTTCCAGGCCTTGGCCGCGGCGACCAGCATCCGGTCGTGGAAGTCCCGCCGCGGCGAAATCAGGTTGACGAGCGCAACGTCGCCGTTCTCGTCGACGATCATCTCGAAAATGCCCGTGTCGTCGCCGGGAGCCGGCTTCTTCGGAAGCTGCGGCCTGACGAGAACCGGGGCCTGTACCTCGGGGTTCTCGCTCGAAAACACTTCATCCGGTGCAGGACGAGCCGGCGCTCGCGGCGCCGCGATCTTGGGGGCCGGAGCCGGCAGCGCGGAGGGGGTGATCGTCGTAGCCACCTCGGAGGGCCGCACTGGCAGGGGCGGCACGACTGGCGACAGGGCGGGGAATCCCCGGTCCGGACGGTGGTCGGAGGCGGGTTGGGCCACGCTGGGCCGCCCGGCGGCGCCCGTCCCGCTAGTGGATCTCGGGGTACCCGGCTCAAACGTCCCAGACCGCTCAGATATCTTCGCCTCCGATGTCGTCTTTTGCCGGACGATCGGCTTCCCCTCCCCCCGGCTGGGCCGACCGGCTTCGACAGGCTCTGGCGCCGGAGGCTTTGCCGCCGGATCAGGCGAATCACTAGTCGCCGACGGCGCCTTGGACACACCGAGCTGCTCGAGGCCGGCCGAAACCACGTCCTGAACGCCTCCCTCGAGCGTGCCGGCAATCACTCCGACATTGTGGTGAAGCCCTGCGCGGAAGCCGAGCGTCCCGAAGAGTGCCAGCGCGACCAGCGCCACGACAGCGGCCTGCTGGCGCCTGGACAGTCTGGGCTCCTGCCGGACCTTTTTTTCTTTCTTCTCCGTCTTGTCTTCTTCCGGCTCTCCCGCCTTCGCTACCTTTTCACGCAGCCGCGCGAACTCCTGTTCCGCGGAGTTCGCCTCGCGGAATCCCCGCAGGCGTCCGGCAACCGCGCGTATATCGTTCACGCGGTTCGGGCGCTCGAAGAACGAGAGCGCCTGGCTGAAGCTCGCCACGTTGGAGTGGGCCGGATTCCGGCCCGCATTTTCGCGCACCAGATCCCGGAGCGAGGAGGGAGCCTCCACACCGTTCAGCAGGCTGTCGAGCAGCGCCGCCAGGGCTGCAACCGGATTGTCCGAGGATTCGTCGCCAAAACCGAAGGTGAGGGTGCCGACCTCGTCGAGATGGATGTCTTCCGCCGCGGGCAGGGAGAAACCGGGTTGAAGCTGATGGGCGCACTCCTGGACAATCGCCACGGCCTCGTGCCACGAGCGCCCGAACCCGGTGCTCAGAACCTGACCTACGTTGTACATTTCGGGGCAGAGGTGGCAAGGACGGTGCCCGGCCCCGGATCACAGTTTTGCGCGCGGATTGCTCAACAAATGGTCGATTTTCGCCCGATGCCCGGACCGAAACTTCTGCCCGGAACCAGACTAAAGTTGCTCCAACCGAACAGGACCATCAGTCCTTCTACTTGGTTAGGGCCGGCCAGTGGGCACATTCGGCGCTACAATCGCGCGCCGTTGAAGAAATCGATGACGTCGAACGTCGTCGCGTAGCGGTCGATACGCTCGCCCCGCTGCTCGATTCTGGCCGGGTCGAGGTTGCCGAGATAGTGGGCGGCCTCCCCGAGATACATGAGCTTCCGAGGGTCCAGGCCGATGATGCGGCTGCAGGTGCCGTCCACGGCCACGAGATCACGGCTCATCGCGATCAGGCCGAGGTCCCGGGGGCGGCCCATTATCGGACCGTCCCCTTCCATGGCCGTGACGCCGTCGACGATGGCGAAGTGGGGGCGGATTGTCGCGTTCAGATCCAGGATCGACTGGTTGATCCCCTTGGCGTGGAGCAGGTTCTTCGGCCACCCGTAAACCGCCCCGGGAACGGCACCAAAGAAATTCTTCATGCTGCAGGTCATGCCGGCCCAGTGGTGGGTCTTGAGCTTCGGCATCGAGACGATGAAGTCGGATTGCAGCAGTTCGACGGGCAGCGCGACGCCGTCGAGCCCGGTGTACCGGCTCCCGAGCGGCACGTACCGCACGTCGTCGTGGTTCAGATCGACGAACCGCAGGTGATGCTCGCGAAGATGGTCGAAGAGTCCTGTGCTGGTGACTAGATACTCACTGTCCCGCCGATGGCCGGGGCCCTCCCCGACCACGACCTCCCGCGCGCCCGCTGAAAGAAACGCGACGGCGGCCCCGGCAATAACCAGAGGATGGGTGTTGATCGCCGTCCCGGGCTCGTACTCCACCATGTTCGGCTTGAGCAGGACGCGTTTGCCGCGAATGTCCACCGCCAGCTCCCGCAGCCCACGCCCGATCAGATCCGCGAAATCGGTGTGATACGAACCCGCATGGAGCAGCAGGACGTCCGAACGTTCTGGGACGCTGAAGGCGCGGCGGTCGTAGGGCCGTCGCCGCCCGCAGGCCGCGGCAATCGCAGGCAGCGCCAAAGTTCCGATGAACTCCCGGCGACTCAGGCGGTAATTGCCAGAATCGCCGGAGTCGCCGTCGGGGATGAGTGGTGGAACACGGCACCCTCGTAGGAGGGGAGGCGCGTCGCACGTGGCACGTGACAAGTCGCACGCCGCACGTGGCAGATACTCAGAGAACCAGCGCGGCATGATCGGTTCCCAACGCGTAGAGCGCCAGCGCCAGGGTGTGGAGGTTACCAAGGGCCATCGTCGTAGGAAGCTGATGCACCAGGGCTGACGCGACACTATCGGTCGGACGACCGAGAACTCTCAGGGCGACGAGCGCAAGAGACAGCGCCAGGCTCGAGCGCTCCGACAGCGCATCCTTTTCCAGGTACGCCTGGCTGCTCAGAACCGCCTGATGGGACGGGTGGTCCTGCAGCGCCAGCAGACCCAGGGCGGTTGTGGGAACGTACGGCGGGAGTTCCTTTCCAAGCATGTTGGAGTTCCCGTAGTTCCACCCCCCGTTGATCGCACAGCGGTCGAACAGCATCGCCTCGGCGTCCGCGATGCGCTTCGCATCAACGGTGATCCCGATTCGTCCGGCTTTCTTCAAGGCGAGCAGGCAGCAGGCGGTCGGCTCGACCCAGCTGAAGGTTTCGTCGATCCACGACCAGGCCTGAATGTCGTTCCTCTGCCTGTTCACTCCGCCGTTGGGCAGTACCACGCCTTTTGCGCGCTCGATTCCGTTGACGAGCGCGCGGGTGCCTGACTGGTGCTCGGTCTTTCGGCCGAAGAGGGCCAGGAGCGCCAGGCCATGGAAGCCGAAGTTCGGCGTGCCGCCGGCACGCTCGAGCAGCAACCCGTTCTCGCTCGGCCACTGTTTCAGCACGTCGGTCGAGGCCTCGTCGCCAATCGCCAGCAGCGCCCAGCAGGTTGGCTCGAGACGGCTGGACTTGCCGCCGAAGTAACCCCATCCACCGTCGCCGTTACGCGCGCGGAGGAGCGAGGCCTTCAGTTCCACCGTCGCCGCGGTCTAGATTTTCGAACTCACTTGTTGAACCTATGAACCTTTTGAACCTCTTGAACCCTGGAACCTTTGAACCTTGAACCCTGAACCCCCTGAACCCCCAGATCAGCGAGCGACCCGAAGCGTCCGGATCCTCCCGTCCGACACCGCCTCCGTGACGTCGCGGAAGTCGAAGGTGTCGGTCCAGTTGGCGAAGTACGAGCGGTCGGGGAGCGGCGGAAGCGCGGTACCCAGCGCCCGGTTGGCGAGCACCCTGAACGCGTTGACCGGCGTGACGGCGCCGGCGATTGGAGGCTGGAAATCGTCCGGGAACCTCATCGCCAGCAGGATCCCCATGCGTTCCAGCATAGCCGAATCGGTGGGCTCGGCCCATTTCAGGCGCGACGCCGGGCCGTGGTCGCCCTGGATGTAGAAGATGGTGGGCCGGCGCGCGGACGCGATGATCTGCCGCACGGTCGCGCTCACCCGCGCGTTGACGAACTTCACGTTGTCCACGTAGCCACGCTCGTAGCGCTCGCCGGTTCCATCGGCAATCTCGTGCCAGTGCTCCGCATCGTAGAGGAGCGCGGGCACGGACGTTCGCCGCGGCGTGCCGTCCGGGTTGAACGCGAACGGCGGATGCGGCACCAGGATGTGTGCAAAGACCAGGGACGGAGCCTTGTCCTGGTCTCGCGTTCCGCTCGCGAGGTCGTCGAAGGTCCACAACACCTGGCGCCGATGCGCGCGAAGCGGAACCCAGCCGCGCGGCAGGCCGAACACCCCGAAGAGTGCGGGCACGCCCGAGCCTTCATAGGCCGAGAAATGGAACCCGGTCATGTATCCAAACGGGGCCGGCTGCTCGGTCGCGAGCGCCGGGCTCAGGATCTCGTACTCGGACCGGTAGAACCTGATTCGATAGCCGGCGGCGGCGAAGCCGCCGAACAGGCGATTGCGATCGATCAGATCGCCCAGGCTTCGCCGTGTGAGCCGGCTCGTGTCGTGCCCCTCGACGAGCGCGGGCAGGTAGTCCAGGTTGAGCGACGAGGCCAGCGACTGCAGCGTCTGGGGGTAGTTGGCCAGCGCCCCATCCGCGACGAAGAAGCCGAGCGATCGAAGCTCCGGAATCAGGTCGTTCTCGAACCCGTAGAACTCGCGCAGCACGTCCGCGCGACCGTAGCCGTCGAGGATCAGGACGTACACGTCTGGCCGATCCGTCGAGACCGCGGACAACAGTGCCGGACCTTCCCCGCCGATCCTCGGCCGCCGCCATTCGCTCACTGCAATCTGCCCGCAGAGGAGCAACACCGCGATCGTCAACGCCTGGTTGAGGAAGGTCGTCAGCCACGGGGACCGGGCGCCGACGCGCAGGGCCAGGGCGGCGATCAGAAAGGCGAGACCGTACACAATCAGCAGGACGTACGGAATCGCGATGTGGGACGTCGCGCGGACCAGCATCGAGTGGCTCATCGCGACGAGCGCCAGCACCGTGACGAGCAGCGCCGTGCCATTCGGCTCGCGGCTGATCCTGGCGAGCACGATCCAGCCGGCGAAGACCACGGTCGTCACAAGGAGCAGCGGCCACATCACGACGTCGGGGCTGGTGCTGTCGAGGTTCCAGAAGAGGAGCCCGAGCAGCGGAACGGCCGGTGTCAGAGCGACGTGCCATCGCCGCACGCGGGTGGAGCGAAGGCGACCGTTCATCGGCGCTCCATGAGATAGAGCGTCCTCACCGTCCCCTCGATCGGCGCGGACTCCTTCATGTCGAAGCGCTCGCCGAAAGCGAGCTCGAAGGCGGCCTGCGTGTAGTCGCCGAACACGTCCTCTCGAAGCGAGAGCATCCGCCGGACTTGCGGATCCTCTTTCGGAACGAACTCGACGATCAGGCGCCGGCAGACATTGCCGAAGAACCACGCGATCCGATCGAGCGGCACGTTGCACCCAATCGCGAGGTGATGGATCAGCGCGAGCGCCATCGCAACGTCCGCGGGGCCGCGATCGGCCAGCGATCGCCGCTCGGAGTGGTTCCACCCGAGCGCGGGGCTCGGGTTGGCCAGGTTCTGCAGCAACGGGAGCACCTGCTCGTCGACGCGCTCGCTCGCGTGCCGGAAGTGCTGCTCGACGACGGCGTGGTCGCCGTCGAAGCTGACGACGCGCGCCCCGCGTTTGGCGGCGAGACGGCTGTACTCGCCGCTGTTCGCGCCAAGGTCCCACACCATGCCGACGCGCGTGGCGCCGGCAACGCTGTGGAGCATCCGCGCAACCAGTTGTCGCTTCCGCTCCTGTGCCGACTCCGAGTAGTTCAGGTGCGTGCCGTACGTGGACCAGAGCGTGTCGGGCGGCGTCCACGTCAGCGTGCCGACCGTGCGCTCGAGGCTGTCGATGAGCCCGAGCATCGCCGTGCGCGTCATCACGCGGTCCCGCGCTCCGAGCGCCGACGCCTTGGAGACGCCCGCGGTCGGTGCTCCTCCGTTCGCCTGTGCCGGCGCCTGCGCGCTGGCTTCGCTCCGGGCGTGCATGTGGATGTGCATCAAAAGGCCAGGCTTGAAGCGCGCCCGCAGCGGCAGGACGCTCTTGGCGAGCGCGAGCGGAACGCCGTCGATGTAGGTCCGCGCCAGCTCGCCCAGCGCAGGATCGACTGTGGCCATCATCGCGAGCGGGGCGAGGAAGTGCTGGCAGAACTGCCGGTAGGCCGACCAGGGCTGTCCTTCTATATAAGGACCGAACGACAGCGTGTCGATGAAGACGGGGCGCGTGCCGACGAACTGGACGTTGTACGCGCTCGCGTCGCGCAGCACCTGTCCGCGGCCGAGCGCCCGCCGCTGAATCTGGAGCGTCA
>DASTBU010000190.1:0-4642 GCA_035711845.1 Vicinamibacterales bacterium
CGACACGATCAACGCCCAGGCCCGAACGTACGCCGAGTATCGCGTGTTCGCCGCCCTGGCGCGCCACACGCGAAGCGTCCGTCGGGTTCGTGTCGTGCTGCGCCACACAGACGCGCGTGGCAGCTGCGACAAGGTCATCTGTGTGGTGACGGTCGGTCTCGAACCAGTGGGCTCACTCAGAATACGCGTCCGGGGACCGCACGTGTACGCGGCCATCAATCGGGCTGTCGAACGGCTCTGCGATGCGTTGGGACGACGCATCGAGCAACGGCTCTCATCCTGACGACGCGCGTCCGAGAGGCCGCGATGTCCTCATGGCGTCACTGCCCGGTCCCTTGCATCTTCCCCTGCTATGTCCGCTGCGAAGTCATCGATCCGCCGCGCTCACGAGCGAGACGAATGCAAGGCGAGCAACAACGCGACAGCCCAGGAAGTCCACGGACGCATCGTGAGCGGCCGTCACGATACCAGCTGCCTTGGTCGTCCGCTAAGCCTCGTCGTGGCCCAGGACACGGTTCACGGCGCCGCGATCCGACGTTCGAGCGATGACGAAGAGGTGGTCGCCGGCTCGCAGCTGTGTGGAGCCGCGGGGCGCGATCAAGCTTCCATCTCTCGAGACCAGGGCAACGATGGCGCCATCCGGCAGGTGCAAGGCCTCGACGGTACGGCCTGCTAATGTCGAATCCGCCGAGACCGAATAGTCGATGATTTCCGCGTTCACGTCTCGGAGCGCCAGCAGTTCGAGAAACGCCGGCGGCGCCGGTGCGGCGTCTTCCTGGAGTCCGAGACGTGTGGCGAGCGCGGGAAGAGTCCACCCCTGCAGCGTCGCCGACACTAGTACGACAAAGAACACGACATTGAAGATCAGCGGTCCTTCGGGCAGCCCGAACATGAGCGGAAAGGTCGCGAGGATGATCGGGACCGCTCCTTTCAGGCCGACCCATGCGATCAGCGCGTGCTCGCGAATACTGAAACCAAACGGGGCGAGCAGCGGCACCACCGCCGCCGGACGGGCAACCAGGATTAGAACCGCCGAGACAAGAAGCCCGGTACCAGCCACGGGCAGGACGTCTGTCGGCGTGCTCAGAAGGCCGAGCACCACAAACATCGTGATCTGGCAGATCCAAGCCAGGCCGTCCATGAAGAGAAATGTCCCTCGCTGGAAGACCGTCCGGCTGTTTCCGAGCACGATTCCGGCGAGGTAGATCGCCAAGAAGCCGCTTCCACCGGTGCTGGCGGCTAGCCCGAATGCGGCCAGTCCACAGGCCCCGGCGAGGACGGGGTACAGCCCTGGAGCAGCCAGTTGGATGCGATTCACGGCGCGAACGGCAAGCCACCCGGCGCCGACCCCGACGACGGCTCCGATACCCATCTGCTGGATGAATAGCGTCAGCAGGCCGGGCCCAAAATCGAGCCGGCCGGTCAGCACCTCGAGAAGTCCGACCGTCATGAAGATCGCCATCGGATCGTTCGATCCGCTTTCGACCTCGAGCGTGGCCGCGACACGCTTCCTGAGATGCAGACCTTGCGAGCGAAGGATCGAGAACACGGCCGCGGCGTCCGTTGACGCCACGATGCTCCCGAGCAGCAGGCCGACGAGCGGACGCACGCCGAGAATGCTGGCCGCGGCCAGTCCGGTGATCACAGCGGTGACAATCACACCGACCGTCGCAAGCAGCAATGACGGTTTCCAGACCGCGCGAAGCGCGGACGAGCGTGTCTGAAGCCCTCCGTCGAACAGAATGACCGCGAGGGACAGCGTTCCGATTGCGTGTGCGATGTTGACGTTGTCGAACTCGATGCCTCCGATGCCGTCCTCGCCTGCGAGCATCCCGATGCCGAGGAAGAGCACCAGGACGGGTAGCCCCATACGCGCCGAGAACTTGCTCGAGACGATGCCTGCGAGCAGCAGCACAGCGGCCAACAGGATCAGCCGGTCAATCAGGAACATGGACTCCGCTTCTCTCTTTCAGAATGTGCCGGTGATTTCATTGTGAAACGGTCGTGTCCCTGCAGTCCGGTCCTGACGGCAGTGTAGGCGCGTGTAAGCCACACAGTCGTAGATATTTACAGCTCTGCTCTCTGGTGCGTGGATGGTGCCCATCTTGCCTCTACACAGAGTGGGCGACGCGGAACGCGCTCATCGGAATGCAGGGACGCCGCTCGATTGCGGTTGTCGAAAGCGCGCGGCCGTCGCGCGCGGCGTTCTGAGAGGACCGAGCAACGCGTCGCCCGTCTTCTTGAAGGAGAACACAGTGTCCGTATCCTCGCGCATCCTCTGTGCCGTCGACTTCTCGCGGCCGGCACAGGCCGCCTTCGAGCACGCACTCGCGCTCAGTCGCGCGCGCAACGCGGAGCTGACAGCCGTGCACGCCGTACCAGTGAGCGAGCGGTTCAACTGGCGAGCACGCGAGCGAATCGCTAAGACCGAAGCGCTGCGGGCTGCGGCTGACGCCGCTGGCGTACGGTTGCGCGTCACCGAGCAGCACGGCGACCCGGCAGGCGTAATCCTCCTGCATGCAAACGCCGGACGATTCGATCTCATTGTCCTGGGCACCCACGCCAGGACGGGCGTCGAGCGGCTCCGCGCAGGATCGATAGCAGAGCAGGTGACCCAGCGCGCCAGCTGTCCCGTGCTGATTGTGCCGATGTCGGAGGCGCGGCGCGAAGGCCTGGCATCGTTTCGAAACATCATGTGCCCGGTCGACTTCACGAAGGCGTCCGACGCCGCGCTTGGCCACGCACTTCACCTGGTGAAGGATGGAGGTCGGTTGACGCTGCTCCATGTCTCCAAGGCATCGCACGCGGTGAGCGCCTCGAGATACGCATACCACTTCAGCGTTCCTGAGTACGCTCGCCGGCTTCAGCAGGACGCCTGGCAACGTCTGCAGGACGTTGTTCCGGTCGAGGCAAGGACGGAGGCCGATGTGCGAGCACGTGTGGTGTCAGGCACTCCGGCCACTGAGATCGTGAGGATCGCCTCAGAGATCGAGGCCGACCTCATCGTGATGGGTGTCACGTCGCGAGGAGCCATCGGCCGGAAGCTCATTGGCTCAACAGCAGCTCGCGTGATCCGAACCGCGGGCCGGCCGGTGCTCGCGGTACCGGAAGGCGTCTTCGGACGATTGAACTTGGATACGACACCGGATTCTGTCACTCGCCTTGCCGCGTGACAGGAGCCGACGCTATTGGTTTCCGCGACTGTCGTACCGTCAGAGCAGGTCACGTCGCGCAATACCTGAAAGAACACACGCCATGAATCCGAATGTCATCCTTTGCCCCATCGAGTTGTCAGCGAGCGGAAAGTCCGCTCTGTTGCACGCCGCGGAACTCGCCCGCTGGTACGATGCGGAGCTTCACGTAGCCAATCTCCGTGGCGGACGAGCGCGCCGACAGGCCTCCAATGAACCGTCGAGCGCCGGGCTGTCGTCCTTCATCGATGCCATCGACACGGACGGGCTGCGACTCACCTCGGTTGTCCTGACCGGTGATCCTGTGAGGGCGGTGACCGAGCACGCCAAGCTCATTGCTGCCGACCTGGTGGTTGTCCCAAGGCATGGGCGCAGCTTCGGCGCCTACTGGAGGCCTGGTGTGTACGCGAGAGACCTCGCCCGCGTCCTGTCATGCCCGACGCTCGCCGTGCCAGACGCCGCGCCACGCGACGCCAACGGCGCATTTGTCAACATCCTCTGCCCGACGGACTTCTCGGCCGCGTCGGCCGCAGCGCTCCGGCAGGCACTGGTTCTGGCGCAGCAGAGCGGCGGCACGCTAACGCTGCTGCACGTGCTGGACGGATTCCCCTACGAGACGCCGTACTCGGGCGGGGCGGCCTTTCGGTTGATCGGTGAGTACCGCGCACAGGTTGACAGGATTTCGCGGGAGATGCGCAATGCAGTGCCTTCCGACGCCTTCAACTGGTGCCACATCGACACGGTCGTCGTTTCGGGTGTCGCACATCGCACTATTGTCGCGACGGCGTCAGAACTCAAGTCTGACCTGATCGTGATGGGTCTGCCAGAGCGGAGCGGCATTGATCGGGTAATGATGGCGTCCACCGCGACGCCGGTACTGCGGAGTGCCGTGTGCCCGGTCCTGATGGTGCGAGCGAGTGAGAGTGCCTTGGCTCGCGTTGGGGCCGGAGACATTGTCACAACGCCCGCAACGTCGGAATGTATCAGCTCGCCGATGTCTGCGGAGCCGCGACGAGTACAAGACATGACGATGTGACGTGTGGGGACGGGCGCATGCGTTCGCCCCCGATGTCCCGACTATGCAGCCGGCTCGGCCGCTTGAGTCGCGTGCTTTGATCGCACCACTTGAACCGAGCACGGCGCAGACGCGACCACTGCCGCCGCAACCGAGCCGAGCACCAGGCGCTTTACAAAGCCGTACCCGTGAGACCCCAGGACGATGAGGTCGGCGCCCCATTCGCGCGCCTCTTCGACGATGACGTCCTTCGGGACGCCATCCCGGATCCTGGTGGACACGCTGACAGTCGATGACCGACGTCGAATCCGTCTCCTGGCTGCGGCGACGATTGTGGGCGCATGTCGCGACTGCTTCTTGGTCTGCTCGACGTGAATCGCAGCGATCACGAATGCGGGATCTGGGATCAACGGCGCGGTGGCATGAACCACTGTTA